>NZ_JBAKHD010000001.1:0-750892 GCF_049065735.1 Brucella sp. IR073
TACGCCCGCCCGGTACAAAGTCCCGTAGCCGCTCCCACTGATCATCCCGAAGTATCTCGCCTTCCACACCAGCCTCCAAAAGCCAGTGTTGAATCTGATTTGCCATTCCTTGGGAATCGTAAAATCATTAAATTGTCACTACGCCCTAACGGAATCGCGAGGCACCCCCCCCTCTGCCCGGCAGGGCAGAGGGGGGTATTGTTCCACCAACGTTTCCATCTAAAAACTCTAGAGCGAGGCCGCCCTTACACCGGCCTGTTCCACCCGCCGATGCGTGCATAGATGGCGTCGCGCAGCGCCCTGATGTCCCGGTTGAGTTCGCCCAATCGCTCCGGGCTTTGGCCCGAGGCGGCAAATAGCGCTTCGCCGACGCAGCTGGCGCGCATACGAAGCGCTTGTCCCTCTTCGGTTAGCGCCACCACCACCTGCCGTTCATTGTCCGGGTTCCTTGTCCGGCGCACGAGCCCTGCGCCTTCCAGCCTTTTGAGCAGCGGCGTCAGCGTGCTCGATTCGAGCGCCAGCTGCTCGGCGATGCCGCCCACGGTCTGCGCGTCCTCCCGCCACAGCACATTCAGCACGAGATATTGCGGATAGGTGAGTCCCATCTGGTCGAGCAGGGGCTTATAGAGCCGCTGGATGGCAATCCCGGCGGAATAGACCGCATAGCAGAGCTGGTCGTCCAGCGGCAGCGGCGCAGTTTCTTTTTGCTGGCTCATGGCGAATCTCCTTGGCCCTCCTATATCCATCATAATCGCGAAAATAAATATCGCGATAAAAATTAGCTGGACGTGTAACAGGAATCGCGCTACATCATTTTCGTTATCGCGATAAACATTATCGCAAATCATGGAGACAGAAATGGATATCCTCTATCGCACCGAAGCCACCGCCACCGGCGGCCGCACCGGCAAGGCTGCTACGAAGGACGGCGCATTCAGCGTCGCGCTGGTCACGCCGAAGGAGCTGGGCGGCCCCGGCGGGGAGGGCAACAATCCGGAGCAGCTGTTCGCTTCCGGCTATGCCGCCTGCTTCCTGGGCGCGCTCAAATTCGTCGCCAGCCAGCGCAAGGTGAAGATCGCCGACGACAGCACGGTCACGGCGGCGGTCGGCATCGGCAAGCGCGATGACGGGCAGGGCTTCGGCCTTGACGTGGCGCTCACCGTCGCGCTGCCGGGCATTGACCCGGCAACCGCCCGCGAGCTCATCGATCAGGCGCACATCGTCTGCCCCTATTCCCACGCCACCCGCAACAGCCTCGACGTGCGGCTGTCCTTGGCCTAGAGCATGACCCCGAAAAGTTGCAGACTTTTCGGATAGGATCATGCGGAAAAAAACAAAGAGCAGGATGCATGGCGTGCATCCTGCTCTTTCAAAAACAATCCGCCGAAACGCTTACAGCGCCTTGATCTTCACCTTGTCCGCCTTGGCGTTGACGAGGGGGTTGCGCAGCGGCAGGCCGAAATCCGGGGCTTCGATCTCGAAGACGTCGCCCGGCTCGGTGCGGATGCCATCGGCGAAGGAGAGCGTCGCGGTGCCGAACATATGGATGTGGATGTCGCCCGGCTGGCGGAACACTTCATATTTGAAGTGATGATATTCCAGATTGGCGAAGGTGTGGGACATGTTGTCCTCGCCCGAGAGGAACGGCTTCTCCCACAGCGTCTTGCCATCACGCAGGATACGCGAGGTGCCGCTGATATGGTCCGGCAGCTTGCCGAGGCGCAGTTCCGGGCCGATGGCGCAGGGACGCAGCTTCGAATGGGCGAGGTAGAGATAGTTGACCCGCTCCATGACATGGTCGGAGAATTCGTTCGCCAGCGCGAAGCCCAAGCGGAACGGCGTTCCGTCCGGGCCGATGACATAGATGCCGGCGATCTCAGGCTCCTCGCCGCCATCGTCGGCGAAGGAAGGGGAGGTGAGCGCCGCGCCGGGTGCCACCAGCATCGTGCCGTTGCCCTTGTAGAACCATTCGGGCTGCACGCCGGTCTCGCCCTTCGCCGGCTTGCCGCCTTCGAGGCCCATCCTGAACATCTTCATGGAGTCGGTGAGGCTCTCTTCCTTTTCGGTCGAAGCCTTCTTGTGCATGGCGTCGCGCGTCGCGGCGGAGCCCAGATGCGTCAGGCCCGTGCCGGTCAGGTGGATATGCGCCGCGTCGGGAGCATCGATGGGCGGCAGCAGGCGGCCATCCTTGTAGGCGGCTTCTACATCGACCACCTTGCCGAGCCCGCGCTCTTCGATGATGGCATCGATGGTCGTTTCTTCCTCGATCGCCTCATGGGCGAGTTCCAGCACCGAGCGGGTGCCCTGCACGATGCGGAAACCCTCTTCGTCACGCGCCGCGACCCGCCGCTTGCCCTTTTCGCTGATCAGCTGAACCAGATTCATCATTACCCTCCCATTCAGACAGGTTCGTCCTCCCCCGGGGGAGGGCGTTGGTTTTCATATGAGGTTAAAAGTCATACTGTATGAGCAATATCAAGAGGCATGATGCCTCGGGGCGCTGATGGATTACATAAATTTAATTGGACGTCGCCTGCCGCGACCGTCAAATTGTATCACGCCCCAGTGATTTGAACGTTTCGCCTGCAATGAGGCCCCGACCGGTTAGAAAAGGCCGCGCCCTTGATAGACAGCGCTCAGATTTCGTTAATCCCCCTGTCCGATATACCCTGTGTTCCCTCCGATCGTGAGGGTATCGTGCCTTTCCGCAACCGGAGTGCCGGATGAAAATCTGGAAGCAGATCATCCTCGTCGTCCTCGTCCTGCTGGCGGCTTTCGCCGGCTGGAAATATTTCTATTCAGGCAATCCCGGAAGCGAGACCGCTCTGCAGGGCGGCCGCCAGGGCGCGGGCCGTGGCGGCGGGCAGGGACCGACGCTCGTCGTCGCCGCGCCTGTCCGGGAGGACACCATCAACACGCGCCTCAGCGCCATCGGCACGGGCAGGGCGGTGGAAACCGTTTCGGTGACGCCCTGGTCCGGCGGCATGCTGACCAGGCTTCTGGTCAAGGCCGGTGCGCATGTGAAGGAAGGCGAGCCGATTGCGGCACTCGACTCCGCCGAAGAGCAGATCGCCAATGACAAGGCGGAGATCGCCCTTCAGAACGCCCAGAACACCCTGCGCCGCATCACCACCTTGCGCTCGACCAACACGGCGACCGAGGTGCAGGTGGTCGATGCCCAGCTTGCCGTTGCCAATGCCAAGCTGGTGGCGGAGGAGGCGGCGCTGGCGCTTTCCCGCCGCACGGTCACCGCGCCGATTTCGGGCGTCATCGGCATCCTGCCGGTCAATGCCGGCAATTTCGTCACCACCACGACGGCGATAGCGACAATCGACGACCGCTCGCAGATCCTGATCGATGTATGGGTTCCCGAGCGCTATGCCCCGCAGATCAGGATCGGCCAGCCGATCACCGCCACCTCGATCGCCGTGCCGGGTCGGGCCTTCGACGGCAAGATCGTCGCCATCGACAATGCCATCGATGAAGAGAGCCGCACCCTGCGCGTGCGTGCGCAAATCCCCAATCCGGATGACACATTGCGGGCCGGTATGTCCTTCGAGGTAACGCTGCTTTTTCCCGGCGATAAGTACCCTTCCGTCGATCCATTGTCGGTGCAATGGGGCGCCGATGGGGCTTTCGTGTGGCAAATTGTTGACGGAGTGGCCAAAAAAGTGGCCGTGCAGATCATCCAGCGCAACACGACGAGCATATTGGTGAACGCGTCGCTGAAGCCGGGAGACATGGTTGTCACCCAGGGCGTCCAGACCGTGCGCGATGGCGGGGCGGTGAAGATTGCCAATGACGGCGGTGCGCCCGGCCCGGCAGCGGGGCAGCCCGCCGCCGAGGCGAAGGCCGAATGAGGCTTCGCTCATGAGCAATCAACCATCCTCTTCTCACGGCTCCGATGAGGGCGGCTTCACCGCGCTTTTCATCCGCCGCCCGGTCTTGGCCTTCGTCCTCAACGTCCTCATCGTCGTTGCCGGCCTTGCCGCCTTTACCGGCGTCGATATCCGCGAGCTTCCGGATGTCGACCGGCCCATCGTGACGATCCGCACCGATTTCGACGGTGCATCCGCCGAGACCGTCGACCGTGAATTGACGCAGGTGCTGGAAAACGCGGTGGCGCGCGTTCCGGGCGTCAAGTCGATCTCGTCCGCTTCTTCCTTCGGGCGCAGCCGCGTCACCGTCGAATTCAATGACGGTGTCGATCTCAACGTCGCGGCGGCGGACATGCGCGACGCCATATCGCGGGTGACCAACAATCTGCCCGAGGAGGCCGACGCGCCGCAGATCATCAAGGCCGACGCCAATGCCGATCCGGTGATGCGCCTTGCGGTGACCTCGGATTCCATGCCGATCCAGGACATGACCGTGCTGGTCGAGGACCGGATCGAAGACGTGCTGGCCGCCGTGCCCGGCGTCGCCGACGTGCAGGTCAATGGCGACCGCGACAAGATTTTCCGCATCGATATCGATCAGGCCAAGCTGGCGAGCTATGGCCTGACCATCGCCGATATCTCCAATGCGCTCTCCACCATGGCACTCGACCAGCCGGCGGGCTCGCTCAAGAGCAACGACCAGTCCATCGTGGTGCGCGCGGCGGCCACGGTGACAACGCCGGAGGCCTTCGAGAACATCATCATCAACGGGCACACCAAGCTTGGCGACGTCGCCAATGTGACGCTCGGCCCCGATATCGAAAGCTCTTCGGTCAGTTCCAACGGCAAGACGGCCATCGGCCTCGGCATCATCCGCCAGGCGCAATCCAACACGCTCGACATTTCCAAGGGTATCCGCGCCGCTGTCGAGCAATTGCAGAAATCCATGCCGCCGGGCGTCGATATCCACGTGACGAGCGACGATGCCAACTTCATCGACGGCGCCATTCATGAAGTCGAGATTGCGCTTGTCGCCTCGGTCTTCATCGTCATCCTGATCATCTTCCTGTTCCTGTGGGATATCCGCGCCACGCTGATCCCCGCCATTTCCATGCCGGTGGCGCTCATCGGCACCATCGCCGCCATCTATCTGCTCGGCTTCTCGGTCAACATTCTGACGCTGCTCGCGCTGGTGCTGGCGACCGGCCTCGTCGTCGACGACGCCATCGTCGTGCTCGAAAACATCGTGCGCCGCCGCAATATGGGGCTGGGTCCGCGCGCCGCGGCGGTGCTCGGCACGCAGGAAGTGTTCTTCGCCGTCATCGCCACGACGCTGACGCTCGCCGCCGTCTTCGTCCCGATCTCCTTCCTGCCGGGCCAGATGGGCGGCCTCTTCCGGGAGTTCGGCGTGGTGCTGGCGATTTCGGTTCTGCTGTCCTCCGTCGTTGCGCTCACCTTCTGCCCCATGCTCGCCTCGCGCTTCCTGTCGGAGGCGGCAGTGCACCATGAAGAGCACTCGCCGGGGGCATTCCGCCGCGTCGGCGGGGCGCTTTCCGGCTTTTACCGCCGCACGCTTCATGCCTGCCTTGCCGCGCCGATGGTCGTGGTGGCTGTGGCGCTTCTCTTCGCCGCCGCTTCCTATGTCGCCTATGGCACGCTGCGCCAGGAACTGACGCCCACGGAGGACCGCGCCCAGGCCCTGCTGCGCCTGAGCGGCCCGCAGGGCATCAGCCTCGAGTTCATGGAAAGTCAGATCGACCGGGTCGAGAAACTGCTTCAGCCCCTGCGCGATGCGGGCGAAATCCAGAGCACGCTCGCCATCGCCGGAACCGGCGGCTCGCCGAACAGCGGCATCATCGTGCTGACGCTGGCGCCCTGGGGCGAGCGCGTCCGCACCCAGCAGCAGATCATGACCGACGTCATGCAGCGGCTGAAGGTGATTACCGGCGTGCGCGTGTTCACCTCCCAGCCGAACAGCCTCGGCATCCGCGGCGCGGGCAACGGGCTGCAATTCGCCTTGCTCGGCAATGACTATACCCAGCTTCGCACCGCGGCGCAGAACATCGTCGCGGCGATGGAGAAGGACCCGCGCTACCAGTCGCCGCGCCTTTCCATCGACCCGACCCAGCCGCAGCTTTCCGTCAACATCAACCGCGAGCGCGCCTCCGACCTCGGCATCGATATCACCGGCCTCGCCAATGCCGTCCAGTCCGTCCTCGACGGGCGCAAGATCGGCTCGGTCTATATCGGCGACCGCAGCTTCGACGTGAAGCTGGTCTCCACCACCAACCCGATCAACGATCCGACCGACCTCGAAAACATTTTTCTGAAGACGAGCGACGGCCGCTATGTTCCCATGTCGTCTATCGCCACCGTGGTGGAGCAGGCCGTGCCGCCGGAACTCGACCGCGAGCAGCGCATGCGCTCCGTCGCCATCACCTCGGGCCTGAGGCCGGACTTCGCGCTGGGCGATGCCTATCAGGAAGCGCTCAAGATCGCCGCTCCCGAGCTTCCCGCCGGCGCGCGCATCATCCCGCTGGCGGAGGCGCGCACGCTGGGCGAAACCTCCTACGGCCTCGCCATCACCTTCGGTTTCGCCATCGTCATCATCCTCCTGGTGCTGGCGGCGCAGTTCGAAAGCTTCGTCAGCGCCTTCATCGTCATGGCGACCGTGCCGCTGGGCCTTGGCTGCGCCGTGTTCGCCATGCTGATGAGCGGCACCAGCCTCAACGTCTATAGCCAGATCGGTCTTGTGCTTCTCGTCGGCATCATGGCGAAGAACGGAATTCTCATCGTCGAATTCGCCGACCAGCTGCGCGACAAGGGGATGAGCGTGCGTGAGGCGATCGAGGAGGCCGCGAATATCCGCCTGCGCCCGGTGACGATGACCATGATCTGCGCCATCCTCGGCGGCGTTCCGCTGGTGCTGGCGCAGGGCGCAGGCGCGGAAGCGCGCGTGGCGCTCGGCTGGGTCATTGTCGGCGGCCTCGGCCTCGCCACCCTGGCGACTCTCTACATCACCCCCGTCGCCTACCTCCTGCTCGGGCGGTTTACGAAGCCGAAGGTGGAAGAGCATAACCGCCTGAGGCGGGAACTGGCGGAGGCGGTGCGGAAGGGGTAAGGCGAGAGGCTTGATCTGCTACCGATAAGGTGGTGAAATCGCTCAGGCGATAGCGCCCGAGGAGACCGGTCATGGCAGCGCCGATAAAGACCATTCCCGTGACGATGATCTCTCCCGAGACGGGTGAGATTCTCCCTGCCGAGCGTAGACATGACCGGGAGTATACTCTCGAAGAGTTACGTCAACTCATCGACGAATCCATCAAGAGCGGCATCAGCACGCGGTCGGTCGATGAGATTTTTAAAGAGGCGGAGCGGATATTTGCCGCGCGTCGCGCAGCAAAAAAGTAATTGGCGGCTTGCTGATATAGCCTGGCGCTCTACGGCGCCCCCCTCTGTCCTGCCGGACATCTCCCCCGCGAGGGGGGAGATCGGCTGGCACGACGATCACCATCCATTCTGGGACGTTTGCGATTGGTGCCGGACGGGTATGACAGCGTAATCTCCCCCCTTGCGGGGGAGATGTCCGGCAGGACAGAGGGGGGCGCCGTAGAGCGCCGGGTCTTTATCGATTAAATCCCACCAGCCGCCGCCCCGATATTCGCAAAAAACCGATCCGCCAGCTTCCGCGCGCTCGACGTGATCAGCCTGGCGCCCAACTGCGCGATTCCCCCGCCCGCGTCGCCGCGCACCGTATAAGTCAGCACCGTCTCATTGCCGTCCTCGGCCAGCACCACATCCGTGCTGCCATGGACGAAGCCGGCGATGCTGCCCTTGCCGGCTCCCGAAATCGTGTAGGATACGGGCGGGTTGATATTGGAGAGCTCCAGCTCACCGAAAAGCCTAATCTTCACTGGGCCGAACCGCATGACGAGCGCCGCCTCGAGCTGACCGGGCCCCCGCCATTCCAGCGCCTCGCAGCCGGGAATCGCGGCTTTCAAGGTCTCGACATCGTTCAATGCCCGCCACACGGCTTCGCGCGGCGCGGCGATGCGCTCCTCTCCCGTCAGATCCATGTGCTCTCCTTGTCTCTATCCCGGGCCAATGTAGGGTTTCTCACGGAAATTTGCCACGCATCAAACACGCCCGCCTTTTCCGCGTCCAAATGGCGCGCGATGATCCAAAAGTCATTTAGTAATACTTGTTGCCGATTCTCCCGGATTGGCCTATGCCATGGCAAAGGACCATGCGGATGGCATGGGAAAAGACTGGGGAACCCGGTGAGGAAAGCGAAATCATGAGCGAAAAGAAAATCAGGCATCTCCGTTCTCAGGAATGGTTCGACAACCCGGACAATCCGGACATGACCGCGCTCTATCTGGAGCGCTACTTGAATTTTGGCCTGACAGCCAAGGAACTGCGCTCGGGCAAGCCGATCATCGGCATCGCCCAGACCGGCTCCGACCTTTCGCCATGCAATCGTCACCATCTCGAGCTTGCCAAGCGCGTGCGCGACGGCATTGCCGCTGCCGGCGGCGTGGCGCTGGAGTTCCCGGTTCATCCGATCCAGGAAACCGGCAAGCGCCCAACCGCTTCGCTCGACCGCAACCTTGCCTATCTCGGCCTGGTCGAGGTGCTTTACGGCTACCCGCTCGACGGCGTGGTCCTGACCATTGGCTGTGACAAGACGACGCCCGCCATGCTGATGGGCGCGGCGACCGTCAACATCCCGGCCATCGCCCTTTCGGTCGGCCCGATGCTCAATGGCTGGCATCGCGGCGAGCGCACCGGTTCGGGCACCATCGTCTGGAAATCCCGCCAGCGCCTTGCCGCCGGTGAAATCGACTACGAGCAGTTCATCGACATCGTCGCCTCGTCCGCGCCTTCGGTCGGCTATTGCAACACCATGGGCACCGCCACCACCATGAACTCGCTCGCCGAAGCGCTCGGCATGGAGCTTCCGGGCGGCGCGGCCATCCCCGCACCCTATCGCGAGCGCGGCCAGATCGCTTATGAAACCGGTATGCGCATCGTGGAGATGGTGCGCGAGAACCTGCGCCCGTCGGATATCATGACGCGCGAAGCGTTCGAAAACGCCATTGTCGTCAACTCCGCCATCGGCGGCTCCACCAACGCGCCGATCCATTTGAACGCCATCGCCCGCCATCTCGGCGTCCAATTGGACAATGACGACTGGCAGGAGCTCGGCCATGAGATCCCGCTGCTGGTCAATCTCCAGCCGGCTGGCGAATATCTGGGCGAGGATTACCACCATGCCGGCGGCGTGCCCGCGGTCGTGGGTGAGCTGATGAAGGCCGGCAAGCTGCCGCATCCGGACGCGCTCACCGTCAACGGCAAGAGCATCGGCGAGAATTGCCGCGACGCGGAAAATCTCAACACCGATGTCATCCGCCCGTTCTCGGCGCCGCTCAAGGAGAAGGCCGGCTTTATCAACCTGAAGGGCAATCTCTTCGATAGCGCCATCATGAAGACCAGCGTCATCTCGCCGGAATTCCGCGACCGCTACCTGTCGAACCCGAACGATCCCGATGCCTTCGAAGGAACCGCCGTGGTGTTCGACGGGCCGGAGGATTACCATCACCGCATCGACGATCCATCGCTCGGCATCGATGAAAACTCTATCCTGATCATGCGCGGCACCGGCCCCATCGGCTATCCCGGCGCGGCGGAAGTAGTCAACATGCGCCCGCCCGCAGAGCTCATCAAGAGGGGCGTCCACGCTTTGCCTTGCGTCGGCGACGGTCGCCAGTCCGGCACGTCTGGCTCGCCCTCGATCCTCAACGCTTCGCCTGAGGCCGCCGCCATGGGCGGGCTCGCGCTGGTGAAGTCGGGCGACCGCATCCGCATCGACTTGAACAAGGGCACGGCCAACATCCTCATCCCCGACGAGGAGCTGAACAAGCGCCGCAGCGATCTGATGGCGGAAGGCGGCTACAAATACCCGCCGCACCAGACGCCCTGGCAGGAGATCCAGCGCGGCATGGTCGACCAGCTCTCCGAAGGCATGGTGCTGAAGCCCGCGGTCAAGTACCAGCGCATCGCCCAGACCATGGGCCTGCCGCGCGATAACCACTAAGCGCGGATTGGCGATGATTTGAAGGCCGGGGCGGGGAGATTTCCTCGCTCCGGCCTTACACTTTTCCTCGTCCCGCTCTAGTCTCACCCAACCTTTCGATTCGGGAGTATGCGTGATGAGCAGGAACGAGCCTGAAATTGCCGAAGCCGTAGCCGCACTGAAAGCCCATTGGCAGAATGGCGCACTGAGAGACATGCGCGCCGCCTTCGCCGCCGATCCTGAGCGCTTTGCGCGCTATTCGCTTTCCCTCGACGATCTTCTCCTCGACTGGTCGAAATGCCTCGTCAATGACGAGACCATGCGCCTTCTGAAAAACCTGGCGAAAGCCGCCGATGTGGAGGGCCGCCGGGCAGCGATGTTCGGGGGAGAGGCGATCAACACCACGGAAGGCCGCGCTGTGCTGCATGTCGCGCTGCGCGATTCGACGTCGAAGGAAATCCTCGTCGATGGCGAGAATGTGCTGCCCGCCGTCCGCGAGGTGCTGGACCGTATGGCCGCGTTCTCGAACGGACTTCGCGACGGCACCATCAAGGGCGCGACGGGAAAGGCCATCACCGATATCGTCAATATCGGCATCGGCGGCTCGGATCTCGGCCCGGTCATGGCGACGCTGGCGCTCTCGCCCTATCATGACGGCCCGCGTGCTCATTTCGTCTCCAATATCGACGGCGCGCATATCGCCGATACGTTGGAACTCCTCGATCCCGCGACGACGCTCATCATCGTCGCCTCCAAGACCTTCACCACCATCGAGACGATGACCAATGCTGAGACCGCCCGCAAATGGGTGGCGGACGCGCTGGGCGAGGCGGCTGTCGGCGCGCATTTCGCCGCCGTTTCCACCGCGCTCGAGAAGGTCGCTGCCTTCGGCATCGCGCCCGACCGGGTCTTCGGTTTCTGGGACTGGGTCGGCGGGCGCTATTCCATCTGGTCGGCCATCGGCCTGCCGCTGATGATCGCCATCGGGCCAGAAAATTTCCGCCGCTTCCTCGACGGTGCCCATGCCATGGACGTGCATTTCCGCGATGCGCCGCTCGAGGAAAACCTGCCTGTCATGCTCGGCCTCGTCGGCTACTGGCACCGTGCCATTTGTGGGTATGGCAGCCGCGCCATCATCCCCTATGCGCAACGGCTGGCCCGGCTTCCCGCCTATCTCCAGCAGCTCGACATGGAATCGAACGGCAAGAGCGTCATGCTCGACGGCAAGCCGGTTTCCGGGCCTTCCGGTCCGGTGGTGTGGGGCGAGCCCGGCACCAACGGCCAGCACGCCTTCTTCCAGCTGCTGCATCAGGGCACGGACGTCATTCCGGTGGAGTTCATCCTTGCCGCAAAGGGGCACGAGCCGCATCTGGCCCACCAGCATGAGATGCTCATCGCCAATTGCCTTGCCCAGTCGGAAGCGCTGATGAAGGGCCGCACGCTTGATGAGGCGCGGGCGCAGCTCACCGCCAAGGGCATGAGCGAAGCGGATGTCGAGCGCATCGCGCCCCACCGCGTCTTCTCCGGCAACCGCCCGTCGCTGACCATCCTCCATGACCTTCTCGACCCCTATGCCCTTGGCCGGCTCGTGGCGCTTTACGAGCACCGTGTCTTCGTCGAAGCGCAGCTCTTCGGCATCAACGCCTTCGACCAATGGGGCGTGGAGCTGGGCAAGGAACTGGCGACCGAGCTTCTGCCTGTTGTCTCGGGCGAGAAGAGCGCCGAGGGCCGCGATGCTTCTACGCAAGGTCTGGTGGCGCATTTGCTGGAGCGGCGGGGTAGGGAGTAGTTTTGGCGCGCTGGCGGGACAGCGCCCCCCTCTGTCCTGCCGGACATCTCCCCCGCAAGGGGGGAGATTGGCTGACACGGCTCACGGCGCCCATCCAGCACGGTTTGCGATTGGCACCGAGCGTCCATGAAGGCGTAATCTCCCCCCTTGCGGGGGAGATGCCCGGCAGGGCAGAGGGGGGCGCGTCGCGATTCCGTTGGAACATAATTTGCGCTACAACTGAAATGCGTAGTCAGAAGAATTAGCATGAACACCGAAACCATCACCTTCCCCGGCGACGTCCCCGGCAACGCCATCGAACTCCGCATCCTGCGCTTTACAGGCAGCGACAAACACGCCCCCGACGCATACCTGCAATCCGCCCTCCACGGCGCAGAACTTCCGGGACAGGCGGCGCTGCATTTCCTCGTGCCGATGCTGGAGAAGGCGGAGGCGGAAGGGCGCATTGCGGGCAATATCACCATCGTCCCGCAGGCGAACCCCATCGGCTCCAACCAATGGATGGCCTATCAGCATCTCGGCCGGTTCGAGTTCTTTACCCAGACCAATTTCAACCGCGCCTTTCCCCTGCTGCCGGATTTCGACACATCCGAACTCGTCGCCACCGACGCGCCTGTGCCGCTCGCCCAGCGGCTGAAGGCGGCGCTGTTGCGGCTTGCTTTGCCGCATGAGATCGTGCTCGACCTCCATTGCGACGACCAGAGCGAGAACTATCTCTACATCCACAAGGACTTCCTGCCCGATATGCTCGATCTGGCGAGCGCGCTGGGTTCCAAGGCCATTCTCGCCTGGGATTCCACCGCCGACGCCGCCTTCGAGGAGGCCTGCGCCTATCCCGTGCTGCAATTGCCGGCAGACCAGCGCAACATGAAGCGCCGCGCCGTCACCACGGTCGAGTTCCGCGGCCTTGCCGATGTCGGCTTCGACACGGGCCGCGCGGACGCCGAAGGCCTCTACCGCTTCCTCGCCCATCGCGGCGTGGTCAGGGACGACGGCGTCAAGCTCGCCCACAGTTTCAACGGCCCGGTGACGCCGCTGGAAAATGTCGAGATGGTTCGCGCGCCGCAGGGCGGCATGGTGCTTTATCATGTCGGGCTCGGCGACGAGGTGGCCGAGGGTGACAGTCTCGTCACCATCGTCACCCGTCCGGGTGACCCCTCGGGCGACATCACGCTCACCGCGCCGCAGGCAGGGCGCATCCTCACCCGCCGCAGCGTGCGCTATATCAGGCGCGGCGACGATCTCCTGAAGCTGCTCGGAAGCCGGCCCTCCGATGTCGTCAAGCGCCCCGGCACGCTGGAGGCATGATGGCGTCGAACCTCAACGCCATCAAGGCCATTCTCTTCGACAAGGACGGCACGCTCGTCGATTTCGACCGCACCTGGTTCGGCATCTCGCAGGAGCTTGCACGCCGCGCCGCCGGAGGCGACGAGGCGAGGGCGCGCATCCTCTTGGAAGAGGGCGGCTATGACTGGTCGGCCCAGTGTTTCCGCGCCAATTCGGTGATTGCGGCGGGAACGGTCGAGAATATCGTCGATCTCTGGCACCCGACCGAAAGCCCGGCGGCCCGCGCAGCCCTGATCCGCGACTATGATGATTACGCCGTCAGCGAAGGCGCGCGCGCCGCTATCGCCATCGAGGGAATGCGCGAGGCGCTGGAGGCCTTGCGCGCCAAGGGCTACCGGCTCGGCATCGCCACTAACGATTCCGAAGCCGGCGCGCGGGCAACGGCGGAGGCGCTGGGAATTGCCGCGCTGTTCGATGTCTTCATCGGCTACGACACGGCTCTACGCCCAAAACCCCACCCCGACCCGCTTTTGTATTTCGCCGAAAGGCTCGGACTGAACCCGCATCAGATCGCCATGGTAGGCGATAATCTGCACGATCTGGAAACCGCCCGTGCGGCTGGCGCAGGCCTCAGCGTCGGCGTGCTCTCCGGCAACAGCCCGCGCGAGGCGCTGGAGCCCCATGCGGATATGGTGCTGAATTCGGTGGCGGATTTGCCGGGGGTGTTGGCGGGGCGCGGTTGATTTGCCGCAAATAGGCATATACAATATGACATATGCTAAGGAGGCGAAGTCATGCCTGTCCCGCAGCCACCATCAAGGCCCAAAGAGGCGAAGTTGTTCCGCAACAACCGCAGCCAGGCGGTGCGGATTCCCGTTGAATTTGAATTGCCGGGGGATCGCGTATTGATCCACCGCGAAGGAACAAAGCTTATTATCGAGCCCGTAAGCAAGCCGGCCAACATCATCGAATTGCTGGCCGAGTGGAAGAAGGAAGCGCCGCTCGGGCCGGAGGATCAGTTCCCCGATATCGAGGATATGTCGGTGAAGCCCGAGGATATCTTTTGAACGGCTATTTGCTCGATACGAACATCATCAGCGATATGATTCGCAACCCATTCGGCTTGGCGTCGAGCCGTATCGAAAAGGTCGGGCATAAACAAATCTATACCAGCATCCTCGTTGCCGCAGAGCTACGCTACGGCGGCGCAAAAAAGGGATCGCCCAAGCTGCTTGCCAGAATCGAGGGCGCGCTTGAAACGATTCCGGTGCTGCCGATGGATAGGCCGGTTGATCTCGAATATGGCCGCATCCGCGCGGAACTCGAGGCAACCGGGCAAACGATCGGACACAACGACTTGTTGATCGGCGCCCACGCCTATGCGCTCGGCTTGATACTGGTGACAGACAATATGCGTGAGTTCGTGCGTATTCCCGGTCTCAGGGTGGAGAACTGGCTGGCAGAATAGGCGGCTATCTCCGCAGCGGATAACCGCCTTCCGGCACCTGCCTTACTCCCGCAACTCCCGCCGCAAAATCTTGCCCACATTCGTCTTCGGCAGTTCGTTGCGGAACTCCACGATGCGCGGGCGCTTGTAGTTGGTGAGCCGCTCGGCGCAGAAGGCTTTGACCTCTTCCTCCGTGAGATCAGGGTCGCGGCGCACGACGAAGAGCTTCACCACCTCGCCGGAATGCTCGTTCGGGATGCCCACCGCCGCGGCTTCGACGATGCCGGGGTGTCCCGCTGCTACTTCCTCGATCTCGTTGGGATAGACGTTGAAGCCCGAGACGAGGATCATGTCCTTCTTGCGGTCAACGATCTTGGTGAGGCCGCGCTCGTCCATGAAACCCATGTCGCCGGAGCGGAAGAAGCCGTCTGCATGGAAGGCTGCCTTCGTCTCGTCGGGGCGGTTCCAGTAGCCCTTCATCACCTGCGGCCCGCGAATGCAGATCTCGCCCACTTCGCCAAGAGGCAGGTCATTGCCCTCCTCGTCGCGGATGGCGATGTCGGTCGAGGGAAGGGGGAGGCCGATCGTGCCGGTATATTCCGTCGCCTCCAGGCTGTTGGCGGTGGCGACGGGCGATGTCTCGGAGAGGCCGTAGCCTTCGGTGATATGGCAGCCGGTCATTTCGCGCCAGCGCTCAGCGACGGGGCGCTGCACCGCCATGCCGCCGCCCAGCGACAGGATCATCGGCTTGAAGTCGATCTTTCGGAAATCCTCATTGTTCATCAGCGCGTTGAACAGCGTGTTGAGGCCGGGGAAGATATGCGCAGGATATTTTTGCAATTCCTTGACGAAGGCCGGGATATCGCGCGGATTGGCGATGAGCACGTTGCGCGCGCCCTGCTCGATGCCCATCAGCGCGTTCACCGTCAGCGCGAAGATGTGATAGAGCGGCAAGGCGCAGATATAGTTGAGGTCCTTCGGCTTGCCCTTGATGCGATAGGCGACCTCCACCCACATATGCAGCTGCTCGACATTGGCGAGGATGTTGCTGTGGGTGAGCGTTGCGCCCTTGGAAATGCCCGTCGTGCCGCCGGTATATTGCAGGAAGGCGACGTCGGAGGGCGCCACCTCGGCTGGGGTGAAGCTCTTCGCCGCGCCCTCTGCCAGCGCCGCCTTGAAAGGCACATGGCCGGGCAGGCTCCACGCCGGAACCATCTTCTTGACCTTGCGCACCACCAGATTGACGATATGGCCCTTGAAGCCCAGCATGTCGCCCATAGCGGCGACGATGACATGCTTCACCTCAGTTTTCGCCAGCACCTTCTCCAGCGTCGTGGCGAAGTTTTCGAGGATGATGATCGCCTTCGCTCCGGAATCATTGAGCTGATGCTCCAGTTCGCGCGGCGTATAGAGCGGGTTGACGTTGACCACGACGAACCCCGCCCGCAATACGGCGGCGATGGCGACGGGATATTGCAGCACGTTCGGCATCATCAGCGCCACACGGTCGCCCTTGACGAGCCCGCGCGCCTGCAGGAAGGCGGCAAGCGAGGCCGAATGCTTCTCCAGATCGGCATAAGTCAGCGATTTGCCCATGCTGGTAAAGGCGGGCCGCTCGGCGAATTTCCGGCAGGATGAGACGATGAGATCGCCGATGGACGAATAGGCCGGCGTCGTCATTTCTGCTTTTACGCCCGCGGGATAGGATTTGAGCCAGACGCGGTTCCCCCCCCTGGAAGCCTGATCCGCCGCCTCGTTTGCGCCTGTTACCTGCACCCCGGCAGCCTTCGCTGCCGGTGTCTGTTCCTGTGCCAATGCTGCCTCCCTGTCAGTTTCGTTGCGCCGGTCGATCCGCCCGCTGTCTGGCGGGCCCACCAACCGGATATCGCGACAAATGCTCGTCCTCCACATCTATCTACGGTCAGTTCAGGCTCTCACGCAAGAGTATGACATTGACGTAAGCGTAAAAATTCGGGGGACGCCCACCGCCGGGTGGAAAATTCGCTGTTAGAGTGGTTTGTGTTTGATGGATCCGTTTTGGGCCGTTGTTATAGTGGAGGCGTTGAGGAATGGATCCCAGTGACAAGCACTGGGATGACGGGTTGCTTTGGCTGCAGGCAAATCACCTCCGACGTCCCGCATGGCAGAAGCATATCAGATAGTGGGAAAAAACATCTCCACCTCGTCATTCCAGTGCTTGTCACTGGGATCCATTCCTCTACGGTCGCATGGGCACAAAGATAAAGAATGAGTCAGCTATCTCCATTACAGGTGGACGCTCTAAACCACGCGGACTTTCGGCCCCCGGCTTTCTTCCTGCCCGCGAGAAACACCGCTTTTTCTGAAAGCGGCCATCAGCGCCCGGATGGACCGGGTGCCGACGGTCACGAGATCGAAGGCCTTTTCTGTCCGCACCCATTCGCCGAGAATGCCGGACATGGCGGCCATCAGCGCGCGGGCGGCATCATCAGGCGCCCAGTCGGACGACAGCATTCCGCGTCGCTCGCAGGCCTGCATCAGCCGCACGAAAAGCTGGTGTATCCCGGTGTTGAGCTCACGCAGCCGCCCGAGCGCCTCGCTAAGCTCCCCGACATATTCGCAGCGCTGGTGTATGATCGTGAAGACGCGCTGCTGGCGCTCATCCTCGGCAAACAGATGAAGGCAGGCCACCAGCGCATGAAACAGCACGTCCAGCGGATCGCCTTCCATGTCGGCCCGCGCCGCCCGCTCGATCAGATCTTCCTCCGGAAAGCGGATGCGATCGACGATGGATTTGTAGATATCGGTCTTGTCCCTGAAATGGAAATAGATCGCCCCGCGCGTTACCCCCGCGCATTGGGCGATCTGTGCCAGCGTGGACTGGTTGACCCCGTTTTTCAGGAACACTTTTTCCGCCGCGTCGAGGATGGCCTCGCGCGTTCCTTCGGCTTCCGCTTTTGTCCGTCGCATTGTCTTTCCCCCCATTCTTTCGGGGTGATTACCCTCCCGGCCCCAATAACTCAATCGTGAACGGTCATTGGAGCCACCACGACATAATATCAACTTTTAGCCTATTTACAAACATTCATGTATGTATTTATTTCGGGCAAACATCCGAGAAGGGGCCTCGCTTCACAATGACATCGAGCAAATTTTCCCTGGCGGGACCGGCCGCCGGCATTGTTTTTCTCGTTCTGGCGGGAAGCGCCGCGCTGGCTCAGACGCCGCCTCCGCCGCAGGTGAGCGTGGTGGATGTGAAGCCGCGCGAGGTGCCGCTGACCTATGAATATGCAGCAAGAGTTTCGGCCTTCCGCGAGGTGCAGGTGCGCGCGCGGGTAGGGGGCATTCTTTTACACCGCAATTTCACCGAAGGGACTGAGGTCAAGGCGGGCCAGGTTCTGTTCGAGATCGACCCCGCGCCCTATGAAGCGGAGCTGGCGCGCGCCAAGGCGCAGCTGGCGCAGGCCGAGGCGCAATATACCCAGTCGATCCGCGATGCCGAGCGCGCCGAGCAACTCGTGCAGCAGAAGGTGCAGAGCACGGCGACCCGCGACAGCGCCATCGCCACACGCGACGCCAACGCCGCAGCCGTTGCCGCCGCTAAGGCGCAGGTGCGCACCGCCGAGCTGAATTTGAGCTACACCAAGGTGACCGCACCGATCAGCGGCATTACCAGCCGCGAGCAGGTGCCGGAAGGCAGCCTCATCGGCACGGACGCTTCTTCGAGCCTGCTGACCTCGATCACCCAGCTCGACCCGGTCTATATCAATTTTTCCTTCTCGGACGCGGAAGCCGCCGAAATCCGCCGCCTGCTCGACGTGCAGGAGGCGAAGGGCGGCGACCCGAACAAGCTCAAGGTGAAGATCACCTTCGGCGACGGGCAGGTCTACGACCATGAAGGCGTCATCGATTTCACCTCGTCGAGCCTCGACAAGGAAACCGGCACGCTCGGCGCCCGCGCCGTGGTCGATAATCCCGATCATCGCCTTATCCCCGGCCAGTTCGTTCGCGCCACCATCATGGGCGTGACCATCGACAACGCCATCGTCGTGCCGGAAGCGGCGCTGATGCAGGGCTCGCAGGGGCAGTTCGTCTATGTGGTGGGGTCCGATGGCAAGGCGCAGATGCGGCCGGTCACGGTGAACCGCACGGTCGAGGGCGGCTGGCTCGTCTCGTCCGGGTTGAACCCGGGCGACCGCGTCGTGACCGAGGGCGTCATGAAAGTGCGCCCCGGCGCGCCCGTCACGGTCGATACCGCCGCGGCTGACGGCAAGAACGTAAATCAGGCATCGGTGACGCAGTAATGAATCGCTTCTTTATCGACCGCCCGGTCTTCGCGGCGGTCATTTCCATCGTCATCGTCATGGCGGGCCTCATCACCATGCGGATATTGCCGATTGCGCAATATCCGGAGCTGACCCCGCCGCAGGTGGTCGTCACCGCGACCTATCCGGGCGCGAGCGCCGAAACCGTCTCGCAGACCGTCGCCGCGCCGCTGGAGCAGCAGGTCAACGGCGTCGAGAACATGCTCTACATGCAATCGACCAATTCCAGCGACGGCCGGATGCAGCTGACCATCACCTTCGCGCTCGGCACCGACCCCGACCAGGCGACGATCAACGTCAACAACCGCGTGCAGCGCGCCCTTTCCTCGCTGCCGACGGAGGTGACGCGCCTCGGCGTCACCGTCAACAAGCGCTCGACCTCCATTCTCGGCCTCGTCGCCATGTATGCGGACAAGGGCAGTTCCTATGACCGTACCTATGTCGGCAATTACGCGCTCCTCAACGTCATCGATGATCTCAAGCGCATTCCCGGCATCGGCGATGTCCAGCTTCTGGGCGATATCGACTATTCCATGCGCATCTGGCTGCGCCCCGACAAGCTCGCGCAATATAATCTGACGCCGAGCGACGTCGCTGCCGCCATCCGCGAGCAGAACGCGCAATTCGCCGCCGGACGGTTCAGCGACCAGCCCGACCCGAAATCCGGTGCCTTCACCTATTCGGCAACGACGCAGGGCCGGTTGCCGGACGCCGAGGCGTTCGAGAACATCATCCTGCGATCCGACAAGAACGCCGCCACCTTGCGGCTGAAGGATGTGGCGCGGGTGGAGCTTGGCACCAAGAGCTATCTCGTCAACAGCAATCTCAACGGCACCCCCGCCGTGCCGATCGCGCTCTATCTCCAGCCGGGCGCCAACGCGCTCAACACGATGAAGCTCGTCAAGGCGCGGATGGACGAGCTGAAGGCGAACTTCCCGCATGGGATCGACTATTCGGTTCCATACGACACCACCAAGTTCATCCAGGTCTCCGTCGATGAGGTGATCCATACCTTCATCGAGGCGATCATCCTTGTCGTGGCGGTGGTCTTCATCTTCCTCCAGAACTGGCGCGCGACGCTGATCCCGATCATCGCCGTGCCGATCTCGATCATCGGCACCTTCGCGGGCATGTGGCTGCTCGGCTTCTCGATCAACCTCCTGACCCTGTTCGGCCTGGTGCTCGCCATCGGTATCGTCGTCGACGACGCCATCGTGGTGCTCGAAAATGTCGAGCGCATCATGTCGACCGAGAAGCTCCCGCCCAAGGAAGCCGCCATCAAGGCCATGGGCGAGGTGACCGGGCCGGTCATCGCCATCGTGCTGGTGCTGTGCGCGGTGTTCGTACCGGTCTCTTTCATGGGCGGGCTCGTCGGCGAAATGTACAAGCAGTTCGCCGTCACCATCGCCATGTCGGTGATCATATCGGGCATCGTCGCCCTGTCGCTGACCCCGTCGCTCTGCGCGCTTCTGCTGAAGCCCGGCCATCACGAGCCGATGCTGCCGTTCCGTGTCTTCAACCGCTTCTTCGAGCGGCTGACCAACGGCTATACATCCGGCGTGCGCTTTTTCGTGAAGCGGGTCGGCATCGGCCTCGCGCTCTTCGCCATCCTCGGCGGCGCCACGGCCTATATGTTCTACACAATTCCCGGCTCGCTGCTGCCCGATGAGGACCAGGGCGTTCTCTTCAGCGTGGCGCTGCTGCCGCCCGCCGCATCGCTCGCCCGCACCGAGGCGGTGGTGGATACTGCGAGCGAGAATATGCGCAAGAACCCGGCGGTCGAGAACGTCTTCGCTGTGTCCGGCTTCGATCTCCTCTCGGGTGGCCTCAAGACCAATGCCGGCACCATGTTCGTGACGCTGAAGGATTGGCACGAGCGCACGACGCCCGAAACCGACGCGCGCAATCTACCGGGCCAGCTGATGGGCATGAACGCCGGCATCAAGGACGGCATGGTGCTCGCCTTCAACCCGCCGCCGATCCTCGGCCTCTCCACCACAGGCGGCTTCGAGCTTTATGTGCAAGACCGCACAGGGCGCGGCGTGGCGGCGCTGACCGAGGCGACCAACAAGCTGGTCGAGGCGGCGTCCAAGCGGCCGGAACTGGCGGGCGTGCGCACCAGCTTCGATCCCAACATCCCGCAATATCGCCTCGATCTCGACCGCGACAAGGCCAAGGCCATGGGCGTGCCGATCAGCTCGGTGTTCGAGGCGATGCAGGCCACCTTCGGCAGCCTCTACGTCAACGACTTCACGCTCTATGGGCGCAATTATCAGGTCAATCTCCAGTCGGAGGCGGATTTCCGCCGTACGCCCGACGATCTGAAGCATGTGTTCGTGCGCGCCGATTCCGGCAGCATGATCCCGCTCTCCACGCTCGTGACGGTGAAGCGCGTCGTCGGCCCCGACCAGCTGGAGCGCTTCAACGCCTTCAACGCGGCCAAGGTCACCGGCAATCCCGCGCCGGGCTACACCTCGGGAGACGCCATCCGCGCCATGCAGGAAGTCGCCAAGGAAGCGCTCCCCGCCGGCTACCAGATCGCCTGGACCGGCACGGCCTATCAGGAGCTTTCCACCAGCGGCACCGGCTCGCAGGCGATGATCTTCGGCTTGATCATGGTGTTCCTCATCCTCGCGGCGCAATATGAGCGCTGGAGCCTGCCGCTCGCCGTCATCACGGCGGTTCCCTTCGCCATGTTCGGCGCGCTGGTGGCGGTGCTGCTGCGGGGGCTGACCAATGACGTCTATTTCCAGATCGGCCTTGTGACGCTGATCGGCCTTGCGGCGAAGAATGCGATCCTGATTGTCGAGTTCGCCGTCCTTCAGCGGGAGGAGGGGAAATCGGCTATGGATGCGGCCATCGAGGCGGCGCGCCTGCGCTTCCGCCCCATCGTCATGACCTCGCTCGCCTTCATCCTGGGCGTGGTCCCGCTCGCCATCAGCACCGGCGCCGGCTCCGCCAGCCGCCACTCCATCGGCACCGGCGTCATCGGCGGCATGCTGGCGGCCACCTTCCTTGCCACCTTCTTCATCCCCATGTTCTACCGGTTGATTGCCTGGAAGGACCCGAAGAAGCGGGAGGATGAGGGAGTGCGGAAGGAAGCGGGGCCGGTGGCGGCGGAGTGAGATGCGCTGCCGGATAGGGCGGTGCGCTTCAGCCACCCCCTCAGTCCTGCCTGACATCTCCCCCTCAAGGGGGGAGATTGGATGTGAGGTCCGGCTTCGCCAATCGCAGACGGTGAAGAAATGAGCCGTCGCCGATGGCAGCTAATCTCCCCCCTTGAGGGGGAGATGCCCGGCAGGGCAGAGGGGGTGATGGCCCGCCAAGATATGGACAACCACCCCAAACAACTTCCACCCCCGCAATAAAACGCTCCACCTATTCCCCCACTGCATAACAATATTCATTGATCCGCTGCTTTATTGATCTAGATTAAACTCTAGACGCAACGGACAGGATAATTTCCTTGGGCGAGCATCATGTCGTGATTGTCGGCGCTGGCTTTGGAGGGCTGGAGGCCATTCGCTCCTTGAAGGGCGCTCCGGTTCGCATCACCATCATCGACCAGCGCAACCACCATCTGTTTCAGCCGCTGCTCTATCAGGTGGCGACGGCGACGCTGGCGACGTCGGAGATCGCCTGGCCGATCCGCCATCTCTTCCGCAACCGCCCGGAGGTCGAAACGATCCTCGGCACCGTCAGCGGCGTCGACACCGCCAAGCGCGAGGTGCTGCTGGCCGATGGCTACCATGTGCCCTATGACACGCTCATCATCGCCACCGGCGCGACCCATGCCTATTTCGGCCATGACGAGTGGGAGAAATTCGCTCCCGGCCTGAAGACGCTGGAGGACGCGACAACCGTTCGCCGCCGCATGCTCGTCGCCTTCGAGCGCGCCGAGCGCGAAACCGACCCGGAGCGGCGGCAGGCCTTTCTGACTTTCGTCATCATCGGCGGCGGCCCGACCGGCGTGGAAATGGCCGGCGCCATCGCCGAGCTTGCTCATGTCACGCTCAAGGATGAGTTTCGCAACATCGACCCGCACATGACGCGGGTAGTGCTGATCGAGGCCGGCCCGCGCATCCTCGCCGCCTTCTCGGAGGATTTGTCGGATTATGCCCGCAAGGCGCTGGAGCGCTTGGGCGTGGAGGTGCGCACCGGCGCGCCCGTGACCGAATGCGCAGACGGCTATGTGGTCTTCGGCGATGACAGGATCGCGACGGGCACCATTCTCTGGGCCGCCGGCGTCAAGGCGTCACCTGCCGCGAAATGGCTTGCCGCGGAGGCCGATCGCGCGGGCCGGGTCAAGGTCGAGCCGGACCTGACCGTGCCTGGCCATCCGGATATCTTCGTCATCGGCGACACCGCTTCCGTAACCGCGCCGGACGGCAGCCCGGTTCCCGGCATCGCGCCCGCTGCCAAGCAGCAGGGTGGGTATGTCGCGGCGGTCATCCGGGCGCGCCTCGCCGGAAAGCCGGAGCCCGCGTCGTTTCACTATAAGCATTCCGGCAGCCTCGCCACCATCGGCAAGCGCGCCGCCGTCATCGACTTCGGCTGGATCAAGCTTCGTGGCTGGCTTGCCTGGTGGATATGGGGCATCGCCCACGTCTTCTTCCTCATCGGCACGCGCAATCGCATCGCCGTGGCGCTGAGCTGGCTCTGGATTTACCTGACGGGCAACCGCAGCGCCCGGCTGATCACGCAAGGCCAAGCCCGCGAACAGACCGGCATGATGAGCGCCGCGCCTGCCCGCAGGCGAAAGCAAGGTTAGAGCATGTTTTCCAAAAGCGAGAACCGGTTTTGGATAAGACAGGCGTAAACCAAACTTATAGCGCGTTACATAAGCGCATTTAAACGCAACGCGCTTTAAGCTCCTTTGCTTCCCTTGCCCTGAATATTTCTTGGTGATGGCGGCTTGCGGCGGAAGCGCGAATAACCGCCTTTCGCCAGCCGCAATATATCGGAAATGCGCGTTGGATCAGTCGATGGCTTGGGCATGTCCATATGGATCTGCTGTAGTAGATGGGATGGCGCGGGGCGCGGTGTTCTGCCCGCGCCGAAAATAACCTCACTCATTGTTACCTCCCTCAAACGATGATGCTTCCCTCCTTACGGAAGGACATGCTTCTTTCATTGTCTGAATGGAACTTATTTTAGCGCGATCAGTTGGAAAGACAAGCGCACAGTGCGGCTTTTCGCCACATGCAGCTCGGTCCGTCTCGCGTCGCAATATCTATCGGGCCAAGGCAGGCGGTTCCAGCGGAATTGCGGCTTCCGTTTCCTGCTGGACATGCTGGAGTGCGCCGAGCAGATACATCGCGTCCGGCAGCCGGATATGGAGCGTCTCGATGCCCGAATGATTGTCTTTGAGCTGAAGCTCGATCATCGGCTCCTGCGGCGCCAGCCCGTAGACGAAGCGGAAGCCGACCACATGTTTTTTGTTCCCGCCGGAGAGTTCCGCCGCGCCATCGCCGGCATAAGGCGGAAAGGTTGGCTCGGCGGTGTCCAGGCGGCGTTCTGTTTCAGGCATTCACATCTCCTTAAATTACGGCAGCTTCCGCTGGCTATGCGATGCCGTCCCCGCGCGAAGGCCCGGCATTGATAATGGCGGCTTTGGCGGGGGAATTCTGCGGCATCAGCTCCGGTCAATCATGGATGAGCGGCGGCTCTCGCGCTACTCCAATAAGTTGCCATCTTGCCAGGGCGTGACCGACAGCGTTTTTTGGGAATGAAGCGGAAAAGAGAGGAGGCCCGGCGCGGGGTTGGGGGGCGTTTCGCGCTGGGCCTCCAGACTGGAACTCAGGTCCAGCCGCATTGCTATATTGTACGAGTCGGGCCGTCTTATCGATCCCAATAAAAGAGGAAAATTTTACGCACCGGCGGAAAGGTGTATGATGACCGTAAGGGATTGAAATGCCGAATTGTTTTTCAGGGAGAATAGCATGCCCTTAAGCCTCAAGATCTTCACAGTCGGCGATCCTGTCCTGCGGCAGGTAGGCCGCGAGCTGACAGTCGATGAAATCAGGTCGCCCTCGATACAGCAATTGATGGAACTGATGCGTAACACCGTGCGCAGCGCTCCGGGCGTCGGGTTGGCCGCGCCCCAGATAGGCCAGTCCCTGCAAATTGCCGTCATTGAGGACCGCGCCGAATATCAGAAGGCGCTTCCGGAGGAAGAGCTTGCCCGCCGGGGTCGTCGCCCGGTGCCGTTCCACGTCGTGATCAATCCCAGGATAAGGCTTCTGCCCGGCCCGGAGGCGGTTTTCTTCGAAGGCTGCCTCAGTCTCCCCAATTTCACGGCGCTCGTCCCGCGCGCCACGCGCGTCGAGGTGGATTGCCTCGACCACAATGGTGAGCCCGTCCATATAAAGGCGGAGGGCTGGTATGCGCGCATCCTCCAGCACGAGATCGACCATCTCAATGGCATCATGTACACCGACCGCATGCTGGGGCGCAGCTTCAGCACCATGGAGAACCACGTCCGCTTCTGGAAGGACAAGCCGCTGGAAGAGGCCATCGCGGAAGCCGAAAACCCATAAGCGCGTTTTCGGCTATGGCAGAAGCCTGTAGCCGAAGGTGTGGCACTGGTCGAGGCCGCATTGCAGCACCACCGAGCCGAAATTGACGAGCACGATGGCGACCATATAGAGGCCAAGCACCGTCGCCAGCGCGCGGATCGCCGGCTGCCCGGCAGGAGGACCGTTGCGCATATGGCTGCCCTCGGCGAAAAGGATAAGCTTCGCTGCATAGGCGATGAGCAGCGCCAGCGCGATGAGAATCGACCAGACCGGCATGTGCAGGCCGAAAATGGCGCTGCCGATATAGGAATGGCCGGGGCGCGGATAGATATCGAGCAAGGTCTGCCGCACCGAGACGACCAGCAGGAAAATCGTGAAGAGCAGGCTGAGGCCGGTGTTGCGAAGCGAAAAGCCGCTGCGGAACTGCTGAATGATGCCGAACGCCACGCCGAGCAGCGCGACCCGCTGCAGCAGACAGAGCGGACAGGGCAGTTCGTCATAGCCATATTGCATCACCATCGCCGCTGTCAGAATGGCCGCGATAACCGCCAGCATGGCCAGCAGGTAGAAGGAGTGCAGCGCGGCAAGCCGCGGCTCGGCGACGGCGGGTAAATACGGCTCAGCGCGAATGGGATCGCGGCTCGCCGCAGCCTTGCTCGTGCGCCTTCTGGTGCTGGTGCTGCGCGCGCTCATGCCTGCCCTCCGATCTCAGCGGTTTCAGCACGCTGCTGCGGCGCTGGCGGCGTCTCAATATGCTGCGTCTGTATCCAGGGCATCCGGTATCCGTAGGTGGGGCTATGGATTTCCCAGAGAAACAGCTTCACCGCCACCGCGAAGCACAGAGCGATAAAGGCAAGCGCAATCTCCCGCCGCCCAAACCAGCCGAACAGAAACGCAAGCGAAAGCAATACCCACACCAAAGCCATCATGGGACTGATCTCCGGAAGCGCCCAGAAATCAGTGCTGGACGCGCAGAATTAGTGCGGCTTATTGAATATATTAAGTATAAATTTAAGGTTAAGTTGGAATTACTGTATGATTATTGAGTTTTTCTAAAAGTATCTAATATCAAAGAAGCATGTATAGACGATTTCCGGCGAAGCCATATGCTCAGCATGATGCAGAGCCAGCGTCCCGTAAAGCGTAATAAACTTCAGACATTGGGAAAATGGTGCCGCTTGCGTGACTCGAACACGCGACCCCATCATTACGAAAATTCAAATACCCTGTTTGCTCATGTTTGTCACTGTTTTTTTGAGTTTGAAGAAATTAGCAAAAACAATAGGTTAGTGTTTGATGGTGTTTGAGGCTCATTGACAGAGCTAGCCCCATTTTGCTTTCAGTTGGTTCCGCCATGGTTCCGCGGAAGTCAGTGATGGGGTCAAAGTGCCTAAGCTAACAAAACGCATAATAGACGCCCTTGAGCCGTCAGAGGCCGGGGAACAGTATCTATGGGATACCGAGCTTAAGGGCTTCGGCGTCCGCATGATGCCCTCTGGCATCGGATCATATATCATCAAGTACCGAAATGCAGAAGGCCGCCAGCGTAAGATGGTTCTCGGCCGCGTCGGCGCACTCACGCCGGACGAGGCGCGCCAGCTTGCCAGGGAGAGGTTGGCCGAAGTCTTCAAGGGGAATGACCCCTCTGCCGAACGGGCGCGCCTGAGGCAGTCTATCACGGTATCCGAATTGTGCGACCTCTACCTTGAAGACGCGAAGCCTCGCCTGAAGCCAAACACTTATTCCGTCAATGAAGGTCAGCTCCGAACCCACATCAAGCCGCTGATCGGCAATCGAACTGTTGTCAGCCTGACGCGAGCCGACATTGTGAAGCTGCAAGCCGATATCATGGCAGGCAAGACTGCGAAGAAGCGAGAGGGGCGGGGCGGCGTCACAACCGGCGGGAAGGCGGCGGCGGCGCGGGCAATTACTATATTCGGTACGGTGCTTGAATTTGCTCGCGTCGGACTAGTGGTGAGCGAGAATGTCGTTCGCGGAATAAAAAAGCCGAAGGCGGGGAAAAAAGACCGCTTCCTCTCTTATGAAGAAATTGCTCGCCTGGGAAAGGCTATGCGGGAAGCGGATGATGAGTCTGCCGTGGCGCTGGCGGCGCTCCGTTTTTTGATGCTGTCGGGGTGCAGGAGAATGGAAGTGCTGGCGCTTCCTGTCAAATGGCTGGACCTAGACAAAGGCTCGATCCGCTTTGGCGACACTAAAACCGGTGCTCAAATCCGGCCAATTGGGCAATCGGCTTTCGCGGCTATCGCTGGCATCGAAAGCAAGAATGGATGGGTTTTCCCGTCAGAGAGGGGCGACGGGCATTTCGTCGGGTTGCCCCGCGTCCTGGAGAGGTTATGCAAGAAGGCCAAGATCGAAGATGTAAGCGTTCACGTGATGCGCCACACCTTTGCATCTGTCGCGGCGGACATGGGTTATTCCGAATTGACCATTGCGGGCCTTCTCGGACATTCGGTGCCGGGCGTGACGGCGCGTTATGCCCACGTGGCTGACAAGGCGCTGGTGTCCGCCGCCGATCAGGTGTCCAAAAAAATAGCGGATACGCTAGATGGCATACCGGCCAATTAGGCCGGCGCCTAAAGCTCCGATGTCGAATGGACGGGCTTGGACAGGCGAGCTTTCGCCCAGGCATCAAGGTCGTCTTTGTGATAGAGTGGGATGCGTCCATTGTATTGCATCGCCGGGCCGCCGCCGCGTGTCGCCATGGTATTGAGAGTGGTTAGGGAGACATCAATACCGTGCTTGCTGCGCAGATATTCCGGCACGTCTTTCCTGCGAAGGCGAGGGCGGTCATCGGTCATGGCGGCCCTCCATATGGCACACCGGATCGCCGCGGTACTGATATCCAACGCCTGCCTCACCGGCGATGCGATGTCCGACGGAACGGAGGCTGGCGATATGACGGTAAACAGTGCGAACGCTGATATTCAGCCGCCGGGCTAAATCGTCCGCAGTGGCAAACTCGGCCCGACGCAACTCACTGCACACCAGGGCGCGCCGTTCGTAAGCAGACATCATCCCTGTTCCCCTCCCTTGGCGTTTGCGTCGGCGCGGAGAGCGTCAATAACGCCGTCGAGGTCCCACCCCATCCCAAACGCTATGACAACGTTTTCGACCTTGTCCCGCAGCTTCGCGATTTCGTCTTTCAGGGTGTTCCGCTCGACTGACAATAGCCTACAATCGCGCGCTAAATTATTGGCAATCTTATTTGCTTCATCACGTTCGGCCCGTATCGCTGCCGTTGCTCGCTCGATCTCCTGCTTTAAGCGCTTGATCGTGTATCGAGGCTTGTCTTCGTCGTCGCCCATCAGGTTGGCGTTGATCTGTTTGAGCGCTGCAATCTCCGCATCCCGCGCCGCTATCTCGCGCTCGGCGTCGGCGGTGAGCGTGAGGTCTCGGTAGTGGATAAGCACCCAGCCCTTCTTCTCGTGGGCGAGCCATTCTGAATACTGATTGTCATTTACCGTTCGCCACGAAGTTGCACCCGCAGGGCCACATGCGAGATACTGGCGCGCCACCGTCACCAAGCCGCCCTTGTCGGCGGGCGCGGGGTTATCGGCAACCGGCGTTGATTTCAGCGCGCGGATGGCGTCGGCCGGAACGAAAAAGACCAACTCGGCAAAGCCGTCCGGACGCTGGCGCCATTCTCCGAAATTAATGGATCTTCCGTCCTTATCCTCAACCTCAACAAAGCGGGGCATTTCTGGCGAAGGAAGCCCGTCAAACACGACATGAACTTCTTCTATTGTAGCACCTTGGTTCATCAAAACCCCCTCCAGAAACGAAATGCGACGATAGCAACGGCCAGCAGAACGAAGGCGGTGTTGGACAGGTAGATGAACAGCCAGAACCGGACAGCAAAGCGGTTCGGGTCGAGTTCGTGAGGAGCGCGCTTCTTCATGCCTCACCTCCCACGGGATCTTTCCAGCCGGTTACCTTTTCGAGATAGGTGAGCGCTGCCTGCAAGGGCTGCTTCACCATGTCGTCGCAGATGGCTTGCTCCGTGAAGGCGAAGCGAATGGCTTCCCTCACTTCCTCAAGGCTCTCCAGCGGTTGGTCCCACTCGCTTAGAACGCGCATGGGCGGCCCATAGGTGGCTTCCACCGCGGCGGCCTCATCCTTCGAGCTTTTGAACTCGGGCCTGCTGTTAAAGGCTTGGCAGGCCGCTTGATATTCTGCGAAGGCTCGAAGAAGGCCGGGTGCTCTCGCTACCGGAGCGGACTCCTGGGCCGAGGCATCGGAATGGAAGCCCTCAATCTGCTGGCAGACGCCATCGGCGCGGTCGCGGGCGACAATCGCCAGCGTATTCACCACCTGCAAATCCATCTGTTGGGAGGCGTCCAGCGGCAGTGGCGAAATCTCCAGAACGTAATCCACGATCAATCGCAGCATGTCACGAGCGAAGAATGCTTCGGTTTCGAGCATCTCCCTAAAGGCGCGCTGCGTCCATGTAGCGGCGTTCATGCTGCACCGCCTTTCTGCGCCTCTGGGGTGCCAGCGTTGTTGAGCGCTGCCCGGACTGGCTCAAGCGTTTCGATTGCAGTGAACACGACCCCGGTGAGGGCCTGCAAAATCGTGCGGTCGAGAAAAGACTGGTCTTGAAGGGCTGCCAGTACGGTGCGCAGCAAATCCATGCCCTGGTCCATTTGGTCTATTGGCGCGCGAGTTTTGGGCGGGATGATGATGTCTTGAACGGGGATCATTTCACACCGCCTTTCACTTGTTCGCCATTCGCCTTGTAAAAAGCCTCCTTTGTTTGGCCGATCAGCTCACAGAGGTGGCCGGAAGCATAAAGAAGGTTGCTCACCTCCTGGTCGCTCAAGCGATACAGGTCCGGATGCCCCGACTCCTTAGAGGGATCGCTTGCGAAGTGCGCGTGCAAGAGGTTCGTGAGGATCGACGCCATGCATTCCGCATCGCGCATCGGAGGCTCGATATCGAGAAAGGAGTTCATGCTGCACTCCCTTGCATCTCGCCACCGCAAAAATATTGCGCGACCGCCGCGAGAGCCTGCACCTCGCTTTCGCAATCAGCCTCTTCCTTCACGATGATAATGGCTTGGTGGCGCCGCTCCGCTTCGGTCTTGGGCGCGGCCAGGATGGCGGCGTTACAAATCAGCCCTCGAATTTTATTGAGAAACTCAAGCAGCTCATCAGCGGCATCACCTGCCCGATTGTAAAGTATACCGCTCCTAAACCTCGGCTGATTGATTATGCCCTGGAGCGTGTTGCTGACCAAAAGAACGGCATTGAAGAGTGAATGCAACTCGGCCAACGAGAAGACCTTGAGCCGTTCAAGGTCTAATGCCAGCGCCGCCGGTTCCGTCTCGAGAAAATGGCTAAGCGGATGATTAGGTGTTGCCCGTTCGGTATTGCACGGCAAGGTGTCGCACATATTCGTGTCTCCCTGGTTCGAAATCTGGAGACACGATATATACGTTTCGTGTAGTCGTCAACACATAATGTGTAATTATGCGAGGGGTGTGTAGGAGCCGATTACGAGCGCGAAAATTTCAACCTGGGTGTCGTCTTCGTGCGCCTTGTATTCGATAGGGGCTTGAAACCTGGGATCGGTGCTCTCTGGGGCGAGGAACACTTCGTCATCTTCGACCTTATATCGCTTGATGGTGGTTTCAACGAGACCGCCCCTTGTGCGCCTGACGGCAACGATATCGCCGTGCCGCGGATATCGTGCAGCTTCGAGCAGCACCCCGATGGCAAAGCTGCCATCCTGAAGAACCTTATTCATGCTCGGCCCCTCTACCAAAATGGCGATTTGCTTTTCTGGTGGGTAGTGGGCGGAGGGCACAGCGGGGATCATTGGCATTTCATGCAATATGAGGGCGTCGGCTTCCAGCCATATGCCGGCGGCGGATTTACCGATGACAGGAACCGAAATCACTGATTGCTCTACAGCCTTATTTGTTTTCGGTTCGTTACCGGCCAGCAGCCATGCCACATCGACTCGATAGGCGCGCGCGTATTTCCGCGCTGCATCCAATCTTATGCCCCGCTGGCCATTCTCGTGGGATGCGTAAGTTGAATATCCCCAGCCGAAATGCTGCGCCGCTTCATGCGCGCTTTTAAAGCCCGCCGCCTCACGCGCCTGAATAAGTCTCTCGCTCGGTGTGCTCATGTGTGGAAATCCCGTGTAGCTTGCTTCGCATTCTAGCACAAATTTCTACACGTAACGTGTTGACAAAAAGTTACACGAAACGTATAGATCGGACATGAACGATTTTTTAACCATCATCGGTCTGTGGCCGACGCGGAGCGCATTCGCCGAAGACATCGGCGTCTCCCCCCAAGCGGTCACCAACATGATCGCAAGGGGAAATATACCGTCTTGCCATTGGAAGCGCATGGTTTCCCGCGCCGCAGAACGACGGCTTGAGGGCGTCAGCTATGAGAGGCTTGCCGAGGCGGCAGCGGCGCGGGAGGCTGCATGATGGTGACGAACGCTGCCACGGTAGGGCGGTGTAATGCCGGTTCCGGTGTTCTGGCGGACCTGCCGGAACCGGCAACCTTCACGATGCCGACGCCGCCGAGCGCCAACCACCTGTTCAAGAATGTGAAGGGCGTGGGGCGCGTAAAGGCCACCCATTACGATGACTTCATCCGCATGGGTGTCGCCGCGATCCGCCGGCAGGGCGTCAAGCCGGTGCCGGGGCGCGTGGTAGCGCTACTTGGCGTGGAGCGCATGTCCGACCGCGCCGATATCGACAATCGGCTCAAGGCGATGCTGGATGCCATCGTCAAGGCCGAAATCATCGAGGATGACCACTTCGTCACCGCCATCGCGATTTCATGGCTTCCGAAAGCGAACGGCCTTTCACACGTCTCCATTCTTCCGGTCCAGCAACTGGACCTGACGTTTCACCCCTCGCAGAACGGCGCGAGCGGCGGGTGGTTTCTCAATGCGCCCTCAACCACAGGAGAAGAAGACGATGGCTATCAGCCTGTCTAGCCTTACGAAAAGCAAAGCGGACAAACCGCCACGCGTTCTGCTTTATGGACCGCCCGGCATCGGCAAGACGACGATGGGGAGCGAATTCCCGAACCCGGTTTTCCTTCAGATCGAGGAAGGAACGCCGATGGGCGTCGAGCTTGATGCGTTCAGCGATCTGAAATCCTTCAAACAGGTGATGGAGGCGCTGGCAGCGCTCTATACCGAAGCGCATGATTTCAAGACACTGGTGGTGGATAGCGTCACGGCGCTGGAACGGCTGATCTTTGCTGAAACCTGCGCGCGCGGCGACGAAAAGGGCAATCCAAAGAACAATATCGAGGACTTCGGGTATGGTAAGGGATACGTCCTTGCCACGCGGATCGCGTCGGAGTTCATCGAGGGCATCAATGCGCTGCGCCGGGATCGCGGGATGGCGATTGTCCTCATCGCGCATTCTACGGTGATGCGCTTCGATGATCCGGAAACGGTTTCCTACGATCGCTACGAAATTGCGCTTCGCACCTCTGACAAGCCGAACGCCGATATCCGTGGGCTGTTCGAGCGGGACATGGACGCGATTTTCCTGCTGAAGCAGCCGGTGACGGTCAAGTCCGAAGAAGTTGGCTTCAACAAGGATCGCGCAATTGCGTCCGGCGGCGGCACCGTCCTTATCCACACGGTCGGCAAGCCCGCCTATACCGCCAAGAACCGGTACAATATGCCGCCGACGATCCGCTACGACAAGGGGCAGGGTTTTGCCGCCCTGGCACAATACTTCCCCACCTTCGCAGATGATACCAAGCAGGAGGCCGCATAAATGGTCGATATCGCAGGAAGCTATGACCCGAATGCTGAAATTTCGTCGTTTGACCCTGTACCGCCGGGTGAGTATCGCGCCAAGATTATCGAGGGCGATATTCAGCCCATTTCCAAACGCGAAAACAAAGGGCGGTGCCTTGTTCTGACATGGCAGATCGAAACCGGCAACTGTGACGGTCGGCTGGTTTGGCAGCGGCTCAACCTCTACGCCGAAAATATGAAAAACCTCGATAAGGTGATCAATATCGCTAATTCGCAGTTCGCGGAAATCAGGCAGGCGACGGGCGTCTTAGCGCCGAAAAATACGAACGAAATCGAGCACATTCCCTGCACAATCCGCGTCGTTTTCGTAAACAACGATCAGTACGGGCCTAAGAACGAGGTGAAGAGGGTCATGCCAATCGGGGGCGCGACGACGCAACCAGTGCCTGCAAGGCCGAACACCGCAGCCACTCAACAGCGCGCGCCGGTCAACAATGGCGGCGACTCTGCGCCCTGGAATACGGGCGCGTAACGAAGCAGCCGGGTAATCGCACGGCCTAGGAACCCAGATTACCCGGCACCCAATCCGAAACAACGAATTTCAACATTGCTCGAAAAGGACCGAGACAATGAACGATCATGCTTTGCCTGTAAACAGGCACCCCGTTGACCAACTCGGTGATATCCGCGCGACCATCAAAGTGATGGAGGAGCGCGAGGCCGAACTGAAGGCTGAGGTCTCCGAGTTGATGGGCACCGACGATGTGCTTGGCGGCGATGAATATATCGCCCGGCAGGCCGTCAGCGAACGCGCCGGCGCAATCGATACCAAAGCCATGGAGCGCGACGGTATCGATATCGAGAAATACCGCAAGCCGAAAGTCGCCGTCTTTTCCATCCGCACCGAAAAGCGCGTTCAGGGGGAGGCGTGATGAGCAGGATTACGAAATATACCAGGGACGCAATCGCCAGTTCTGCAATCGCCTTTGCGTTCGACCCGAAGGAAAAGGCTTTAAAACAGATCGAGCACGAGCTTGCTCGTGAAGTCCACGCATACCTCTTTCCAAAAGACATCATCCATATAGCACGGTCCCTGCCGAAAGGCTGGATAAGGCATATTTCGACTTTAAAGCTCAATGCGGCCGGGCATGCGATCGACGTCGCAGCCGGTGAAGAGTTGCCGGTGCCAGCTACCGACAAAAATGGCAATACCGCAGGCTCTTACGGCTATTTGACCGGAGCCATACCGCCCGGAGACCTTGCAGACCGCCTCCAGGGCCATGCACAGGTCAAGGAAAAATTGCGGGATGAGAGAAAGAGTGCCCGCCGCCAGCTTGACGCGATGCTAGCCGAAATAACGACTATCAAGAAACTGGCCGAGGCATGGCCTGAAGGCGAGCCGTTTTATTCCAAGTATCTGGAGCGTGAAGCGCCGCAAGTTCCTGCTCTGCGCGTCGATGAAATCAACGAGATGCTTGGACTGCCGATTGAGGAGGCGGCGTGATGGTTGCCCTTCCGCAAACCGTATCGCCAACGATTGCCGCCATAGAGGCGGCAGTCGAGGCGGCCCAGGAGCGCGATTTCGATTATGTCATTCGCGGATCGTCCATCGGGCACCCATGCGAGCGGCACCTTTGGTATCGATTTCGCTGGGTGCACCTGCCCGAGCAATTTGACGGGCGCAAATTGCGCCTGTTCGACACTGGCCACGTTGAAGAGGCGCGGATGGTCGCGTGGCTGCGCATGGCCGGCGTCCAGGTGGAAGATGTTGACCCGGCGACGGGGCAGCAATGGGAAGTCGTCGCCGTGGACGGCCATTTCAAGGGCCACACCGATGGCAAGGCCACCGGCATCAAAGAAGCGCCGGTTGTCCAGCACCTTCTGGAGTGCAAGACCCACAATGCCAAGAGCTTCGAGCAACTGAAGCGCTACGGCGTCCAGGTAGCGAAGCCCGAGCATGTTGCGCAAATGCAGGGCTATATGCACCTTCTCGGGCTGACGAGGGCCTTCTACCTCGCCAAGCACAAGGATACCGACGAGCTTTATGCCGAACGGGTACATTATGACCCGGCCCATGGCGCGGCGCTCATTGCCAAGGCGGAGCGGATCAGGGAGACGCAATCAGCGCCGCCTCGCGTCAGCGACGATCCCGGCTATTTCATGTGCAAGGCATTTGATTGCTCGTCCTATGGCGTCTGCCACGGCGGTGGCTTTGCTCTTCGCAACTGCCGGACCTGCCTGCACTCCACGCCGATCAATGACGGGCAGTGGTACTGCCAGCGGCACGAGAAAGAGCTTTCGATAGCAGATCAGAAGGCCGGTTGCCCCACGCACCTCTATCTCCCGGCTCTTGTCCCTGGTGAGCAGATCGACGCGGACGAGCAGGCCGAAACAGTCACCTACCAGCTCCGAGACGGGTCCGAATGGATCGACGGTCCGAAGAAGGCTTTGTCATGACAAAAATTCCGTTCAAAATTGAAACGACCGCCCATTCTCTCGTCAGTGTGCTGAAGCTGGCGGACAAAATTATAGAGCGCCGCAATACCATTCCGGTGTTGTCGATGGTTCTTTTCGACGGCGCGCGGGTTCGGGCAACCGATCTGGACATGGAAATCGATATCGCGTTGCCGGTGACCTTTTCTCAAGGGAGCGCTGCCCTTGATCACGGCGCTCTGTTCAACCTCGTGCGCCATCTTCCCCGCGACGAAGCGGTAAAGCTATCCGCCGAGGATGGGAGGGCTGTCATTAGCTTTTCCAGCGGTCATTACCGGATACCGGCGTTGCCAGCGGAAGACTTTCCGAAGCTGGATATTGGTCAAACAACCGTCCTTCCAATTGACGGCGATGAATTGAAAAGGGCGCTCTATTTCACCAGCCCATTCATCTCCAAAGAGGAAACTCGCTACTATCTCAATGGCGTTTGCCTTGACGGCGGGAACGTCGTCGCCACGGACGGGCATCGCCTTGGCTTATTCCCAACGCAAAAAGATTACGCCGCGACAAAACGCATGATCGTGCCGCGGAAGGTCGTTTCGATCATAAACGGGCTTCCCGCCCCGATAGGGTTTGAATTTTCAGCTAAACCGGGCTTGCGCTTGCAATATGACGGCCTGACCATCACTGCGAAAGCCATTGACGGCACGTTCCCGGATTGGACGCGCGTAGTCCCGTCATTCAAGGATGAGCACCCATGCGCGACCTTTGATCGCGTAACAGCGCAACGGGCAATCGGACGCATATTGTCGGTGATGCAGGATCAAACGCGACACGGCATTCTTGCCTTTCGCAATGGCCGCATTTCGCTGAAGCAGCAGTCCGGTGAGCTGGCCGCCAGCGAAATCATCCAGGCGGATACTGCCGAAGAAATGGCGGTAGGCCTCAACCTCAAATATTTGTCGCAGATTATTCGGTCCTTCCCCGCTGGTGGGGCACTGACCTTGCATGTGTCAGACGCCCAAAGCCCCACGAAAATTACCCAGGATGCACGGGGCGAATTTGTGGTGTTGATGCCAACACGCGCCGATGATGCATTGATGAAGTCGGCCTTCTCGGATTTGCGTGATGGAGGGCCGGCGGCATGATCGAGCTTCGCTATTACCAATCCGAGGCTATCGGCGCCGCCATGGAGTATTGGCGCGCCGGTGGCGGCAATCCGCTTGTCGATCTGGCGACGGGCACCGGCAAAAGCGTCGTCATCGCCAAGATGATACAGGATTTGCTTTCCAGTTACCCGGATATGCGGGTGTTGATGCTCACCCACGTGAAGGAGCTGGTGCAACAGAATTTCATGGCGCTGAAGAAGGTATGGCCGGACAGCCCCGCCGGGATTTACAGTGCGGGGCTGAACCGGCGCGACACGCACCACCGCATTACCTTCGCTTCCATTCAGTCCGTCTTCCGCAAGGCGGCGGCACTCGGTCGGCGCAATCTGATTGTCATCGATGAGGCGCATCTCGTTCCGATGAAAAGCGAAGGCATGTATCGCCGGTTGCTGGACGATCTGCATGCCATCCAGCCGGACGCCCGCGTTATTGGCTTCACGGCTACCCCCTACCGCCTGGACAGCGGGCGGCTGGACGAGGGACAGACGCGCCTTTTTGACAAGGTGGTTTATACCTACGGCATCGGCCAGGGGATCGAGGACGGATTTTTATCGGCGCTGCGATCTCCGGCGACAGCAATCGAAATCGATGTTTCAAGGGTCGAGCGGCGCGGCGGCGAATTCGTTCCGGCATCGCTGGAGACAGCATCCGACGCCATCACCGCCGAGGCCGTGGCTGAAATCTGCCGTTTCGGGCAGGAGCGGCGCGCGTGGCTGGTGTTTTGCTCTGGCGTCAAACACGCCATCAATGTGCGCGATGCAATCCGGGCCGCGGGCTTCTCGTGCGAGACCGTATCCGGCGCAACGCCGGGCGCGGAGCGCGACAGCATCATCAGGCGTTTTCGCAACGGTGAAATTCGCGCCCTGACGAATGCCAATGTTCTGACAACCGGCTTTGACGTGCCCCATGTCGATCTGGTTGCGATGCTGCGCCCCACGCTCTCGACCAGTCTTTACGTCCAGATTGTCGGGCGCGGCACGCGGCTGGCGCACGGGAAGGAGGACTGTCTTATTCTCGATTTCGCCGGCAATGTGCGCCGACATGGGCCGGTCGATGCTGTTTCCGTCATGCCAAAGAGCGGCGACAACTCCAAGGGCAAGGTTTCGGTCAGCGATGTGCGCGCGAAAGAGTGCCCCGGATGCAACGAGCTGGTGGCGGTCAACGTCTTCACCTGCAAATTTTGCGGCCACGAATGGCCCCGCGACGAGAAGCCGAAGCATGAAGCTCACGCTGAGAAAGAGGTGGGCATTCTTTCAACCGAAGCTGTGCCGCCTACGATGTTGCCCGTGGTGGATTGGCGGCTGGAGCGCTACGAGAAATGGGGATCCCCGGATAGCGTACGGGTCACCCATTTTGCTGGGCTGAACGCATACCCCGAGTGGGTAGCTTTCGAGCATGGAGGCGGCGCCACGCAGCGGGCATGTCAATGGTGGGTTCTGCATCGTGGCAAGACGCCATTCCCAAAAACCACTGACGAGGCGCTAAGCCGGGCCGGAGAGCTGACAAAACCGGAGACGGTGAACGTCAAGCCGCGCCCCGGCACCAAGTTCTTCGATATCGTCAGTCGCACATTCCCGGCTCGCAAGATGATCGAGGCAGCGGAATGAGCTTCGTGGATCGATCCCAGCCGGGCCTTTGCGCCGTTTGCGCCCGGCGCGAAGTCGGCATCGGCTATTCCAGCAATCCGAGGCAGAACCTTCCCGTTTTGTGGGTATGCGACGATCCAGAGTGCATCGCTATTGCGAAGGACACCTATTTCATGAAGCAGGATCAATTCGACCGTATAGAGAGCCTTGCCGCTGGTAAGGGCGGCCAGAGAGCCGGGGGGTACCTCGAAGAGATCGGTAAGACCGACCTGAAAACCCTCACCGTCGATGAGTGGCATGAATTCTGCCGCCGCCTCGTCGCCGGATATCGCAACGCGCTCAAAGAGGATCTGAAGAATGAGGCGGCGTTCTGATGATGGTGGCCGCAATGCAAAATCTGGAAACGGCGCTGAAGCTGGCGGCGTCCGGCTTCTCGGTCTTCCCCTGCCATGCCGGGGGGGAGAAGGCGAAAAGCCCGATGCCGTTTATCAAGTGGCGCGAGGTCTCTACGACAGAAACGACGCAAATCCGGCAGTGGTGGGCAAAATGGCCCGGTGCGGCCATCGGCCTTGATCTGGCGAAGTGCGGTTTCGTTGTGATCGATTGCGACCGCCATGGCGGGGAGGCTGATGGTGTTGAAGCATTCGGCCATCTCGCCGCCTCCCACGGGCACGATATCGACACATCGCCTTTGGTCGCCACGCCGAAGGAGGGGAGCCATGTCTACTTCCGGCAACCTGAGGGGAAAAGCTATGGCAACGCCCGTGGCGCGCTCCCGGCTGGCGTCGATGTGCGCGGCTCCGGCGGCTATGTCATCGCCCCCGGCACGGTGATGGAGGACGGGCGGACCTACGAGCTTTTTGGGAACTTGGTCGCCGCGCCGGTGCTCCCCGGTTGGCTGGCGGCAATCATCGACTCCAGTAATCCAGTGCCGGAAACGGTGCGCCCCGCGCCGGTGACACGCGAAGCTCACAGTGACGCGCGCATCAATGCCTATTGTGAGGGCGCGATTAATGCGGAAATTGCAAAGGTCGAAAACGCGGCGAAGGGGAGCCGAAACAACACCCTGAACGAAGCAGCCTTTGCCCTTGGGCAGCTTGTCGGCGCGGGCTGGAAATCGGAAGCGGAGATTTTCGGGCTGCTGATGAATGCGGCCGCATCATGCGGATTAAATCAGGCCGAGAGCCGCAAGACCATCCAATCCGGAATTCGCGCCGGGGCAAAGGAGCCGCGCCAGTTACCGCCGAGCGACGAGCCGGTGTTTGACCAGGAGGAGGCGGCCCGCGTGTCCGCTATGATCCTCGCGGCGTGGGAGAGGCAGCAGAGCGAGAAGGAGGGGGTGAGGCAGCTTGTCGAGCAGGCGGACGGTACGATTACCGACGCCGACACAGGCGAGGTGATAGAGGTTCCGGCGCTGCCACAGAAACAGGAGCGTGGGATTGAGTATCCGCCGGGGCTGGTGGGCGATATAGCCCGGTGGATCGTGGCTACAGCGCGCCGCCCGCAGCCGGAGCTTGCTATTGGCGCAGCCCTCGCCATCGTCGGCACCGTGGCGGGCCGCCAGTTCGCCGGGCCGACACGATCCGGCACACATCTCTATGTCCTTGGCCTTGCGCCCACCGGCAAGGGAAAGGACCACCCATTGCAGCAGATTTCCCGGATCATGAGCGCGGCAAGCCTTGGGCATCACATCGGGCCGTCCGAATTCATCTCCATGCCCGCCGTTGTGAATTTCCTGACGCGCAAGCCATTGTCGATCTGCCCCATGGATGAGTTCGGCGGCTTTATGAAGCGCATCAATTCCCGGCGCGCCAGCGGGTTCGAAAGCTCGATATCGAAGGTATTGCGCACCATGTGGTCATCGTCGTTCGCGCCGTACCTGACGCCGGAGTGGGCGAGCAAGCCGAGCGAGACAATCTATTCGCCCTCCATCACGATTTTCGGTGCGTCCACACCGGAGCAGTTCTATTCCTCCATGGAGGGGGCGGCGCTCGAGGATGGGACGCTGAACCGCTTCTTGCTTATGTCGGGGCGCTCAAGCGTGAGCGAGTGCGATCCGTCTTGCGATCCCGCCACCGTGCCCACCGAAATCATTGACGGGCTGCGCCGCATCTATTTCCGCTCCGGCGAGCTGGCATCCGCGGTTCGCAATGATCCCGCCGCCGATCCTTCCGCATCCAATCAGGTTCGCCCGCTTCCATGGTGTGCGGACGGCGCACAGGCTGCTTACACTTCTTTTTCCCGCGAGATCGAGCGGCTCATGGAGCGCGAGGTCGATGCCGGGGCTTTTTATGCGCGCACCGTGGAAATGGCACTCCGTATCGCCACCATCGTTGCGATTGGCCGGCTTGATGACGAGCAGGTCCGCCGCGCGGATATGGAGTTCGGTATCGAGGTTGCCCACCAATCCGCGCGCTTCATGGCGTCCGGCGCTGCCGACTATATGGCCGACAACGAGAACCAGGCGAACGCACAGCGGATCATGCGAGCAATAAAGGCCCGCAATGGCCGCGCCAGCCAACGCGATCTGGTGCGCTCCCTCCAAAATTCTATCCGCCCTCGCGATTTGCGCGAGCTGCTGGCGTCGATGTGCGAAGCCGGGCAGTTGGAGCGGCAAGAGGTAAAGCCCAAAACCGGTCCTTCTACATTCTGGTATCAGATCGGCCAATGATCTGCTTCAGCGGGCCTTTCTGATGTATGCCCTATGCCGCGCCGCGCAACCGTGATTTTGCAGCATCGGCCAGATAGGCGGATCGGCTCTGTCCGCGCCGTGATGCATCGCGGTCTATGGCGTCTAGAAGGTTCTCGTCCATAGACACGTTGATGCGAACGGCTTTGCCCGGAAGGTCGAAGGGAATAAGGGTTAAAACTCCGTCCTGTAGATCGTCCGCAAGGTCCGGATCGCTTCTAAGTTCCGCAATCGTCCGCAGTACGGGCAGCGGGTCGTTGTCTTCGATCATACCGGCGACATGAAAATTCAGGCCTTCAGTTCCGCGACGAATAGCCTCCTCCTCCGAATTGCCTCCTGAAATGCAGCCCGGAAAGTCGGGGAAGGAAATGCCGTAATGGCCGTTTTCCTCATGGATGATTGCGTAAGCTATGGGCACGTCATGCGCTCCTTTTGTTGAACCGGGACTTACCAGTCCCAGCCTGCCTGCTTGAATATCGACTTCAACGTTTTAATAGGGAACTCCGGGGTGCCCATGTCCACCGTCACCTTACCGCTCTTGGTCGGGTGAGTGTATTGAACATGGTCGCCGGGACCCTTGCGCTTGATCTCCCATCCGTCAGCGCGCAGCATTTTGACAACTTCGCGCGGGGTGAGTGGGGATCGCTTCGGGCTCATTTCGTGTTCCTCATTGGATTTACACATTTATACACAATACACAACGTTGTGTAAAGATGTATTTAGTCAAACCCGTCACTTTTTTGACAGCGACACATTCCCCTTTTCTATTGACAGGTTCGCATTGGATAGTTGACGGGTTGACGGGTTAGGTGACGGATTTCATAGGAAAATATATAACAAAATCAATAAATTAAAAAACCTGTCAACATGTCAACCAAAATGAAAAATCGTATTCTCATGAGTGAAATTTCAGGGGTGTATATAGATACGTTGACAGATTGACACTCTATATGTTGTTGCCTGGCTTAGCCGAACGCGCTATATACGGTTCGCCCTACCGTGGCTTTCACCTCAGGTCCGCCAGATCGAGGAAGCCACATGAAGAACTTTGCTATCGTCGTTACCCAGGACGGCACCTATCTCGCCCGTTGCTCGCTCACCGGTGCGGTTGTCAGCGCAAAATCCCACGCCGAAGCCCTTGCGGAAATCCGCAGGCTAAGCACTGCTGCGTAAGGGGTTAACCATGACCCCGTTTCATGCCTATTCCTCTCGGAACAAGAAGGGCGGCAAGCCTCACCCAGTGGTGTTCAAGCGAAAAGACCGCGCCTTGACCATGTGGTGGGAGTATCGCACTGCCGCCGAGATAGCCGAGGAACTGGATATCTCGATTGAGACCGTCCGCCGGTATATTCGCAGCGGGCGAAAAGCAGGCGATCCCCGCGCCACCAGAACCCGCCCGGCAAAGCGCATAATGGCGGCTGAAGCCCGGCGGCGGAACATCATCGAACTGAAAACGCGCGGCTTTGAAGTGAAGGAGATTGCAAAGGCGCTCTCGATCCACCCCCGGCTCGTGCAGATGAGACTGAAGGAGGCGGTGACCCATGCCTGACCGCGACGAGAAAGGGCGCTTCCTGCCCGGCAATCGCTTCTGGGAGGCTCGATCCTCTCACGGCCCTAATCCGAAATTCGAAACGCCGGAAGCGCTATGGGCGGCCTGCTGTGAATATTTCGAGTGGGTGGAGGCGAACCCACTCTATGAGGATCGTCTTGTCACCTTCCAAGGGATGGCAACGCATGAGCCTGTCGCCAAGATGCGAGCTATGACGCTTGCCGGCCTATGCTTCTTCATCGACGTGTCGCGCAAGCAGTGGACAGAATGGAGGGAAAGCCGTCCCGATTTACGTGACGTCATTTCACGGGTGGAGGATGTGATTTATCAGCAAAAATTCTCCGGGGCGGCGGCGGACCTGTTGAATGCCAATATCATTTCCCGCGATCTGGGCCTTGCCGATAAGCAGGACGTGCAGCAGCAAACGAGCGTCACCTTCCAGACGGTCTATGAGGCGGGGCCGGGCGAAGAATGATCCATCAATTCCGCGTTCGGTGGTATCAGCGCGCATTTCACGAGGCCCTTGTTCAGCAGAAGAAGAAGCGCCTCATTGAAATCGCGCATCGCCGGTGGGGTAAGGATGAAATCGTACTGAACGGTTTCCGCGAGCTATCACAGAAGCGCGTGGGAACCTATTGGCATTGCTTCCCTGAATACGCGCAGGCGCGCAAGGCGATTTGGAACGGCGTCAATGGCCGAACCGGGAAGCGCCGCATTGATGAGGCGTTCCCGCCTGAAATCAGGAAGCGCATAAACGACAACGACATGTTCATAGAAACGGTTTGGGGTTCGACGTGGCAGCTTCTTGGCTCCGACCGGTACAATGCCACCGTAGGCTCCGGGCCGGTGGGCGTTGCCTATTCGGAATGGGCGCTGTGCAACCCGGCGGCGTGGGCCTACCATAAGCCCATGATCGAGGAAACGGACGGGACCGCCGTTTTCATCACGACTCCACGCGGCAATAACCACGCAAAGACCATGTACGACCGCGCAAAGACCAATGACCAATGGTTTGCGCAACTGTCCAGCATCCACGAGACGAGGGCTTTAAGCGCTGAACAGCTTGCCGAGAGCTTGGCCGAATACAAGGACCTGTATGGAGAAGACCTTGGCTTGGCAATGTTCGAACAGGAATATTACTGCTCCTTCTCCGGCGCGATGGTTGGTGCCTATTTCGGCGCTGAAATGAACACCGCCGAGCGCGAGGGCCGAATTCGGACCGTCCCCGTCGATAAGCGGTATCCTGTTCATACGGCATGGGATTTGGGCAAGGCGTCCAACAATCCGATCTGGTGTTTTCAAGTGATCCCCGGTGAGGCCGGGCCGCGCATTGTGGATTTCTACCGACCGGACAGCGACGATCTGGAAGAGTGGGTGAAATGGCTTGATAATCGGGATTACAAAGGCAACGACTATGTGCCGCATGATATCGTAGTGCAGGAGTGGGGGACGAAGCGGACGCGGTTCGAGACGCTGAAGATGTTGGGCCGCAGGCCGGTGCGCGTGGCGAAGGTGTCGGTGGCGGATGGTATCAACGCTGCCCGGCAGACAATCAAGGCAGCGGTGTTTGATGCTGAGCGCTGTGAGCTTGGCATAGAGGGCCTGAAGCAGTTCCGGCGCGAGTGGGATGACGAGCTGAAGGTGTTCCGTGACAACCCGGTGAAAGACTGGTGCGAGCATATCGCATCAAGCTTCCGGTACCTCTCGCTGGCATGGAAAGACGCCAAGCCGAAGGACGAGCCGCCGGCTAAGCCGAGAGAGCTGGAATATCTGGTGGGACCGACCGGGCTTATCCAGGGCAACATGAGCGTGAAGGACGCCGTGGAGGCCATGGTTCGCAGGCGGAGAGAGAGGGAAGATTAGCTGGACACGTCAGGCTCGTCTTCCGGCTTTTCCTTACGCGCGAGTACGATATCCGCTGGATTTGACTTAATAAGATACTTGATCCAATCAGATTTTCTTTTAGAATCGTTGAATAGTGAAGCAATCTCCGTCGTCGCCCATGCGGGGACTCCAGTATTTACTGTTTCGTATCTGCTTGAGCGCCGAGAAGATATTAGAAGCTCTTCAATGGCTGCTTCTATTTTATCTAAGCGGTCACTTTCGGTTACTTTCTTTCCATCTCTCGTGGAAATTAATTCAATGCGGCTGTACTCGTTTTGAAAGTCTGGCCACCATTTATCGAAAGCGTTATCAAGTCGCTTTTGATCCAGAGGTTTAACCATTGCAGAATTCACCTGCTCTATTACGGCTTTAATTTCCTCTTTTTTTTCCACTATTGCATATTGGAATTGTGTTAGCGGGCTGTTCGCCGTATCAATACGATGTACGCCGCACAGAAGCGGTATAACACGACTTTTTACACTTTTAGATAGTGCGCCTGCTTCGAACAGTATCCAGGGTGCATTCATGTTATTTTTGGTAACTACGACGATGCCAAAGTCGATTTCCGAAAGATGTGCTGTAACAGATGACGCCCACCGCTCACCCTTACCGATGTCTCGTGACGAGACGTAAACGTCCACGTCTTGAAGGACGCAAGGTATCCACGATTTTAGCAATTCAGCGATTTGTCTGCTGTCCTCGCCGGACCAGCTAGCGAAAATATGCATGTTCCCCGACCCATGGTTGAATATGGAGCTTCTGCCATACGGCAAGCGAGTCGGCAACGGTACGGATGCCGCTTGGTTAACGGTCGGGTATCGTTCGCAAGTCCCTCTCTCTTTCGCGTCCATATCCATAGCCTGCGATCATGGAACAGGACGCGACCGCACAAGGCACCCCGGAAGGCGAAAAGCTGCTCGAAAAGGGCGGCAAATGGCTTGAACGCATTCGAGCAGCCGAGACGCGCGAAGAGGATTGGCGCAAGGACGCCGAGGCGGCGGAAAAGGTCTATGCCTGCAATCCGAAGGCGCGGTCCGGCAAGCTGTACGATTTCAACATCCTGCATTCCAACGTGGAAACGATTGTCCCGGCGATCTACAATTCCACGCCGGTTCCCGATGTGCGCCGCCGGTTCATACTGGCGATAGGCCCGGCACCGCAGCCGCCGCAAGCGCAGCCCGGCCCGGATGGTCAGCCCGGCGCGCCTAACCAGCAGGCCATGCAGCAGTTCCAACAGCAGGTGCAGGCGTGGCAGGCAAAGATTGCATCGGATCAAGCCGCCAAGGATTTCGGGACGATGATCGAGCGGGCCATTACCGTCATGATCGATGACAACCGGCTCGACAAGGAAATAGAAAGCGTTGCACAGGACAGCTTTCTTTCCGGTCGCGGTATCGTCCGGCTGTCCTTTGAGGCGACTTTCCTTGAGCAAGAAGCGCCCGATCCGGAAACGGGCGAACCGACAATAGTGCCGCAAAATGAGACCATCGAGTTTCAGGCGTGGTCATGGCGCGATTTCCGCATGGGCAAGGCCAAGCGCTGGAAGGACGTGCCGTGGATTGCGTTCCTGCATTCAATGCCCCGCGATGACCTTGAAGACTTCCGTGACGACGATCTTTATTCATCGCAGCCCGCGACCATGGACGGCCAGGACGATGACGAAGACGATATCCAGATATGGGAAATCTGGGACAAGCGCACCAAGCAGGTGTGGTTTGTGGACGCGAACAGCGGGCGAGTGCAGCGGATCGAGGATGATCCGCTAGGCTTGCCCGGCTTTTTCCCGACGCCGGAGATTGTGCAGCCGATCACGCTGACTGGCAACATGACTCCCGTTTGCCCGTTCACGGTCTATAAGAAGCTGGCCGACGAACTTGACCTTTGCACCAAGCGCATCAACGCCATCATGAAGGGGTTGAAGGTGCGCGGCGGCGTCATCGGTGACGCTTCGGATATCAAGCGGCTGGCAGAGGCAGGCGACAACGAACTGATCGCAATCGAAAACGTCGAGCAGTTGGCGCAGACCGGCGGCTTGGAGAAGGCTGTGGTGTGGTGGCCCATCCAGCAGGCCATTGCTGTCCTCCAGCAGCTTTATCAGCAGCGCGGCGAGGTCAAGGCCGCGATTTACGAAATCACCGGCATCTCCGATATCGTGCGCGGCGCGTCGAACGCGAACGAAACGCTGGGCGCGCAGCAGATCAAGACACAATGGGGATCACTGCGCATCCAGAAGATGCAGCGCATGATTGAGCGACAGGTTCGTGATATCTTCTGCATGATGGCGGACATTATCGTCACCAAGTTCTCTTCGGCGACATTGCAGGAGATGACCGGCATCGAGATCACGCCGGAAATCATGGAGCTGATGAACAACCCTGTATCGTCGTCGTACCGCGTTGACGTGGAGAGCGACAGCACGGTTAAGGCCGATCTGTCCCGCGTGAAGGGCGAAATGGCCGAGTTCCTGCAAGGCACCGCTCAATTCTTCTCGACTATGGCCCCGGTTGTCGCCCAGGCACCGCAGATGGCTGAACCCATGTCGGAAATCTATGCGTCGTTCGTGCGCGTCTTCCGGCTTGGAAAGCAGGCCGAGGACGCCATTGAACGGATGTCGCAGAGCGCGAAAGAGGCGGCAGGGCAGGAAAAGCCAGACCCCGCGCAGGAGGCGGCGCAGAAGAAGATGGAGATGGAGGCCAAAAAGCTCGAGATCGATTTCGAGAAAGCCAAGGTCGAATTGCAGATCAAGATGCGCGAGCTTGAGCTGAAGGAGCAGGAGCTTGGCCTGAAGGCGCAGGAAATCCAGCAGCACGGCCAAATCAGGGCGGCGGAATTGCAGCTCGAAGCCGTGCAGGGCAGGCCGGTTATGGTGGGCGCATAGGGTACGGCACGCCGACCGTTAAAAGCTGTGCTTCCCTGAAATGGCGAAGATTGCGCTTCCGTCGCCCTTCACCTCCTTCACTTCGACGGCGATTTTACCCTCGCGCTCGTCGGAGGAGATTTGGACGGAAGAGGCAAGCATGGCCGTGGTGAGAGCATCAATGTCGGCCCACATCGTCCCGCGGGCATAGCGGCCCGGTCCTTCGCTCAGTACCTGTATGACATATTCGACGGGCGATACATCCTCGCCGTCGCAGAACAGCCGACCCGATGAGCTGAAATTAGAGATGCCTGACACTGTACGCCCCCTTTTATGGTGCGAATGAAGTTACATTCTTTGGTGGATGTCAAGTTTTAGCGCCTGAGATCGCCATTTTTCAAATCCCTCCTTCTTTCGCGCGGTTTTTCCGATGCTCAGGCTGTCTTGAAAGGAGGCGGTTTTGGGCGTGTATGTCTGGCGAAAGGGCGGCTTTGTGGACAAGCGTACCGGCGAGGCGATGGATTTGCCGTATGCCGGTGAAATCTGCATGCCAGCGGTTATTTCCGACATTCCAGAATATCGCTCGCCCGTCGACGGCAAGCCGATCACGTCTCGATCTGAGCGCCGTGAAGACCTGAAGCGCAATAACTGCGTGGAATATGAGCCGTCACTATCTCCGACCAAAGGCAAAATCAAGAACAAGGCTTTTGCCGCCCGGCATGGCCTGAAGGTTTCCGAGGAATATTTATGACTGTCGAGAACGCCGAAATTTCAGCCCCGCAGATCGAAAGCGCCGCGCCGCCGGTGGAGAACGCCATTATCGGCGGCGACACCGGTGAACCGTCTGAAGATGATGCGATGGGGGCCGTCTTTGACCGGCTCACGAAGCAAGGCGGTCCTGAGCGCGGCCACGATGGTAAGTTTACCGCCAAGCAGGGTGACGGCGCCGACGATGGTGCGGGCGAAGCTTCGCTGGAAGGCGAGGAAGGGGCCGGGGAGGGAGCGCCGGGTTCGACAGCCGGAGACGCCGCCCCGGCCCCGGCGCACATGCCCCAGGCGATCAAGGACGAATGGGCGAATATGACGCCAAAGGCGCGCGAGGCGCTGGCGACGTACCAGGGCGAGATTGATCGGAAGTTCGGAGAGATGGGCCGGTTTCTGGGTGAGAACAAGCCCATCATCGACCGCTTATCGACGGCCCGGCAGCAGATGCCGGAGCTTTTCGACGGCATGACGCCGGAACAGCTCGCGCAGGGCGCGCTTGAGCTTGGCGCAGTGCAGGTCAATCTCAACCGCGATCCTGTGGGGACTATCCTCCAGATTGCGCAGACATACGGAGTTCTTGGTGGGGTGGCGCAGGCTCTTTCCGGCCAGCAGCCTACCCCGGATCAGCATTTGGTGCAGGGGCTGCAAAGGGAGATAGCGAGCCTGAAAGGCCAGCTTCAAAGCCTTGGTGACCCGGCAGCAATAAACAAGCATGTCGAAGCAATGATGGCGCAGAAGGACGCCGAGAGGATCATAGACGACTTCGCCAAGAGCAAGCCGCACTATACCGACATCGAGGCCAGTCTTCCCGCGTTCATCGACATTGCTTTGAAATCGAAGCCGAGCGCGCCCCTGAGGGACGTGCTTGAGGCAGCATATGACATGGCAGTCAACGCAATACCGGAAGTCAGGGAAAAGGTTGCCGCATCCGAAGCTAAGGCGACGGTAGCGAAGCCGGACCCGAAACGGACCGAGGCAGCGCGAAAAGCCGCATCCATCAACGTGAAATCCACATCGACCGGCAAGGAACGTCCCATGAGCGAGGAAGAAGCCATGGCGGCGGCCTATGACCGGATGATGACAAGCTAATAGGGAAACCACATGCCCACTCCATCCCAGGTATTCACGGAAATGGTGACGACTACGGACCGCAACTGGTCCACGAAGGTCACTGACAACGTGAGCAAGCACAACGCCCTTCTGAACACCTTGAAAAAGAAGGGGAAGATCCTCACCGAAGACGGCGGTTATGAAATCGCTCGTCCTATCGAATATGCGGAGAACAGCACCTATCAGCGCTATTCTGGCTATGACGGTCTGAATACCAATGCGTCGGACGTGCTTACCTCTGTCAAGTTCGACTGGCAGCAGATTGCCTTGCATGTCACGGCGTCGGGTAAAGAAATCCGCATGAACATGGGTTCCCGCGAACGCATGATCAATCTCGTCAAGGCGCGCAAGGATAACGCCTTGAAGACGGCGGCAAATGGATTTTCGACCGATATCTATTCGGACGGATCGATGCTCAACCAGATCGGTGGGCTGTCACAGATCATCCAGGTCAATGGACAGGGCACCGTGGGGGGCATTGATGCTTTGACATGGCCTTTCTGGCGTAACAAGTTCCGTCAGCTTTCGGCAGAAGCTGAGACGCTGACGCCGCAGCAGTTGAAGGGCGATATGAACAAGCTCTGGCTCCCGCTCAATCGCGGCGCGGATAAGCCCGATCTGATTGTTGCCTCCCATGACCTCTACTCGATCTATGAGGCCGGGGAGCAGCAGCTTCAGCGCTACATGGACGCCGATCTAGCGCAGGCCGGGTTCATCAACATCAAGTACAAGACGGCCAGCGTTATCTTTGATGATAACACCAATTTCGCGACCAATGCTGAGAAGATGTACTTCCTGAACACGGATTACCTCTACATCGTCCAGCATAAGGAAGCAAAGTGGACGCCGGACGAAGAAAAGCGCCCGACCAATCAGGACGCCGTTGTTGTGCCGATTTACTGGATGGGCAATATGGTTGTCACGAACCGTTCCCTCCAGGGCGTTCTTTTCGATCAGTAAGGAGGAGAACAATGCCTTATCCGATTACCCCACTCATTGGCGTGAAGCCCGGCGAAAAGAACGACGAGGCCAGCAAGTTCAAGCTCGGCACCACGTTCACCGGCGATGATAGCCTTATCCGCATCTATGCCAAGGCGGCGGGGGCTATCGCCGCCGGGGCTACCGTCACCATCGACCCGGTGACATTCGAGGCGACGGCGGGCGCCGGGGGCTATACTTCCCCTGATTTCGCGCTCGTCGCGGGCGATGAAGCGTGGTTCACGAAGTCCGATGCCGGAGCCTCTGGCGCTCCCTCGTCGGTGTCGTGGGACAGCATCACCGGCAAGCCATCCACGTTCGCCCCGACCATCGGCACAACGGCGACCACGGCAAAGGCGGGTAACTACACGCCGCCGGCCGCGACGACTTCCGCCGCTGGCATCGTCAGGCAGGCAGCCACGCAGGCGAACAGCACTGCCACGGACGTGGCCGGGCTGGTGTCCGACTTCAACGGCTTGCTCGCCAAGCTCAAGGCCGCGGGCCTGATGGCATAATAGCGCGGGGCTTCGGCCCCGCTTCCAAGCCTTCCGCGAAATGAGGATTTTAAGATGGAAGCCCCTACTATCCGCGTACTCAGCTTCAAGACCGAGTACGAATTGAACCGAGAAACCGGCAAGCGCGATGTGCCGGTGGATTATGTCGAGTATGCGCCGGTTCACGCGGTCATGACCACGCGCATCTGGGAGCGCGTAAAGAACCTGAGGCCGCCGGAGTTCATCGAAAACGACGATGATGGCAAGAAGCTTAGTTTCATGCGCGTCCGGTGGGCGATGATTGAGCCTGCCTATGAGGCGTGGAAGCGCGGGCAGGAGTTGCCCATGGAGGGGACGCCGCTCGCCGCCTGGGCGGGTGTGACGCCGGAACAGGCGCAGGCTTTCCATCGCGCCGGTATCCGCACCGTCGAGGAAGTGGCGAGCCTGACCGATGGCGTCATTTCCAAGATCCATCTGCCCGGCGTTCGGGATTTTGTTGTGCAGGCTCGGGCCTTCCTTGAAGCCGCTGACCGGAATGTGGTGGCCGACAAGCTCTCGGCGCAGCAAGACGAAATCGACAGCCTGAAAGAGCAGCTCGCCGCCGCAATGGAGCTCCTGGAAGAGACAAACAAGGCGAAGGGCGGAAAGGCTAAAGCCGAGAAAGAAGCGGAGGTCGCGGTATGATTACGAAGGAGTATTTCACGCAAGAGGCTGCATTCGCCAAAGTAGTCGAGACGACCGGCGGCCCGGCTCTCCTGATCGGCGGCTATGTTATTCATGTAACGGCTCCGGGTTTTGACGGCGCGGACTATCTTTCTTCAGCTTTGCGCCGTTTGGCCCAAGATGGCCCGAACTTGTTATGTTCAGCCGCCAAGCCCGGCCAACCGCAAAACGAAATTCCCTTGACCCTGTCGGTTACAGACTTGTTGAGGAGGTCCGCTGATGGAGCGCGGGCTTGAGTTCCTCGGCTTTGCCCTGAGTGCGACCGTCTTTTCGGCGGTCTTTCTCGTCGGGATCATCGTCTATGGCGGTGAGTTCTCGCGCGCCGTGGCGCTGGTGGCAGCGTTTCTGGCCGCCGCATCGCAGTTTGTCGGGCAGGACCGCCAGCATTGGCGAATTTCCGTCCTGCTCGCATATGCCGCGTTCGCTCTCGGTCTGTTCGGTCTGTTCGCTATGATCGGGGGGCGGTGATGGCGAAGGTGTCGGAACTCATGAACCGGGCCGCAAGGGAGTGTAGGCTGAAGCCGCCGCTCGCATGGGTTCCGGCGACCGGCCAATCGTTTCAGGACATGAAGGACTATCTCAGCGAGACCGTTGAGGAATTGCAAGAGCGGCTGGATTGGCCGAACCCTATCACACTGGACTTGACGATAGTGGGGAGCGGCGCGGAGAATTACCCGCTCCCGGCCGATTTTCTGCGCGTCACGCGCGACGAACTGGCAGTTTACGAACCAACGACGACGCGCCGGGCATGTATCCCGATCACCAGCAACGGAGCATGGTCCCACCTTAAGCAACTGGGATCAGCCGCCGGCAACCGTTATTACCGCATTCAAGGGAGCGATGGCGCATTCTCCATCGGCTTCTATCGCCCGCTCGAGGCGAACCAGCAGGTGATTGTTTCCTACGTCTCGAAAAACTGGAACGTTGCGAAGGGTGAGAGGCAATCGTCCTGGGATGACGAAGATGCCGATATCCTCTTTCCATCCGATCTGGTGCGTATCGGTGTAGTTTGGCGCTTTCGTCGCGCGAAAGGCATGCCCTATGCCGACCGGCTGAACGAATATGAAGGACGGTTGTCGCGCCTGATCAATGACGCGCGCGGGATACGCACGATCTGTTTTGGCGATGCGCCGGTTATGCGCAGCCCGTTTGATATTCCTGTGCCCGACTTTATCCCGCCGAGGGGGTAGCGATGACGTGCATCCTGTTCACCCCGCAGGGGCCAAACGGCATTCTTTATTTGCCTCGCGCGCCCGGTGACGGCTCCTATCCGTCCAGCGCTCCCGTATCGCTGGCGGGGAAGGTAACCGACCGGGCCGCCATTATCCGTCTGCGCTCCAATGGCGCATTCTGGATCAATTTCGGGGATGCCACGGTCAACGCCGCCGGGCGCAAGGGCACCTTTATTGAGGCTCCGGCCACAACTATTCTCGGTATCCCGGCGAGCGCTACACATTTTGCCGTCGCCGCTGACGATCCCGGTCAGCTTCCAACAAATCAGACGCTGTATTATTCAGTGGGGTACTGACCATGCTTTTTAGTCGCTTTTCTGGGCCGTCCACCAGCAGTGCACAAACGTCGGGCACCAAGGTTTTCCCCGCTCCCCGTCGCGGCCTTATCCAGAATGACAGTCTCGCCGTGCCGCAGGGCGAGGGCGCGGAAGTCATGGATAATTGGTTCCCCACCGAACGCGGCGCGCGGATGCGGCGCGGCACCGCCAAGCGCGCTTATGTCGGGCCAGAGGATATCCGAACGTTTATGGCCTACGAAACCGGCAGCGCTAAGAGGCTGTTCGCGGCCACGCCGACCGCCATCTTTGACGTGACCATACCGTCAGAGCCGATAACGCAGCGATCCCCCGTGTTCTCAGGCTTATCCGGCGGGAAGTGGTCGAGTGCGATATTTTCTAACAGCGCCGGCAGCGTATCGTTGATCGCCGTGAATGGTGCAGACCCGATGAAGCGCTTCGACGGCTCCAAGTGGAGCGACATCACCGATAAAACCACGCCGGGCATAACAGGTATCAATACGGCCAAGCTTTCGGCGGTGTGGTCCTTTCAAAACCGACTGTTTTTTGTTGAGGGCGACAGCATGTCGGCATGGTACTTGCCGACTCTTTCCTATGGCGGCCAAGCCAAGGAATTGCCGATGGGAAGCACCTTCACGAAGGGCGGCGTGTTGTTGTTCGGCGGCACATGGTCCACAGACAGCGGCAGCGGGATGGATGATATGTGTGTCTTCGTCACCGACATGGGCGAAGTCGCTGTGTTTCAGGGGTCAAACCCTGACACTATCGACACTTGGTCGAAGGTAGGGACTTATGTCATTGGCAAGCCGCTCGGCAAAAATGCATTTTTCAAGACCGGCGGCGATATAGCCATCATCACCGATGATGGCATAGTTTCGATGAGCCAGATTATGCAGAAGGATCGCGCCGGGCTCCAGTCGGTTGCGATCACCTTCCCCATTGAGAGCTTGTGGAGGGAGACGGTCTTTTCGCGAGCCTATTCAGGGTATGATTTCTGCGCCGTCGTCTGGCCCACGGAAAGCCTGCTGTTTGTCGTGGTTCCGGCCTTCGCTGGCAACACACAGTTTTCGCTGGTGGCCAATGCCAAAACAGGAGCGTGGTGCAGGTATACCGGGTGGGATGCTCGATGCGCCATTGTGTTCGATGACAAGCTCTATTTTGGCACCAGTGACGGGTATGTCATCCAAGGTGAAACAGGCGGCTCCGAGTGTGGAGAACCATATTCGGCAGTGCTGCTTCCACGGTTCGATGACATGGCGTCTCCGGCGCAGAAGATCGCGCTCCATGCGCGGTGTCTGGCGAGGACGAACAATAAATTCGAGCCGGTGCTTTTCGCCAACTCCGACTATCAGGTTGAAATCCCCGGCACCGGGATAAGCTATGGCGATGCAAACGGTAATGTGTGGGGCGGAGCAATCTGGGGCGAAAGCACCTGGGGCGATGCCGAGAGCCGGAAATTCCTGAGTGAATGGCAGTCCGTTGCGGCGGTGGGGACGGCGCTGACGGCGGGGGTGGCTATCTCTTCGGGGCGTATTTCTCCGCCCGATCTGGAGCTTATCGCCATCCATCTGCAATACGAGGCCGGTAGCGTCCTATGAACATTATTTGGGGCGATAGTCAAAACCCGGCGCTTTGCCGTCACCTATGCGCTTTCGTGGAGCGCTCGATAGGGGGCTACGGGCTTGGGTTCGGCAATGCCGTTGCCATGGGCGTTTTCGACGGCATAGAACTAGCCGGGGCGGTCGTCTTCCATAATTGGGAGCCACGCGCCGGGGTGATCGAAATGTCCGCGGCGGCCGTATCGCGCCGGTGGCTGACTCGGCCCGTCTTGCAGCGCATGTTCGATTATGCTTTCGAGGACGCTGGGTGTCAGATGGCGGTATTGCGCGTTTCGGAGCGCAATAAGCCCATGATCCGCATCGCTCGAGCCTATGGCTTTTCGGGAACCTTCATTCCGCGCCTCAGGGGCCGCGACGAGGGCGAATTCATCTTCACCTTGACCGATGACGATTGGCGCGGGAGCCGGTTTAACCGCAAGTCCCTCAGTCTTTCGCACTGAAAATTTCATTCTTCGGTCACGTGATGAACTGGCCGGAGAATAAGCCGTGGGCAAGAGCAAGGCACCCAAAGCGCCTGATCCGAAGGAAACGTCAGCCGCCCAGACCGGGACCAACATTGGAACGGCTGTTGCGAATTCGTGGTTGAACAACGTCAATCAGGTCACGCCGGACGGCACGTTGACTTATAGTCAGACCGGTTCGAAGAAATATTACGACCCGTATACCGGCAAGACTTATGACATCCCTACCTTCACCGCTACGCAGACGCTATCGCCGCAACAGCAGGCTATCAAGCAGCAGGAAGACGCCACCAACCTGAACCTCGGCAAGCTCGCGAATTCGCAGTCTTCACGGCTGAATGATCTCCTCGGAAAGCCGTTCGACCTCGGCGGCGCGCCAGCGGCGGGGAATGCGGGGAGTTTGCAGGCACCGCAGTATCAGCAGTTCAGCGGCGGCCCGCAGCTTCAAACCAGCTATACCGACGATTTCAGCAGCGACCGGCAGAAGGTTGAGGACGCGCTCATGTCGCGCATCAACCCGCAGCTTGAGAATGACCGCGCAGCGCTGGAGCAGCGCCTTGCCAATCAGGGTATCATGCCGGGGGCCAAGGCGTGGGAAACCGCGATGACGCAGAATGCCCAGGCGTCGAACGATGCCCGCATGCAGGCGGTGCTGGCCGGGGGGCAGGAGCAGACGCGCCTCGCGCAGCTCGCCAACCAGCAGGCGACCTTCGGGAACAATGCCCTTCAGCAGATGTGGAACAATCAGTTCCAGACGACACAGGGCAACAATGCGCTGGCGGGGCAGAAATACGCCGACCAGCAGACACAGTTCAATGCGCAAAACTCGCAGCGCAACCAATGGCTCCAGGAGCAATACCAGCTTCGGAACCAGCCGATCAATGAAATCTCGGCGCTGCTATCCGGCGCGCAGGTCACCAACCCGAACTTCGTCAACTCGGCCAACAGCCAGATCGCGACCACAGATGTGGCGGGCATTATCAACCAGGACTACCAGAACCGGCTCGGCGCGTGGCAGCAGCGGCAGGCGCAGACCGGCGGCATCCTTGGCGGCCTGTTCGGTCTCGGAAACTCCCTCATCATGGCATCCGACCGCCGCGTGAAGACGGACATCGAGCGCGTAGGCACCCTGGATAACGGCTTGCCGGTCTACCTGTACCGCTACAAGGCGGGCGGGCCGCCGCATATCGGCGTAATGGCCCAGGATGTTGAGGAGGTGCGGCCAGAGGCCGTTGTTGAAGTCGATGGCGTGAAGCACGTCGATTACCGGAAGGCGGTGGCCTGATGAAGTCCTTTATTTTCGGCCCCAATCAGGAAGCCAAGACGCCGGAAGAGCTGGCGAAGCGCCGGGCGGTGCAGGACGCGGTTGCGAGGGCTATTCTCGGCAAGGCTCCTAAGAACGTGGGCGAGGGCCTATCCCAGATGGGGCAGGCTATTGCTTATCGCATGATGGCAAACAAAAACGACGCTGCTGAAAAGGCTGGGCGCGAAAGTGCGGACAAAGCTTTCGGCGGGATCGACTTCAGTTCGCTGTTCGGCGGCGGCTCGGCTTCGCCTTCTCCATCAGGGGCGGCGTCTGGCGCTTCGGGCTTTGCTTCAGATGCCGGCACTGCGACCGGCGGCAACCTATATCGCGATGCCATTGCCTCCATCGAAAGTCGGGGTAGCGGCGATTATTCCGCCATCGGCCCGACGAACGCGAAGATGGGCCGCGCGCTTGGCCGCTATCAGATCATGGAGGCAAATATCGGCCCATGGTCGCGGGAAGCGCTCGGCCGCGAGGTGTCGGCAGATGAATTTATGTCGAACCCCGCGCTTCAGGATGCCATTTTTGATCACCGCTTCGGGCAATATGTGAAGCAGTTCGGGCCGGAAGGCGCAGCGCAGGCATGGTTCGCCGGTCCCGGCGGTGTCGGCAAGGTGAACCGGAAAGACGTGCTTGGAACCGATGTTGGCACCTACGGCCAGAAGTTCATGGCTGCGCTTGGGCAGGGCGGCGGTGCTCCTACGCAGGTGGCGAGCCTCGATCCGTCTATCGGTGTTGCGCCACAAGGTGGAGCTACCTTTACGGCTGGCGGATATGACCCGTCGAATTACCGCGGCAATGCTCCGGCAAACGGTGCTCGGGCGACTATAGACGATCCCATGCTTACCTATGATGAGCGCGGCGCTCGGATGGAACCGGCAGCCTACGCGCCCCAGGGCGGCAATCTCGCGGATATGATCATGGACGATCCGAACGCGCGCCCGCTGTCTGAAACCGAAAGGGCGGCACGGCTCGCGAAAATGGATACTATCGCGCCGCTGGTCGATGACAGAATGCCAGCGACGAACGCGGTGGCCGCCATCAACCAGATTGCCCCCCGCCAGCAGGTGTCGCTGTCGCAGCCGGACCCGAAGGCAGCTGTCCGCGATGCGCTGCTTAAAAAGCACGATATGGCGCTCGGCGGCGCGCTCGCGCCTCAAGGGCAGGCTCCGCAGCAGATGGCCGACGCCTCGGGCCATTTCCCATCCGCGCCAGCTCCGACCGGCCAGCCGCAGGGCAACGACGCGCGCGGCGCGATGGTCCAGAAGCTCATGCAGGCCGCGGCCAACCCGTGGCTCAATGACAATCAGCGCGCTATGGTCAACGCCCTGCTGCAAAACCAGATGCAGCAGAATGACCCGATGCGTCAGCTTCAGATGCAGAAGGCGCAGCTTGAGATTGACGCTCTCAAGGCAAAGCCGCAGACGGAATATGGCTTCACGACGCTGCCTGATGGCACCGTGCTACGCACAGACAAGCGCTCGGGGAGCGCGGAGCCGATCTATAGCGCCGGGCAAAAACCGACGAGCGACATGCAGGAGTATGAGTTTGCTCGCACCCAAGGCTATCAAGGTACTTTTGCGGATTACCAGCGGGATTTGAAAAAGGCCGGGGCGACCAATGTCACGCAGAATGCCGCCCAGGACGAAAGCGAATTCGCGAAGAAGGCCGCTGCGCGCAATGTCGAACGGTTTGGCGCGTTGGCCGATGCCGGAACACAGGCCGCTTCGGTGGCGCAATCTATCCCCGTCATGCGCGAGTTGCTTTCTCAAGCACCGCAAGGCCCAGTATCGGGACGCTTGGCTGAGATGTTCCCCGGCTTCAGCTCTGCCGGGGATGCTTTCATAGCGCAGGTGAACCAGTTGGCCCCGACATTGCGCGTTCCCGGTTCTGGTGCGCTTTCGGATCGGGACATGGATATCCTCATGGGGAGCTTCCCACGCCTTCGCGGCAACCCGGAAGCTAACCAGATGATTATGAACATCTTCGAGCGCAAGGCACAGCTTAACGCGGAGCGGGGGACTATTGCATCCGCCGCTCTGCGCGGGGAGATCACCCCGGCAGAGGCGGACAGGCGCATAGCCGAAATCGACAAGCAGCCGCTACTCGATGAGCGTACCCGTTCATTGTTAGCGAACGCAAAAGGTGATGAAGACAACCAAAACGCGCCACCTCCACCACAAGGAGTTGACCCTGCTATATGGGGCGTCATGACGCCAGAGGAGCGCGCATTATGGAAATGACTATTGAACAGAAAAAGGCTATCGCGCTTGCTTCTGCCCGTCTGCGCCTTCAACAGAAGAACGGCGACCAGAGCGATAACAACCCTGTACTTGAGGGCGCAGCCGTTGCATCTGGTGGGCTTATTGAAGGCATACCTATAGTAGGCCCTTATATCCGCAAGGCACTTGATTATCCCGCCGCCGCTGGCGCAATGATGCTTGCGGATAGGCCGGTCACATTTGACGAGGCTTTGCAGGCGGTCCGGGGTGTTGGAAAAGAGCAAGCCGAAAAGCACCCATACATTGATACCGCCGCCAAGATAACCGGCGGTGTGGCCGGTACGGTGCCGATGATGATGGCCGCACCCGCTGCCTTTGGCGCTGGTGGAGGCGGTCTAGCTGTTCGTTCAGCGGCATCGGCGGCGTCAGGTGGAATGTTAGGAGGTGCGGATGCGGCGGTTCGTTCCGAAGGCGATCCCGATGCGGCGAAAAAGGGTGCGATGATCGGTCTTGCGACAGGTGTGGTGGGGCCGGTGTTCGGACAGGCTATCGGTGCGGGCGTTCGTGGAGCACAGAATGCGATTGCCAGCCGCGCCGCAGCGAAATCGGCAGGTATGACGCCGGGCGCGCTCTCCAAGCTGAACCGGGCTGTTGTCGATGACGGCCTTGATGCGGTAGCGATCCGTTCGCAGCTTGATGATCTCGGGCCGAATGCCATGCTTATGGACCTCGGTCCGAATTTGCAACGTCAGGCCGGGGCGCTTGCGGCAAAGCCGGGGCGAGCGCAAGAAATTGTGCGTGGGGCAGTTGGAACCCGCGATGCCGGCAAAAACCAGCGAGTAATCAGCGGGCTTGATGAGGCGCTCGGCCCCACCGTAAACCCGCGAGCGGTGAACGAAACAATCCGTCAGGGGCAGCGCGACCTCTCTCCAGCTTACGCCGAAGCCTTCCGGGATGCACTGCCGGTAGATACGACGGTTCTCGCTAATGAACTGGACAAGCAAGCGTTCCAGATGCGCGGCCCTGCTCAAAAGGCGGCGCGTGAAGTCCGAAGCTGGCTGAACATTCCGCAGGGTGACGCGCTCGACAGCAACCCGTACACGCTGTTGCAAACCCGCAATGCCATTGACGGTAAGCTGGCGACGGAAACCGATCCACAAGCGATTGCCGTATTCACGAACGCGCGTAAGCAGGTCGATGATGCGCTGGCCCGCAATGTTCCAGGCATCAAAATGGCGGACGCCAAGTTCCAGGAGCTGGCTCGGCAGAACGAAGGATTGCGGATAGGCGTCAAAGCGCTGGATAGCGGGCGCGAGGCGCTCCGGCCCGATGAATTGCGGCAGGCGATTGTCGAGGGCGTCAACCCGGAAGGTTTGATGGTTGGTCCATCGGCGCAAACCTTTCGCATGAAGCAAGCGGCGCGCGCCGACATTGACCGGCAGGTAGGAACCAAGGTCAATGACGTGGTTGCGCTTAAGAACGTCCTGAAAGGCGAAGGGGACTGGAACCGGGATCGGATCGGAATGCTATTCGGCCAGCACCGTGCAGATAAGGCGCTCAACCTGTTGGAACGTGAGGCTCGTTTTGCCGACACAAGCCATATCGTAACGCGAAATAGCGAAACGGCGGCGCGTAATGCCGCTATGCAAGAACTCGGAGCGGAGGGGGCACCTGCATTCGGCGTGAGGGAAGCAACCATGGCCAGCGGCGTGACCGGCGCTGCGCGCGCATCCGTCATTCGCGCTGTGGAGAAGGCGGCGGACGCTATTTTGAAAAACAGCAGGATAGCCAACAACACCAGTCTGGCTGAAGCGATTTCAAGTAATAGACAAAATGTTGTCGATGCACTTATTCAGGTGCAACGGGCGAGGGGGCGCTTGCCGAATTCAAAGGTCGAGGAAATCGCGCGAGCGTTCCTTTTGAGCGGCGGCATGAACTCCCCTCGCAGCCTTCCCGGCTTCTAATTTATGGCAAATAAGGAATATCACACTTACGAATAGACCGCCGACTGCGAAGCCGAAAGAAAAATCGCCGCCCATATAGTTTGCCACAAACGTAGCCCCCTGATGGAAGGCAACCATCACGGCGATGAAAATCACGACACAGGCGATTTGGGCGGTTCGGGTCATGAGCCGCACCATGCCGCATCGCTGACGAAAAATAAAGAGCGCGCTCAAGCCCCTCCATCTTTCGCAGGCATTTTTCGACAATCCCACCAGATATCTAATCTGGAAGGACGGTCATGCCGCGCAACGGACAAGGCATATACACCTTGCCGCCGGTCTATCAGGCGGTAACGGGTGAGAAAATCGAGGCGCAGCAACATAATGTGCCGTTCGAAGATGTCGCCTCCGATCTGAACTTTCCGCGACCGATCACGGCAGGTGGGACAGGCGGCGCGAGCGCTTCGCAGGCCCGAGAAAACTTGGGCGTTTATTCTAAAGCCGAGACAGACGGGAAGATTACCGGTATGCCGTCCGGTGCCCCCGAAAAGCAAACGCTTGCGGACGGTGATGGGGTGTTGATCTCGGATAGCGCAGACGGTGGGAAACCCAAGCGCCTTCTTTGGTCTAGGCTTAAGATCCTTTTGAATAGCCTGTATCTGCCTCTCACCGGCGGCACCATTACAGGAAATATAATCACCTTAGGACGCTACGTCCTCAAAAACGCGGGTGATCGCGTCCTAAATTTCCAGAACAGCGACGGGACGACAGTTGGCGACATCTGGAGCGAGTCAGCAAACTACAACATTCACGTCCGCGCGCAGAACGCGAGATATACCTTCGGGTCAGACAGCACATTTACCGCTCCGGGACGCGTTGCGACTTCTGGCGGGGTCACGGTTGCCGCTCCCAATAGAGGCGGGGTCAGGATCGAAACGGGCGATACCAATGACCCGAGGGCCGGGCATGTCGCATTTTACGCGCCGGATGGGACCAGGGTTGCTTATATTGGCTATGGCAATACTGCCAACCCTAACCGCATCGTGTACGTGCCGTCAGGATCGTACACCGGCCACGAATTTTTGGGCGACGTGGTGTTGCGCACCGGTCCGCTTTATGTGGGCAACCCCGGCGGAGCGATTATCGGCAGTAATGGCAATATCTCTGGCTCCATCTGGCAAAATTGGGGTTCCGGCAATGCGTTTGATGCGGTGAACAACCGGATAGAGTCGCGTGGTGCATCATACCGAGATGCTGCTATCGCGCAGATCATGCCGACAATTGCCGCCCAGGCATACAACGCCGTAGGGAGCTACGTCTTTGCTAGGATCGCCAACAGGGCCGGGGTAAACCCCGGTACTGTGGTGGCTGGATCGGAACTGTATCCCGCAAACGCGAGAGGCAGCAACTATGCAACTGCGTTGCCGGGCACCTACCGATGCATGGGGTGGGCAGAGGCATATGAAAACGAAGGTGACCGTGGCACGACGCTTTGGATGAGGGTTGGCTGATGGAAATCGAATATAGAAATGCGCGATTTGTTGGTGATGGAGTGATTGACGTCGAGGTAAACCACCCCGCGCTCGGATGGGTGCCGTTTACCGCGCTCGTGTCTGATATCGAGCCATTTGGCGCGGAGCTTTACTACTTCCTGCTGGGCCGTTCGGATGTTGCCCCCTACGTGCCGCCTCCACCGCCGACGCCTGATGAGCTTCGCGCCGCGATGCCGCCGCTCCAAAAATGGCGCGTGGATACAATCATCGATCTCGAGCCGGGGCTACGCGAAAAGATCAATGCAGCCATTGAGGCTATGGACGAGCCGAACCGGACAATCAGCAAAAACAAGCTAGCCAGCGTGACCGAGTTTTTGCGCACCGATCCGCTGTTTGAGTTGATCGGCGGCGATCCGTCTATCGGCAAGACGCCAGAGGACATCGACGCCATGTGGCAAGCCGCGCTGGCGCTGAAATAGCCAAATCCCTCAGTCTTTCGCACCGGAAATCTCAATCTCAAGCCGTCCTTTGGGGCGGCTTTTTCTTTGAAGGGAAATATCATGGATAGGACAGTTCCCGCAGGTGCGGCGCTTTTGCTCGACTTCATCCGTCTAACGGAAACGGGCCGCAGTGACCGCGCTTCATATGATGTCATCTACGGCCACAATCAGGATAAGCTCTCCAAGCCAATCACTAGCATGACGATTGGAGAACTGGTGGATGCCCAGGAGGACTTTACCCGGCGCTTCAAGTCGTCGGCATGCGGCGGCTACCAGTTCATGCGGGCCACGCTGCAAGGTCTGGCGAAGGGGCTTGGGCTGAGCGGCAAGCAGGTGTTCGACCCTGACCTACAGGATCGACTCGCCTATCATCTGCTCAAGCGGCGCGGGTATGAGGATTTCGCGGCTGGCAAAATCAGCCGTACCGAGTTCGGAAAGCGCCTCGCGATGGAGTGGGCATCATTTCCGGTCCTCGCTGCAACCAAGGGCGCGCACCGGCAGCTTAAGCGCGGGCAGTCCTATTACAGCGGCGATCCGCTCAACAAGGCTCTCGTCACCCCGGCGAAGGTGGAAGCGGTGCTTGAAAAGGTCCGCGTGGCCGCGCAGGCCGTAGCCGTTGTGCCCCCCGCGCCGCCTGAAACCGTGACCGTCAAAGAAACAGTGGTGGCCGACCCCGGCGAGCTGGAAAAGCACCCGGCCAAGAGCAAGACCACCTGGACGTGGGCGCTGGCCGGTGTTGGCGCTGGCGTTTCCGCTGCCGGTGAATTTCTCGGTGGCCTCGATTGGCGCGCGCAGCTGCTCATCAGCGCGGCTATCGTCGCTTTTGCCGTCTACGGCATCAAGCGCCGTGTCGATCTCTTCCGCGCGGTAAAAGACCTGAAATCGGAGATGGGGGCGTAATGCTGGCGCTCCTCAAATATTGGCAGATCGGCGCAGGGGCGGCGGTGGGCGCGCTCCTCGCCGCCGGTCCTGTCTATCTTTACGGCACGGCCCATGGACGTCAGCAAGCCGCGCTGTCGGCCGCAGAGGCAACCATACAGGCAATCCAGAAAAGGGGCGAGGTTGATGAAAAGATTACTGGCATGGACGGCTATCGCCTCTGCCTTGAGCTTGGCGGTGGGATGCCAGAGTGCGACCAACTGCGCCGGCTGGAAGCGGATCAGCCTTAAGCCCGCGACGGCGGTCTATCTCGCGGGCAATGACACCACGGCAGGGCAGGGGATTGCGGGCCACAATTCCTATGGGAAATCGGCGGGGTGCTGGTGATGAAAGATCAAATCGCAGATCGGGTGACGGCGGCTATCGCCACCGGAGCGGCTACGAACCCCGTATGGCTCCCATATCTTGAGCATGGGCTACAAGTCACCTTGTCAGCGCTTGGCATCGTATGGCTGCTGGTGCAGATAAGCTACAGGCTAAAAAACTGGAAATAGGTCTTCGACGCTACGGCGCGCAGTCAGTCCAAATTTGGTTCCGCCGTGGTTCCGCGAAAACTCATAACCCGTCAGCGGCGACTTTGATTTGTGTAATCGATTGATTTTTAAGGGGTTTTTGGTGCCGCTTGCGTGACTCGAACACGCGACCCCATCATTACGAATGATGTGCTCTACCAACTGAGCTAAAGCGGCAAGGGGAGGGTTCCCCGATATCTACGCGGACCGAAGAATCTCATCCGGCACGGAATGTTTGCGCTGATACAGAACTCGGTGCGGAAAAGCAAGAGCGCAAATCGGTGGATTTGCCGAAAGGCAAGGGAATCGCGTTGCCTCCGGCTTATGCGTCTCACAGATCCCTGAGTTCGGCCTTTGCCAGTGCGTATTCCTTTTCGAGCCGCGCGACGAGATCGGCGGTGGGCAGGATTTCCTTGACCGCGCCGATGCCCTGGCCGCAGCCCCATATGTCCTTCCAGGCTTTCGCGCCCGCTTCCGGCTTGTCGAAATCCATCTTGGAAGGGTCGGCTTCCGGTAGATTGTCCGGGTCCATGCCCGCCGCGCGGATGGAGGGCTTCAGGTAATTGCCGTGAACGCCGGTGAAATAATTGGAATAGACGATATCATTGGCGTTCGATTCGACGATCATCTGCTTGTATTCGTCAAGCGCGCGCGCTTCTGTCGTCGCGATGAAAGGCGAGCCGATATAGGCGAGGTCCGCACCCATCGCCTGCGCGGCGAGGATCGAGCGTCCGTTGGCTATGGCTCCGGAGAGAAGCAGCGGCCCGTCGAACCATTCGCGAATTTCCTGCGTGAGCGCGAAAGGCGAGAGCGTGCCGGCATGGCCGCCCGCGCCAGCGGCAACGGCGATAAGCCCGTCCGCGCCCTTCCGGATCGCGGAATTGGCGTGGCGGTTGTTGATGACGTCGTGCAGCACGATGCCGCCATAGGAATGGATCGCCGCATTGACCTCAGGCACCGCGCCCAGCGAGGAGATGACGATCGGCACCTTATATTTCACGCACAGTGAAAGGTCGTGTTCCAGCCGTTTGTTCGAACGATGGACGATCTGGTTGACCGCGAAAGGCGCCGACGGCCTGTCCGGATGCTTTTGGTCATGATTGCGCAGCGTCTCGGTGATTTCCGCGAGCCATTCGTCAAGCTGCGATTCCGGCCGCGCATTCAGCGCCGGGAACGAGCCGACGATGCCTGCCTTGCACTGCGCCAGCACCAGCGCCGGATGGGAGATGATGAACATCGGCGAGGCGACCACCGGAATGCGCAGCCTGCTTTTCAGGATATCGGGCAATGCCATCTCGTTTCCTCCCATACTCGTCCTTGCGGGATATATGCAGGATTTTGACGTTTCCGTAAACGGAAGTTTTTTGGCGGCGTGCTCTCACTTAAGAAAAAGTGTAAATGCTTGATTAACCGCCGGGAACCTCTAGAGCATGACGCCATCATGCTCTAATTTGCCGCTGTTCCGGCGCTGCAAGAGGAAACTTGAGTTTGGAAGGCATAGAACGCGCGATACGCAACGCATTCGCCAAGGGCGATGCCGCCAATCCCGCCACGCGCCAGCGGATTTACGAATCGGCCTGGAGCGCGCATGAGCACGCGCTCGCCGCCAATACCTCCCTGAGCGACGCTCAGAAGACACAACGCCGCGACCGGCTGAAGGCCACGATCTCCCGCATCGAGTCCGAGTTCCGCCCCGCACGGCCAGCCGCTCCCGCTGCGCCCGCCGCCCCCGCGCCGCGCGCGCGCGTCGAGCCGGCACTGGGTGGCGTGGAGCCGCGAAATGGCGCCGCGCCGTCGAGGCCCGCATCTCCTGCGGAAGGCCCCTTGCTCGACCGTGACGATGTGCGCCCCGCGCGCAAGAAGAAGCATCGCGATGCCGATTTTGGCTTCGAGGGTGGCGCGCCCCGGCGCGATGTGGTGAAGAAGCAGCGCTCGCCCTTTATGTCCTATGTGCTGCCTGGGCTTATCCTGCTGGTCTTCGTCCTGATGGGCTGGTCGCTCTACAACAGCTTCACCGAAGTGATGAGCCCCTCGCGCAGCACGGCGCTCTTGAACGGCGCTCCCGCCCGGGAAGGCGAGGAACCCCAGGGCGGCAAGTGGATCAACATTTTCAACCCCTCCGAGCCGACGCGCATATCGGTCACCGGCGCCGCCACGGCGGAGATCGCGAGCCAGGGTTCGGTCAGCTTTGCGCGGGTGAAGTCCCCCGGCGCCGACGACGAAATCATCTTCGACGTGGGCGAGGGAATTTTGAGGGAGATCACCGGTAAGAAGGCGACCTTCGATATCATCGCAAAGAGCGATGACGGCAGACCGACGCAGATATCCGTAAGCTGCGATTTCGGCGCCATGGGCGATTGCGGGCGCAAGCGTTATGACGTGACGGACGCCCGCAGCGACTTCCTGTTTGATGTGACCTTCTCCGAAGGCCAACGGGCGACAGGCCCCGGAACCATCACCATCAACAGCGACGTCAGCGGCGCGGGCAAGGCCATCGATATCTACGCCATAAGGGTCAGCGTCACTCAATAGCTCGCCGCGCGTCCTTGAAAAAGGGCGGCTTTCCCTCTATATTCCGGAGTGAACCTTGGGAGCGCTAACTCCCAAGGTCGCTTTACTACAGGATAATCTCAATCCGGACGGTCACTAACCAGCCCGTCCGGGTTTTCCTTACCTGCAGCGTGATCCTGATAGGTGGTATGGGATACCACATCATTTTCACCTCCATCGTTCGAGAGCGAGGCACCGCCAATGCCGGGAGAGCCCACCTCCGCCGGTGCGTCTGCTGGTCCGGCGCTTTCTGCGTTTTGCTTTCGAACGCACCACTATTCGTAGCAGAATTATAAGATAGCGATATAAACTACGGGTTATAATGTAATATACTTATAATTGAATTAGCTTTCAAACATATTAGAAAAATTGCAAAAATCATTCCCGCTCCAGCAGTTTCTCCAGCGCCTCCAGCCGGTCTGCCTCGCGCGGCGGTTTGTCCCAGCGTAAGCGTGAAAACCGGGGGAAGCGCATGGCCACGCCGGATTTATGCCGCGTCGAGCGGTTGAGCCCTTCGAAGGCCACTTCCACAACCAGCCCATGGTCAGGCTCGGCCTTTACCGCTCGCACCGGGCCGAAGCGCTCGGTCGTGTTCTCGCGCACGAAGCGGTCGAGCAGCTTCAGTTCTTCGTCAGTGAAGCCGAAATAGGCCTTGCCGACAGGCACGAGGGTCGGGTCGTCCTCCGGCCCGGTCCACACGGCAAAGGTGAAGTCGGAATAATAGCTCGATCTTTTGCCATGCCCGCGCTGCGCATAGACGAGCACGGCATCGACGGTGAAGGGATCGCGCTTCCATTTGAACCACGGTCCCTTGGGGCGTCCCGGCAGGTAAGGGCTACCGTGGCGCTTCAGCATCACCCCTTCGATGATCGGATGCGGCGGCGCTTTGCGAAACGCCGCGAGTTCCTCGAAGCTTGTGAAGGAGACCAGCGGTGAAAGATCGAAACGCCGCGGATCGAGCGTGGCGACGAAGGCTTCGAGCCGCATCCGCCGCTCGCGAAAGGGGAGGGCGCGCATATCCTTGCCCGTATTCTGACTGCCCTCCTGCAGCAGATCATAGGCGCGCACGAAGGCGGGATAATCCGCGAGCTGCTTCGCCGTGACCGTCTTGCGATTGAGCCGCTGTTGCAGATCGCCGAAGGTGCCGGCCACGATGCCGACCTCGCCAAGCCGCCCCACCAGAAGCTCGCCATCGATCGCCCCCTCGAAATCCATGGCCTCGAGAATATCGGGGAAGGCATGGGAGATATCATCCCCGGTGCGCGAATAGATGCGCCGCACGCCGTCCTCCGCCACCACCTGCACGCGGATGCCGTCCCATTTCCATTCCGCCGCATAATCGGCGGGGTCTAATTTGGGAAATTCCGCCTCGTCCAGCGCCGTCGCCAGCATGACGGGGCGGAAGGGCGCCGCCGCCAGATTGGCCGGCCTCGGGGCTCGCCCTTCCAGCCATGCGAAGAGGTTTTCATAAGGTGGCGTCAGCCCGTGCCAGAGTTCCTCGATCTCGGTCACCTCCACCTGCCCAAAATCGGCGAGCGCCTGCTTGGCGAGCCGGGCGGAGACGCCGATGCGCAGTCCCCCGGTGACGAGCTTCAGGAGCGCATAGCGGCCCGAGGCGTCGAGATCGTCGAGCCAGAGCGCGACGAGCAGCGGCCCTTCCCGCCGCGAGGCCTGCGACAGGGCATCGACGATATCGGAGAGCAGCGGCGGACGGTTGGCGCGCCTGCGTTCGGGCGTGGGCCAGATCAGCGAGATGGTTTCGGCAAGGTCGCCGACATAATCATAGGAATAGGCGAAAAGCTCGGGGTCCACCCGTTCGCCCACCAGCGCGCGCAGCATGGCGGGCTTGACGCTGGCGAGGTCCAGGTCGCGCGTGATGGCGGCGAGGGCATAGCCCCGTTCCGGGTCGGGCGTCGCGTGGAAATAATCGACAAGCAGCCGCAGCTTGCCATTGCGCTGCGGCGTCAAAACCAGCCGGTCGAGGAGCTCGGCAAACCCTTCCATCAGTCCCCTTCGTCCTCATAGCCGACGAGGTGCAAAGGCCGAGCGGGAATGCCCGACAGCGTGCACCAGCGCACCAGTGCTTCCTCGCGCCCATGCGTGACCCAGACTTGCGCAGGGCCGATTTCGCGGATCGTTTCCGTCAATTCGTCCCAATCGCAATGGTCGGAGATGATGAGCGGCAGCTCCACGCCCTGCTGCTTCGCCCGCTGGCGGATGCGCATCCAGCCTGACGCAAAGCAGGCGAGCGGATCGGGAAAGCGCCGCGCCCAGCGGTCCACGAAGGCCGAGGGCGGGCCGATGACGATTGCGCCTGCGAAATCCTGCGGCGCGCTCTCTTCCAGCGTTGCTGGCCGGAGTTCGCCCAGATCGATCCCCTGCGACTGGTAATAATCGCAGAGCTTCTGCAAGGCGCCGTGGATATAGATCGGCTTGTCATAGCCCGCCTGCCGGATGAGGCTGATCACCCGCTGCGCCTTGCCGAGCGCATAGGCGCCGACGATATGGCTGCGCTCCGGAAACTGTGTCACCGATTTCATCAGCAGCGCGATCTCATGCGCCGCGTCCGGGTGCCGGAAGACGGGCAGGGCAAAGGTCGCCTCGGTGATGAAGACATCGCAGCTGACCGGCTCGAAAGCTTGGCATGTCGGGTCCGCCTGGCGCTTATAATCGCCGGAAACAACGATGCGCATGCCGTTCTGCTCCACCGCGATCTGTGCCGACCCCAGCACATGCCCCGCCGGGTGAAACCGTACCGCAACTCCGTTGATGGCAAGTGTCTCGCCAAAACGGATGGCCTGTGTCGATCCGGCAAAATTCTCGCCATAGCGCAGCCGCATGATGTCGAGCGTCTCCTGCGTGGCGAGCACATGGCCATGCCCCGCGCGGGCATGGTCGGCATGGCCATGCGTGATGAGGGCGCGCGCCACGGGCCGCACCGGGTCGATGTGAAAATCGCCAGGCGGGCAGCAAAGTCCTTGCGGCGTGGGGCGGAGAAGGTCCTCTGGGCGCATAATGTGAAGATAGGGGCGAAGGGGCCGATAGAAAAGGCTTGCAAAAGCCCGGGTTGAAGATCATATGCCGCGCACCCAACCCCAAAATCTGGCCCTTCATGACGCGCGCTTTCCTTTCCTCCGGCGATCTGATTGCTGATCGCCGTGCCCATTATGCCGAGATGATGTTCGAAGCGGGCGATTATGGAGGAGCGGCGGATGTGATGCGGCAGGCGCTGGAAATCGTGCCCGGCTGGGTGCCCGGCCTTTTCCGACTGGGCGAGATGGAGGAGGAGGTCGGCCATCCGGAAGCCGCCGCCAAGGCTTGGCGCGGCGTGCTCGAGGCCGACCCGGAAGACCGCTTCGGCGCAAGCCTGAAACTGGCCAGCATCGGCCTTGCCGACCGGCCCGACGCGCCGCCCACCGCCTATGTCGAAACCCTGTTCGACGCCTACGCGCCCACTTTCGAGACGGCGCTCGTCGAAAAGCTCGATTATCGCGTCCCCGAGCTCCTTGCCGAAGCCATCGCAAGGGTCGGCACCCGCCGCTACCGCCACGCCATGGATCTCGGCTGCGGCACCGGGCTCATGGGCGAGCGCCTGCGCGCCGTTACCGATTATCTCGAAGGCATCGACCTCTCGGATGCCATGCTGCGCAAGGCCGAGGAAAAGGGCATCTATGACCGCCTCCAAAAGGGCGATGTCAACGAGCTGGAAAAGCCGGATACGCCGGCGGACCTTGTCGTCGCCGCTGATGTGTTCGTCTATGTCGGCGCGCTCGACCGCGCCTTCGCCAATATCGCCGATGCGCTGGAGCCGGGCGGGCTTTTCGCCTTTTCCGTCGAGACGGATGACAGCTCGGACGAAGACCTGCTCCTCCAGCCCTCGCTCCGCTTCACCCATTCCTCCGCCTATATCCGCCGCCTCCTCGATGAGCACGGCTTCGCCCCCATCGAAATGAGCAAGGCAACCATCCGTTACGACCGCGGCGAGCCGCTGACGGGCATCGTGACGGTGGCGCGGCGCCTCTAAAACAAGAACAAAAGTGAACAAACCGCTTGGCGGCGGCGCGGTGGCGCATTAACTTCCTTCGCGTGACCCTGAACGCGAAGCCAGACCCCGCCGAAACGACATTCCCCCTGCCGGAACCATTCCTGAAATGGTTCCGCGACAAGGGCTGGCAGCCGCGTCTGCATCAATTGCAGCTTCTGGCCGAGGCGGAGCGGGGCCGGTCGATGCTGCTGATCGCCCCGACAGGCGCTGGCAAGACGCTGGCGGGCTTTCTACCGTCGCTGGTCGATCTGACGCGGCGGACGAAGCGCAAGCCGGGCATGGCCCCGCGCGGCATTCACACGCTCTACATTTCGCCCTTGAAGGCGCTTGCGGTGGATATTCACCGCAATCTCGGCATCCCCGTCGAGGAGATGCAGCTTCCGATCACGATTGCAACGCGCACCGGCGACACGCCCGCCCACAAGCGCCAGCGTCAGAAGCTCGCGCCGCCGGACATTCTGCTGACGACGCCGGAACAGCTCGCGCTCCTCCTCGCCTCGAAGGATGCGGAGCGTTTCTTTGCCGATCTGCGCTATGTCGTGCTCGATGAATTGCACTCGCTGGTCATCTCCAAGCGCGGCCATCTCCTGTCGCTTGGGCTGGCGCGATTGCGGCAATTGCAGCCCAAGCTGCAAACCGTCGGCCTGTCCGCCACGGTGGCGGAGCCGGACGAATTGCGCCGCTGGCTGGTGAGCCAAGACGAAACAAAGCCCATGGCCGGGCTGATCACCGTGGAAGGAGGGGCAAAGCCCGACATTTCCATCCTTGAATCCGCCGAGCGCATCCCCTGGGCGGGGCATTCGGCCCGCTATGCCTTGCCGGATATCTACGAGGCGATCCGTGCCCACCGCACCACGCTGCTCTTCGTCAACACGCGCAGCCAGGCGGAAATGTTGTTTCAGGAACTCTGGCGTATCAATGAGGATACGCTGCCCATCGCGCTCCATCATGGCTCGCTCGATGCCGGGCAGCGGCGCAAGGTCGAGCAGGCCATGGCCGGAAACAGCCTGCGCGCTATCGTCGCCACCTCGACCCTCGACATGGGCATTGACTGGGGTGATGTCGATTTGGTCATCCATGTCGGCGCGCCCAAGGGCGCGAGCCGCCTTGCCCAGCGCATCGGCCGCGCCAACCACCGCATGGACGAGCCGAGCCGCGCCATTCTCGTACCCGCCAACCGCTTTGAGGTGATGGAGTGCCGCGCCGCGCTCGACGCCAATTATCTGGGCGCACAGGATACACCGCCTCTGGCGGAAGGTGCGCTCGACGTGCTGGCACAGCATGTGCTGGGCATGGCTTGCGCCGCGCCGTTCGATGCCGACGCGCTTTACGCCGAAATCCGCACCGCCGCGCCCTATGCCGATCTGCCGCGCGAGACCTTCGACCGCATTCTCGACTTTGTCGCGACCGGCGGCTATGCGCTGAAGAGCTATGAGCGCTTCGCCAAGATCCGCAAGACGGCTGACGGCACCTGGCGCGTCAGCCATCCGCGCATTGCCCAGCAATATAGGCTCAACATCGGTACCATCGTCGAAGCGCCGGAGCTGAATGTACGGCTGACCAAATCGGGGCGCGGCAAGGCCTATGGCGGGCGGGTGCTGGGCAAGATCGAGGAATATTTCCTTGAGAGCATGACGCCGGGCGACACCTTCCTCTTCGCGGGCAAGGTGCTGCGCTTCGAAGGCATCCGCGACAATGAGTGCATCGCCTCCAATGCCGCCGGGCAGGATGCGAAAATTCCCATCTATGCCGGCGGTAAATTTCCGCTCTCGACCTATCTGGCAGGCGAGGTCCGCGCCATGCTGGCCGATCCCGCTCGCTGGGATGCGCTGCCAACCCAGGTGCATGAATGGCTGGACATCCAGCGCAGGAAATCCATCCTCCCCCAAGCGGGGGAACTGCTAGTCGAGACCTTTCCGCGCGGGTCACGCTATTACATGGTCGCCTATCCCTTCGAGGGCCGGCTCGCCCACCAGACGCTCGGCATGCTCTTGACGCGGCGACTGGAGCGGGCGAGGGCGCGGCCCCTCGGCTTCGTCGCGACGGATTATTCGCTCGGCGTCTGGGCGCTCAATGATCTGGGCCGCATGTTTCGCTCAGGCGAGCTGCCACTTAGCCAGCTTTTCGACGAGGACATGCTGGGCGACGATCTCGAAGCATGGATGGATGAAAGCTATCTCCTGAAGCGCACCTTTCGCAATTGCGCCGTTATTTCCGGGCTGATCGAGCGGCGTCATCCGGGGCAGGAGAAGACCGGGCGCCAGGTGACGGTTTCGACCGATCTGATCTATGACGTGCTGCGCACCCACGAGCCGGACCACATCCTGCTCAAGGCCACCCGCGCCGACGCCGCTACTGGCCTTCTCGACATCCGCCGCCTGGCCGATATGCTCGCGCGCATCAAGGGCCGAATCGTCCATCGCGACCTCGAGCAGATTTCCCCGCTGGCCGTGCCGGTCATGCTGGAAATCGGCAGGGAATCGGTGGCGGGCGAGGCGAATGACGTGCTTCTGGCCGAAGCCGCCGATGAACTGATCCGCGAGGTAATGGGAGACATATGACCGTAATGCTACGCATGGGAGAGGGGCATGGCGCGGCAAGGGCGGCCATCGCAGGCGTGGAAGCGTTATGCGACCCCGCAGGCGCGCTCTATTTCCCCGACATGCGGCTGCTTGTCGTCTCGGATTTGCATCTGGAAAAAGGCTCCTCCTTCGCCCGGCGCGGCATGCTGCTGCCGCCTTATGACACCGCCGCCACGCTCGACCTGCTCGCCGCCGTCATCGCTCGCCATAATCCGGCGATCGTGGTGAGCCTCGGCGATAGTTTTCACGATGGCCAAGCCTCCGCCCGCTTGCCTGCGCCTTATGTCTTCAGGCTGAAGCATCTCATGGCCGGACGCGAATGGATATGGATATCAGGCAACCACGATCCGGAAAGCCCGGTGGACTTGCCGGGGGATGTCGCCGATGAGCTGGCATTCGGGCCCCTCATCTTCCGCCATGAGCCGCAAAAAGGCAGCGCACCGGGCGAGATCGCCGGACACCTTCACCCGGCTGCCAAGATCATCCGCCGCGGCCGCTCCGTCCGCCGTCCCTGCTTCGCCAGCGACGGCGAGCGCCTGATCATGCCCGCCTTCGGCGCTTATACGGGTGCGCTCAACGTGCTGGACCGGGCCTTCCGCGGGCTGTTCGCGGAGGAGCGGTTTCTGGCGTTCATGCTGGGAAGCGACAGGGTCTATGCGATCCGGCGGGGGATGCTGGTTGGGGGGTAGGGGGAGGGAGGGCGCCCGGCTCAATCCTTCCTGAACAACAACCTCCCGAACCACCCCGTAAACACCGCCAGAAACACAGCAAACAAACCATATAAAAACCCATGGTTCTGCGCCGCATCATAGATGCGATACTCGAGCCCCGCCTTGATGATCTGCAGGCTGGTGTCCGCCTCGCGTAAAAACGTGCCGTTGCGGAACAGGAGCGCGCGGGCCTTGTGCCGCCCCACCGGCACATTCGCGGGAAGCGAGAGCGTGGCGCGGAAGAGGGTCGGTGAGATGAACTCCACGCCGCCGACGCGCTGGGTGTAGAGCCCGTCCCGCGTTTTCATCTCGCGCAGTTGCTGATCGAATTGCCTGATGTCCTCGGGCGGGTTTTCCGACGCAACCGCCGCAAGGTGGAAATTGTCGACGCCGATCGAAAGCTGCTGGTAGACCTTTGGCTCAGCGATGTCCTGCAGGCTGCGGGTCGAGGCGAGGGAATAGGAGAGCGGCACGCCGAGGAAAGTCTGCGATTCCGCATTCACCCACACGCCGAGATAACGGCTCTTCTTGCGGATGACGAGATCGCGGTCGGGGCCTTGCAGGACGACGATGATGTCATAGCGCCCGTGCCGCCTGACCAGCGGGTCGGCATTGTCGAGCGCGCCGAAGATGGTGAGGTCCGTTCCTCGGAAATTCGAGGTGATGGCGATGGTTTCCGTGGAAAGGCCGATCTCGATCGTCTCGGCTTGCTCGGGGGCGCCGGCGGCGACCTCTTCCAGCTGTGCTGTCTGCGCAAAGGCGGGCACGGCCGCAAGAAGAGCGACGCTCGCAGCCAAGATTGGAGAGGAAAGGCGGCGGGCAGGCATCGGCTTACCCGTTCGCAAGGGATATAGAGAACAGATTGTCCGGCCTGATGAACAGGCTGAAGGCGAGGCGCAGCGCCACCGCGAGCACGAGCAGGGCAAGCAGGAGGCGAAGCTGTTCGCCGCGCAGCTTCTGCCCGGCGCGCGCGCCATATTGCGCGCCGATCACGCCGCCCAGCATCAATAGCAGCGCCAGCACGATATCGACCGAATGGTTGGTCATCGCCTGCATCACCGTGGCGAAGGCGGTGACGAAGGTGACCTGGAACAGCGACGTACCGATGACGACATTGGTCGGCACGCGCAAGAGATAGATCAGCGCCGGCACCATGATGAAGCCGCCGCCCACGCCCATGATCGCGGCGAGCACGCCGATGAGGAAACCGAGCCCCAGCACGGGAATGACGCTGACATAGATCTTCGAAGCGCGGAACCGCATCTTCAGCGGCAGCCTATGCACCCAATTGTGCTGGCCGGGCCGCTTCAGCGTGGCGGTCTGCCCCTGGCGCACGCGCTGCAGCGCCCGCCAGCTCTCGATCAGCATCAGCCCGCCGACCGTCCCGAGCAGGATCACATAGAGCAGCGAGACGATGAGATCGAGTTGGCCGAGTTCGCGCAGCAGCGAGAACAGATAGATCCCGACGAGCGAGCCGACGAGCCCCCCCACAACGAGAAGTAGCCCTAGCTTGATATCCAGCGTGCGGCGCTTGAAATGGGCGAGCGCCCCGGAAACCGAGGAGGCGATGACCTGGTTGACCCCCGTCGCCACCGCGACCGCCGGCGGGATGTTGTAGAAGATCAGGAGCGGCGTGATCAGGAACCCGCCGCTGACGCCGAACATGCCCGAAAGAAAGCCGACCGCCGCCCCCATGCCGAGAATGACCAGCATGTTGACCGATATTTCCGCAATGGGGAGATAGATGCCCAATTCCGAACCCGGTGAATGCATGATCCATAACCGAAGGCCAGCGCCGGCAAAGCCGCGGACTTTTCGGCCGGATCATACGGATGAAACAACGCCTTGGCGACGCAACCCGCCGGCATCTTGAAAATCAACTAAGCGTTACCGGGATAATCTCGACGGAAAAAGGGCGCTGGCCCGAGAGCGCGCTTTTTATGCCAACATGCGGCAGAATCATCACATTTTCGGCCTTCCTTTCCTTCCCCCTTGCGGGGAAGGTGGCCCAAAGGGTCGGGTGGGGGTGGTGACGTTTGCGCTTGCTTCGAAGAATGTAGCGCATCCGTCACCACCCCCATCCGCCCGCTGACGCGGGCACCTTCCCCGCAAGGGGGAAGGAGGGAGCCGTACCTACTGCTTCGCCGCCATTGAAAGCTGCTGGTTCTGCTTCAAGAGCGCCTCCACCAGCGGCTGATCGACATCGCCGGTGGGCTTCATGCCATTGGCCTTCTGGAAGGCGGCGATGGCCTGGCGGGTTTTGGCGCCCATCACGCCATCAGGCGTGCCGGCGTCATAGCCGCTGCGGCTGAGGATGAGCTGGATGTTGCGCACGGCCTTCTTCATGTCCACTGTGCCCGTTGTCATGGGCTGGCTTTCCAGCCATGCGTCCGGCACGTCAACCGAATTGGCGGCCTCATTGAGAGGTTTTGCCTTCCATAGCGACACCATCCCCTTGGCGCGCTCCAGCTGCTCCGGCTTCAGCGACCCTGCGATGGCGTCGCGCTTCTGCTCCGCGTCCTTGTCGCCCGATTGGGCGGCGAGCGCGAACCATTTGTAGCTCTCTTCCAAGTTCTGCGGCATTCCCAGGCCCTTGGCGGCGAGGATGCCGAGATTGAACTGGCTGTCCTTCACGCCAAGCTCCGCCGCCTTGATGAACCAGCGTACGGCATTGTTGTTGTCAGGCGTGCCGTCCGGCCCCATGGCGTAGAGCACGGCGAGATTGTGCATCGCGCTCGCATTGCCCTGCTCGGCGGCCTTCTGGTACCAATCCCTGGCCTTTGCCGTATCGCGTGGCATGCCAAGGCCCTTTTCGTTGAAATTGCCGAGCCGGTATTGCGCCGGAGCAAAGCCCTTGGACGCCGCAAGCTCATACCACTGCGCCGCCTTGGCATAGTCGCTCTGGACGCCGCGTCCGTCCGTATAGCGGTTGCCGATCTCGAACAGCGCCTTCGGGTCGCCGTTTGCCGCGGCCTCGCGCAAGGCCTGGGGACCGGCTTCCTCAGGAATTTCAGGAATTGCGGCCTGTTGTGAGCCCGTATCGGCCTGTGCCGGGGCGCTGGTTTCAGGAACCGGAGCGGTCGCCTCGGCCTGCGGTGCCGGCTCCGCCGGCTCAGGCGCGGCGGTTGCCGCCCGCGTGTTGAGCATTACCGTGTCGGCGGGCGCGGAAGGCGCCGGCTGTTCGGCTGGCGTCTCGGGCGTGACGGCGCGGGGTTCCGCGTCCGGCTGCTTTTCCGGTACGGCGGCGGTGCTGCGCGTGTCGAGCGAAGGCGCGGCGGCGGGCGCTTCGGTTACATTGGCGGCGTCGCCAAAATCGCCCTGCCGGTCGTCCCGCGCGAGGAAGGCGGTGCCCACCTGCAATCCGGCCATCGCGATCATGATCGCCGCGATGGCCATCAGGATGGGCTTGCGCTGTCGCTGGAGAACGCCGCCCGACGCCGCCCGCTTCTTCGCCTGCGGCTTCTCGGCTGTCTTCTTCAGGCGCTCGGATTCTGCCGCCGCCGCTTGCGCGGCCCGGCGCGCGGCGATGATGTAATCCGCCTTGCCCGCATCGCCAGGCGCTTCGCCGCCGCGCTCGCGGCGCTCGTCGCGTACCCGCTTCAGGATCGTGTTGAGATCGGGCATTCCGGAGCCCGGCTCCAGCGGCTGGTTGGCGAGCTTGATATCAGCTTCATCGAGCGGCTCGGCGATGGCGTCCATTTTCGTCATGGAGTCAAAGCCTGGTTCCGCCTTCTGTGCGCCCTTGGCCGTTTCGGCCTTCACGTCGCCATTGCTCCGGCCTTTGACGGCTTTCGCCAGGCCGCCGAACATGGATTTGCGGCCCTCGCGTTCGCTTGCCTTGGGCGCGGCCCGGCCGTCGCTCTTGAGGGCCGCGAGCGCTGCTTCCGCCGCCGCCGCGGCGGGCGAGCGCGGCATGGCCTGGGTTTCGCTTTCGAAGGGCAGGGGAGCCGTGGAAACTGCACTCTTGCGTGGCAGCTCTATCGGGGCGCTACCGGGCTTCGCCACTTCTTCTTCGAGCCGTCCGAGCCGGTCGACGATTTTGATGAGCGTGTCATGGATCGTCTCGAAGGTCCGGCTGCTGCGCTCATCCGTCCGGCGGGTCAGCGCTTCCAGCGACTTCAGATCTTCCGCGAGCTGCCGCGCGATTGCCGCATCGCCCGACGAGCCGTTCTTGACCACATGGCGGATTGCGTCTTCCGCCGCCTGCCGCGCCGCGTCGAGCATGGTGTCTCGGCTCGATTTGAGCGACCGCTCGATGGAATCGAGCCGCTGTTCCAGCACAGGCATACGCGGATCGGGCTTCGCCAGATGGCGGGCGATTTCCGCCACTTGCGCCTCGAGATTGCGGAACACCTCATGCCCCGGAAAGCTCGTATGCATGGCCGATTGCGCGGCGGCATTGACCGAGAGCTGCTGCGAAATGTCTTCGAGCCGGCCTTCGAGGCTTTCGATCAGCCGTGCGTCGTGGAGGCTGCCGGTGTAATGGTCGTCGAGCCGCTGCGCCAGTTCCTCGAAGCGGCGGTCGATCTCGCGGATGAAGGTCGGGTCCGGCATGACGGAGCGCTCTTCCGCCGCCTCGATCTGCCGCGTCAGGTCCGCCAGCCTCTCCTCGATGCGCTCCAGCCGCCGCGCCTCGTTCGGGTCCGGGCGGCGGGACATGCTGGTGGAAAGGATCGCCCGGCTGATCTCATCCAGCCGCTCATCCATCTGCCGCATGAAGGCGGGCGCGTTGAGGTCGCCATGCCCATGTCGCTGTTCGAAGGCATCGAAGCGCTCGTCCAGCGAATCCCAGCGGTGGGTCAGACGGCGCAGGGACTCTTCCCGCGCGAGCGTCTGTACAGTGCGTTTCAGTTCGCCGATTTCGTCATGCAGGTCGCTGCGATACGGCCGCGGAAAGATGCTTTCCTCGTCGGCGTAATAGGAGCGCTCGGCCGGTGCGCGGACCGAGTCCAGTCCCTTGAGCCTGCTCTCCAGCTCTTCGAGCGTGCGGTTCAGCCCATCCAGCGATGACGGCGCCCGGCGGGTGCGCTGCGCATTGAGATCCTCGAGAGGGGAACGCTGGTTTTTCATCAAACTGCCCGCTTTGCAAACTTTCTACGCCGCCACGACCTGAGGTCGCAAGCCCGTGGAAAAAGATTACGAATCTCTGACCACGGATTACCGACCCGATAGCTTTGTCAAAACGTGGTAAACAACCCGTTAATCCCTGTTTAAGCCATTGCGGAAATATCCTCCCGCCTCCAAATAAATTGGGAGGCGGCGCTTGCAATCCAAAGCTGATTTGGCTATTCGGCAACCGGGGTGCGGAATCTGAATTGGCGGGCTATCTGCCCGCTGCAATGGGGAAATTTGCGTTCCGATGGCGGCATCACGCGGATAACGACAGCCTTGGCTGGCGCTATGCTGCTTCATGTCTGTAACGCGTTCGGATTGGGCGAGAGATGAGGAAAGCTGGAGCCTTGCGAAGGTCCAAACTGGAAAACGAGACTATGAACGACCACAAGGCCGTTGACTCTCCTGCCACGGTTCTTTTCATGGAAGAGCGGAACGATGTTCCGGAAGACAAGGCGTTCCGCATCGGCGATCTCGCCAGTGAATTCGGCGTCTCGCTGCGCACCCTGAGGTTCTATGAAGACAAAGGCCTGCTCAATCCGCGCCGCGCCGGAACCACCAGGCTCTATACCCGCAGCGACCGCACCCGGCTCCGGCTCGTCCTGTTCGGGCGCAAGGTTGGCTTCACCCTCCGCGAGCTGAAATATCTCATCGATCTCTACGAGCCTGACGGCTCCAACATGCGCCAGCTGCGCGCGGTTCTGGACAAATCCACCCGCCAGATCGCCCGCCTGGAAGAGCAGCGCGCCGCGCTCGATGAATCGATCGCCGAACTGCGCGAAGTGGTCGATTATGTCTTGGGCAAGATGGGCGTCGCGCAGCAGGCTGCGGTTTCGTGAGGAAGGGTGCCGGCGATCAGGTTGCGGTAACTCAAGTTCCGAACCGGCGCTCGATCATATTGACCCGTTCTTTAAGATTGTCCAAATCCAGAATAAGCTTTTCCAGTTCGGAAGCGTTGCGCACGCCGTCTCGAATGGCGTTCATCACCTTGGTTTCGAGGCTGAAAATATCCTTTCTGAGGGCGCGAATCTCCAGGGAATCTTGATCGAGGTGATTTTCAATTTCATCGAGGCGGCGAACGATAGCGTCAAAGCGCTTGTCGATAGCATTAAAACGATTCTCTATGGCCTCAAAACGCTTGTCGATAGCATCAAATCGGTTTCTAAAATCCGCTAATTCAGCCTTAATGGCGTCTATCTCTTCCTGAAGCCTCAACTGACCGCGGGTAAGCTTCACCAATTCCGCATCGATACGGTCAAATCTGGCATCATATTTTGCAATATATCCGATGATGGTCTGCTGCGTCTCGATCACCGAGCCGAGGGCATGAAGCACTTTTTGCAGTTCCTCAGACATCACAATCCCCTGATGGGTTAATGTGGACAATATGATCCAGCCGGTTGCAAAAGACAACGTGATTGCGATGGGCTTGTTTTTGACGTTTACGAAAACGTCAAAATTGTCTAATATCCGCGCCTAATACGCCTTCCGGGTTGATGAGTCCGAGCCCGGTCCCCTGCTATCGCATGATTATGGAGGAAATTGATGCCGAGCTACCGCGCGCCCGTCGAAGACACGCTTTTTATCCTGAACGATGTTCTGGGCTATGAGCGCTATGACAATCTTCCCGGCTTTGCCGATGCCTCGCCCGATGTGGTCGAGGCGATTTTGCAGGAGGGCGCGAAGCTGGCGGAAAACACGCTGTTTCCTTTGAACCAGGTCGGCGATCACCAAGGCTGCGTGCGCAACGATGATGGCTCGGTAACGACGCCGAAAGGCTTCAAGCAGGGCTACGACCTCTATTGCCAGGGCGGCTGGCTGGGCCTTGCCGTCCCCGCCGAATATGGCGGGCAGGGGCTGCCTTACGCGCTGCATGTGGCGGCGGGCGAATATATGTCGTCCGCCAATATGGCGCTGATGATGTATCCGGGCCTGACGCAGGGCGCCATCGCCGCGATCCTGACTCATGGCACGGAAGAGCAGAAGCAGGCCTATCTGCCGAAAATGGTCGAGGGCGTCTGGACCGGCACCATGAACCTGACCGAGCCGCATGCCGGCACGGATCTGGGCCTGCTGCGCACCAAGGCGGTGCCCAATGGCGACGGCTCCTACAAGATATCGGGGCAGAAGATTTTCATCTCCGCCGGCGAGCACGATATGTCGGAGAATATCATCCATCTGGTGCTCGCCCGCATCGAGGGCGCGCCTGATGGCACCAAGGGCATTTCGCTGTTCATCGTGCCGAAATTCGTTCTTGACGAGAACGGCAATCCGGGCAAGCGCAACGGCGTTTCCTGCGGTTCCATCGAAGAGAAGATGGGCATTCACGGCAATGCCACCTGCGTTATGAATTATGACGAGGCGACCGGCTATCTCATCGGCGGCGAGAACAAGGGCCTGCGCGCCATGTTCACCATGATGAACGAGGCCCGCCTCGGCGTCGCGCTGCAGGGCCTTTCGATTGCCGAAACCGCCTATCAGAACGCGGCCATCTATGCCCGCGAGCGCCTGCAGGGCCGGGCGCTCTCGGGCGCCGCCGAGCCGGAGAAGAAGGCGGACCCCATCATCGTTCATCCCGATATCCGCCGCTCGCTGATGACCATCCGCGCCTTTAACGAGGCGGGCCGCGCGCTCATCCTCTGGACGGCGCTCAAGGCCGACATCGCCCACCGCTCACCGGATGAAGCTGAGCGCCAGGCAGCGGATGATCTCATCGGCTTGATGACCCCGGTGCTGAAGGGTGTTCTGACCGACAAGGGCTTCGACCATGCGGTCATGGCGCAGCAGGTCTTCGGTGGCCATGGCTATATCGAGGAGCATGGCATGAGCCAGTATGTGCGCGACGCGCGCATCGCCATGATCTACGAGGGCGCCAACGGCATCCAGGCGCTCGACCTCGTCGGCCGCAAGCTCGGCGCCAATGGCGGGCGCGCCGTCATGGCTTTCTTCAAGGAAGTCGGCGATTTCTGCGAGGAGAACCGTGCGAACGAGCAGCTCTCCTTCTTCACCAAGCATGTCAAGAAGGGTCTTAACGATCTGCAAAGCGCCACCATGTGGCTGATGCAGAACGCGATGGCCAAGCCCGACAATGCCGGTGCCGCCTCGACCGATTATATGCATCTCTTCGGTCTCGTTTCACTCGGCTACATGTGGGGACAGATGGCGAAAGCCGCTCAGGAGAAGCTCGATGCCGGCGCGGGCGATAAAAAGGCTTATTTCGAAGCCAAGCTCGCCACCGCCCGCTACTATATGGAGCGCATCATGCCCGAAACCGCCTTGCGCCTCGCCCGCATCCAGACCGGCGCTGATACGCTGATGGCGCTGCCGGCGGAGGCGTTTTAAGTTAGATTACCGGGTACGCTTCTACCAGGCGCACCCCCCTCTGCCCTGCCGGGCATCTCCCCCACAAGGGGGGAGATTGGCTGACATGGCTCGCGGCGCTCATTCTGCAACGTTTGCGATTGGTACCGAACGTTGATGAAGGCTAATCTCCCCCCTTGTGGGGGAGATGCCCGGCAGGGCAGAGGGGGGTGATGGCGCGACGGAATTTCGAATATCCGCAGCCTCCGCGGCGCGGTGAAAGGGAGAGAAAAGATGGCCGAAGCCTATATTTACGATCATGTCCGCACCCCGCGCGGGCGCGGCAAGAAGGATGGCAGCCTGCATGAGGTGCCGGCGGTGCGGCTGGGCGCCAAGGTGCTGGAGGCGCTGCGCGACCGCAACGGGCTCGACACCTCGCAGGTCGACGACATCATCTATGGCTGTGTCGATCCGGTCGGTGAGGCGGGCGCGGTAATCCCGCGTTCCTCCGCCTTCGAGGCGGGCTATGATTTCAAGGCCCCGGGCATGCAGATTTCGCGCTTCTGCGCCTCCGGCCTCGACGCCATCAATTTCGCCGCCGCCAAGATCGCGCAAGGCGCTGATGACATCGTCATCGCGGGCGGCGTGGAGAGCATGTCGCGCGTCGGCATGGGTATGTCGGGCGGCGCCTGGTACATGGACCCTTCCGTGGGCCTGCCCGGCTGGTTCATGCCGCAGGGCGTCTCGGCTGACCTGATCGCCACCAAATACGGCTTCTCCCGCGACGATGTCGACGCCTATGCCGTGGAAAGCCAGAAGCGCGCCGCGAAGGCTTGGGAAAAGGGCTATTTCAGGAAGTCGGTCATCCCGGTCAAGGACCAGAACGGCCTCACCATTCTCGACCATGACGAGACGATCCGCCCCACGACCGACATGCAGGCGCTGGCCTCCCTCAATCCGTCCTTCGTCATGCCCGGCGAGATGGGCGGCTTCGACGCCGTGGGCATTCAAGCGCATCCGGATGTCGAGAGCGTCAACCACGTCCACCACGCCGGCAATTCGTCCGGCATCGTCGATGGCGCGGCGGGCGTGCTGCTCGGCTCGAAAAAGGCGGGCAAGGCGTTGGGCTTGAAGCCGCGCGCGCGCATCCGCACCTTCGCCAATATCGGCTCCGACCCGGCGCTGATGCTGACCGGCCCCGTCGATGTGACGGAGAAGCTTCTGAAGCGCGCGAAGATGAAGCTCTCGGATATCGACCTCTTCGAGCTCAACGAAGCCTTCGCCGCCGTCGTGCTGCGCTACATGCAGGCTTTCGACATTCCGCATGACAAGATCAACGTCAATGGCGGCGCCATCGCCATGGGCCACCCGCTAGGCGCCACTGGCGCGATGATCCTCGGCACCGTGCTCGACGAGCTGGAGCGCCGCGATCTCAACACCGCGCTCGTCACGCTATGCATCGGTGCGGGCATGGGCACCGCCACCATCATCGAACGCGTCTGACCGGGGAGGAGCAACAATGACCTATAAGAACTTCAAATTCGACGTCGACGCTGACGGTATCGCGCTCGTCACCTGGGACATGCCCGACAAGTCGATGAATGTCTTCACCGAGGAGGTGATGGAGGAGCTCGACGCCATCGTCGATCGCGTGGCGGGCGACGCCGCGATCAAGGGCGCTGTCATCACCTCGGGCAAGGATACCTTCTCTGGCGGAGCGGACCTGACCATGCTGAAGCGCATGTTCCAGCTGTTCCACGAGGAAAAGGCGAAGGACCCGCAAAAGGCGGTGGAGCTTCTGTTCCAGAACACCGGCCGCATGGGCGGGCTGTTCCGCAAGCTGGAAACCTCAGGCAAGCCCTGGGTCTCCGCCATCAACGGCACCTGCATGGGCGGCGCGTTCGAAATGTCGCTCGCCTGCCATGGCCGTGTCGCCTCCGACGCGCCGGGCGTGAAAATGGCGCTGCCCGAGGTCAAGGTCGGCATCTTCCCCGGTGCCGGCGGCACGCAGCGCGTCCCGCGCCTCACCAACCAGCAGGACGCCCTGCAGATGATGACGACAGGCCAGAACCTGACGCCGCAGCGCGCCAAGGCGATGGGCCTGATCCATGAGATCGCCCCGGCCAAGAAGCTGGTCGAGACTGCCAAGAAGATGATCAAGAGTGGGCTGAAGCCGGTCCAGCCTTGGGACGAGAAGGGCTTCAAGCTGCCCGGCGCGCCGATCTATTCGGCGGCGGGGGCCAATCTCTGGCCCGCCGCAAGCGCCATCCTGCGCCGCGAGACCTATGGCAATTATCCCGCCGCCGCAGCCATCCTGAAATGCGTCTATGAAGGTCTGCTTGTCCCATTCGACACGGGCCTCAAGATCGAGCAGCGCTATTTCACGCAGATTTTGCAGACGACCGAAGCGGGTATGATGATCCGCTCGCTGTTCGTATCCCTGCAGGAGCTGAACAAGGGCGCACGCCGTCCCGCGGATGTGAAGCCGACTAAGTTTACCAAAGTCGGCGTCATCGGCGCGGGCTTCATGGGCGCAGGCATCGCCTATGTCACCGCCAAGGCCGGCATTCCGGTTGTCCTTATCGACCGCGACCAGGAAGCCGCCGACAAGGGCAAGGCCCATTCGGCTGATTTGATCACGAAGGAAATCCAGAAGGGCCGGGCAACCGAGGCCGACAAGGAAAAGCTGTTGTCGCTCATCACCGCGACGCCGGATTACGCTGATCTCGAAGGCGCGGACCTTGTGATCGAGGCGGTGTTTGAAGATCGCGAAGTCAAGCGCGTGGCGACCGAGAAGGCCGAGGCGGTGCTGAAATCCTCGGCCATCTTCGCCTCCAACACCTCGACTTTGCCTATTACCGGCCTTGCCAAAGTATCGCAGCGCCCGAAGAACTTCATCGGCATCCACTTCTTCTCGCCTGTCGACAAGATGATGCTGGTGGAAGTGATCCTCGGCAAGAAGACCGGCGACAAGGCACTGGCCGTGGCGCTCGATTATGTCCGCGCCATCAAGAAGACGCCGATCGTCGTCAACGACACGCGCGGCTTCTACGTCAATCGCTGCGTGCTGCGCTATATGTCGGAAGCCTACAATATGCTGATCGAGGGCGTGCCCCCGGCGATGATCGAGAACGCCGCCCGCATGGCCGGCATGCCGGTCGGCCCACTGGCGCTCAACGACGAGACGGCGATTGACCTGTCGCAGAAAATCCTGAAGGCCGCTCTCGCCGATCTGGGGCCCAAGGCTGTCGACCCGCGCCATGTCGAGCTGGTGAACACCATGGTCGACAAATATGATCGCAAGGGCCGCAAGAATGGCAAGGGCTTCTATGATTATCCGGCTAAGCCCGCCAAGAAGCATTTGTGGCCCGACCTGAAGACGCTCTACCCGCAGCAGGACCCGGACAAGATCGACGTCGAGGAACTGAAGCAGCGCTTCCTGTTCGTCATCGCGCTGGAAGCGGCGCGCGTCATGGAGGAAGGCATCGTCACCGACCCGCGCGAGGCCGATGTCGGCTCCATCCTCGCCTTCGGCTTCGCCCCCTACACGGGCGGAACGCTCTCCTATATCGACGGCATGGGCGCGAAGAAATTCGTCAAACGCTCCAAGGAGTTGCAGAGGAAATACGGAGCCCAGTTCAAGGCCCCCAACCTGCTTCTCGACATGGCGGAAAAGGGCGAGACCTTCTACCAGCGCTTCGATCCGTATAAGAGTGAGCAGAAGCAGGCGGCGTAAGCGCCAACGCCCTCCTTCCCCCTTGCGGGGATTGAGGAGCGTTCGGCCGAAGGCCGAGGAAAAGCCAACGATTTGGCTTTTCCAACGACGAACCCCGCGTCAGCGGGCGGATGGGGGTGGTGACGTTTGCGCTTGTGCTGGAGAAAATAGCGTAAACGTCGCCACCCCCACCCGGCCCTTCGGGCCACCCTCCCCGCAAGGGGGAGAGAAATCCACCATCCCCATCCTTCATCTTGCCTGCCCGACAAAAAAGAGGTATTTTTTCCTGACGCCATCAGGAAAACTTCGCCATGATCTCTCATGAGCGCGTATGGGCTGCCATCGACGCGTTGGCTGAGCGGTATTCGCTGACCCCCTCCGGCCTTGCCCGCCGCGCGGGGCTGGACCCCACCACCTTCAATAAATCCAAGCGCCATGCCGCGGACGGACGCGCCCGGTGGCCTTCGACGGAGTCGCTTGCCAAGGTGATGGAAGCGACCGGCGCATCGCTCGACGAATTGATGGAACTGATGCGCGAAGAGGGGGAGGGCGGCGGTGCTCCAGCTCCCGCCGCCTCCGCGCGCGCCATTCCATTCCTAAGCCTGGCGCAGGCAGGGAGCGCGGATGTCTTCGACGATGCAGGCTTCCCCACCGGGCAGGGCTGGGACGTCATGGAATTCCCTCCCGCTGGGGCGGTCTATGCGCTGGAAGTCTCCGGCGATTCCCTGCTGCCGCTCTACCGCGACGGCGAAACGCTGATCGTCGCGCCCGGCGCGCCGATCCGCCGGGGCGACCGTGTCCTCGTGAGGACGAAGGCGGGTGAGATCATGGCCCGCATCCTGCACCGCCAGACCACCCGCGCCGTCGAGCTTCTCACCGCCGCCCCCGGTGAGCCCAACCGCGTTATCGACACGCCCGATGTGGCATGGCTTGCCCGCATCGTCTGGGCGAGCCAATAGCCGAGCGCGGGCGGAAGATGGAGGACGCGCGGCTGGGCGCGTTCGGCTTGAAGCCGGATATCGCGTTGCCGGGAAATGAGCACGAAGGATTGACCCTTGGCGACCAGCCGATGCTATGCTGGCTGGCATGTTCACCGGAGGCTCCATGAGATTCTCAGCGCTGGTTTCGGCCTTGCTCCTCGGCATTTCCGCCCTGTCTGCTCCCGCCATGGCGGCCTCGCCGGACATTCCATATCTCTGGGACCGCCGCGAGCGCGTCGCCAAGCCGGACCTTTCGAAATTGCGCCGGTTGCGGTTTCTCACGACAGTCGATTTTCCGCCGTTCAACTTCATCGACAGCAGCGGCAGGCTTGCCGGCTATAATATCGACCTCGCGCGTGCCATCTGCGATGAACTCGCAATAGGGGAGATCTGTCAGGTCGAAGCCGCCCCTTGGGGCGAGCTTGCCGCCAAGCTGAAGGCAGGCGACGGCGAGGCCATCATCGCGGGACTCGAGCCCACGGCGGAAAACCGTCTGGAATACGCCTTCTCCCGGCCCTATCTCGGCCTGCCGGCCCGCTTCGTCACGCGGCGCAGCGCCATGCTCGACGAACCGCTCAACCGCAACCTGAGGAACAAGCGCGTCGGCGTGCTTGGCGGAACCGCCCATGAGGCGATGCTCCGCAACTATTTTCCAAATGCCGTCATCGAGAATTTTCCCGCCAAGGAACGGCTTTTCGCCGATCTCAAGAGCGGCAAGCTCGATGCCGTCTTCGGTGACGGCATGACGCTCTCCTTCTGGCTCGGCGACAAGGCGTCGGAAGGCTGCTGCGCCTTCTCCGGCGGCCCCTATCTCGGCCCGCAATTTCTCGGCCCCGGCCTCACCATAGCCGTCCCCGCCGGCAATGCGCCGCTGGCAAGGGCCTTCGACTACGCGCTGGAGGCGCTGGAGCAAAAAGGCACGATGGCGGAGCTCTACCTGAGATATTTCCCGATCGGGTTTTACTAGAGCATGATCCCGAAAAGTTGCAGACTTTCGGGCAAGATCATGCGGTAAAACAAAGAGTTAGAGCGTGATGCCCGCACGGGCCTAATCGCATCACGCTCTAGGACAAATTGCTTTCAGACGGAATCATCCGAAACCGGCGACGCCACCGAAGCATTAGCCTCACCCCCTCCCCTCCGGTGCAGGAAATCGCACGATGAAGGTCGAGCCTTGGCCGACCTGCGAGCGGATGATGAGCCGGCCCCGGTGGCGGGTGAGGATGTGCTTGACGATGGCGAGGCCGAGGCCGGTGCCCTTGTGGGCGCGGCTGGTTTCGACATCGACGCGGTAGAAGCGCTCGGTCAGGCGCGGCAGGTGCTCGGAGGGTATGCCTGGGCCGAAATCCTCGATGGAGGCGACGATCTCCTTGCCCGTGGCGCCGTTTTCCTCCTCCAGCCGGACGATGGCGCGCTTGCCGGACTGGCCGTATTTGCAGGCATTTTCCAACAGGTTCTGGAAAACCTGGATCAGCTCGTCGCGGTCGCCCGTCACCTTGACGGGACCGGCGGGGATATGGCGCTCGATGGTGACGCCCATCCCAACGGCGAAGGGCGTCAGGCTGTCGGCGACGTGGTTCAGCACATTGGCGAGATCGACGCGCTCGGTCACGGCGATATGCGCCTTCATCTCGATGCGCGACAGGGAGAGCAGGTCGTCGATAAGCCGCGCCATGCGCTCCGCCTGCTTCTGCATGATCCCAAGGAATTTTTCCCGCGCTGGCTCGTCATTGCGGGCAGGACCTTGCAGGGTTTCGATAAAACCGCGCAGCGAGGCCAGCGGCGTGCGCAGCTCATGGCTGGCATTGGCGATGAAATCCGACCGCATGCGGTCGATCCGGCGTATCTCGGTCTGGTCGCGGAAGAGGAGGACAAAGGAAGCCGGCCTTCCGGCGCCAGCATCGAGCGCCATGACCATGGCCCTGTACCAGCGGTCGAGCGGGACGCGCTCGAAATAGTCGATGGCGCGGGACTGTCCGTCGGCAATCACGCTCTGGATCAGGCCGTGCATTTCCGGCGCGCGGAAGCGCAGGTACAAAGTCGTGTCTTCGGCCAGCGGCTGGAAAGCCTCGCGCGCGGCCTTGTTGGCATAGAGCACCATGCCGCCCGCGTCGAACAGGATCATCGGATCGGGAAGCTGCTCGGCGAGGCGCTCGCCGGAAATGCGCGACAGGCCGTTCTGCGGTCCTTCCAATCCGCCCGGATAGACTTTCTCTGCTTGCGGCGCGGGCATCAAGGCCGCGACAGCCAGCAGCAGGCCGATGGTGAAAACCGCGAGCACCGGCAGGGATGCGCCGGAGGCGAGCACCAGCAGCAGTGCCAGAACCGCGATGATCAGGATATGGCGCGCGCGCACGATGCGTCCGGCCATCCGCGCCGCTATTGCCCATCGTCTGCCGCCGTTCTTTTCGATCTCGCTCATCCCGCCAAGGCTCTCCGAAACGTCCAATCCATGCCTCCATAGCATGGATTGTCTATATTACCGGAGAACGCCTTGAATGACAGTTTCACGACAAGGCACAGGAATTGGCGGGACGGTTTGAGGGGAGATTGTGTTTTGGCGGAATCGCGCGGGGCCTAAGTCATCCCCCCACACGCAGCATTTCTATACATCCTAAATAATTGAAATTTAATGTGAATTTGGCGAATCATTTTTTCGCCAGCGAAGATGATCCCTATTGTAATTCACAAAAAATTAAGTTTAATGAAAGGTGTATTTGTAAGAGGTGTAAAAAATGGCGTGTACTGTTCTTGAGTTTGCAGAATTGTTTCTGTTCGGGCGCGCGTCTGTCACCGTTAAGTTGCGCGACTAAACAACCATGGCAAAATTCGGGGGTGCTCAGGCACGCCGGGCCGGGGAAGCGGCTTGGCTGCATAAGGAATATCACGCCGAAATTCTGGTTTGTTCGGCCATCGCCGCAAGACTTTGCCTGAACGGGGCAAAGAGGAATGAAGTGATACATGCGTTCATCGAAGCGAAACGGAACAATACTTCTTTTACCGATGAAATCATGGTTTCAGCTGGGATTAGACAGGAACAACTCTATGAGGCGATTGCGGGGGAACTGGGCGTAGGCTTTGCCGATCGCATCGTCTCCTCCGATATCCTCTTGCGCGAGGACGACGTCCCGCAAAACCTGCGCAGCATCCGCCATGTGCTGGTGGCGCATGGCGGCGGACGGACCTTGCTCTACATCGCGCCGACCATCGATGATCTGGTCGTTCTCAAGCAAGCCCTTGCGCAAACCCCCGCGCTCACCGAACGTCTGCGCGTATGCCCGCCCGCCATTCTGGCGCAGATGATGCGGCTGCGGCAGGAGCGGGAGCTGGTGAAGATCGCCCAGGAAATGACCCCGCCGCAATTTTCTGCTGCCATGGTCGTCAATGGCTGGCAAGGCTTCGTGCTGGCGGAAACGATCTTCCTGCTGATCGGCTTTTTTCTGTTCCACCCGCTGGAGACGTCGGTTGTCCTGCATGTCAGCCTGACGCTGATTTTCTTCTGCTGCGTCACGATGCGCCTGCTTGCCTCGATCGCGGCGCATAAGCCCTCGCTGCCGCCAGCCGGCAATATCGTGCCGCGTGACATGCCGGTTTATACGATCCTGGTGCCGCTCTATAGGGAGGCGGCGATCGTCCCGCAATTGCTGCAGGCGCTGTCGGGTATAAACTGGCCTGCCTCCAAGCTCGATATCAAGCTCGTCTGCGAGGCCGACGACCCTGATACCATCGAAGCCATCGAAAACCATATGCTTCCGCCCTGCTTCGAGATCGTCCGCGTCCCCAATTCAGGCCCGCGTACCAAGCCGAAGGCGCTGAACTACGCCTTGCAATTCGCGCGCGGCGAATTCCTCGTCATCTTCGATGCCGAGGACAGACCCCATCCGGACCAGCTGCTCGAGGCGTGGAATGCGTTCCGCACCGGCGACCGCAGGCTCGCCTGCGTGCAGGCGCCGCTCCTCATTTCGAATTTCCGTTCCGATTGGCTGACGCGTATGTTCGCCTTCGAATATGCGGCGCTGTTCCGCGGCCTTCTGCCCTGGATGGCGCGGATGAATTTGGTCATCCCGCTCGGCGGCACCTCCAACCATCTGCGCCGTGAGTGCCTGGAGGCGGTCGGCGGCTGGGACAGCTATAATGTGACTGAGGATGCCGATCTTGGGCTGAGGCTGGCGCGTTTCGGCTATCGCGTCGGCGTGATCACGCGCGGCACCTGGGAAGATGCGCCCCGCTGCTATCAGGACTGGAAAAAGCAGCGCACCCGCTGGCTCAAGGGCTGGATGCAGACCTGGCTCGTCCATATGCGCAATCCCTGGCGCACCTGGCGGGATCTCGGCACCGTCCGCTTCGCCCTCAGCATGCTCTATATGTCAGGCCTCATCCTCTCCGCGCTCGTCTATCCGCTGATGATGCTGACGGCGGTTGTGGTTATCGCCACTGCGCTGCGCGGGCCGGCTTCCTTCTGGTCCTTCTATCTCCTCTGCGTCGATGTGGTGAACATCCTGCTCGCCTATGTCAGTTATTACGCCCTTGGGTTGAAAACCTTGAACCGCGAGGAGCGCCGGGCCGGCCCCTATTTCTGCTGGATACCGTTCTATTGGCTGCTGATGTCCTTCTCCGCCTGGCGCGCCGCGTGGCAATTGTTCGAGGCGCCGCACCTATGGGAGAAGACCCCGCATCACCCGAGCGGCGCCTTCGTCATCCCCCGCGCTGCGCGTCCTTCCCCGCAAACGGCCGTTTCAGGCGCCGCACAACAGAAGCTGCGGCCCCGAGCGGATAATGATCCGGTCTTCGCCGCCGAGCGCCTCAAGGCCGCCGCGTCGTAGGGGGCGAGCGGGTAGAGTATGTTCCGTTTAAAACAAATGCCCTAAACCAGCTCCTCCGCCAGCGCCTTCTCGATCAGCGCCCGCGTCTCGGCAATGCCGTAAAGCGCAACGAAGGAGCCGAAGCGGGGGCCGCGCTCCTGGCCGATCAGCACCTCGTAGAGCATCTGGAAGAAGGAGACCGAAACGCCGGGGCCGCCTTCCGGGCTCTTCTTGGTGTGGTCCTGATAGCGCTCGATGGCGCGGGCGACGTCCAGGATGGCGTTCTGGATGTCGTTGCCGTCGCTGCCCTCGGGCAATTCGCCGAGTTTGGCATCGAGTGCCGCGAGCGCCTGCCGTTCCACCTCGTCGGGTGCGCGGAACTTCTTCGTCGGCTTCACAAAATCGTTGAAATAGCGGATCGCATAGCCGACCAGCGCGTCGAGTTCCGGATTGTTCTGCGGCGTCACGCCCGGTGCATGGCGCGAGATGAAGCCCCAGAGCACATCCGGATTTTCCGCGTTGGACGCACTGACAAGATTGAGCAGCAGCGCGAACGGCACCGGCAGGTCGACCTTCGGCGGGTTGCCGTAGTGAATATACCAGACCGGATTGTTGAGCCGGTCCTTCCATTCCTGGCGCTGATAGGCGGAGAGATAGGTGAAATATTCGTCCACCGCCTTCGGGATCACGTCGAAATAAAGCTTTTTCGCGGTCTTCGGCTTCTGGAAATTATAGAGCGCGAGACTCTCCGTCGGCGCGTAGGCGAGCCACTCATCGATGGAAATGCCATTGCCCTTGGACTTCGAAATCTTCTGCCCGAGCTGGTCGAGAAACAACTCGTAGACGAAATGCTCCGGCGCGCGGCCGCCGAGGATTTCGCAGATGCGGTCGTAAATGACGGCGTTGGTCTGATGATCCTTACCGAACATCTCGAAATCGATGCCGAGCGCGGCCCAGCGCATGCCGAAATCCGGCTTCCATTGCAGCTTCACATTGCCGCCGGTGACGGAAAGCGTCGTCTCGGTGCCGTCCTCGTCGTCGAAGGTGATGGTGCCGGCCTTGGCATCCACCTTCTTCATCGGCACGTAGAGCACGCGGCCCGACTTTGGCGAGATCGGCAGGAAGGGGCTGTAGGTCGCCCGGCGCTCCTCGCCCAGCGTCGGCAGCATCACCTTCATGATGTCGTCATAGCGCTCGACGGCCTTGAGCAGCACCGCGTCGAACTTGCCGGACTTGTAATATCCGGTCGCGCTGGCGAATTCGTAATCGAAGCCGAAGGTGTCGAGGAAGCGGCAGAGCATGGCATTGTTATGCTCGGCGAAGCTCTTGTAATTGCCGCCGAACGGGTTCGGCACGGCAGAAAGCGGCAATTGCAGGTAAGGCTCCATCGCCGCCTTGTCAGGCACATTGTCGGGGATCTTGCGCATCCCGTCCATGTCGTCAGAGAAGCAGATGAGCCGCGTCTTCACCTTGCCCTCGGTCAGCACGCGGAAGGCATGGCGCACCATGGAGGTGCGCGCCACCTCGCCGAAGGTGCCGATATGCGGCAGGCCGGAGGGGCCGTAGCCGGTCTCGAACAGCACGGTTTCCGGCAGGCCGGTCTTTTCGTACCGCTTGAGGATTTTCCGCGCCTCCTCGAACGGCCACGCTTTCGCCTCCGCCGCCGCCGCGATCAGTTCGGGCGTGAGGGCGAGGTCGGGAAGGCGGTTGGTGGTCATTTGATGGGTTCCTGAAGCCGGAATGGCGCGCACGTTGACGAAAAGAGTGTAGTTTGCTTTTCCGTCTTGCTCTATGGCTCCGGTCGCCTCGCGTCAACTCCCATGGAATTTCCTTGCGCCTTCGCAGCAGTGCTTCTAGTTTCGCGGCGGTTTTTGAACGGATGCGAGGAAGCATGTCAGAGATTTCGCCGCAGGATGCGCTTGTTTATATCATGGTCACCACATCGGCGGCGGATACCACGATGACCGATGCCGAACTTTCATCCATCGGCAATATCGTCAGCCGCCTTCCCGTGTTCCGCGGCTTCGATGCCAACAGGCTCGCCGAGCTGGCGGCGCGCTGCTATGCCTATCTAGGGGATGAGGACGGACTGGAGCGGATCCTCGACATCGCCCATGAAACCCTGCCCGAGCGGCTCTACGACACCGCCTATGCGCTGGCGGTGGAAGTCGCCGCCGCCGATCTCCATGTCGAGCAGGAGGAACTGCGCTTCCTGCAAATGCTGCGCGACCGATGGGACCTCGATGAGCTCACCGTCGCGGCCATAGAGCGCAGCGCGCGGGTCCGCTTCCGCAAGCTGGCTTAGGTCAGTCACGGTCCGAAAGGAAGCAGTATGCGCTTCTTCACTCTCGCGCTGGAGGCAAGGTTGAGGCATGGATTCCTGTGCTTGTCACAGGAATCCATGCCTCAACCTCGCCACCGCAACAACGTCGTAAATGGAGTTACCGCGCGCGGCGGCGTTCTGAAACCGGCTGGAAGGCGAGCTTGGAGTGGTAGCCGCAATAAGGCCCTGTTTCCTCGGAATCATTGCCGCAGAAGTGGAAATCCTCGTTGAGCGGGTCGCCGATCGGCCATTTGCAGGTCCGCTCGCTCAATTGCAGCAGCGAAAGGCGGCGCGAGATCGGCACCACCACATCCGCGGTCGGGCGGATCACCGTATGCGCCACCGCTTCCACCGCATATTCCGCCTGCAGGGCCGTCGCGCCGATGCTCTTGGTGACGGCGGTGCGAACCACGGTCTGCTGGCTGGCGCTGGAAGCGGTCGCCGTCGCGGTGCGCACGGTGCTGCCGGTGGAGGTGTTGACCTTCTTGCTGCGCGCCGGCGCTGCGGACGTTTTGCCGCGCCCCGAAAGTTTCAGCCGATGCACCTTGCCGATGACCGCGTTGCGGCTCACTCCGCCAAGCTGTGCTGCAATCTGGCTGGCGCTGAGCCCTTCACCCCACAATTTCTTAAGCAGTTCGACGCGCTCGTCTGTCCAGTTCATTGTCCTGGGCTCCAATTTATTAACATCTCATCCGGAATCCATCGTCTCGACCGGGTTGCCCCAGACGAAAATACTACATCTATCCGGATGACTAGGTCCGCCGCACGAAATCTAGTTTTTACTGCGGGGAAGCTACATTAACGGGTGACTCCGTGACAAGAGTCGTGGTGCCACACTGATTTGGTTTTTTCGGTTTTCCCCAACTTGGGCACCAACTATCTGCTTTTTGTGACTCTTTTGGGGACAAACAAATCCGCTGCGGCAAAAAAACCAAACGCGGGCTTCAATTGACATTTAAGCCTTCCCGCATGATATTGCAGGTCTAGAAGCCGCCCTGGGGGCGGCTTTTTGATTTCGTCCGCGCGGGGCCCGCCGGAAACGGCGCATCCCGCACCCACGCTCTTCAAGGCTAGGAGGCCCGACAGGCATGACCCAATCGACCGTGCAACCGCTCTACGACACTTATAATCGTGCCGGTTTGCGCTTCGAGCGAGGCGAGGGCGTCTGGCTGATCACCGAGAAGGGCGACCGTTATCTGGATTTCGCGGCGGGCATCGCCGTCAATTCGCTGGGGCACTCGCATCCGCATCTGGTGAAGGCGCTGACGTCCCAGGCTGAAAAGCTCTGGCATGTCTCCAATGTCTATGAGATCCCCGGACAGGAAAAGCTCGGTCAGAGGCTTGTGGATGCCACTTTTGCCGACAAGGTCTTCTTCACCAATTCCGGTGCCGAGGCGCTCGAATGCGCCATAAAGACCGCGCGCCGCTATCATTATGTCAATGGCCAGCCGGAGCGCTACCGGATCATCACCTTCGAAGGCGCCTTCCATGGCCGCACGCTGGCGACGATCGCGGCGGGCGGGCAGGCCAAATATCTCGAAGGTTTCGGCCCCAAGGTGGATGGCTTCGATCAGGTGCCCTTCGGCGATGAAAAGGCGCTGAAGGCGGCAATCACGCCGGAAACGGCCGGCATTCTCATCGAGCCGGTGCAGGGAGAAGGCGGGCTGCGCCCGGCATCGGAGGAGTTCCTGCGTACGCTGCGCAAAATCTGCGACGAGCAGGGCCTGCTGCTCATCCTCGACGAGGTGCAGACCGGCGTCGGGCGTACCGGCAAGCTCTTTGCCCATGAATGGGCAGGTATTACCCCTGATATCATGGCGGTGGCCAAGGGCATCGGCGGCGGCTTCCCGATGGGCGCGTGCCTTGCGACCGCCAAGGCCGCCAAGGGCATGACGGCAGGTGTGCATGGCACCACCTATGGCGGCGGGCCGCTGGCCATGGCTGTGGGCAATGCCGTGCTCGACGTGGTGCTCGCCGATGGCTTCCTCGACCATGTGCGCCAGATGGCGCTTGTCTTCAAGCAGGGGCTCGCCTCGATCGTCGACCGTTATCCCGACGTCGTTTCGGAGGTGCGCGGTCGCGGGCTTCTGGCCGGCCTCAAATGCGTGGTTCCCAACACGGCCTTCGTCCAGGCGCTGCGCGACGAGCACCTGCTCAGCGTCGGCGCCGGCGACAATGCGGTGCGCCTGCTGCCCCCGCTGATCGTGACCGAGGAAGAACTGCGCGACGGCCTCGCGCGCATCGAGGCCGCTTGCGAGCGGCTTTCGGCTGCCAATAGGAAGACAGCGTGAACAGCATGACGATGAAGCAGGATATCAGGCATTTTACCGATCTTTCCGCCGTTTCTGCGCAGGAGCTGCGGCGCATTCTCGACGATGCCCGCTCCCGCAAGGAGCGTCTCAAGGCGGGCGAAATCGAGAAGCCCTTTGCCGGGAAGGTGCTGGCGATGATTTTCGACAAGCCCTCGACACGCACCCGCGTCTCCTTCGATGTCGCTATGCGTCAATTGGGCGGCGAGACGATCATGCTGACCGGCTCGGAGATGCAGCTTGGCCGCAGCGAAACCATCGCCGACACGGCGAAGGTGCTGTCGCGCTATGTCGATATCATCATGATCCGCACCACGGCGCATGACCGGCTGATGGAACTGGCCGAAAATGCCACCGTTCCCGTCATCAACGGCCTGACCGACGATACGCATCCCTGCCAGATCATGGCCGATGTGCTGACCTATGAAGAGCATCGCGGCCCTGTGAAAGGGCGCACCTTCGCCTGGACGGGCGACGGCAACAATGTGCTCCACTCGCTGATCGAGGCGTCGGCGCGGTTCGATTTCAACCTGAACATCGCGACTCCCTCAGGCAGCGAGCCGCAGGGCTCCTATCTCGGCTGGGCCAAGGCCAATGGCGCCCGCATTCTCTCCACCACCGATCCGGTCGAGGCGGTGACAGGCGCCGATTGCGTCGTCACTGATACCTGGGTCTCGATGGGGCAGGAGGACCGAGCACGCGGCCATAACGTGTTCATGCCCTATCAGGTAAACCAGCGCCTGATGGACCATGCCAAGCCCGACGCGCTGTTCATGCACTGCCTGCCCGCCCATCGCGGCGAGGAAGTGACCGACGATGTCATCGACGGTCCCAACTCGGTCGTGTTCGACGAGGCGGAAAACCGTCTCCATGCGCAAAAGGCAATCCTCGCCTGGTGTCTGGAAAGTGCGCGCGCGCATGGTTGAGATTTACGGCAAGGGCGAAGCGGGCGGCGCCTCACTGGGTGATTTTCATTTCGCGGGCGACGATGCCGTCGTGCCGTTCCAGGTGGAGGCGCTGGCGGCGCGCGGCCGCACCGTGCAGCTCGGGCCGATCCTCGATAGCATCCTCGCGCGCCATGCTTACCCGGAGGAGGTGGCGCGGCTTCTGGCGGAAGCCATCGTGTTGACCGTACTGCTCGGCACGTCGCTGAAATTCGAGGGCAAGTTCATCCTTCAGACCCAGTCGGACGGCCCGGTGGACATGCTGGTGGTGGATTTCCGCACGCCGAAATCGGTCCGCGCCTATGCGCGCTTCGACGAGGAGCGGCTGGCGCAGGCGGTCGCCGCGGGCAGGACCGCGCCGGAAGAGCTGCTGGGGCGCGGCACGCTGGCGCTCACCATCGACCAGGGCGCCTATATGCAGCGCTATCAGGGCATCGTCGCGCTCGACGGGTCGAGCCTCGAGGACATCGCCCGCGCCTATTTCCGCCAGTCGGAGCAGATCCCCACCGATATCCGCCTCTCCGTCGCCAAGCTCATCGAGCGCAGGAACGGCAAGGCGGTGGAGCAATGGCGCGCGGGCGGGCTGCTCGTGCAGTTCCTGCCGGAGTCGGAGCTGCGCATGCGGCAAAAAGACCTGCCCGGCGGTGACGCCCCGCACGGCGCGGATGAGAGCGATGACGGGCAATATGAGGATGACGATTGGCTTGAGGTGACCTCACTCGTCGGCACCATCGAGAGTTCGGAGCTGACGGACCCGCAGGTCGGCGCGGAGCGCTTGCTCTACCGCCTGTTCCACGAGCGCGGCGTGCGCGTGTTCGAGCCGGTCCCCGTCATCGACGACTGCTCCTGCTCGCGCGAAAAAATCCGCGGCGTGCTGGAAGGCTTCACCGCGGAGGAAGTCGAAGACAGCATCGAAGACGGCAAAATCGCAGTCACCTGCGAATTCTGCTCGACGCGATATGAGTTCGATCCGGCTGAATTTGAGAAGAAGTGAATGGTGAATGGAAGTATGGTTATCGGTAAGCAATAACGATACTTCCGACTATTCACCGTCCACGATTCACTTCAATTCAACGTCCGCCGTTTGTCGGGCAGATCCAGCGAGAAGGCCGGAATTTCGATTTCGAAATCCTTGCCGCCTTCGCCCTGCATCTGATAGCGCCCGACCATCATCCCTGAGGGCGTGGATAAGGGGCAACCCGACGAATATTGATAGGAATCGCCGGGATCGAGCACCGGCTGCTCGCCGACGACGCCCGCGCCGTGGACTTCCTCGACGCGGCCGTTTTCATCCGTGATCCGCCAATGGCGGGAGCGCAACTGAACGGTTTCCTCCGAATTGTTCGCAATCGTTACCTTATAGCCGAAAACATAACGGTACTCGTCCGGGTCCGACTGCTCCTCCAGGTAGAATGGTTCCACGACGACTTCGATTTGCCGTGTGATTGCACGATACATTGAAATCTCCCCCGAGCTTTTGCAACCAGGAAGATATTGCCGAGTTGTAAGCGTTCGTCAACGCTAAAATAACACGCCTTCCGGGTAGCTTATCCGGCTGCCTGCAACGCCGCGTCGATATCTTCGAGAAGGTCGTCCACATCCTCCAGCCCAACGGAAAGCCGCAACATGCCATCGGTGATCCCCGCCTCCGCCCGCGCCTCTTCCGAGAGGTTCTTGTGCGTGGTGGTGGCGGGGTGGGTGATGAGGCTCTTGGCGTCGCCGAGATTGTTGGAAAGCAGGATCACTTCGAGCGCATTCTCGAATGCGAAGGCCGCCTTCTTGCCGCCCTTCAAATCGAAGGCGATCAGCGACGAACCGCCGCTCATCTGCCGGGCGATGATATCCGCCTGCGGGTGATCGGCGCGGCCCGGATAGATGACGCGGGCGACCTGGGTTTGCCCCGTCAGGAAATCGGCGATCTTGCCCGCGCTGTCCGTCTGCTGGCGCACGCGGATGGGCAGCGTCTCGAGCCCCTTCAAGAGGAGCCAAGAATTGAAGGGGCTGAGGCCCGGTCCGGTATGGCGGAAATATTCGTGTAAATTTTCGTCGATCCACTGCTTGTCGGAGAGGATCACGCCGCCAAGACACCGGCCCTGGCCGTCAATATGCTTGGTCGCGGAATAAACGACGATATGCGCGCCCAGTTCCAGCGGCTTCTGGAAAAGAGGCGTGGCGAAGACATTGTCGACGATCAGCTTGGCGCCTACCGAATTGGCGATCTCGGCAACTTTGGCGATATCGACCACTTCCAGCGTCGGGTTTGTCGGGCTTTCCAGGAACAGCGCGCGGGTATTGGGGCGGATAGCCCGCTCCCAGTTTTCGATCCTGGAGCCGTCGATCAGCGTGAAATCGACGCCATATTTCGGCAGCAGGGTTTCGATGACATAGCGGCAGGAGCCGAACAGCGCGCGTGCGGCGAGCACATGGTCGCCCGCCCTGACCTGACAGAGAATGGCCGCCGCCACTGCCGCCATGCCGGATGCCGTGGCGCGGGCATCTTCTGCGCCTTCAAGCGCGCACATGCGCTTTTCGAACATGTCCGTGGTTGGGTTGGCGTAGCGGGAATAGATGAAGCCGGGTTCTTCGCCCTTGAAGCGCGCTTCCGCCGCCTCCGCCGAGTCATAGACAAAGCCCTGCGTCAGGAAAATCGCCTCGGACGTCTCGCCGAAGCCCGAGCGCAGCGTGCCGCCATGGATGAGCTGCGTCGCGGGGCGGAAATTGCGGTTGGTCTTGTCAGTCATCGGGTCCACCTGCCAAATCTGGCCTCGCAGTATCGGACTGGAGGCCAATAAAAAACCGGCCTTGCGAAAACGCAAAAGGCCGGTGCGGGACCGTGGCCTCCTTTAGCGAATTCTTTAACGTGGCTGCAAGCCGGCCGGCCAAATCACCACGGGATAAGGATGCTTTAGTCCTGTTGAAGCCTTGCGTCAATCGGGCAGGTCGCTAAAGGTTCAAGCAATTAATTGTGCTGCGAAGGTGAGGCAGACGGCGCGGGGCAAGAGTGTAGTGAGGTGCGTATGACCAAGCGAAACGCAGGGATTTTGGCGGACGCCGATATAGCGGCATTGTTCGAGAGCGGAGCGCTTGCCGCGCCGAGGCCGCTCGACGCCGACCAGGTCCAGCCGGCAAGCCTTGACCTGAGATTGGGGCACAAGGCCTATCGCGTCCGCGCCTCCTTCATGCCGGGGCCCGGTACGCCCGTCATGGCCAAGCTGGACCGTTTGAAGCTGCACGAGATCGACCTGACGGCGGGCGCGGTGCTCGAGACCGGATGCGTCTATATCGTGCCGCTGCTGGAGGCGCTGGCGCTGCCCGCCGGCCTGTCCGCTTCCGCCAACCCCAAAAGCTCGACCGGCCGCCTCGACATCTTCACGCGCGTCATCGCCGATGGCGCGCAGGAGTTCGACAAGGTTCCCGCCGGCTATAACGGCCCGCTCTATCTCGAAGTCAGCCCGCGCACATTTCCCATCGTCGCACGCACGGGCTCGCGCCTGTCGCAGATACGCTTCCGCAGGGGCCGCGCTCAGCTGGACGAGGCCGAACTGCTTGCGCTCCACACAGCCGAAACGCTGGTCGCGTCCGAGACTCCCAATATCACCGGGGGCGGCATCGCGCTTTCCATCGATTTGACCGGCGGCAAGGATGGACTTGTCGGCTATCGCGGCAAGCATCACACCGCGGTGGTCGATGTAGACAAGCGCGCCGCGCATGACGTGCTCGATTTCTGGGAGCCGATCTATGACCGGGGGAGCGGCGAACTAGTGCTCGATCCGGATGAGTTCTACATCCTTGTCTCGCGCGAGGCGGTGCATGTGCCGCCGCTCTACGCCGCCGAGATGACGCCCTTCGACCCGCTCGTCGGCGAGTTCCGGGTGCACTATGCGGGCTTCTTCGATCCCGGCTTCGGCCACACCGCCGCCGGCGGCACCGGCAGCCGCGCCGTGCTGGAAGTGCGCAGCCATGAGGTGCCGTTCATCCTCGAGCACGGCCAGATCGTCGGCCGGCTGGTCTACGAGCATATGCTGGCGCGCCCGAAAGCGCTCTATGGCGCGGATTTGGGCTCGCATTACCAGGCGCAGGGGCTGAAGCTCTCGAAACATTTTCGGTAAGAGTGCGGTTCGCTGCTTGACAAGCACCGCCCTCTGGCGCGATTTAAAAGCGCTACGCTGCGTCGCGGGTATGATGTAATGGTAGCCTGTCAGCTTCCCAAGCTGAACGCGCGGGTTCGATTCCCGCTACCCGCTCCAGCAGCAGTGTCTTCCACAGTAAGGCGCAGTTCCCGAAGCGTGGCTTGGATCACGCGGCGTGTTTCGGCCTTCCATTTTGCCGTGGCCGATAATGCGCGTGCATCAATAGCGGGTCTCGCTGGCTGGCGCGCAGCAGCATCTTGACAGCATGGCTAATGGGAGCGCCCGCGCGGTAGTTCTTCCAGGTGCGAAGGCTGACGCCCAGAAAATCGGCTGCTTCGTTGTTGGAAAGGCCACACTCTTCCTGCCACCGGCATAGATCCTCCGACGTAAAGTCGCGCTGATCTTCTGCGATCTGAAAAAGGTGATAGGCATCAATCGCCAAATCCTCGCCTGCCCATTCCACCGTTGCGCCATAGTCCGTAACGGTAGCGGTTTTCCATACATCCGGGGCTTTAAGCGAGGCGAGAAGTTCGCCGCCAGTGGCAACCCAACCGACGAGATTGACCGTGGAAGCCGGGGCATTTTTCCATTGAATTTCCAGCGTCATGTTCGGCGCAGGCTTTACGCTTTCGATGCGCGGCATGTCCATCTTCGTTTCCTTTCTCAGGCGACGGGAAAGCGGGGATTTGTTCGGCTCCATTCAGCGGCGATCCTCGCCTTATTCTCACGCGCCCATTCAAGGGCGGTATCTTCCACCTTACGGGGCAGTTTGCCGCGTAGGATTTCCAGCGTGGCAATTTCCACCAGTGCATCTCCATCGGGTGTTAGGATGTGGAAATGAGGCGGCAGGTGATCATTCGCGTACACTCGAATGATGATGTTCCCGATTTGAACCAACTTGCCCATGCGCCGATCATTTTGATGAAATAAATATAGGGCAAATTATGCACCATGTAAAGATGCATACCAAGAGTTAGCCGCGTGATCCCAGCCGCCCATTTGGACGACCGGTTCATTCCACTCCGTCCAATAAGCGAAAATTAATTAAATATCTAAGCTTAACCAAATATCCTAATTTAATAAACTTATGGATTGCTCAATTAGAGATTTGGAATTCTAAATACATGCGTTGATTGTTCTATTTTAAGGTTTACAGGGGGAACCATGCCTGTCGGCATAAATGAGGAAGCGAGAATATCTTACACAATCGAAATGCTGCGTGAGCTTTTCCATATGGTGGACAAGGAGCGATTTAAAACCCTGGCTTATATAATCTCGATGGCGATCGTCGAGGCCGAGGATGCTTATTGCAAGGAAGTAACGAAGCGAGGCGGGAAGCCTAGCATGAGCGCAAGTGCTCGTCGGGACCAGGAGAAATGTTCCTGATGCCATAGATAAAGACGCCGCTGAAAATGCGGCGTCTTCACATATCAAGCTGCCGTTAAATAAGGAGTGGCGAAATCGAGTAATGGCGGGTTTCATATTCTTCGATGAGATCCGCTAACATATCGAAGCGCTCTGCGTCTTCACTACCTGGAGCAGGAGGATGATCGAAATAGCGCGAGGTCATCGTCATTCTCGATTGTTCGAATGCGCCCCATCCTACCGTCTCCGGGTTTATCTTGCATCACCGAACTTTAACACATATCTCTGCCTGCAAACAGGAGGCACGAGATGTCCGATAGTGTAAACCGTTTTCTGGGCGATACGCCGGCCCGGGTCATCGTCAAGCTTGTGCTGGTTTCGCTGGTCGTCGGCGTTGTCATGCACGCATTCGACTGGTCGCCCTACGATATATTGTGGGCTATCCGCGGCTTCTTCCTGCAATTGTGGAACATGGGCTTCTCGGCCATCGCGGATTTCGTCAATTACCTGTTACTGGGCGCTGCGATCGTCATCCCTGCCTTCATTTTGCTCAGGATCGTGAGCTATCGGCGCTGATCTTTCCAAGGTATTTGGGGCTAGAACAGGACGATGACGATCGAGCATTCCGGTTTCGCCGTGAGCCGGCGGAAATTCATGATGGTGATAGGCGCGGCATCGCTTATGGCTGCCGTGCCGCTGGCAAATGAGGCGGAGGCGGCCGAAGATCCGACCGCGCTTTTCAACGCCATTCGCAAACAGCATGACCTGCCGCCGGTCGCGGTCAATTCCAGGCTCGAGCAGGCCGCGCTTTATCAAGCGAAGCGCATGGCTAGCTATGATAAGATCGGCCATAGCATCGGCTGGGGCAATGATTTCGTCTCGCGCCTGCGCCAGGCGGGCATTCACGGTCCGGCGGCGGAAAATGTCGCGGCTGGCCAGCGCAGCACGGCGGCGGTGTTCGACGCATGGATGAAATCGCCCGGCCACCGCAAGAACATGCTCGACCCGGAATTCCATCACTACGGCCTCGCCTGGGCCACCCCCGCCAGCAAGCCGCGCTATATCTACTGGGCGTTGATGCTGGGGGTTTGATGCAAGCCGCAACGCTTCAAAAGCCTCATGGGCACGGAACGCCGTCTCCCTAAGTCGGGATCTCCTTCGCCGCCCATTGCGCGGTGTCGCGATCCCGCAGGTCACGGATGTTCCTGACGCTCTCGCGTTTCAGCCGTTGCGATAGGCCGCGCAGGATCTCGCCCGGCAGGCCGGGGCCGCGATAGACGAGGCCCGTATAAAGCTGCATGAGATCCGCGCCCGCCCGTATCTTGGCAATCGCCGTCTCCGCGCTGTCTATGCCGCCGACACCGATGATGGGCAGGTGGGGACCGACTTTCGCCCGCATCTTGGCAAGCACGATGGTCGAGCGCTCGAACAGCGGTGCGCCCGAGAGGCCACCCGTCTCGCCTGCATTCTGCCTGTTCGTCAGGCCGGCCCGCGACAGCGTGGTGTTGGAAATAATAAGCCCGTCGAGCGGATGGGCCAGCACTTCCGCCGCGATGTCGTCGAGCCCTTCCTCCGTCAGATCAGGCGCGATCTTGAGGAACACTGGACGGCGTATGCCTGCTTTCTCCGCTTCCTCGTCCCGCGCTGCCAGCACCCGTGAGAGCAGGTCGCGCAGGCTCTCGCGCGCCTGCAGATCGCGCAGGCCCGGCGTGTTGGGGGAGGAGATATTGGCGGTGAAATAGCTGGCGAGCGGATAGAATTTGCGAATGCCCGCCACATAATCGGCGATGCGGTCGGCTGCATCCTTGTTCGCGCCGATATTGACGCCGACGATACCAGCCTTGCCGCGCCGGCGGGAAAGGCGCTGAAACGCCGCCTCGTGGCCCTCATTGTTGAAGCCGAGGCGGTTGATGACCGCCCCGTCTTCGGGCAGGCGGAAAATGCGCGGACGCGGATTGCCGCTCTGGGACAGGGGCGTCAGCGTGCCGACTTCGGCGAAACCGAAGCCGAGCTTCAGAAGTTCGTCCGGGATTTCGGCGTTCTTGTCATAGCCCGCCGCCATGCCCAGCGGATTGGGGAAGGCGAGTCCGGCGATGCTTACGGCAAGCGCCGGATCGTCGACTTTGCCGCACGATATGAGCCCGCTTTTCAGCGCGGCGATGGAAAGGCCATGCGCCTGTTCCGGGTCGAGCGCAAAGAGGGCGCGGCGGCCGAAGGTTTCGAAAAGCCCGCTCATGCGTCCATCCTCGGGAATTGGTGCGCGCCATCGGCCCCGAGCGGCAAAGGTTTGACCCAGCGTACGGCGGCAAGCGGCAGCTCGCCATAAAGATGGGGGAACAGATCGCCCCCGCGCGAGACTTCATATCTCAGCCAGTCGCCAAGCGCTTCGGCATCGACCGCGATGAGCAGCAGGTCGCTCTGCCCCGCAAAATGCTTCGCCGCCGTTTCGCGCACTTGCGCGGCGGTGGAAAAATGAATGAACCCATCGGCGAGGTCGACCGGCGCGCCGGTGAATACGCCTGCTTCCTCCGCCGCCTGCCACAATGCGCGGGGCGCGATTTTATAGATTGTCGTGCTCATGGGTGTTTCCCTAGTGGAAAAGCACGGCATTGAGCAACGGGCATTTTAGGGGAGTAGGGGAATAAGGGAGTAGGGGAATAGGGAAAAAGCCTTGAACCGGGGTGAAAAAGCCGATTTTTAGCCTTACTCCCTTACTCCCTTACTCCCTTACTCCCTTACGCAAACCGCTTCGTCGCCTCGATCAGCTCATGCACGATGCCCGGCTCGGTCACGGCGTGACCGGCATCCTCGACGATGCGTAAGTCAGCCTCGGGCCAGACCTTCTTCAACTGCCAGGCATTGATGAAGGGCGTGCACATGTCGTAGCGCCCATGCACGATCACGCCGGGAATATGCCGGATGCGTTCGACATTGCGTAGGAGGTGATCGTCGGTGTCGAAGAAGCCGCGATTCTGGAAATAATGGCACTCGATGCGGGCGAAGGCGATGGCGTAATGGTCCTCGCCGAAGGCATTCTCGCGCGCGGGGTCGGGCAGCAGCGACAGGGCCGAGCCCTCCCAGCGCGCCCATTTGCGCGCTGCTTCGATCTGCACCTGCGGGTTGGGATCGGTCAGGCGCTTGTAATAGGCGGCTATCATATCGCCGCGCTCCGCCTCGGGAATGTGTTCCTGATAAGCCTCGAAACGGTCGGGATAGATGATGCTCGCGCCGTTGGAGTAGAACCAGTCGATCTCGAAGCGGCGGATCATGAAGATACCGCGCAGCACGAGTTCGCTCACCCGTTCCGGATGGGTCTGCGCATAGGCGAGCGCCAGCGTCGAGCCCCACGAGCCGCCGAACACCTGCCATTGCTCGACACCGAGATGCTCGCGAATGCGCTCCATGTCGGCGACGAGATCCCAGGTGGTGTTTTCGCGTAGTTCGGCGTGCGGCGTCGAGCGGCCGCAGCCGCGCTGGTCGAACAGAATGATGCGGTAGCGCTCCGGATCGTGGAGGCGCCGCATGGTTGGCGTGATGCCGCCGCCCGGCCCGCCATGGATCATGATGACGGGCTTGCCCTCCGGATTGCCGCATTCCTCGATATGGATCGTATGCAGGTCCGAAACGGGAAGCATCTCGTCGCGATGGGGTGTGATCTCAGGATAAAGCGTGTTGCGCGGGGTCATAACGGCCTTTTTATTGGTTATCCGGAAACGATGCGTGTTCCAATATGGCTATTCCTGTTGCACAATAAGGCCATACTGCGGCGGGCGCGCCTTTCGCGACCATTTCCGTCCATTTGATTTCGGCTTGAAAAGCTGGAAAAACCCGTTAGTCGGAAGGAAACAGCCGCTATCATATATAATGGGGAAGACGCGGTGTCATGAAATCGAAGTTCATCATCGCCGATGATCATCCGCTGTTCCGGGGGGCATTAAGGCACGCGCTCATGCACAGCGTTGAGGAGGCGGATATTATCGAGGCGGGCGATTTCGACGCCGCCAGGAAGCTGGTCCTCGAAACCCCCGACATCGACCTTTTGCTGCTTGACCTGACCATGCCGGGCGCCAGCGGCCTTTCGGGTCTCGTCGCGCTGAAATCGATCCAGCCGGCACTACCGATCATCGTCGTCTCCGCGACCGACGATCCCGCCACCATCCGCCGCGCGCTGGAGCTTGGCGCTTCCGGCTTCATCTCCAAATCATCAGGCATCGAGGATATCGAAAAGGCGGTAAGCGCGGTTCTCTCAGGCGATATCTGGGCGCCGCCGGAAGTCGAGCTCGGCGGCGAGCCGGACCCTGAGATATCCGACCTGATCCACCGCATCCGCACCCTGACCCCCCAGCAGGCCCGCGTCCTCTCCATGCTCGCTGAAGGCCTCCTCAACAAGCAGATCGCCTATGAGCTCAGCGTATCCGAGGCGACCATCAAGGCCCATGTCTCGGCGGTCCTGCAGAAGCTCGGCGTCGACAGCCGCACCCAGGCGGTCATCCGGCTATCGAAGATCGGCGGGGATGGGATTCAGACGGTGAATTGACGTCCGCGCCTTTCCCTCCCCCTTGCGGGGAGGGTGGCCCGAAGGGTCGGGTGGGGGTGGTGACGTTTGCGCTTTTGTCTGAGAAAGTGGCGCAAACGTCACCACCCCCATCCGCCCGCTAACGCGGGCACATTCCCCGCAAGGGGGAAGGAGGGCGCGAGGCGGCCGACGGTTCCGTTCCACGTAAATTGTGCTAGAATGGCAACATACGTCCTTGGAAGCCGGAAACCATGACCGATCAAATTTTCATGTGGTATGTTTTCCCGATCCTTGTCGGTCTGGCCTGCTTTGGTTGGATTGGCTACGATAAATATATCAAGAATCGCTCTCGCTGATCTACTCCGCCGCCTGCATCCGCGTCCGATGATGCGAAAGCAAGGCCCGCAATGCCGCCGGTTTCAGCGGCTTGTGCAGCACCGTCACCTCTTCCGCCTCTGCCCGCAGGCGTACTTCGTTGGAGCGGTCGGCGGTGACGAGAACGGCCGGTAATTTCCCGTAATAGCCGCGCGCCTCGCCGATCAGGTCGAGGCCGTTTTCATTGTTGAGGTGGTAATCGGCAAGGATGATGTCGGGCGTCATACCTCCCTCCGCCAGAACTGCTTTCAGTTCCGCGCCGCTGCGCGCCGTTGCCACCTGGCACCCCCAGCCGCCGAGCAGGATCTCCATGCCCGCGAGGATGCGCTCGTCATTGTCGATGCAGAGCACATTCGTGCCGGAGAGTTCGTTGGCGCGGTAGGCTCCGGGCGATGCCTCGCCTGCCTTGGCCGGCACGGGCTGTTGAAGCGTCGCGAGCCGTACCGAGAAGACGGTTCCCTTGGCCGGCACGGAGCGCAAATCCAGCGGCAGCGACAGCACGCGCGCGATGCGGTCCACGATCGAAAGCCCGAGTCCCAGCCCTTCGGCCTCCTTCATGCCCTCGTCAAGCCGGGTGAATTCCCGGAAGACCGCTTCGAGCTTGTCGGCGGGAATGCCGATGCCGGTGTCGAGCACCTGCAAATCCACCGCATCGCCGCGCCGTCGCGCGCCCAGGAGCACGCTGCCGCTGCGGCTGTATTTGATGGCGTTGGAAACGAGGTTCTGCACGAGCCGGCGCAGCAAATTGCGGTCCGTCTCCACCACCACGCTGCTCGGCACGACGCGCAGCCGCAAGCCCTTCTGTCTGGCGAGCGGCGCAAAATCGGTGGCGATCTGTTTCATCAATTCATCGAGCCGGAAGACCGAGACATGCGGCTTCAGCGCCCCCGTATCGAGGCGGGAAATGTCCAGCACCGCGCCGAGGATGGCCTCGACAGACTCCAGCGAGGAATCGATGTTGCGCGTCAGGCTTTCCTCTTCCGCGCCCTTTAGCCGTTCCGTCAGGGCGGAACTATAGAGCCGCGCTGCATTGAGCGGCTGCAATATGTCGTGTCCCACTGCCGCCAGGAACCGCGTCTTGCTTAAGTTTGCCTCATCCGCCACTGCGCGCGCCTTGGCAAGCTCGCTGTTGACATGGGTCAGTTCCGCCGTGCGGTCCTCCACCCGCTGCTCCAGCGTCTCATTGATCCGCTTCAGCGCATTGGCCGCCTCGACGGCGAGGGTGATGTCCGTATAGGTGGCGACGACCCCGCCATCCGGCATCGGGTTGGAGCGGATTTCGAGGATGCGTCCGCTCGATTTCAGCTCTATGCGCCAGGGCTGCCGGAACGTGGTGAAATTGCGCATGATGGTGACGATGTTTCCCGCCGCCACATCGCCGCGCCGCGCCAGATGCTCGATGATCTCAGACAACGGCGTGCCGACCTGGCCGAACTCATCGGGAAGGTCGAGCAACAGGCGGAACTGCCGGTTCCAGCAGGTGAGCCGGAAATTCCGGTCGAACACCGTGATGCCCTGTTCCATCTGGTCGAGCGCGATCTGCAACAGGCCCCGGTTCTGCTGCAGCGCCTCCGAGGCGTCATCGAGGAGGCGCAGCGCGCCGCGTGTGGAACTGTCATTGCGCTGCAGGAGCAGCGACAGGACGAGCCGGGCGGAAGACGAACCGACCGCGCTGCCGAGCAATTGCTCCGCATAGCGGATGAGGCCCATATCGGCGGGCGCAGTGCCGACCAATGTTCTTTGCTCCCGGACGGCAAAACTCTGGAACGAGCGCTCCACCCGCTCCGCGCCCAGATAGCGCGCGATGGTCGCTTTCAACTCATCGACGGTCACCGTGGTGCGGAAGCGGCGCAGCGTCGGCACTGTCATGATGTCGCGCGGCATGAAGGTGGTGGCCTGGATGCGCTCGAGCGGCGTCGCCTTGCGCGAGAGCGAGGCGAGGATATAGGCGAACGTGTTCGCCGCCAGGCTCCAGATCACGCCATTGGTAAGCGGAAAGGCGTCGGTGCCGAACAACGCCTGCGGTTTCAGCGCCGCGAGGCCGAACAGCCCTTCGCGCAGGATGGCGGCGTCCGGTGGTGCGAGGGTGGGCAGCAGCAGCGTATAGGCCCAGACCGCGAAGCCGCAGATCATGCCTGCCACCGCGCCGCGCGCATTCGCCCCGCGCCAGATCAGGCCGCCGAGCAGGGGAGGGGCGAACTGCGCGATGGCGGCGAAGGAGACGAGACCGATGGAGGAGAGGCGGATATTATCCGCCGTCTCGCGGTAATAGATGAAGGATATGAACAGGATGACGATGATCGTCGCCCGCCGCGTATAAAGGATCATGCGCGTCAGGTCGCGCGGCTCGCCTTCCTCGCTGCGCAGGAAATGCTTGATGAAAAGCGGCAGCACCAGATGGTTCGAGATCATCACAGACAGCGCCACGCAGGCGACGATGACCATGGCGGTGGCCGCTGAAAGCCCGCCGACAAAGGCGATGAGCGCCAGCAGATGGTGGTCGGTCGCCAGCGGCAGCGCCAGCACATAGAGGTCGGCATTGGTGCTGGGCCCAAGCGCCACCACGCCGGCAAGCGCGATGGGCAGCACGAAAAGATTGATCAAGACCAGATAGGCCGGGAACAGCCAGCGCGCGATGCGCAGCTCCGTCACGCTGCGGTTTTCCACGACAGCGACATGGAACTGGCGCGGCAGCATGAGGATCGCGATGGCGCTGAGCACGCTCTGCACAATCCATGTGCCGATGGAGGTCTGGTAATTGAGGGCATGGGATGCCGCTTCATTCAGCGTCACCGCCTCCATGAGCGCGGAAGGGCTGCCGAAGAGGAAGAAGGTGCAGGCAAGACCCACGGCGAGAAAGGCGCAGAGCTTTATGACCGATTCCAGCGCCACCGCGAGAATAAGCCCGTCCTGATGCTCGGTCGCGTCCGTATGCCGTGTGCCGAACAGGATGGCGAACAGTGCCAGCACGCAGGCGACCGGCAGGGACACGTCGCTGAACACATAGCCGATGGGATCGAAGGACTGGCCGTAATGCGCGACGATCAAATCCACACTGCCGGACACCGCCTTCAATTGCAGTGCGATATAGGGCAGCGCGCCGATGGTGGCGATCAGCGTGGCGATGGAGGCGACGGCGAAGCTCTTGCCGTAGCGGGCGGCGAGGAAATCGGCGATGGAGGTGATGCGTTCGGCTTTTGCCAGCCGCACGATATGGCGCACCAGCCGGTTGCCCACGGTGAAGACGAGGATCGGGCCGATATAAATGCCGAGGAACTCCAGCCCCCGCTCCGCCGCAACGCCCACGGAGCCGAAAAAGGTCCATGAGGTGCAATAGACGGCGAGGCTGAGCGCATAGATATAGGGCCGCGGCTCGGTCCCCCAGCGCTGCGCGCGCCGGTCCCCCAGGCTCGCCACCGCGAAGAGCAGGAGCAGATAGAGAAACGCAATGCCGATAATTCCCCAACCCTGCACGGTTCCCTCTTTTTCCCCTCTACTCCATCTTTTAAGGAAGCATTAAAACAAAGTATGGAGACGATAGCATGCTTAAGGAATTCAAGGAATTTGCCCTGAAGGGAAACATGGTGGATCTCGCCATCGGCGTGGTCATCGGCACCGCCTTTGGCGGGCTGGTCAATTCGATCGTCGCCGACTTCATCACCCCCATCATCGGCTTCCTGACCGGCGGGCTCGATTTTTCCAACATGTTCGTACAGCTGGCCGGGGAGCCGAAGCCGACCCTCGCCGCTGCGCGTGAGGCGGGCGCGACCATCGCCTACGGCCACTTCCTTACGCTCGCCATCAATTTTCTCATCGTCGCCGCCGCGCTGTTCGTGGTGGTGAAGCTGATGAACCGGCTGAAACTCAAGGGGGAAGCCGCCCCGGCCGCGAAACCGGAGCCGTCGCGGGAAGAGGTGCTTCTGACGGAGATCAGGGATTTGCTGGCGAAGGGGAGGTGATGACAGCAGCCATGTTTTGATGGATTTGCCTGGCACACCCCCCTCTGTCCTGCCGGACATCTCCCCCACAAGGGGGGAGATTGGCCTTCATAGATGGCAGATACCAATCGTAGACGTCGTAAGATGAGAGCGGAGCGCTGTGTCAGCCAATCTCCCCCCTTGTGGGGGAGATGTCCGGCAGGACAGAGGGGGGTACTGTCCYGCCGACATTTCCATTTGAAAACCCCTCGCATCACCGCCAAAGAGGCGAGCGGATAAGGTAGTATCGGGCAGAGGGGACATAACAAATGGATCAAGGCTATCGCCAACCCGCCAAGGACGACATCTGGACGAAGGCCATCGCCATGGCCGCTTCGCTGGCCGTCGCCACGGTCGGCGCATTGGCGGCTTATGCAATCAGCCTTCCCATTCCCTTTCTCCTCGGCTCGGTGATATCGGTCACCATTGCCTCGCTTGCGGGCATGCGGATTTATCTGCCCGATTGGCTGCGTAATATCGTCTTCTTTATGCTGGGCTTGCAGGCGGGATCCGGCGTGCGGCCTGAAACGCTGAACCAGCTCTCGGCCTGGCCGGGCAGCTTCGTTCTCCTGTTCGTCATGCTCATCACAGTGACCGGCTTCACCTATCTCCTGCTGCGTAAGGTGTTTCGCTGGGACGGCCAGACGGCGCTGTTTTCCGCACTGCCGGGCGCGCTCTCCTTCGTGCTCGCGGCGGCGAGCGACACGCGCGCCGATATGGTCCGCATCACCATCATCCAGACCACAAGGCTGTTGCTGTTGATTGGCTTTCTCGCGCCGCTTCTTGCCATCCTCGGCCGCAGCGCGCCGCATGTGGATTTCACTGTGACGCACGAGCTGACGCTGGAGGCCGCAGCCATCCTCTTCGGGGGCGGGCTTGCCGGTGCGGTGATCGGCCATTACAGCCGTGTGCCAGGCGGCATGATGCTGGGTGCGCTGCTGGCAAGCGCCATCCTGCATGGCGGATCATGGGTGGAGGCGAGCCTGCCGCGCGGCCTTTCGGACCTCGGCACCATCGTGCTCGGCGTTCTCATCGGCTCGCGCGTCAACGCCAGCCACCGCATGCACCTTGTCCGCTATCTGCCCGCCGCGCTTCTGGCCTTCATTATAGGCACATCGGCGGCTTTTGCGGTCGGCGCCGTGGTCTGGCTACTTTTCGACTTGCACCCGGCCCAGATCGCGCTCGCTTTCGCGCCGGGCGCGCTGGAAGCCTTGACCGTCATCGCCTTTTCGCTCGGCGTCGACCCCGCCTATGTCGCCTCGCACCATGTGGCGCGGTTCATCATGATCGCGGTGACGGTGCCGTTCGTGGCGCGGTGGTTGAATGGCAGGGGAGATAAGGGAATAGGGGAATAGGGGAAGGGTTGCCTCCTCCGAGGGAATCAGGATGGTCCCTTACTCCCTTACTCCCTTACTCCCTTACTCCCTTCGAGCGAAGCGAGGTCATCCCCCCGCCTGCGATACCATCAGCGGTACGACACGGTCGGATTTGGCGAGCTGCGGAGCCCGCGTTTCGGCAAAGGGGATGCCCAGCGTCTCCCAGACTTCGCGCAGCGCATCCCTCAATTGCAGCACCAGCGTATCGTCGTGGAACGGCGTCGGCGTGATGCGCAGCCGCTCCGTACCGCGTGGTACGGTCGGGTAGTTGATGGGCTGGATATAGATGCCATGCACCTCCAGCAGCCGGTCGCTGGCCTTCTTGCACAGCTCGGGATCGCCGACGAGCACAGGCACGATATGCGTCTGCGACGGCATTACGGGCAGTCCGGCGGCGGAAAGCACATCTTTCGTCATCTGCGCCTGGCGTTGATGCTGCCGCCGTTCTTCCTGCGATGTCTTGAGGTGGCGGATCGAAGCCGTGGCAGCGGCGGCGATGGAAGGGGGCAGGGCGGTGGTGAAGATGAAGCCCGGCGCATAGGAGCGCACCGCGTCGATGACGGAGCGCGAGCCGGTGATATAGCCGCCGAGCGAGCCGAAGGCCTTGGCAAGCGTGCCCTCAATGATGTCAATGCGGTGGGCAAGCCCGTCGCGGTCGGTGATCCCACCACCGCGCGGCCCGTACATGCCGACCGCGTGGACCTCGTCGATATAGGTCATGGCGTTATATTCATCGGCGAGATCCGCAATCTTCTCGATCGGCGCGATATCGCCATCCATCGAATAGACGGATTCGAAGACGATGATCTTGGCGCGCTGCTTGCCCGCCGCCTTCAGCAGGCTTTCCAGATGCTCCAGATCGTTATGGCGGAAGATTTTCTTCTCCGCGCCGGAGCGGCGCACGCCCTCGATCATCGAGGCGTGGTTGAGCTCGTCCGAGAGGATGAGGCAATCCGGCAGCAGCCGGCCGATGGTGGAAATCGCCGCCTCGTTCGAAACGAAGCCGGAGGTGAAGACGAGCCCGGCCTCCTTGCCGTGGAGGTCGGCGAGTTCTTCCTCGAGCTCGACCAGCGGGCGGTTGGTGCCGGATATGTTGCGGGTTCCCCCGGCGCCGGTGCCGAGGCGCTGCGCCGCATCGCAAAGCGCGGTGATCACATCGGGATGCTGGCCCATGCCGAGATAATCATTCGAGCACCACACGGTGATTTCGCGCGCCGCTCCATTGTTGCGCCAGAGGGCACGGGGAAAGCGGCCAGCGATACGTTCCAGATCGGCAAAGACGCGGTAACGCTTCTCGGCGTGCAACTGGTCGATCGCATCCTCGAAAAAACGGCGATAGTCCATCAAACGCTCCTGAAATTTTGTCATGTCTCTTACCGTCTCTGAACGTTTGCGTCCATCGTTGGCACGCGGGCAATTTGCCACGTTTTGCTGAACCGGTGTTGATTGACGTCAAACTGCTAGCCATCGGCGCAAGCGTCGGTCAATTACACTGTTTACAGGTCTTTTCACTTTATCTTATAGGGGGATTCTCAAAGGCGCGGATTTGCTCGGAATGCGTAACGATACGACATCGATTCCAATGCTCGATAAATATAATACAGCATCCGCTCCGCGCAGTCGATGATGCGCTATCCCGTCGCGAACGAAGCGGACTGGGATGCTTATTGGCGCGTCCCCCCGATCCGGAATCTGAAGCAGCGGTGGCGGCACGCGATGCTTTCCTTGGCCAAGGGAAAGGACGACGCCGGGCTGACGGCGTCATCAGGCAGTTTCGCTGCCCTGCGCCCGGACGACCTGCCTTTGATTTGCGTGGTGCGCAACGCCGCTTCCTATTTGAAGGCTTTCCTCCGCTACTATCGCGCGCTCGGGGTTACCCGGTTCATCTTTGTCGATGACCGGTCGGATGACGGGACCGCCGGGATTCTGGCCGCAGCGCCCGATGTCGATCTGTTCGTTTCAAATATCCGTTACGCCGAGGCCGATCGCGGGCGTATCTGGCGCGATGCCCTGTTTGACATTTATGGATATGACCGCTGGTATATGTCTGTCGATGCGGATGAATTCTTCGTATTCCCTCGCATGGATCGGCGCGACATCCGCGAATTTATCGAAGAGCTGGAACAGAGCGGCGTCCGCCGGTCATTGGCGCCGATGATCGACATGTATCCGCCGGGCCTGCTGCGCGACGGAATTTTCGTCGATGATGGCGTGAAATATCCCTTTGAAGTGTCCTCCCATTTTGACGGCGACGGCTATACCGTCAAGCATGAGCGTTTCGGGGTTGCCGTGCGGGGCGGGCCTCGCCAGCGCCTCTTCGGACGCAGCATGCGGCTATCGAAATTTCCGCTGATGTGGGTCGACAGGAAGACCGATTATTACCGGGGAAGCATTCATGGGCCCGGCCCATGCTACCGCAATTGCCTGCCTGTGACCGGGGCGCTGCTGCACTACCGCTTTTCGTCACGATCCGTTGACGAATTCCGGCGCATCGCCTCGGAGAAAAGCCATGCCGGCGGCTCCGAACATTACAGAGCCATCGTGACGGACACCCGTTTCTCCGACGATCTGTCGCTGATGTATGAAGGCTCGGTTCAATATACGGGACCGGAATGCCTGGTCGAACGCGGTTTCATGGTCGATTTCCGGAACCGCGCCTGAATGCGACGCGGCCCGATACGGGCCGTCTCGCAATGCTGATGACGATGCTTGATCAGACCGGCTGCCAGCCCGGCTCGACGGCATCGGCCTCAGCGCGCCACAGATCGGCGTAATCCACATTCTGCCAATCCTTGAACCATGGGCCGCCGCGCGTGTAATGGACGACCTTCGGCAGGCTGCCTTCCGGTTTCTCGTTCCAGCCCTCGAGCCAGTTGTACTCGGTGGGCAGAGCGCCGATTTCGTCATCCGCGGCCCATTGCATGCGGTGGAGATAAGCGCCCGTTTCCCGGTTGATGAGTTCCGGCGTCAGCTTGCGCGTCGACGGATGCGCGCAGTTGAACCACATGCAGGACGACCAGTTCTTGCGCGGATAGCTTGTCTGCACCTTTCCGTCCATCTTGACGCTATCCTTCGGCTGGTAATCGTGCTGGACGCAATAGACCGCCTTGGACGGATCGTTGAACGACCACAGCCCCGCAATGTCGCCGAGGAACAGGAAATCGCAATCGCAGAAAAGCGCCCAGCCCTCATATCCGGCAAGCCATGGCGTGAAAAAGCGGGAATAGGTGAATTCCGTTGACGCAAGCGGATCGATGTCGCGGGTGTAAACGCCCTGATCGACAAGATCCTGCAATTTGATCGGAACGATATCGAGCGGGACGGAGGAGTGCTTCAATGCTGACGCCTTGGCGACTTCATAAGCGATGGGTTCACGGGAATCCCAGCCGATAAAAATGCGTAACGGTTCAGTCATTTACAGTTCCTCTCATGAAGATATGTCACGTCGCCGCCGGGCGCCTTTGCCTATTCCATCAGGGTGATACGGCCCGAATTGACTTTCCCTTCGACCCACGCCCGCTCGTCAGCCCATGCATGCCGCTTCCATCCTTCCCAGCTGAAGCCGCACAGCTCCACATCCCAGCTTTCTTCCGGGCATTTTCCGAGCATATACCAGATGCCGAAAAAGCCGGTGCTGGGAAAGACCTTGCTCATATTCTCGTCTCTTACCCCTAATTCCTTGCAGCCCGCAATGTAGAATTGCGGCGGCATGATGAGTATCTCCTTGCCGGCGGCACCGACCACCTCGATGGTTTCCTGTGTCCAGTCGGAGCGTCGTCCTTTGATCCGCGAAAGGAAATTCGGCTTGGGGTGATATTGGCGGATGATGCTCGGATGATAGGCGAGCATGACCTGCTTAGCGGCTTTGAAGGTTGGCGTCTGAACGAAGCCCGGATCACGCACGCGCCGCTCGGCCGGCTTGCTCGATGTCGCGAGCATCAGGAGGTCCGTCCTGACCCCGCTCATGCCGATCGATTCCTTTGGCTCGTTGAAGCGAACGACAAAATCCGCCGTGTCCACTTCTTTGGAGAGGTCGCGGGGCAGGGGGCCGTTTCCGACGATGACGAGACGTTTGCGTGCGAGGGACATCAGGGGATCTGGTTTTGGAACGAAGATATGCTCCCTCCTTTAACCAAAAATCCCTCGCTGGCAATGAGCCTGACATAAAATCCGCGATACCGGCGCCTTGGCGCGCCGGGATCGCTATGTGCATTGGGGGCGGCAGCGACCTGCCGTCAGGCCAGGCTGGGCTTCGTTACACGGATATTGATGTTATCGTCGGCCAGATCGAAGCCCGAATAGTTGCGCTGGAAGGCGATGATCGCGTCATTGACGCCCTTGGAGAAACCATCGTCCTGCACTTCGATCCTGTGGCGATACAAAATCCGCTCGCCTTTATAGAATACAACTTGTCCTTCCATGATACATCCCTCCTTCTCTTGCTGTAATATATTAAGCTAATCCTCGACGGCGAAAGATCAAGGCTTGGACGCGAAAAGTAAACGAAGCGGGCGCGAACCTTCTATGCACCCAATCTCCGTTTCAGCCTTTCCTCGCACAGCGCCCGCATGGCGCGGGCGCCTTGCGCATAGGTCGTGCCATTGGTCTCGTCGGTCTTGAGCCAGTCCTCCGGCGCGAGATCGCGCAGGGCGGCGAGGGTGCGCATCGGCACCGGGTCGGTGCAGCTCCACAGGCGGCGGAAGATGACGCTGATGCGCGTATGCTTGCCGTTGACATTGACCGAGGGCTCTTCCGTCCCGGCGATCCAGTCTTCATAAGCATCGACCGCGTCCTGGAACGCATTGTGCAGATAAATCGGCGCATGACCTTCATGAAGCGGGGGCAGCAAGCTCGGCATGTCTGTTTCCTCTCTTCGTCGGTTAGCATGACCCCGAAAAGTTGCAGACTTTTCGGACAAGGTCATGCGGGAAAACTTAAGCATGACCCCGAAAAGTTGCAGACTTTTCGGTCAAGATCATGCGGAAAAAACGAGTCTGCGTTGCGACGGCGCATGTGCAACCGTCGGCTCAAAGCGTACAAACGATATAACGAGATGCAAGAAACCTTGTTCTATAATCTAGGAAATAAAAATTAATTCAACCTTTACCAAGCTCTATTGAGCGCTTCTTTGCCGCTTCCACGGCTTCTATAATAAGATTCTTCAATCGGTCCTCGCCCATCAGCACCTCGAGCGCGGCTGCCGTGGTGCCTTTCGGGCTCGTCACCTGCTCGCGCAGTCTCGAAGGGCTGTCCTGGCTTTCCGCCGCCAGTGCGCCCGCGCCATAAACGGTCTGCCGCGCAAGCAGTTCCGCCATCGCCCGGTCGAGACCGGCGGCGACGCCCGCATCGGTCAGGCATTCGATGAAGTGAAAGACATAGGCGGGTCCCGATCCCGAGACCGCCGTCACCGCGTCCATCAGGCTTTCGTCGGCAATGCTTGCCACCGCGCCGCTCGTCTCCAGAAGCCCGGCAACGAAGGCGGCGTCCGCGTCAAGCACATTGGCGTTGCGGTAGGTGACGAGCATGCCCTTGCCGATGGCCGCGGGCGTGTTCGGCATCACGCGCATGATCGCAGTCTTCCCGCCCAGCAGTTCCTCGAACAGCGCCACCGGCGTTCCGGCGGCGATGCTGACGAAAGTGGCGTCCGCAGCAAAGCGGGCATAAGCGGGCAGCACATCGGCCATCATCTGCGGCTTCACGGCGATCAGCACCATGCGCGGCGTGAGATCGTTCGCAAGCGCGCCGGCATCCTGAGCCGTATGGACGCCCAGGCCCGCCGCGCGCTCGCGCAGCGCCTCGGCGGGTTCCACCACATGGATATTCTGAGGCTCGAGCGCGCCGGAATCGAGCCAGCCTTTCAGCATGGCGAAACCCATATTGCCGCATCCGACCAGAACCACCCTGTCGCCCATCATCGTCACCTCTCTCGATTTGCGCGGGGTACATTGACGATGGACGAGCGCGCGGTCAACTGCTGACCCGCGACGGGATAATCACCCGTGCCGTCATGCGAAGCCCGAAGAGGGCGAACACCAGCATCAGCCAGACCGGGTCGGCCCGGCGGAAGAAGAAACTTTCGAGAAAGGCATTCAGCGTCGAGAAGGTCAGCACCATCATGAAGAAGTCAGCCAGAAGCACGTTCTCGCGGTTGCGGCGGCAGCGGAGGTAATCGAGGAGCGGCATGAAGATGATGACGATGACCGCGCAAACGAGCGCGGGAATCCCCATGGTGACCGCGATGTCGAGATAGCCATTATGGGCATGGACGATGCCGCGCACGTCCCAATCGAGATAATAGGGCCGCGCGGCATAAAGGGCTGTCGGCGTCGACCAGAAGCCGCCGAGGCCGTAGCCGGTCCATGGCTTTTTCTCCAGCATTTCCAGCGCAAAGCGCCAGATATCCGTGCGTCCGGTGAAGGAGGGCGCAGGAAGAAACGCGCCGATGAGCCGCGCGACCGGCGGAAACAGCACGACGCCGAGCGTGAAGAAGAAAAAGCCGATCTGCGTCGCAAGCACCAGCGCCGCCGCAAGCGGCCTCAGTCCGAATATGCCCGGCACGCCCACGAGGATGGCGACGAGCGGCACGAGCGCGGTCGAGGTTTTCGAGCCGGCCCCCGACACGAAGCCGAGCGCGGCAAGGGCGATCAAGCCGCCCGTGACGAACCAGCGCCGCCGGATGAGATAAATCCCGGCGAAGAAGAACGCCGCCATGACGGGCGCAGCCACGTTCTTGTGCGAAAAGACACCGCGCCAGAGAAAGGAATTCTGCGGCTCCAGAATATCGGCCCCATGCGTTGCAAGATCGGGCACAAGCACAATCCCCGTATAGGAAAGAATGAGGATCAGGGCTGCCGTCAGCGTGAAGATCAGCGAAAAGCCATCCGCATCGCGCGGCAGGCAGAGCACCGATATGGTCGCGGTCATGGCGATGAGCGTGAAGAGAAAAGCGCGCAGCGCCACTTGCGGGTCGGGCGAGATCAGCGCGGCGAAGACCACGAAGCCGAGCATCACCAGCCAGAGCGGGCTTGCCATCGCGCCGATGGTGCGCGGGCGCGCCAGCATCAGCACCGAGAGAACACCGAGGACACCGAGCCCGCTGAAGCCCAGCTGATTGACGAGGTCGCCGCTTTCCTTATCCGTGCCTTCAGGAAAATAGGGCCGGAACGAGATCAGCAGCAGCGACAGGATCAGCGCGCCGATGAGGGCCGCCACCATGCGCATGGAGACGGCAGCGGGCATGACGCGGGTCCCCGCCAGCGACCGTAGGGAGCTTAAGGGCGGGGCAGGCAAAGGGCTTTCAGTTCTTTTCAGGCTGGCGATATTGCTCATTGGCATATCCGAATTCGGCCAAAACCCGGCCAAGGCCGATATGGATATAATAAAAGCCGGTCGCGGGCGAGCCGGACTTTACCCCTTTGACGGCGGCCTTGAAAGGCGAGAAGGCGAGCAATGCCAGGCTTTTGAGGATGACGCGAAGCCGGCCCAGCGGCTCATCCGCCCGCTTGCGCTTTTCGACCAGCGTGGAAATCACGCCGTTGCGCAGGCCTCGCGCCCGAATCCAGTCCCGCTCTAGCCGCCGGCTGGGGATCGTCTCCCGAACGGGCGCCTCCGCGCACCAGGCAAGGCGGAAGCCTTTGACAACGCTCCGGTCGAGGAAATCGGCATCCCCGCCGCCCATGAAATTGAACATGGGATCGAGGAAGGGATAGGGCATCGCCTCCAGCACCCGCCGGGAAATCAGGAGATTGCCCGAGGAATAGAGCGCCGCCACCGGCCCGCTGCGGTCATAACGCGGCGTGAAGATCGGATGCGCCGCCCATTCGGCCTGTTCGGGCCGCTCGAAAACCGGGATTTGCGGACCGCCGACGATATCGGCGCCATAGCGTTCCCCGGCAGCCGCCATGTTTTCCAGCCAGTTCTCATCGGCGATTTCGTCGTCGTCGATGACGAGCAGCGACGAGAAATTCGGGAAATGCACGAGCGCCGTCCGCCAGCCGGCATTGTAGGCGTTGCAATTGCCCTTGTCGCGGGCGACGATCAGCAATCCCTCGAAGGTGCCATCCGCAAAGAGCGAGCGAACCGCCGCGGCCCCCTCTTGTCCCTCGGCATCGTTTTCTATGACGATGATGGCGAAGCGCCGCCCGGTCGCCTGAGCCTTGACGGAATACAGCGTCTTCAGCAGATGGTCGGGTCGGCGGAAGGTCGGGATCGTCACCACCGCCTCCACCTCGTCCTTGCGCAATTGCGGCGACTGGACAAGGAGCGTGATGTTGTCGGGCAGCGGTTGGCTCATGCCTGTTTCCTGGAAATATTCGGCGCCATAGATTCCCTTCCGCGCCCGGTTAATCAAGCCTTCATTTCGCCTGCTTATCATCCTAGGGCAAACATATAAGTGTTTGCTGCGTTTGTGTTTGGTGGGTCCATGCCTCTTCTTTTTGTCACCTTGCTTGTGCCTGACGGTAAGCTGGCGGCAGGATATGGGTTATAATGCCGGAGGCTGGCGTGCTCGCTTCAACCGAGGCCGTGGCGGAAATCGAGCGCCGCGTGAGCGGGACGGCGTCTCTGGTGACGCCGAGCTATCAGGCGGATTTCGAACGCTGCCGGCTGCTTTGCGAGAGCATTGACCGTTTCGTCACCGGCGCGCAGAAGCACTATCTCCTCGTCGCCGGCCATGATGTGGCGCTTTTCCGCCAGCTCGAAGGTCCGCGCAGGGAAGTGATCGACGAACGCGACCTGCTGCCCTCCTGGCTCCACAGCGTTCCCGATCCCAGCGGCTTCTTCCGCCGGCGCGTCTGGCTCAGCACACGCCTCGCGCCGCTGCACGGCTGGCATGTGCAACAGCTTCGCCGCATTGCCATTGCGCAGCAGGTTTCGGATGCCGCGCTTGTCTATTGCGATTCCGATGTGGTGTTTCTGAAGCCATTCGACCTCTCCGTCTTCTGGCGCGATGGGCGTCTACGGCTCTACCGGCGCGACGGGGCGCTGCCGATGGATAGCCACGCCGGCCATACCAGCCATGCAGATTGGGCGCGGAACGCAGCCGAGGTTCTGGGCTTAGCCCAAGGCGCGGATAACAGGGATGATTATATCTCGACCGTGATCGCCTGGCGCCGGGAGACCGTGCTTGCCATGATCCGCCACCTCGAGATGCTGCACCAGCGCCATTGGGTCGAGGCCATCGCCATGCGGCGGCATTTTTCCGAATGTCTCGTTTATGGCCGCTTCGTCGATGAAATTCAGGGCGGGGAGGGGCATTTTCACGATGCCCTGCAGTTCTGCCGGGTTTACTGGGAGGGCCCCAGCCTTTCGGGCGACGGGTTGCAGCAACTGGTCGCCTCCATGACATCAGAGCAGGTTGCCATCGGCGTTCAATCCTTCACCGGAACGGACCTTGGCTCCCTGCGCAAACTCTTGGCCTGACGATGAGAGCGCTACCGGTGCAATTTGAGACTATGAAGCGCTTTCCGCAGGATATATTCGGCCTTCGCTTCACGAATGCCGGCGCGGAAGCCCTGGTGGAGCACCTGATCCGCGCGCCCCAGCCGCTCAAAGGCGGGGCGCGGATGTTCTTCACCGCCAATCTCGACCATATCGTCCAGATGCGCGGCAATCCTGCCTTTCGCGAGGCCTATGACCGCGCGGCCATCGTGACGGCGGATGGAACGCCCGTTTTCCTTTACGCGCGCTGGCGCGGCGTGGCCCTGCCGGGGCGCGTGACCGGCGCCGACCTCTTTCCCGCCCTTATGGCGCGGCTCGACCCGGCGCGGCACCGGCCTTTCTTCGTCCTCTCCGATGAAGAAACCGCCGCACGCCTTGCCGAAAAGCTCGGCTCGCAAGGGTTCGGACAGGTTGAGACGGAAATTCCCCCCTTCGGGTTCGAGGAGGATGAGGCCTATTCCTCCGCGCTCGCGCGCCGTATCGCCGACGCCGGCACGACGCATCTGTTCTTCTGCGTCGGCGCGCCCAAGTCGGAATTGTGGCTCGACCGGCACCGCCATCGGATCGGGCCTTGCTTTGCCCTGGCGTTCGGCGCCAGCCCCAATTTCTATGTCGGGACGGTGCAGCGCGCGCCGCAACTGATGCGGTCGATCGGCGCCGAATGGCTCTGGCGCTTCCTCTGCGAGCCGCGTCGCTTGTTCCGCCGCTATTTCATCGACGGCTGGAAATTCCTCGGCGCAATCGCCGACGATTTGCGCCGGAAAAGTCCATGACCGGGGAGGGACCCGGCTCGATCCTTTTCCTCACGACCGTGCTGCCCGGCGAAGGCCGCACCGGCGGTGAGATCGTCAGCGCCCACATCATCGAGGGCCTCCGCGCGCTTGGCGCTGACGTGCGGGTGCTCGGCTATGGCCGTCCGGGCTATGCCGCTCACGAGGGCGAAGTGCTGGTCGAGCACCGCCCCATCGAGACGCGCGGCGCGGCGCTCCATGCTGCGAAATGGCTGGCTGGGGCCGCTCTTGCCCGCAATGCTTATTCGAGCGCGAAATATAGGGGCTCCGCCTATGTCGCGGCGCTTGAAGGCGCGCTTCGCGAGCGTAACTGGGACTGGATCGTCATAGACCATGCGCAGATGGGCTGGCTTCTGCCGCTCGTTGAGGGCAGACCGCTCATCCATGTCTCCCACAATTGCGAGGGGCTGCTTTATGCGGGCCAGGCGCGGCATGGCAACGCGCTGCGCCGTGCGCTTTTCACGCGCGAGGCCCGGCTGATGCAGGCGATGGAGGCGCGGCTTGCCCGTGCCATCAGGGGCGTGTGGGTGCTCACCGAGGCGCAGGCGCGCGAGTTCCGGCAAATGGGCGCTTCCTCGGTCACGGTGCTGCCCGTGCCTCCCATGCCGCTTCCCGCTTCCTTCCGCCTCGGCGAGCCCGAATGGGATGTCGCGCTGCTCGGCACCTGGAGCTGGGGGCCGAACCGGGAAGGGCTCGACTGGTTCTGCCGTGAGGTCGTGCCGCTCGTGCCTGGCTTGAAGATCAGGGTCGGCGGCTCGGGCGCGGAGGATCTGCGCGGCCGCTTCGCGAATGTCGATATTCTGGGCCGCGTGCCCGATGCCGCCGCTTTTCTCGGGACCGGCCGGGTCATTGCCGTCCCCTCCGTCGCCGGCGACGGCATCCAGATCAAGACGCTCGACGCCATTGCCATCGGCCGCCCCGTGATCGCGACCTCCTTCGCGCTGCGCGGCCTTGATGGTCTGCCCGCCCGCGTGAAAGCCGCTGACAGCCCGAACGCCTTTGCCGATGCCCTGCGCCAGGCGATGACGGAAAGCCCGGCTGCGGATGATTGGCAGGCGCGGCGGCGGGACAATTTCCTCACCGCGTTGAAGAATGCCCTGATCTGATCAGACGCGCTTCGCAGGCCGCCGGAGCGCCGAATAGGTCAGGCACAGCGAAATGAGGTAAAGCGCGGCGAACACGACGTTCAGCCAAACGACCCAGGCGTCATCCGCCCTAAAATGCGTGAATAGGAGCCATATCGCGACGCCTTTCGCTCCCGTCAGCACGGCAAGGTTGAGCGTACGCCGGGCCGATTGGCCGCGGGCATAGAGAAGCTCCGCCTGATATTCGGTAAGATTGCGAAAGCCCGGAACGAGAAAAATCGACGGCAGCAGCACGACGATCTGCGCCACCTTGTCCCCCAGCGCATTGGGGACGAAATAGAGAAACAGCGAGAGCGCCGCGAGCGCCAGCGTGGAAACGAGAAACACCCCGCATTCCAGCCCCGCCTTGACTTTAAGCGAGGCCAGCATGTCCGGCTTGCGCATCAGCCGCTGCACCAGCATCATGTTGAACGAGCGGATGGGCATGGCGGTCAGATCGACCAGCCGCATCAAAATGGCGTAGACGCCGGCAATGCGCGGGCCCCCGAGGCTCAGGACCAGCAGCTTGTCGAGCTCGCTCTGCACATAGAACAGCATCTCCGCGCCGGTCACGGCCAGGGCATCGGTGACATGGCGCACGTAAAGCGCCGGCGCAAAACGCAGCCGCACCCGGGGGTAGAACCAGAGCGCGACGACGAGCGAAATACCGTTCGCGATGAAATACCACCACGCCCAATGGGCAAGATCGCCCTTTGCCGAAAGAAAGGCGAAGAGCATGGCGGCGACCGCCCGCATTGCCGTGCCCAAAACGGTGAGGATCGCCCCGCGCCCGAACCGGTTGAGGCCGTTATTGACGATGATGATCGCTTCCGTCGAGCGCCAGAACAGCGCCTCGGCGGCGATGATGAGCGCGAAGCCCAAAAGGTTTATGTCGTCACCGAAGAACAGTGCGTGGATTGCCCAGCCCGCGGCGGCAAGCACCGGCAGGGACAGCACGATGGCTGCGAGATAGCCCGCCGTGTAGGTCCCTAGGAGTTGCGGCTTGACGGTGGCGATGCGGTAGAGCGGCGAAACGAAGCCGAAGGAAACCAGCCGCGATAGGACCACGCCGGTCGCCGACGCGGTGGCAAATACGCCAAAGCTGCCTATGGAAAGGGTGTTGGCCAGCGCGACGAAATAAGCCAGCGAAATGACGAGCCGCCCCGCCGAGCCGCTGATCAGCGAGAAGTAATCGCGCAGGGGTCCCGCCTGCTGTTTTAGCCGGGAAATGAGCAAGCGAGCGTCTCTCTATGTTGCCGCATTTTAACGATTTCTTTTACATGCGGATTTAGTTTGGCTTAACCAAGATCACGAGGATGGGCAATATCGGATGACGGGTCCGGAAGACGAACAGAAGAAGCGCGCAGCGAAGCCGCTTCTGTCGTTTATAGAAAAGCCCGATCCCGAGAAGGGGCCGGAAGGCCCACGCGCGCCCGCCAAATCCGCCAAATCCAGCCGCGAGAACGAAGCGGAACGCCGGCGGGAGGCCCATGCCCGGCGAATGGCTGAACTGGAGCGCCATGTCCGCGAAACCGAAGCCGTGGAAGATGACGAACCCGCCCGCAAGGCGGAGGAGGCGCGCATTCGCGAGGAGATGGCCGCTGTCGAGGCGGATCTGCGCGCGCGGCTGGCGCCGGGCGAGACGCGCCGCGAGCAGGCCATCGCCGCGCCGGCCGAGCACGATGAGGAGCCGGTGCGCCGCCGAAGGGCCGCGCCGCGCCGCGAGGACTATCATCAGGAAGACGATCACGACGACGAATGGAAGCCGCTGGTCGATCCGCGCATCGTTCTCGATGCCATCAGCCGTTCGCGCAACCTCATCATCGCCACCACCCTGCTTGGCATCATCCTCGGCGTCGCCTATGGCCTTTCGCTGCCGAAAATGTATGCCTCCACGGCGGATATATTGGTCAATCCGCGCAGCATCCAGACGGTCGGTATCGACCTGACGCCAGACCAATTGCCGAGTGACGCCGCGCTCGCCGTGATCGAAAGTCAGTCCCGGCTCATCGATTCCGCCAGCGTGCTGACCAAGGTCATCGATCAGGCGGGGCTCATGAAAGACCCCGAGTTCAATGGCTCTATGAAACCGGGGGTCATCGGCGGATTCATCGCTTCCCTGCGCCAGCTTCTGTCGGGGCCGGGCACGGAGGATGAGACGAGCCTCGAAACCAAGGTCCTGACCAATCTTCGCCGGAGCCTGACCGTTTCCCGCGATCCCAAAAGCTTCATCGTCTCAGTGACGGTGAAGACCCGTGAGCCGGAGAAATCGGCTGAGCTCGCCAATATCATCACCAATGTTTTCCAGGAGCAGCTGGGCGTCCTCGATTCCGAGCTGGCGAAGCGCGCCACCGGCGAATTGTCCGCGCGCCTCGCCAATCTGAAGGCCAATGTCGAGAAGGCGGACAGTGCGGTTCAGAAGTTCAAGGCCGAGCATGATCTGGTCGATGTGCAGGGCCGGCTCATCACCGATGACGATGTCGCCAATCTGAACAGCCAGCTCTCTGCCGCCCGCGCTGAAACCATTCGCCTCAGGGCGCGCGTGGAATCGCTCAATGGCACGACGGCGGACAGCCTTTTCACCAGCGGCTTGCCCGAGGGGCTCAATTCCGGCGCCATCACAGCGCTGCGCTCGCAATATGCCGCCGCGCGGCAGCAGGCGGAGGGGCTGGCGACCAAGCTCGGCCCGCGCCATCCCGCGCTCATCCAGGCGCAGTCGCAGGCCGAAGGGCTGCGCCGCGAAGTGGAAGCGGAACTTCGCCGCATCCGCAACGCGATGCAGGTCGATCTGCAACGCTCGCAGCAGCAGGAAAAGGATCTTTCTGCTCGCCTTGCGCAGCTGAAGGTGCGCTACGCCGGAAACAACGAGGACATGGTCAAGCTGCGCGAGCTGGAGCGCGAGGCGAACGCCCAGCGCACCGTCTATGAGGCGTTCCTCCTGCGCACCCGCGAAACCGGCGAGCAGCAGGGCTTCAACACGGCCAATGTGCGCGTCATCTCCGGCGCCCGCCCGGCGCTCGAGCCGCTGGGGCCGTCGCGCCGCACCGTCCTTCTGGCAGGCCTCGTGCTGGGCCTCTTCGCCGGTCTCGGTATCGCCATTCTGCGCGGCATCTATGCCGCCCTCTTCGGCGGCGGACGGAATGCAGCCGGCTATGACGACACGCCGCCCCCGGTGCATGACGCGGGCAGCCCATCGTCAGACGCCGGAGAAACCCGCCTCGCCGCCGCCAAGCGCCGGGCGAGGGCAAAGGCGTAGCCCCAAAGCCGTTCAACAAGCCGTTCCTTTAATCCGAGACGTCGCTTTTTGGCGGTTGTCATGCCCGGTTTGGCCGATTATTGCACTGCAATGATGCGATGAGCCACAGGAGTTGCGAATGGCGCAGGTAATTGACGGCAAGCGTGTTGCCGAGGATGTCTTGAGCAAGGTGAAGCAGGCGACTTCCGAGCTCGCCGCGCAAACGGGCGTTGTTCCCGGTCTCGCTGTTATCATCGTCGGCGACGACCCGGCCAGCCACGTCTATGTCGCCTCCAAAAGCCGGATGGCGAAGGAGTGCGGCTTCAAATCCGTCCAGCACACCTTGCCCGCCGAGACGACGCAGGAGGAGCTGGAGGCGCTCGTCGCTTCGCTGAACGGCGATCCCTCGATCCATGGCATCCTAGTCCAACTGCCGCTGCCGAAACATCTGAAATCCGAGCCGGTGATCCAGTCGATCCTGCCGGAAAAGGATGTCGACGGCCTCCACGTTGTCAATGCCGGCAAGCTGGCCACCGGCGATCTGGAAACGGGTCTGGTCTCTTGTACCCCCGCCGGCGCGATGGTGTTCGTCCGCCGCACCCATGGCGAAGATCTTTCCGGCCTCAACGCGGTGGTCATCGGCCGCTCGAACCTCTTCGGCAAGCCGATGGCGCAATTGCTGCTGAACGCCAACGCCACGGTGACCATCGCCCACAGCCGCACGAAAGACCTGCCCGCCCTCTGCCGCACCGCCGATATCCTGGTCGCCGCCGTGGGCCGTCCGCAAATGGTGAAGGGCGACTGGGTGAAGCCGGGCGCGACCGTCATCGACGTCGGCATCAACCGCATCCCCGCACCGGAAAAGGGCGAAGGCAAGACACGGTTGGTCGGCGATGTGGATTATGCCGAAGCTGCGGAAGTGGCAGCCGCGATAACGCCGGTCCCGGGCGGTGTCGGGCCGATGACCATTGCCATGCTGATGGCCAATACGGTCATATCGGCCTATCGGATGGCGGGGAAGGCAAGCCCGAGGTTTTAAGTTACGCTGCGGGTATTAAGCTCGCGCCTTCCCTCCCCCTTGCGGGGAGGGTGGCCCGATAGGGTCGGATGGGGGTGGTGACGTTTGCGCCACGGCTTTTCGAAGCAAGCACAAACGTCACCACCCCCAATCCGCCCGCTCCGCGGGCACCTTCCCCGCAAGGGGGAAGGAAGGGTGTATCACCGCCTCAAAACACCGAAGCGCCCTGATCCGCCCGTCCCGCAATCTGGCGGAAGGCGGTGAACAGTTCGCGGCCCATGCCGAACTGGTTGCCCGAAAGATCGACTTTATCTATCTCCCGCGCCGCCAGTTCCGCCGCGCTCACCAGCACCTCCAGCGTCCCGGCGACGGCATCGAGCCGCACGATATCGCCGTCGCGGATCTTGCCGATCAACCCGCCGTCGAGCGCTTCCGGCGTCACATGGATGGCGGAGGGCACCTTGCCGGAGGCGCCGGACATGCGCCCGTCGGTGACGAGCGCGACGCGGCGGCCACGATCCTGCAATATGCCGAGCACGGTGGTCAGCTTGTGCAGTTCCGGCATGCCGTTGGCCTTCGGCCCCTGGAAGCGGACGACGGCGACGAAATCGCGGTCGAGCTTGCCCGCCTTGAAGGCTTCGTTGAGCGCCGCCTGGCTGTCGAAGACGAGGGCAGGGGCCTCGATCACATGCCGCTCCGGCTTGACGGCGGAAATCTTGATGATGGCGTTGCCGATATTGCCGATCAGCACACGGATGCCGCCGCTCGGCTGGAACGGCTGCGAGGCGGGCGCGAGCACCTTCTCGTCGCCGCTCGTTGCCGGTGCGGGGCGCCGCGCGACATTGCCGGCCTCGTCCAGCATTGGCTCGATGGCGTAGGGGCGCAGGCCTTCGCCCCAGACGGTGCGCACATCCTCATGCAGCAGCCCGGCGTCGAGGAGTTCGCGGATGAGGAAGCCCATGCCGCCCGCCGCGTGGAAATGGTTCACATCGGCAAGCCCGTTCGGATAGACGCGCGCCAGCAGCGGCACCGCGTCGGAAATATCGGCGATGTCGCGCCATGTCAGCTGAATGCCCGCTGCCGCCGCCATGGCGATCAGATGAATGGTGTGGTTGGTCGAGCCGCCGGTGGCGTTGAGTCCAACGACGCCGTTGACGATGGAGCGCTCGTCGATCATCTCGCCGACAGGCGTATATTCATTGCCGAGCGCGGTGATGGCGAGCGCGCGCTTCGCCGCTTCCTTCGTCAAGGCGTCGCGCAAGGGTGTGCCGGGATTGATGAAGGAGGCGCCCGGCAGGTGCAGCCCCATGATCTCCATCAGCATCTGATTGGAATTGGCCGTGCCGTAGAAGGTGCAGGTGCCCGGCCCGTGATAGGATTTCGACTCGGCTTCGAGCAGTTCGGCGCGGCCCACCTTGCCCTCCGCATAGAGCTGGCGGATGCGCGCCTTCTCGTCATTCGGCAGGCCCGTGGTCATCGGCCCGGCGGGGACGAACACGGCGGGAAGATGCCCGAAGGTCAGCGCGCCGATCATCAGCCCCGGCACGATCTTGTCGCAGACGCCGAGGAAGACGGCGGCGTCGAACATATCATGCGAAAGGCCCACCGCCGTTGCCATCGCGATCACGTCGCGCGAGAACAGCGACAGTTCCATGCCCGCGAACCCTTGCGTGACGCCGTCGCACATCGCGGGCACACCGCTCGCCACTTGCGCCACGCCGCCCGCCTCGCGCGCCGCCTGCTTAATCAGCTGCGGAAAGGTCTCATAGGGCTGATGCGCCGACAGCATGTCATTATAGGCGGTGATGATGGCAAGGTTCGGCACCACATCGCCCGCCAGATCCGCCTTGTCCGCCGGGCCGCAGGCGGCGAAACCATGGGCGAGATTGCCGCATCCCAGAAACGACCGCGCCGGCTTCCTCGTCGCCGCCTGCCGCACGCGGTCGAGATAGGCCTCACGCGTGCGTCTGGAGCGCTCGCGAATGCGGTCGGTAATGTCGAGAATTCGCTTGTCGGCGGACATTCATATTCTCCTGAAAGCGGTTCGTTTCTTTCCCTCCCCCTTGCGGGGAGGGTGGCCCGCAGGGTCGGGTGGGGGTGGTTAAGGCAGCGCACTGACGGCAATCTTGGCCCACTGCCTTTACCACCCCCATCCGCCCGCTCTGCGGGGTTCGTCGCTGGAAAAGCCAAATCGTTGGCTTTTCCTCGGCCTTCGGCTGAACACTCCTCAATCCCCGCAAGGGGGAAGGAGGGCGCAACTTCTTAAGCCCAGTACACCTGCACTGGGGTGGCCGCATGGTTCAGCACCGCGCGGATCGGCATTTCGGTTTCGGTCCCGGTCTCCATCGCGCGGGTCAGCACCTCGCGCTTGGCCGCGCCTTCGATGTGGAGCACGATGAAGCGGGCTTCGACAATGACAGGCAATGTCAGCGTCAGGCGCGGCTCGCCAGCGCCTTCCGCCTGCATCGGCAGCACCAGAGCCGTTCCCTGCGGATCGATTGCATCGCCAAGCCTGTCGCCGCCCGGGAAGAACGAAGCCGTATGCCCGTCCGTTCCCATGCCGAGCACCACCACGTCGAAGGGCATAGACAACGCCGCGATCCAGTCGTCCGCTGCCTTTGCCGCCTCTTCCGGGGTGGGCGCGGCGTTATATAGCCCGATGAACTTCGCCTTGCCCGCCTTTGCCTTGAGAAGATGCGTGCGCACCAGCCTTTCGTTGGAGCGGGCATTGTCAGGCGGCACGAGGCGCTCATCCACCAGCGTTACGGTGACGGACGCCCAGTCGATGTCATGCTGCGACAGCGCTTCGAACAGGGCGACTGGCGTCGTCCCGCCGGAAACGGCAAGCACAGCCTCGCCGCGCTCGCGCACGGCCTTATCCAGCCGCGCCGCGATTTCGGCTGACAGCGCCGAGGCCAGCGCGGCGCTATCTGCGAATTCATGCCATTCGATCGCCATGGCTTAAAGGCTCTCGTGCCAGGTGCGGCCGTCCCGCTCGATGAGCGCGATGGCTCCGGACGGGCCCCACGTGCCGGCGGTATAGCCCTGCACCGGCTGGCCGCTATCCTCCCACCCTTGCAGGATCGGGTCGATCCAGCGCCAAGCCGCTTCCACCTCGTCGCGGCGCATGAACAGCGTCTGGTTGCCGCGCACCACATCCATGATCAGCCGTTCATAGGCGTCCGGATTGCGTTCCTTGAAGGATTCGGCGAAGCTCATGTCCAGCGGCACATGGCGCAGGCGCATGCCGCCGGGGCCGGGGTCCTTGATCATCAGCCATTGCTTGACGCCTTCGTCCGGCTGCAGCCGGATGACGAGCTGGTTGGCGAGGATGCGGCCCGCATTTTCATCGAAGATCGAATGCGGAACCTGCTTGAAGGTGACGACGATCTCGGAAACGCGGGTGGCGAGCCGCTTGCCCGTGCGCAGGTAAAAGGGAACGCCCGCCCAGCGCCAGTTGGCGATATCAGCCTTGATGGCGACGAAGGTCTCGGTGTTGCTCGTATGCCCTTCCAGCTCGTCGAGATAGCCCTTGACCGGCCCGCCCGCCGAAGCGCCCGCGCGATACTGGCCGCGCACGGTGCGATCCTCGACATTGGCGTTGGTGATCGGCTCGAGCGAGCGCAGCACCTTTACCTTCTCGTCATGGACGGCGTCGGCCTCCATGGAAGAAGGCGGCTCCATGGCGACGAGGCAGAGCAATTGCAACAGATGGTTCTGCACCATGTCGCGCAGCGCGCCCGCCTTGTCGTAATAATCGGCGCGGCCTTCGAGCCCCACCGATTCCGCCACGGTGATCTGCACATGGTCGATATGGGCGGAGTTCCACAAGGGCTCATAGAGCACATTGGCGAAGCGCAGCGCCATCAGGTTCTGCACCGTCTCCTTGCCCAGATAATGGTCGATGCGGAAAATCTGGTCCTCGCGGAACACGCTGCCGATGGTGTCGTTGAGCGCCTTCGCCGATTTCAAATCGCGCCCGATGGGCTTTTCCACGATGATGCGCGTATCCGGCGTAATGAGGCTGGACGCCTTCAAATGCTGGGCGATATCGCCGAAAAGCGAGGGGCTGACCGCGAGATAGAAGACGCGGATACGTGCCGGGTCCTTTTCGATCAGCGCCTTCAGCGCATCCCAACCATTGTCGGTCTTGGCATCGACCGCGACATAGGAGAGGCGGGCGATGAAGGTCTCGACCTCCTTGTCGTCGACCTCGTCAGGCTTGACGAATTCCTTGATGGCCGCGCGGGCGAAGGCGCGATATTCGTCATCCGTCATCGGCGAGCGGGAAGCGCCGATGATGCGGGTGGGCTCCGAGAGCTGGCCGGCGCGCTGGCGCTGGTAGAGCGCGGGTATCAGCTTGCGCTCCGCGAGGTCCCCCGAGCCGCCGAAAATGATGCAATCGAAAGGCGCTACCGGTATGGTCTGGCTGGTCATGGGCTTCTCTTCGCTAGCATGGCGGGGCGTATAGGTGGCATATAATCTAATCGATTTAAGACTGCCAGTCTCAATTCGGTGAATTTGGGTGCCGCCGGCGTCCTAGACCTTATCGACAAGCGCATACCAGGACATCGCCAGAAACAGGAGCGGGGCGCGCAGGCTTCTGCCGCCGGGGAAGGGGGGGATGTTGAGGTCTTCGAACAGTTTCAGCCGCTCGCGATTGCCCGCCACCGTCTCCGCATAGAGCCGGCCCATGAAATTGGCGAGCATCACGCCATGGCCGGAATATCCGCCGATGGAGATGACATTGGGCATCACCTCGCGCACGAAGGGCTTGCGCGGCATGGTAATGCCGACCGAGCCGCCCCAGGCATGGGTGATCTCGGCATTGGAGAGATCAGGATAAATTTCCGCGATCTGCCGGCGGATATGGCTGCTGATGTCGCGCGGATTGTCGGCGGTATAAGCCTCCCGCCCGCCGAAGAGCAGCCGCCCATCGGGTAGGCGCCGGAAATAGCGCACCACGAAGCGGGAATCGTCAACAGACTCGCCGCCCGGCAGCACGGGGCTGTCATTGCCCAGCGGCACCGTCGCCCCGATGAAGGAGCGGATCGGCATGACATGCGCGGCGCTGACAGGTTCGAGCCCCCCGCCATGGGCGTTGACGGCAATGAGCGCCTTTGCCGCCGTCACGTCGCCCCGGCCGGTCGTCACGGTGACGAGGCCATTTTCGGAACGAATGCCGGTGACGCGCGTATTCTCGAAGAGATGCGCCCCCGCCTTGACCGCCGCCCTGGCCGTGCCGACCACGAGCTTCAGCGGATGGATATGCCCCGTTCCCGCATCATACGTGCCGCCGAAAAAACGTTCCGAGCCGAGCCGATCCGCGGTCTCCTGCCGGTCCATGAAGCGGATATGCGAATAGCCGAAGCGCGAAGCCATCAGCTCCGCATGGGCCTGATAGTGTTTCAGATAGCGCGGCTTGTGCACCACCGACATCTGCCCCGGCACGTAATCCATGTCGATCCCGTGCGTATCGGCAAATTGCAGGAGATGCGCCTTGGCCTCCTCCGCCACGTCGAACAGGGCCCTGGCGCGAGTAAAGCCGTATTCCCGCTCCAGCTCCTCCGGCCATGTCCGCTGGCCGGTATTGAGCTGCCCGCCATTGCGCCCCGACGCCCCGTCGCCGAACCGCGCGGCTTCCAGCAGCACCACGTCCACGCCCATCGCCGCCAGATGATAGGCGGCGGAAAGCCCGGTATACCCGCCGCCGACAATGACGATGTCAGCCCGCCGCGAGCCGTCGAGCGCCGGATACTCCGGACGCTCGCCGACACTTGCTTCATACCAGGAGATGCCGGGGGAGATGGGAGATTGATAGGGCATGGTCGGCTTAGCCTAAGGGAGTAGGGGAGTAAGGGAATAAGGGAGTATGTTATTCCGGTTCTGATAGCTTGCGGATGAGAAGCCTCAACAATTTGCCGACGCTTTCGCTCAATGCTATGATCGGGGCGATGGCCTCTTTGTTGCTAAAGCCCAATCTCTCAGCAATGAGCAAATGGGTTTCAAGCTCTTTCAGCGAGCCTTGCGCAATGCGTAAGAACTGCTGATATGCTTTACGGGTATCCCGACCATATTCTTCAGCGATATTCGCTGGGATGGAAACGGCGGCACGGCGGACTTGGCCAGTCAGCCCGTAAATCTCTTCGCGGGGCCAGGATTCGGTAAATTTATAAACTGCCGTTACCAATTCCATGGCTTGTTGCCACGCCATGATATCCCGATAAGAATTGATTGCCATCCCCCGTTCCCCGTGTATGTCCCCTTACTCCCTTACTCCCTTACTCCCTTACTCCCTTACTCCCTTACTCCCTTACTCACTTAAACATTCAACAGCAGATACTCCCGCTCCCAGGGGCTGATGACTTCCATGAAAGTCTCGAATTCCGCCCGCTTGATTGCGGCATAGGTGGTGACGAAGGCGTCGCCGAGGATTTCGCGCAGGTCCTCGTCATCTTCGAACAGCATCGTCGCTTCGATCAGTCCGCGCGGCAGCTCGATTTCGTCCTCATTGACCGTGGTGCCCGTCGGCTCGTCCGGCTTGATCTTCTTCGTCATGCCGATGAGCCCGCAGGCGAGCGAGGCGGCGAGCGCCAGATAGGGGTTGGCGTCGGAGGAGGGGATGCGGTTTTCGACGCGGCGCGACGAGGGATCGGAGCGGGGCACGCGGAAGGCGGTCGTGCGGTTGTCGTAACCCCATTTGACGTTGACCGGCGCGGAAGCCGCCTTGGTCAGCCGCCGGTAGGAGTTCACATAGGGCGCGAACATGACGAGCGCGTTCGGCACATGCTTCTGCATCCCGCCAATGAAATGGTGGAATGCTTCGCTTTCGCTGCCGTCCTCATTGGTGAAGATGTTGCGCCCGGTCTTCTTGTCGACGATGGACTGGTGGATATGCATTGCCGAGCCCGGCTGGCCCTGGATGGGCTTGGCCATGAAGGTGGCATACATCTCATGCTTCAGGGCCGCCTCGCGGATGGTGCGCTTGAACATGAACACCTGGTCGGCCAGCTCCACGGGGTCGCCATGGCGCAGGTTGATTTCGAGCTGCCCCGCGCCCTCTTCATGGATGAGGGTGTCGATCTCCAGCCCCTGTCCCTCCGAGAAATGGTAGATATCGTCGATCAGCTCGTCGAACTCGTTGACCCCGGCGATCGAATAGCCCTGTCCGCCGCCGATGGCGCGGCCTGAGCGCCCCACGGGCGGGGTGAGCGGATAGTCCGGATCCGGGTTCTTGCGCACGAGATAGAACTCGATCTCAGGCGCGACCACGGGCCGAAGGCCGAGCTTGTCATAGGCGGCGATCACCCGACGCAGCACATTGCGCGGCGTGAACTCGACCGCGCGCCCGTCCTGATGCGCCAGATCGCAGATCACCTGCGCCGTCGGATCGCTTTCCCACGGCACGACGCTGAGCGTCGAAAGGTCGGGCACCAGCTTCAAATCGCCATCGTCAGCCGGATAGGCGAAATCGCCGTCATCCTCGGGGTAGTCGCCTGAGATCGTCGCCATGAATACGGCGGAGGGCAGGGCGAGCGAGGTGTTGGAGGTGAATTTCTTCGACGGCATCATCTTGCCGCGCGCCACGCCGGCCTGATCGGGCGTAATGCACTCGATATCTTCAATGTCGCGCCAGGCGAGCCACTCAGAGACCTCGCGCCAATCCTTAACACCGCGAAGCGATTTGACATATTGAGGCGTCCGGCGCTGCTTCGGTCGCGCCGGCTTCTTCATATTGGCTGGCATCAATCACCAAAAAAATGTTTCGTCACAGGGTGACGATAGCATAGGGCAGTGCGTTATGGCACGCCTGAAGCCATTGTTTTTTAGCCGGGAAGTAAATGAAGAAAGCGACGGGCGGAGGGTTTGCACCCTCCCTCCCCCTTGCGGGGAGGGTGGCCCGAAGGGTCGGGTGGGGGTGGCGAAGTTTGCGCTATGGTCTTCAGCAAAAGCGCAAACGTCACCACCCCCATCCGCCCGCTAACGCGGGGTTCGTCGCTGGAAAAGCCAAATCGTTGGCTTTTCCTCGGCCTGCGGCCGAACGCTCCTCAATCCCCGCAAGGGGAAGGAGGAGGTGCGCTCACACCCCAAATTGCCCCTTCAGCTCCGGCACCGCCTGCACCAGTGCATCCACCAATTGCGGGTCGGCCTGCCGCGCATAGGCGAGGACTTCTCCCCCTGCGGCGCTGATCTGCTGTTCCGTCAGCCCGCTGGCTTTGAGAGCGGCCACGCCGTTGAGAAGCGCGCCGACCTCCTCTCCGGTATTGCCGCCAAGAAAACTGGTGATGGTTCCGAGAACGCCCAAATTCGCCTGCCCCTGCGCCATCACATCATTGGCCGCGGCGAGCTGCGCCGCGCCCGGTAGTTTGGCGAAGATCTGCGCCGAAAGCTGCGGCGATTCATGCTGCAGGACGGAAAACACGATCCCCGCCACCTTTTCCGCCACCTGCGGGCTGATATTGGCTTTGGTCGCGACGGTATCGATGAGTGCTTGTATTGCCATGGCAGTCCCTCATGATTCTATATCAATACTTTTGACATGAAAGTAATGACGAAGAAATGACATAGCAATACTATGGGAGTAAGTGAGTAGGGGAATAGGGGAATAGGGAATAGGGTGGATTTCTTCAAAGGATCGTGGAACACTCCCTTACTCCCTTACTCCCTTACTCCCTTACTCCCTTACTCCTTTACCCGCCTACTGCCTCACAATCACCGGCACCAGTAAATCCCCCCAGTTCCCATCGCCGCCGTGATGCCGGGCGGAGCGGACGAGTTCAACCGAGACGCCCGCTTCCACGGCCTTCATGACGGACTGGTTGAGCCGGTGGAGATCGTTGGCGAGCATGCGGATCAGCGCCTGCTGGTCCGTGGTGAGGGCGGAGGATTGCTCCTCGGCCCTTTCCTTGACGGGTATCGGTGTCATCGCTCTTCTCCTATTCAGCCGCGGGGCGGAACTGCGCGCTTTCGGTGGATTCCTTCATCGCGGTGGTGGAAGACTGGCCGCCTGATATCGCCAGCGACACCGCGTCGAAATAGCCGGTGCCCACTTCGCGCTGGTGCTTGGTGGCGGTGTAGCCATTGGCCTCGGAGGCGAATTCCGCTTCCTGCAATTCGGAATAGGCGGCCATCTGGCGGTCCTTATAGCCCCGCGCCAGCTCGAACATGCCGTGGTTCAGCTGATGGAATCCCGCTAGCGTGATGAACTGGAATTTGTAGCCCATCGCGCCCAGCTCCCGCTGGAACCTGGCAATGGTCGCGTCATCGAGGTTTTTCTTCCAGTTGAAGGAAGGCGAGCAATTATAGGCCAGCAGCTTGCCCGGATGCGCCTTATGGACGCTTTCCGCAAATCTCCGCGCCTGTTCGAGGTCCGGCTTCGATGTCTCCATCCAGATCAAGTCGGCATACGGCGCATAGGCGATGGCGCGGGCGATGCAGGGCTCGATGCCGTTTTTGACCTGGTAGAAGCCTTCCGCCGTGCGCCCCGCCTCGTGATCGACAAAGGGCCGGTCGCGCTCGTCGATGTCGGAGGTCAGCAGCTTCGCCGCCTCGGCATCGGTGCGCGCGACGATCAGCGTCGGCACGCCCATGATATCGGCAGCCAATCGCGCGGCAGTGAGATTGCGGATATGCGCCGCGGTCGGGATCAGCACTTTGCCGCCGAGATGCCCGCATTTCTTTTCGGATGCCAGTTGGTCCTCGAAATGCACGCCCGCCGCGCCCGCCTCGATATAGGCTTTCATGATTTCGAACGCATTGAGCGGCCCGCCGAACCCGGCTTCCGCGTCGGCGACGATGGGTGCGAACCATGTCTCGACCGAAAGCCCCTTTCCTTCGGCGGTCTCGATCTGGTCGGCGCGCTGGAGCGTGCGGTTGATGCGGCGGCAGAGTTCCGGTCCGGCATTGGCCGGGTAGAGCGACTGGTCGGGATACATGGCGGAAGCCGTGTTCGCATCCGCCGCCACCTGCCAGCCGGAGAGATAGATCGCCTTCAGCCCAGCGCGCACCATCTGCATCGCCTGATTGCCGGTCATCGCGCCGAGCGCATTGACGAAATCATCCTCGTGGATGAGCTTCCAGAGCCGGTTCGCCCCCATCTCCGCCAGCGAATAGCGGATTTCCACCGAGCCACGCAGGCGCTGCACGTCGTCAGGCGTATAGGGGCGCTCAATTCCGTCGAAACGGCCTTGCGGAGCGATTGGAACGAGCTTGTAAAAATCAGTCATAACGCGGTTTCCCTTTTTGGCTCCATCCCGCAAGCGGCTTGCTTGCGTCTATGACTGAATTTACAGTTTGGGTGTGAACCGAGCGAGGAAATTGCGGAAATCCTGGCTTCAAATCGGGTCATGCTGTAGAGATTTTGACCGCTGCGTTTTGTGAAATTGTAAATCTTGTAACAATCGTTGCATTGCCGGCTGCTGCGCGAGATTGTAAAGATTGTATCGGTTGAACAGATGCGAGGGTAAAATGGCTGAACAGAAAATCTTCGCCGGCCCGCGCATCCGGCGCATCCGCAACGAGCGCGGGCTGACGCAGACCGCCATGGCCGAGTCGCTCAGTATTTCGCCCTCTTATCTCAACCTCATCGAGCGCAACCAGCGTCCGCTGACGGTGCAGCTGCTGCTGAAGCTCGCCAGCACCTACAGGCTCGACCTCGACAGCCTCCATGCGGAAAGCGGGGTAACCGTTGCGGGGCTGAAGGAGGTCTTCTCCGATCCGCTTCTTGCGGGCGAACTGCCCGGCGATCAGGAGCTGGTGGAAATCGGCGAGGCCGCGCCCAATGCCGCCGCTGGTATCGTCAAGCTCTACCGCGCCTATCGCGAGCAGTTGGAACGGCTCTCCGACCTTGCGACGCTTCTGGCCAATGAGGGGCGCGAGACGTCTCTCTCCGCCGCGCGCCTGCCGCTCGATGAGGTGCATGACGTGATGGAGCGTCGGCCCAACCATTTCCCGCTTATCGAGGAGGAGGCGGAGAGCTTCATCAACTTGCTCAAACCGGGCGACGACCTGATGGGCGCGCTTAAAAACTGGCTGCGCGCCGAGCATGGCATTGCGGTGCGCACGCTTCCCGTTTCCGCCATGCCCAATTGGCGCAGGCGCTATGACCGCCATTCGCAGCGGCTCTTCCTGTCCGAGAGGCTGTCACCCTTCGACCAGCTGCGCGAGGTGGCGATGGAGGCGGCGCTCATCCGCATGCAGGTGGTGATACAGGCCGAGATCGAGCGGCTGAAGCTTTCCTCCAGCGAGGCCCGCCGCATCGCCCGATTCGAGCTTGGCCGCTATGCCGCCCATGCGCTGATGATGCCTTACCAGCCGTTTCTCGTGGCGGCGCAGCGCGCGCGCTACGATATCGACGTGCTGCGCTCACGCTTCGGCGTCTCGTTCGAGCAGGCCGCGAACCGGCTCACCACGCTGGCAAGGTCGGGCGCGGCGGGCGTGCCCTTCTTCATGCTCGAGGTGGACCACGCCGGCAACCGCTTCCGCCGGGCGGGGGCGCTGGGCTACCCGCAGGCGCAGTTCGGTGGATCGTGCCCTAAGCTCGCCGTCTATGCCGCCTTCGCCCAGAACGCGCAGATCCTGGTCGAGGCGGTGGAAATGCCTGACGGCACGAAATTCCTCACCATCGCCCGCACGCTCGATGGGCCGCAGGGCGCATTCGGCGAGCGCCCGCGCCGCACCGCGCTTCTCCTCGGCTGCGATATCGTCTTCAAGGATGACATCGTCTATGGCGCGGCGCTCACATCCGCCCCGCCGACGCCCACCGGTCCGGCCTGCCGAATCTGCGAGCGGCAGGGCTGTCTTGCCCGCGCCGAGCCGCCGCTGACCCGGCCCCTCGGGCTCGATGAAATGGTGACCGGTCTCAGCGCTTTCGATTTTCAATAATAAAGGCTATGAGGCGATTGACGAAACCCCCGCAATCTAAAAAAGTGCGGGAATGGCGGGGTTGCTGAAGGGCCTCGAGCGGGTGTGAAAATGGGAGTTTTCCAGATGAGTATGAAAACGCTTTTCTTGACGGCCGGCGTTGCGCTCGCCACGGCCATTGCGCCTGCCTTCGCGCAGGAGCGGGTGGTCAATGTCTATAACTGGTCGGACTATATCGACCAGTCCATCCTTGATGATTTCACCAAGGAGACGGGCATCAAGGTCGTCTATGACGTCTTCGATTCCAACGAGATCCTCGAGACGAAACTCCTTGCCGGCGGCTCGGGCTATGACGTCGTGGTGCCCTCGGGCGAGTTCCTCGGGCGTCAGATCCCGGCAGGCGTGTTCCAGAAGCTCGACAAGGCGAAGCTATCCAACTTAAAGAACATGTGGGACGTGATCCAGCAGCGCACCGCCGTCTACGATCCCGGCAATGAATATTCCATCAATTACATGTGGGGCACCACCGGCATCGGCTATAACAAGGCCAAGATCAAGGCGGCGCTTGGGCTGGATAAGATCGATTCCTGGGATGCGCTGTTCAACCCGGAAATCTCCGGCAAGCTTAAGGATTGCGGCATCTATGTGCTCGATTCCGCCAGCGAGATGCTGCGCCCGGCGCTGAACTATGTCGGCGGCAACCCCAACAAGCCCACGGCTGAGGATTTCGCTAAGGTCGAGGACCTCTTTCTGAAGGTCCGTCCGAACATTCGCAAATTCCACTCGTCCGAATATATCAATGCGCTCGCCAATGGCGATATCTGCATGGCGGTCGGCTATTCCGGTGACATTTTCCAGGCGCGCGACCGCGCCGAGGAAGCGGGGCAGGGCGTCGAGATCGGCTATGCCATCCCCAAGGAGGGCGCCATTATGTGGTTCGACCAGATGGCGATCCCCGCCGATGCCAAGCATGTGGACGAGGCGCATGAATTCCTCAACTACATCATGCGTCCTGAAGTTATCGCCAAGGCGTCGAACTATGTCTTCTACGCCAACGGCAACAAGGCCTCACAGCCGCTGCTCGACAAGGGCATCATCGACAACCCGGAAATCTACCCGGACGCCGCGACGATGGAAAAACTCTTCGTCCCGCAGCCCTACGACACCAAGACGCAGCGCCTGGCGACGCGGGCCTGGACGAAGATCGTGACGGGGCAGTAAGGCACAGCGCCCTCCCTCCCCCTTGCGGGGAGGGTGGCCCGAAGGGTCGGGTGGGGGTGGCGACGTTTGCGCAACGGTTTTCGAAGCAAGCGCAAACGTCGCCACCCCCATCCGCCCGCTGACGCGGGCACCTTCCCCGCAAGGGGGAAGGAGGGCGCGAGCCGGAACGTCACACACCCTTCAAAATCACCCTATAAGGGCGCGGTCATATAGTCAGTCAGTGGGGAGCCGGATGGAATCCTTTGGTAGTTTTCGCCGCAAGTTCGCGCCTTGGAACGATCCGGCGGCAAAGCCCTACATTCAGTTCGAGAACGTCACCAAGATTTTCGGCGATTTCACCGCCGTCGATAATCTGTCGCTCGACGTCTTCAATCGTGAGTTCTTCGCGCTGCTGGGCGCGTCCGGCTGCGGCAAGACCACGCTGATGCGCATGCTGGCGGGTTTCGAAGAGCCGACCTCCGGCCGCATCCTGCTCGACGGGCAGGACTTGCGCGGCATCCCGCCCTATCGCCGCCCCGTCAACATGATGTTCCAGTCCTATGCGCTGTTCCCGCACATGACGGTGGAGGGCAACATCGCCTTCGGCCTGAAGCAGGACGGCATGGCGAAATCCGAGATCGATGACCGCGTGGCGGAGATGCTGAAGCTGGTGAAGCTCGAAAAATTCGCCAAGCGCAAGCCGCACCAGCTCTCCGGCGGCCAGCGCCAGCGTGTGGCGCTCGCCCGCGCCGTCGCCAAGCGCCCCAAGGTGCTGCTGCTCGACGAGCCGCTCGGCGCGCTCGACAAGAAGCTGCGCGAGGAAACCCAGTTTGAGCTGATGGACCTGCAGTGGAAGCTGGGCCTGACCTTCATGATCGTCACCCACGATCAGGAGGAGGCGATGACCATGGCCGACCGCATCGCGCTCATGAACCACGGGCGCATTATGCAGGTGGCGACCCCGGCGGAAATCTATGAGGCTCCGGCCTCGAAATTCGTCGCCGATTTCATCGGCAATGTGAACGTCATCGAGGGCGTGGTCGAAAAGGCAGCCAATGGCGAGGCGGAGATCGTCGCCGCGCCGGAAAAGCTGACCATCCGCGCCGAAACCAGCCTTCCGTTCTCGGCCGATCAGAAGGTCTGGTTCGTCATCCGCCCGGAAAAAATTCGACTGAGCCGCGAGAAGCCGGCGGATACGTTTTTCAACGCGGTCGAAGGCGAGCTGTGGGACATCGCCTATTTCGGCGACCTGACCGTGTTCCACGTCAAGCTCGACAATGGCGCAACCATCAAGGCGGCGAGCCTCAACGCCGTGCGCAAGACGATAAACCCGCTGACCTATGACGAGCGCGTCTGGGTCTCCTTCGATACCGACGCCGGACTGGTGCTGACGGCATGAGCAAGAACGCTGGCTTCCAGAAGATCATAGCGGCCATTGCCGGGCGCGCGGTCATCATCGTGCCCTATCTCTGGCTTCTGGTCCTGTTTCTCATCCCGTTCTTCATCGTGCTCAAGATTTCGCTGTCGCAGACGGCGATATCGATCCCGCCCTATACGCCGAGCTTCGACCTGGCCCAGGGCTTCGCGGCGAATTGGGACAAGCTGAAAGAGCTCTCCTTCGCCAATTATTTTTGGCTGCTGGACGATCCGCTTTATTACAAGGCCTATCTCTCCAGCCTCGTCATCGCCGCCGTCTCGACCGTGCTGACGCTGCTTGTCGGCTATCCGCTCGCCTACGGCATGGCGCGCGCCCCCTCGACGCTACGCCCGACCCTGCTGATGCTGGTCATCCTGCCGTTCTGGACGAGCTTCCTCATCCGGGTCTACGCCTGGATCGGCATATTGAAGCCGGAAGGGCTGCTCAACCAATTCCTGATGTGGGCGCATGTCATCGATACGCCGCTCAACATCCTCAACACCAACACCGCCGTCTTCATCGGCATCGTCTATTCCTACCTGCCCTTCATGGTGCTGCCGATCTATTCGGCGCTGGAAAAGATGGACCATTCGCTGATCGAAGCCGCGCAGGATCTCGGCTGCCGCCCCATCGCTGCCTTCTGGAAGATCACTTTCCCATTGTCGATCCCCGGCGTCGTCGCCGGCTGCTTCCTCGTCTTCATCCCCGCAGTGGGCGAGTTCGTCATCCCCGACCTCCTCGGCGGCTCGCAGACGCTGATGATCGGCAAGACGCTGTGGAGCGAGTTCTTCTCCAACCGCGACTGGCCGGTTTCGTCAGCCGTGGCGGTGGTGCTGCTGGTGATCCTTATCGTGCCCATCGTGCTGTTCCAAAGGGCGCAAGCCCGCGCGCAGGAAAGCGGGAAGTAGGGAGGTTTCTATGGTCGCGCTAGATACCCCCCTCTGCCCTCCCGGGCATCTCCCCCTCAAGGGGGGAGATTGGCCGACACGAATGGCGGCATTCACCCTGAAACGTTTGCGATTGGTGCCGGACGCCGATGACAGCGTAATCTCCCCCCTTGAGGGGGAGATGTCCGGCAGGACAGAGGGGGGTACGGTCCCGCCGACGTATCCATTTCCAAGCAAAAGCCGGGGAAAAGACCGATGAACAACACCTGGTCGCGTTTCAACATCGCCTCGGTCGTGCTGGGCTTTGCGTTTCTGTATCTGCCCATCGTGCTCCTGGTCATCTATTCCTTCAACGAATCCCGCCTCGTCACGGTCTGGGCCGGCTTCTCGACCAAATGGTATGTCGAGCTTTTCCATAACCGCGCCCTGATGGACGCGGCATGGGTGACCGCCCGCGTGGCGCTGCTGTCGGCGAGCGTTGCGACGGTGCTGGGCACGCTGGCGGCGCTTGCGCTCACCCGCTACACGCGCTTTCGCGGACGCATCCTGTTTTCAGGCATGGTCTATGCGCCGCTGGTCATGCCGGAAGTCATCACCGGCCTCTCGATGCTCCTGCTTTTTGTCGCAATCGGCTTCGATCGCGGCTTCTGGACGATCACGCTGGCGCATATCACCTTCGCAATGTGCTTCGTCGCTGTGGTGGTCCAGTCCCGGCTCGTCACCTTCGACCGCTCGCTCGAGGAAGCGGCCATGGACCTTGGCGCGCCGCCCGTCACCACATTCTTCCATGTCACGCTGCCGGTCATCCTGCCGGCGGTCGTTTCAGGCTGGATGCTCGCCTTTACGCTCTCGCTCGACGATCTCGTCATCGCCAGCTTCACCTCCGGCCCCGGCGCCACCACCCTGCCGATGAAGATCTACAGCCAGGTCCGCCTCGGCGTGACGCCGGAAATCAACGCGATCTGCACCATCCTCATAAGCATCGTCGCCACAGGCGTCATCATCGCCTCGCTCGTCAACAAACGGCGTGAGGTGCAAAGGATAAGGGACGAACGGGCGGCATTTCGTGGGGAGTAGCCCGTGACATGGGCCTATGAGCGAAAGAAACTGCAGGTCAATGAGCGCAGCAAACTGCTGGCGAACAATTTCGATCGCTTGTCTACTGCGTTTATCGTCGTTGGGGTTTTGGGAAATACTTTTAATTTTACGCCCGGAGAGGGGTTGGTCCGTGCTCTCTTTAGCGCTGCAGCTTGGATTTTATTCGCAGTCGTATTACATTTAATAGCAAGACGCATTTTAGGGAGTCTAAGGCCATGACCTCCGCAGTCTTCTTCTGGTACGTTTTTCCACTCATTGGCGCAGCTGCGGGTCTGTGCTGGCTTTGGTACGATAAGCATTACAACAGCTCGCGTTGATGTGGGCATACGCGGTCTTGAACGCACGTCCCACGAGACTGTGGTCATGGCAACGCAGATTTTTATGCTGCCGGTTTATGTTGGCTTTCTAAATTCTGCCCATTCCCCTCAATTCCCACCAGTCGCCGCCATCGGCGAGATGAACGGCCTGTCCCATGAGCCGCCGACGAAGAAATTGATCGGCGGCTGGGCTGGTGGCGGCGTGGGAGCGGGTTGGCCGGGCGCGGGCGGGTTCTGCGGCTGTGCTCCATTCGGGATTTGAGCTTGGCCCTGGTTCTGGGCCGCCGGGAAGGCGATCTCGCCCGAAAGCGCCAGGCTCTTGTCGAGGAAGGGCACGATACCGGCGAGCGTCAGGACGCCATTGCCCGTCTCCACCCGTGCGTTTTCGAGCGTCGCCACCCCTTCGGCGATCCCCGCCTTCATGCTCAGCTTGTTGAAGCCGAGCGAGGCGTCTTGCTTGCGCTCCAAAGCGAAGAAGCGCTGGCTGCGCACCTTCCCCAGGAAATCATTGAAGTCGAAGCCCTGCATCTGCCCTTGGCCCAGATCGAGCGACATGGTGCCGCTTGCGTTTTCGAGAAGCGTGGGCCAGCGGTCGAGCGGGCTTTTCAAATTGAGCGATAGATTGCCCTTGCCCGTCAGGAAAGGCTGCATGCCGAAGGCGGAAACGAGGGCGGCGCTGTCCACGTCGGTTCCGTTGAAGCGCAATTCGCCATTGGCTCCGTTCGGCCCTTGCGTGATCTGGAGGGTGGACTGGAGCGATCCGTTGAAGGCCTTCGCATCGCCGATATCGAATGTCGCCTGTCCGCGGTTCACCTGTATCGCCGCGGCGAGATTGGCGAAATTGACCGCACCGAGCGTGGCGTTCTGCGCCGAGAGGCGCAGGTCGAGATCCAGCTGGTTGATGAAGCCCGTGTCGATCCTGTCGTCTCCGCCGGCCGGTAGGGGAATGAAGGTGGAGATAAGCGAGCGCAGGTCGAGCGCCTGAAACGCCAGCGTGCCCGTGACGGCGGGCGTGGGCTGGTCGAGCCCGATCTCGATCACGCCCGTGGCGGACTGCTTGTCGGTCGTCAGCGCCACGTCGCTGAACTTTGCCCGCGCCGGGGTCAGCGTCATGTTGGCCGCCAGTTCCACCGCGCCGATGAGCGAGCTTTCTCCCGATGCCGGCCGGCCCGCCCAGCGCATGGTATCGCTTAAAGAAGGCGATTTCGCCGTCAGCGCGCCCTCGAAGAACATGCTCTGCGAGATATTCGCCTTGCCGTCGAAGGTCAGCGTCAGCGGCTTGGAGGTGATGCTGGCGGTGAGGTTGCTGAGGCCGCCGGCAAGCAGGATCAAGGGCTGGTTGGCGGTGAAGTTGATTTCCGCCGCTTCGCCGCGCCAGTTTGCCCGGCCCTGGAAGCTCGCTGGGCTCGAGGTCTGCGGCCAGTCGAGCGTGCCGTTGATATCGGTGACCTGTTCTTCGAGCGGCGAGCCGAAGCGGCGATAGGCGAGCGATCCGTTCTCGATGACGATGCGGCCGAAGGGCTGCGAGACGAGCTGGTCCACTTTCGGGTCGCTCGGATTGCTGGCCACCAGCGCCTTGGCCTCGCGGATCACCTGGCCGAGCCGCCCCTGCGAGTTCGCCGCCGCCGTGAGGAGCTGCGGCAGGTCCGTTACCGGCTCGTTGAGCCGGAAGCGCGGATGGATGAGTCGCGTTTCCGAGAAGGAGATGTGACCGAGCAGTGCATCGATGGGCGAAAGCTCCACATCGATGCGGTCGGCGGTCATGAATGGCGACTTGCTGCTTTCTCCGGCCTTGCTGAGGGTGACGCCGCTGAGCGACGCCTGAAACACCGGAAACACCGTCAATTGCGGCGGCTGGCGCAGCTCCACACTATACCCGGTCCAGGCGCTGAGCTCCTGCGCCAGCCTGACGCGGATTGCATCCGTCGAGACGATGGAAGGAAGCGCGAAGATACCCGCCACAAGGGCGGCGAACGCAAGAACGATAATCGTCAGAACAAGGCGCAGCGATCGGGGCAGGGACATCGGGCGTGGGTCCACCTGAAGCATCATCGGATCCGAAAACTGGATGATTTTTCGGATCGGATCATGCGGATAAATCAAATAATATGGCGGTTATCGGTTTAGCCAAGCCCTGTGGCAAGTCAAAGGGCCGAAAATTTGGACGCCGGCGAAGCGGCCCCTTACCTGCTAATACAAAATTTCCGCATTCCGTTAGCGGTTTGTTAAGGAACCTCGCGCGATAAGAGCTTTAACACACTGGTAATGGTGATTGCCGCCTGTCGGTTCCGTGCCCTTGCTTTTGTGCCTCTTTTCTCTGTTGTACAGCTCCTATTGCGCCGGCTTTGCCCGGCGCTTTTTTTAACTCCCGTACTCCCCTCAATCCGCCAGCACCCGCGTCGACGGAAACGCCACTTCCACCGTGGTTCCGCTGCCGGGGGCGGATTCGATGGAGAAGACGGCGCGGTTGGCCTCCACCATGGCCTTGGTGAGCGGCAGGCCGAGGCCGGTGCCGTCATGCCGCCAGTCCGCATGCCCGTCGGCGGGGTTGTGGCGCTGCGCATTGACCTGCTTGAACGGCTTCAGCGCCTGCTCGACTTCGGCGGGGCTCATGCCGATGCCCGTATCGCGCACCCGCATCACCACGCCGCCATTCGGCTCATAGCTGGTCGAGACGATGACCTGGCCGCCCGGCGCGGTGAAGCGCACGGCGTTGGAGAGCAGGTTCAGTGCGATCTGTTTGATCGAGCGCGCATCGGCGACGATATCGGGCAGGTTCGCCGGGAAGCTCGAGCGGATGATGACGCGCTCGCGGTTCGCCTGCGGCTGCATGATCGCCACCGCCTCGGCGATGGCCTCGTTGAGCGACACCGCCTCGAATTCCATGTCGAGCCCGCCCGCCTCGATCTTGGAGATATCGAGCAGATCGTTGACCAGCGCCAGCACATGATTGCCCGAGCGGTTGATGTCGCGCAAATAATCGCGATAGCGCTCATTGCCGATGGGGCCGAAGCGCTCATCCGCCATCAGCTCGGAAAAGCCGATAATGGCATTGAGCGGCGTGCGGATCTCATGGCTGATGCGCGCCAGGAATTCGGTCTTCTGGCTGGAGGCCCGCTCGGCCTCGCGCCGCGCATTGGTGAGCTCCTCCTCGGCCCGTTTCCACTGGGTGATGTCGCGCAGCACCGCGCAATAGCTGTTGGACGCCGCAAGCTTGCCGATGGTCATGAACATCGGGATGAAGCGTCCCTGCGCCTCGCGCCCGATCACCTCGCGCCCGTCATTCAAGACGCTCGCCACGCCATTGTGCGAAAGCCCGTCGAGATAATCGAGCGCCGCGCGCTGGCTCTCGATGGCGAAGAGCATGGAAAAGGACTTGCCCTTGATCTCCTGCGGCTCATAGCCGAAGAGTGCCGCCGCCGAATGGTTCATCGAGCGGATGAGGCCGTCCGGGCCAATGATGACGACCCCGTCCGTCGCCGTGTCGAGGATGCTGGTCAGTTCCTCGATGCGCGTTTCGAGCGCCTGCCTTTCCTCATCGGTGAGGTCATCCGCTGCCTTCGGCTGCGGGCTTTTGGCTGCCGCAAGCTCGGGCTTAGGCATCAGACTCAGCATCAAGGCCCGCCCGCCCTGCCAGGAAATGGATTGCAGATGCGCTTCCACCGCCTGCTCGCCGCCATCGGCGCGGCGCAGCATCATCGCCCCCGGCCTGCCATTCTCATCCACCTCGCGCTCGGCAAAAAGCGCGGCAAGCCCGCCCGCCTCGGCCAGCGCCTCAGGGGTTTCATAACCGGTCAGCTCGAGCAGCGCCTGATTGGCATAATAGAGGATATCGCCCGCATGAACGAGCACCGGCAGTGGCAGGCGCGCGATGATGGAGGCGTCATCTTCCGCCTCGGTTGGAGCCGGCTTCCGCTCCTCAGCGCTCTCGATCTCAGGAGAATCGTCCGCCACCGAACCCGAGGAGGAGCGGACCGGCGTTGTTTCTGCTGGCTTTTGCTTCTGCCCGAGAGCGGCAAGCAGGGGATGGGCCTCCCGGCGGCCTGATGGCGGGGGTGGTGCCGTGTCTGCCGCCGCGTTAACCGGGGCCTCCGCAGGCGCACCGGCGGGCGTCGCTGTCTCCCCTGGCTTTGTCTCGCCCTTGGCCGGAAGGATGCCGCCGCGCCGCAGCCGGTCGGCGATCTCGCGGAAGGCGTTGCGCTCGGTCTGCGTCAGGCCGCTCGTCTCGGTGCGCGGCGTGCGATGTTCTTCCAGGCGAATAATCTTGTCATGCACGCGCCGCCCGGCGGACGGCGTGAGCTGCAGCGCCGGGGTTTCGCCTTGGAAGGGGTCGGGCTTCGTCTCCACATCGACCGGAATGTCCAGCTTCTGCCCGAGCTTTTCACTGAGATCAACCACATCCACGACCGGCGCGGCTTCCACCGGCGGAGCCGCTTCCGTCTCTGCGGCAGGAGCGTTGTCCGGCTCAGGCGCCGCCTCCTGATATTCAGTCTCTTCCGCCGCTTCCGGCGGTGTGGCAGGTCCCGCCACCAGCGCAAGGCCTATGGCGTCAGGGTCGGGCTCGGCTTCGCCGGGGCGCACCACGCCGAAGCCGCGAAAACCCAGGAAGGCCCGCTCACGCGAATAGACCGGCAGCGCCGCCAGATCGACGGGCGCGCGCAGCGAAGTGCCCTCGATAGGCCAGAGCACGGTGCGGCCGGACCAGGTGTCACGGCCCTCCAGCAGCGCCGCAATCGCGCCGTCCTCGTCGAAGCCGAAGACCCGCGCGACGTCGGCGAAGCGCCGCCCCATCACATCGGCAGCCTGCGGCCCGACCGCGGCGGCGAATTCCGGCGATATCTCGCTGAAAACCGTATCCGCATCCACCTTCCAGACAAAGCGGGCCGGAGCGGCGTCGGGATCGTAGACAAAACCCGCCGATGGCACAGCAGGCTCTTCCCCTGCCTCAGTTGCGCCAATCGCACCCTGCTTCTCGCTCTCGGTTTCCTCCGCTGGGGCGGGGGAGGGCGTCTCCACCTCTTCTACTTCTGCAGACGCAGGCTCTGCTATTTCAGCTTCCGCTTCCTTCGCCTCGGCGATGTGTGCTGGCGCGGCGACTTCTACGGTCTCCACTTCCACAGGCAGAGACAGCGCCACAGGCTCGGCGTCTACCTCGTTTATCAGAACAGGCGCCTCCGGCGCTTCCGCTTCTTCCGAAATGAGCGCGGCCGCGGCGGGCTCGGCAGGTCGAGGCGCGGCGGCAGTCTCCACCGGCCTTTCCGCCTGTCCTTCCGCGATGACGAACAGCAAATGCCGGTATGGATCGTCGGACAGCCGCGCGATACCGGCCGGTACGCTGCGCGTACCGGCGCGTACGCGGCGCTTTACGAGGCGGCTCTCCTCGTCGCGCACTTCGATGACGAGGTCGTTGAGGGTGGTGGGGAGAATGCCGAGCCTGTCGAAATGGAGGGAGCTGGCCAGCACCGCGCCCTCTTCATCGAGAAGCGCGACATGGGTGCCCTCATCTCCAAGTCCCGAGATGGTGGCTTCGATGCCGCCGGAGGGGCCGGAAGCCGCGAGAATGCGGGCGGGCGTACCGTCGGGCAGTGCGATATCCAGCACCTGCAACGCGATGAGCTGCGAGGCGAGGCGCACGGAGGCGCTTCGCCCGCCATGCGCCGCCATAATCTGGCGTTTCACATGGACAGGGAAATCCGGATCGCTGCCGAGAATATCGTCAATCCGGTCGAACCCGAACATCGCCGCGCCGGGCCGGTTTGCCCAGAGGACGGTTTTGAGGTCGGTCGACACGACGAGAAGCGCATCGCCCTGGACGAAGCGCTCGCGAACGCCTTCCAGCACCGCGATATCGATAAAAGGATAGGTTCCCGCCATTATCCGAATCTCATATACTCTTTATGCCTAAGGCAAGTCCGAACGGAAAACCGCTTCCCACTTCCCTGGACTTGACTTCTATGCGAGCAGTCTCAGCCTAAGCTTCTTGCTTAATATCCCGTTAATAAGGCGGAACCATTGCAGCGTCCATGAATCCGGACCCGATCGCAACGGTTTTTCTGGGCCCGTAGTTAATGTCCCCAGGGCAGGCGCTCACGCTTTTACAAGAAGCTGCGGGAAAGGCTTGCAAATCGCTGCGATTCTCCGTATGTGACCCCTTATCAGGCGTCGGGGCCCTCCGCCCCGCCTGTCGATTTGGTGCGCGGTCGTAGCTCAGTTGGTTAGAGCGCAGGATTGTGGCTCCTGAGGTCGTAGGTTCGACCCCTACCGACCGTACCATTTTGATAAACCACGCATCGTCATTACATAGTGTGCCGTTATAGACGACGGTGACACCCTTGGTGACAAGAAAAATCATATTGCTGTGTATGCTGGCTTTGCTCCCGGCTGCTTGTGGAAGGCAGACTGAAAGCGGGACGATGAATTATGTGTCCGCCAGGGCATTCCCCGTCCGCAAATCCGTGGAGATCGATTCTTTTACGCTTAGCAAGATCCGCCATATTCTGGCGTTGAAGAAAGCCCATCCCGGCCTTTCCAAGGGCGCGATGATAGCGCTTATTTCCCGCCAGTTTCTCGGCTTGCCCTATGTGGACAACCGGTTGGTCGGTTCCGCGACGACGCCGGAGCGGCTGGTGGCCGATTTCCGCGCGCTCGATTGTTTCACCTATCTCGACTATGTCGAAGCGTTGCGCCATGCGACAACGCTGCAAGGCTTCGTTCAAAATCTGATCCGAACCCGCTATGCGGATGGGCAAGTCAGTTTTCTCAAGAGAAAGCACTTCTTCAGCGACTGGGCTTACCGGTCTCCAACGCTCGCGCGCGACGTCACAGCCGCAGTCAGTTCCCATGCGGTATCGGTCGTCAAGATTCTCAACCGGAAATCGTTATTCAGCAGCTATATTGCAGGCCTGCCCGATGTGAAGCGCACCATCACATACATTCCGAGCCAATATGTCGATCGCGGGACACTGCGTCGCCTTCGCACGGGCGATTACATCGGCATTTACGACGACGGGCCAGGTCAGGACGTGACCCATGTCGGAATCTATGTCGTGACGAAGGACGGTCCCCAGCTTCGTAATGCCTCGTCGCTCAAGGCAAATCGCAAGGTCGTGGACTCGCCATTCCTGGAATATGTCAGAACCAAACCGGGGATCGTCGTCTATCGCCCCCGGTGATTGGATAACGATGTCTCCAACCAGACGACAATCCCGCTTCGCGTCGAGGTGAACACACAACGGGATTGTCTTTGTTGTTATTGAGAGATTTTATTTTTTTATATTCATTGTTATTGAGTAGTCGATAGGGCTGATTTGGCTCGTGGTAATGTTATAATTGATGCATCCTCCCGGGCCGATAGGAGTCCTTCTTACCCAATATTGCGGCGTCAGAATTGATGGGGGCAAAGTGATTGTATATCTAAACTTAATGTTGGATATCGGGATTTGCCTTGCGCAGCTGGACACGGTGCCATCGAGGGCAAAGACAACGCCATAGCCGGTTAATTTGCTTGTATCGTCTGGCAGCTGGGAATTGAGGAGGAATACATTGTTGATTATTGCCTGCCACAAGCCGGCACCTTGCTTGGCGACCTGAAGATTTATATTGTCTCCCGGGCTAATAGAGTTGCTGTAGGGAACGACGTATAAGCTCCCATCCGGCCTTATGGCCCACCCGGCTGCCGTCCATGTTCCGGCACCACGGATCACGTTGTTGATTTTTTGATTCCAGCCAAGCACGGATGCAATAATGGTATTGCTATTGGTGACGCCCAATGAAACGAGGAAATACAATGACGGTCCGTTTTTATCCAACGGGGCGGCCGGAACCGTAAAATTTAGTCCCTGTGCAGCGTACGGGTCCGCGTTCTGAGACTTGACCTGGACCCCCATTTGCCAGATGGAACCTTGCGGTACCGGCGGATTTGCCGATGAAGCAACAGTGCCATCGCTCAGATAGCGGGGAGAGGTGCAGCGGGAAACCGATCGCACGGTCCCGTTGCTTTTCCGGACGCTTCCATTGGCGAGGAGTGTGTCCTTCTTGTCGAGAAGATGGATGCATCGAGGGGAGGCAAAGCCGAAAGGTGTTGAAACATAGTCGGCTGGAATCCCGTCCGGACGCGTAGCCTCGACAGGCTCGATTGATCTGACAGGGTCCGCGCTGTCAGCGGGGGTAGAAAGAAGGGCCAGCTGTGTGACCGCCACGCCAAGGACAACGGCATGCATCGCAATGGCGCGCGCCAGACCCAGCTTGGCCGGGAAAAACCGGTGCGGAGAGAGGGTTTTACCGCGCGGGAATTTGAAAAAACTGAACATCGTGTTCTCCTAATATTCTTGTCTGAAAATTTGAAAGGTTACGGGCATTTTCTGAATGCGATAAATATCGCATAAATTGCTGCGCTTCGAAAGCGCAATTTATGAGGGAAATGAGGTGGCTAATATGTCTGGGGTGCCGTCTGACGGAAACAGAAAAAGGTACCCAAGTCTGTGTTTCAAGCCGCTAGAGCATTTCGCTTTTTGACGGAAGCGGTGGCAGGACAGAGGGGGGCGCCTCGCGATTTCGTCAAAACACAATTTGCTCTAAGCTTATTCGGTAATCCGCAATGATCCGAACAGGATCGCATCTCAACTGCAACCTTAAAACAACGACCCCTGGCCGCCGCTGCTCGTCTTCGCGCCCTTCGCTTTAGGCTTCGCCGGGCTGCCACCCGTCGCCACCGCCTGCGTGTCGCCGTCGCGGAAGCGTAGGGTCAGCGCCTCGCCGGAATGGATCGCCGCAGCCTGCTTTACCGGATTGCCCGAAGCGTCGAAGACGATGGCGAAGCCGCGTTCCAGCACGCTTTCATAGGAGAGTGTGCGCATCAGCCGTTCCAGCTCGACACTGCGCCGCTTGCGCCTTTCGAGGAGAAGACCAACGGCCCGCGCGGCGCGGCGGTCGAGCTGTTCCAGCATATGCCCCGCCCGCTCCGCACGGCGGTGGATCGGCTCCGGTGAAAGCTTCCCCATGATAAGCGAAAAGCGGCTGCGCTGGTCGCGGAGATAGGCCTTCAGGCAGTTCGGCAGGCGGGCTGCGGTCCGCTCCGTATGGCGTCGCTGCTCGACGATGCGCCGTTGCAGGAGGCGCGGGCTTAATTGCCGCGCATGGCCGTCAAAGCTTGCGCGCTTTTTTTGCGTATTCGCCTGCAATGCCCGTCCCAGCCGCGCGGCGGCCTCGTCGAACCTTCGCCGAGGCAGCGCGAGAAGCTGGTCGGCCGAGGGAAGGGCGCGCGAAAGCGCCCGATGCGCCTGCCGCCGCTGCGAAAGATGGCGCGACATGCCGCCCGCGTGCCGCGCGGCGAGCGAGGCGACCGCCGCCTGCAGATCGGCCTTCACCGGAACCGCCATCTCCGCCGCGCCCGTCGGTGTCGGCGCGCGCCGGTCGGCGGCATGATCGATCAGCGTCCAGTCGGTTTCGTGTCCCACCGCCGAGATGACGGGAATGCCGGATGCCGCCACCGCCCGCACCACGATTTCATCGTTGAAACCCCAGAGATCCTCAAGGCTTCCGCCGCCGCGCGCGACGATCAGCACATGCGGCCGGGGGAAGGGACCATCCTCATCGAGGGCATTGAAGCCATGGACCGCCGCCGCCACTTCCGGCCCGCAGGTCTCGCCTTGCACCCGCACCGGCCACACGACGATATGCAACGGAAAGCGGTCGGTGATGCGGTGGATGATGTCGCGGATGACAGCGCCGGTCGGCGAGGTGACGACGCCGATAACACGCGGCATGAAGGGCAGGGGCTTCTTCGCCGCCGTATCGAACAGGCCCTCCGCCGCCAGCCGCCGCTTGCGCTCTTCCAGCAGTGCCATCAGCGCTCCCGCGCCCGCCGGCTCCATCTGCTCGATGACGATCTGGTATTTTGACGAGCCCGGATAAGTGGTGAGCTTGCCGGTGGCGATCACCTCCATGCCTTCTTCGGGCTGGAAGCGCAGCCGGCTCATGCTGCCGCGCCAGATCACCGCCTCGATCCGCGCCTTGTCGTCCTTCAGCGAGAAATAGGCATGGCCCGAGGAATGCGGCCCGCGGTAGCCGGAAATTTCGCCGCGTACGCGCACGTGGCCGAACGCATCCTCCACCGTGCGCTTCAGAGCGCCGGAAATCTCGGAAACGGTGTATTCGGCGACATTCGAGGTCGAATCAGGAATGTTGTTCATCGCGTTATAGGGACTTTCAGCATCACGAAGGTCAAGAACGAAGCCCATATCACGAAAATTGATGATACCTTAAGCCAAATTCAATGGACGTGATGAATGGCGCGCGCGATATGGACGCCATGCCGACAGACACCACAGCCGATTCTTCGCCCTTGAAATCCTCCAGCCGCCCCCAGGACCGCGCCTTCGAGCCGTTCGACTACGGCCTTTATGCGATGACCGTCTTCGCCTGGAGCCTATCCTGGTACGCGCTCGCCGTGCAGGCCGGAAGCGGCGTCGCCAACGAGGTCAACATCGTCTGGCGCTTCCTCATCGCGGCGGTCATCATGTTCGTCTGGGCGCTTGCCTCGAAGCAGCGCCTGAAGTTTGCCCTCAGCGACCATCTCGGCTTCGCGGGGCTGGGGCTTCTGCTGTTCTCCTCGAACTTTTTGCTCTTTTATTATGGCGCGCAATATCTGGTAAGCGGACTCCTCTCGGTCGTCTTCTCGCTCGCCTCCATCATCAATCTCGTGCTCTCGACGGTTATCATGCGCGAGCCGCCTTCGGGCAGGACGCTGATCGGCGGTCTGATGGGCTTCGGCGGCATTGCGCTCATGTTCCTGCCGGAAATGCAGGCCCATGGCTTTACCGGCAAGACGCTCATCGGTCTCGGCCTCTGCGTCGCCGGCACCCTATGCTTCTGCACAGGAAACCTCATCTCCGCCCGCCTGCAGAAGCGCGGCTTGCCGCTCGTCTCGATGAATGCCTGGGGCATGGTCTATGGCACGCTCTGGTGCGCCTTCCTTGCCTTCCTGTTCGGCAGGCATTTCACCATCGCCTGGACGGCGGAATATCTGACCTCGCTCGTCTTCCTCTCGGTCGTCGCGACGGTGCTCGCCTTCTTCGCCTATCTGACGCTCCTGGGCCGTATCGGCTCCGCCCGCGCCGGCTACGCGACCGTGATGTTCCCCGTCTTCGCGCTGGTCGTCTCGACCGTCCTCGAAGGCTATCAATGGACGGTGCTGGCCGTGGCGGGGCTGGCGCTGGTTTTGGCGGGAAATTTGTTCGTCATTCGCGGGAAGAAATAACCGCTACCACCCCGGCACCAGCTCGCTCGACCGCACGCGCCGGGTTCGCACATGGGCGAGCTGGGTGATGTCGGCGGTGTTGAGCGTGGTCGGCGCGGGGGAGGAGATATTGTCGAGGCTCTCCACAATATGCTGTGCCAGCGCGTCGATGATGGCGGTCTGCTTCGAGTGGCCGCGCAGGATGCCGATGCCGAATTCCGGCAGTGCACCGAAACCGTCCGCCTCGCCAAGAACGCGCATGCCCGGCCGCAGCGCGCATTCCGGCAGCACCGAGACCGCGAGCCCCGCCAGCACCGCCGCCGCCAGCACGGTCGCCGACCAGCTGGTGAAGAGGATGCGGTAGTCGCGCTCCATCTCATTCAGCACGTCGATCGCCGCCCGCCGCCAGATGCAGGTGGGCCGCCCCACGGCGAGCGGCAGCACCGCCTCCTCATGCACGGCATGGTTGGCTGACGTCACCCAGAGCAGGGGCTCGCTGCGCACCACTTCCGAGCGGCTTTTCTCATCCACCTGCGTGACGAGCGCGATATCCAGCGTGCCGCGCCGGATCATCTCGTGCAGATTGACGGTCGGCTCGCAGACGACTGACAGTTCGACGCGCGGGTTAGACCGGGCGAAGCGCGCCATGATCTCCGGCAGGAATCGGTCGGCATAATCATCAGGCGTGCCGATGCGCACATGGCCTTCGAGCTGCGTGTCGTCGAAGGCGGCGATGGTCTCGCTGTTGAGCTGGATCATCCGCCGCGCATAGATCAGCAGCCGCTCGCCATCCTCCGTCAGCCGGTTGCTGCGCCCGTCGCGCTCGAACAGGGGCTTGCCGATCCGCTCTTCCAGCCGCCGCATCTGCATGGAAACCGCCGATTGCGTCTTGAACACGGCATCCGCCGCCTTGGTGAAGCTGCCCGTATCGGCGATGGCGATGAAGGTCTGCAACTGGTCGAGATCGAGCGGCGCGGTCATCGGCATCCCCATCCATCATAATTCTTGAACGATAGCATTAGAAACATTCGTTTGAATAATCAATATACGTGCTTCATAAGGACGATGCTCACGAAAACTTGTGCTGGCCCGCAATGGCGCGGGACGGACGGTCTGCGCAGCGGAATGGTTCCGGCGCGGACGGGATATTTTTGTCCATACGCCTCAAGAGCAAGTCCAGGAAAAGTGCGAAGCGGTTTTCCGTCCGGGCTTGCGACCAGAAAGAGAGAGAATGGCGATGACGACGGCGAAGACGATGACCATGACCGCTGCAACCGGCTCTGCTGCGATGACGCAGACGGCTGCGCGTTCCTATTATTGGGTGGTCAGGTTTTTCGCCGCGTACCGAAACCGCGCGGCGGTCCTCCACCTCAACGACCTCGACGATCATCTATTGCGGGATATCGGCCTCAACCGTTCCGATTTGCGCATGGCGCGGCGTTCCCTTTTGCGGGATCCGAGCACGGCGCTCAACGATGCGCGCGCCCTGCATGAGGCTGCCCGCTGCCGTTATTGAGAGGTTTCACAGTCCCAAAGCAGGCGCCACCCATTCATAAGCCGGAAATCCCCTCCCGGCTTTCGCCTGCCACCTGCCCGGCCGTGGAAACATGGCCGGGCTTTTTTTAGGGGAATAGGGGAATAGTGAGTAGTGAGATAGACAATACATCAATCCACTTGCACTATCTAACTATCTACTAATAAGCATATTCCAAAAACACCGGCTCCACCGAACATCCCCAGACGCTGCAATATTGGCTCAGCATCTTCTCCGCGTCGGTGGTGCCGCGGGCGACGATTTCCTCGAGCGGGGCGAGGTAATGCGTCTCGTCAAAGCCTTCGCGGTTGAGGCGCTTGCGGTTCTTGAGGCCGAGGCGGGAAATTTCCAGCGTCTCGCGGGCGATCTCGCGCACGGTGCGGTCACGGAAAGGCGCGTGGAGCGCATAGGCTGGCACGGCGTCGCGCAGGGCCTGCACTTCGGCGAATTGCCAGTCGCGCGTGAGCTGCTCGGCGGCGTCGAGCGCCTCGTCATCATAGAGCAGCCCCACCCAATAGGCGGGTAGCGCGCAGACACGACGCCACGGCCCGCCATCGGCGCCGCGCATTTCGAGGAAGCGCTTCAGCCGCACATCGGGGAAGAGGGTCGATAGATGGTTGGCCCAGTCGCCCATATTTGGCACGCCATCCGGAACATCGTTCCGCAACGCGCCATTCATGAACTGGCGGAAGGTGACATGCGTCGCGTCGTAATAGCGCCCGCCGCGGATGACGAAATACATTGGCACGTCGAGCGCCCATTCGACATAATCGATGAAACCATAATCCTGCGACCAGACGAAGGGCAGGAGGCCGGAGCGCTGGTTGTCCGTGTCGCGCCAGATATTGGCGCGCCAGGAAAGAAGGCCGTTCGGCTTGCCGTCGGTAAAGGGAGAGCTGGCGAAAAGCGCCGTCGCGACCGATTGCAGCTTCATCGACACCTGCATCTTGCGGCGCATATCCGCCTCCGATGCAAAATCGAGATTAACCTGAATGGTGCAGGTGCGGTACATCATGTCGAGCCCTTCATGCCCGACCTTGGGCATGTAGTTCGTCATGATCGCATAGCGCGATTTGGGCATGCGCGGCGTCTCGGCCAGTGTCCATTTCGGGCTGCCGCCGACGCCGAGGAAGCGGATGCCGAGCGGGTCGGCAATCTCGCGCACCTGGGCAAGATGCGCGTTCATCTCGCGGCAGGTCTGGTGGATGGTCTGAAGCGGCGCGCCCGAGAGTTCGAACTGCCCGCCCGGCTCCAGCGAAATCGCGCCCTTGCCGGTCGGCTCGACGAGGCCGATGATATTGCCCTCGTCGATGATCGGGTCCCAGCCGAGATTGGCCTGCATGCCCTCCAGGATGGCCCGAATGCCGTGCGGCCCCTCGTAAGGGACTGGGCTGTTGTCTTCGGTATAGAAGGGAAATTTCTCGTGCTCGGTGCCGATTCGCCACTTGTCCGCCGGCTTGTTGCCTTCGGCCAGATAGGCCACCAGTTCGTCCACTGAGGAAATCGGCGTTTCATCCGTCGTATCACGAGCCATTTTATACCCTGAGCCCTGCCTGTTTTGGTTCGTGATTGGACGGTTTTGTCAAATCGCGCAAGTGAATTTCATTTATGCGGACATCAATGGAAATTGATCAAGGGAGTAAGGGAATAGGGGAATAGGGGAATAGGGATGGACTTACTCCAAGGAATCAATACCCAACTCCCTTACTCCTTACTCCTTACTCCTTACTCCTTACTCCTTACTCCTTACTCCTTACTCCCTTACTCCCTTACTCCCTTACTCCCTTACTCCCCAATCCCCCACCGTCGCCTGGATCAGCGCCAGCGCCGCCACCGCCGCCGTGTCGGCACGCAGAATCCGTGGTCCGAGGGGGATGGTGGTGACGAAAGGCAGGCGCCGCAGCAGGGTGCGCTCCTCCTCCGAAAAACCGCCTTCCGGGCCGACAAGGAGGCCGAGCGGGCCGGGTTGCAGCGACTGGAGGAGGGGCAAGGGATTGTCCGTCTCGTGCCCCTCGTCGCAGAAGATCAACCGGCGGGAGGGCTCCCACTGGTCGAGCAGCCGGTCGAGCTTCACCGCCTCGCGCGTCTCGGGCAGGCTCAATATGCCGCATTGCTCCGCCGCCTCGATCGCATTGGCGCGGACGCGCTCGGTGCCGATTTTCGGCACTTGCGTGTGCTGGGTGATGACGGGCTGTAAGACACCCGCGCCCATCTCCACCGCCTTCTGCACCAGATAATCGAGCCGTCCCTGTTTCAACGGCGCGAAGCAGTAGATGAGATCAGGCTGCGGCGTCTGCGCACGCGTCTGTTCCTGTACGTCGAGGCCGACTCGTTTCTTGCCTTCCGGGCGGACGGCGGCTTTCCATTCCCCATCTCGCCCGTTGAAGATCAGGACCGGATCGCCATCCTTCATCCTCAGGACATGGGCGAGATAATGCGCCGCTTCTGCCGGAGGCTCGATATGAGCACCCGCCGCAAGCGGCATGTCGATGAACAATCTCTGCAGTCTGTAATTCGCGCGCATGGACCAATCGATGGCAGGAGAGGGGGCTTCGGGTCAAGCGTTGCTTCGTTGCCACAGGGGGCGGACAATTCGCTCTAAGTCACGGAAATCTAAAAACCAAACCAGGGGGTTTAGTTGTTTGAAAGGAGTTGGGTGTGTACTCACCTGACGCGCTGCGTTTCGGTTCCGGCGCAAATCACCTTAACCATCGTGGAGACGATCCAACATGACCGCCAAGGGCGCCACGCTCCTTACCATTCTCATGATCTCCGCGATCCTGTTCATGGCGACCGGCATTTTCTCGGTCGATGCCGGCGGGCATCAGGTCTCCAGCGACGGATACGGCGTCTCCTCCAGCTATCGCTGATTTTCCCGAATCAGAACGAAGTGTGTTTTGATGGAATCATCGACTGCATCCTATTGACCGTTCCCGTGGTGGATAGGGAGAGGAATGGATCCCAGTGACAAGCACTGGGATGACGGATGGGATTAGCTGTTCCCACTAATCACCAACCTCCGCTTGCCACAACGGTTGTCCAGTTGGGCGAAAGCATATTCCACCCCGTCATCCCAGTGCTTGTCACTGGGATCCATTCCTCTACGGTGAAATTACCACTACCCATGAAGATGGAGCTTTATTGCTTCCGTCCAAAAACAATTTGGTCCAGGTTCGAATCTTACGCCCCTTCCTCCCAATAGGGCGTGGGTCCGTATAGATCGGCCAGATAATCGATAAAAAGCCGCACCTTCGCCGGCAGGAACTGCCGCGAGGGGTAGACGGCATATATCGCCACCTTGCGCGTCGCCGTATAGTCGGGCAGCACCTGCACGAGCCGGCCTGCCGCGAGCTCCGGCCCGATATCCCATGTCGAGCGCTGCGCGATGCCGAGCCCGGCCAGCACCGCCTCCCGCACCACTTCGCTGGAATTGGTCTGGAGCGGCCCAGCGGGGCGCAAGGATACCGGCCCATCCGGCCCTTCCAGCCGCCAGGGGTCGTTATTGTGCGGGGCAAGGCAGATGTGGTTCTCGAGATCGGCGAAGTCCTTTGGCATCCCATGTTCCGCGATATAGCGCGGCGAAGCCACCAGGATGCGCCGCACCGGCGCGAGCCGTCTGGCGACGAGGCTCGAATCGGATAGCTCGGCGATGCGGATCGCCAGATCATAGCCTTCGCCGACGATATCGACGATTTCATCCGTCAGCATCATATTGATGGCAAGATCGCTATTCACCCGCATGAAAGGCTCCAGATGCGGCGCGATATGCATCCGCCCGAAGGTGGTCGGCGCGGAGATTTTCAGCGTCCCGCGCGCATCGGCGGAGCGGCGCGAGACGAAGCTCTCCGCCTCCTCGACGCCTGAGAGAATGGCGAGCACCCGCTCGTAATAGCCTTGTCCCGCCTCGGTCAGCGCGATCTGCCGCGTCGTGCGCTGGAGCAGGCGCGTGCCGAGCCGGTCCTCCAGCCGCCGCAACCGCTTCGAGACGACGGCGGGAGATAGGCCCAGCTCGCGCCCCGCCGCCGACATGCTGCCGCTCGACACTGTCAGCGCGAAGATTTCCATATCTGCCAGATTGCTCAGCATGGGCTTATATTCGTTCCAGGATAGCAAAACGCCTTCAACCGGCGGGACAAGATGGAACATTTACAAGCTTATTCGGCGGGGGGTAAACCGGTTTTAATGTTGGAGGAACTGTCATGTCCGGGTTGACGATGCCGAAGGCGGACGCCGCCACGCTGGCGCGGCGCGCTGAAATCGTCGCGCAATTGCGCGAGATCGTGCCCGGCGAGGGCGTGGTCGACGCCATCAACGGGATGCGCGCCTTCGAAAGCGACGGGCTCACCGCCTACCGGCAATTGCCGCTTGTGGTCGTCTTGCCTGAAACCGTGAAGCAGGTTTCGCGCATCCTCAAATATTGCCACGAGCGCAATATCCGCGTCGTGCCGCGCGGCTCCGGCACCTCGCTGTCGGGCGGCGCGCTGCCGCTGGAGGATGCCGTGCTGCTCGTCATGTCGCGCTTCAACCGCATTCTGGAAGTGGATTACGCCAACCGCGTCGCAAGGGTGCAGCCGGGCGTGACCAATCTCGGCATCACCCGCGCGGTCGAGCATGAGGGCTTTTATTATGCCCCGGACCCGTCCTCGCAGATCGCCTGCTCCATCGGCGGCAATGTGGCGGAAAATTCCGGCGGCGTGCATTGCCTGAAATACGGGCTGACGGCCAACAATGTCCTTGGCATCGAAATGGTGCTGATGAATGGCGAGGTGGTCCGGCTGGGCGGCAAGCATCTCGACAGCGAAGGCTATGATCTGCTCGGCCTGATGACCGGGTCGGAGGGGCTGCTGGGCGTGGTCACGGAAGTCACCGTCCGCATCCTCCAGAAGCCCGAGACGGCGCGCGCCGTGCTGGTCGGCTTCCCTTCCAGCGAGGCGGCAGGGCAATGCGTTGCCGACATCATCGGCGCGGGCATCATCCCCGGCGGCATGGAGATGATGGACCGCCCCGCTATTCACGCGGCGGAGGATTTCGTCCATGCCGGCTATCCGCTCGATGTCGAGGCGCTGCTGATCGTCGAACTGGATGGCCCGGAGGTAGAGGTCGATTATCTGATCGCGCGGGTGGAGCAAATCGCACGGACGAACGGCGCGACCACCTGCATCGTCTCCCAATCGGAAGAGGAACGGCTCACTTTCTGGGCGGGGCGCAAGGCGGCGTTTCCAGCGGTTGGGCGCATCTCGCCCGATTATTACTGCATGGACGGCACCATCCCCCGCAAGGAACTGCCCAAAGTGCTGGCCGGCATGCGGGCGCTATCCGAAAAATACGCCCTGCGCGTCGCCAATGTCTTCCACGCGGGCGACGGCAATCTCCACCCGCTCATCCTCTATGACGCCAACGTCCCCGGCGAACTGGAAAAAGCCGAAGCCTTCGGTGCTGATATTTTGCGCCTTTGCGTGGCCGTCGGCGGCGTCCTCACCGGCGAGCATGGCGTCGGCGTTGAAAAACGCGACCTGATGCCGGAAATGTTCAACGAGATCGACCTCAACCAGCAAATCCGCGTCAAATGCGCCTTCGATGAGAAGCACCTTCTCAATCCGGGCAAGGTCTTCCCGCAACTCCACCGCTGCGCCGAACTCGGCCGCATGCACATCCACCGCGGGCAACTGGCGTTTCCGGACATTCCGAGGTTTTGATGACCATTTTCACCCCCAAAACCGAGGAAGATGTTCTCGAAACCGTGCAATGGGCGCTGTCCAGGGAAGTGCCGATGGAAATCATCGGCCATGGCACCAAGCGCGCCATCGGCAGGCCGATGCAGGTGGAGCATACAATCGATCTTTCCGGCCTTTCCGGCGTCACGCTCTACGAGCCGGAGGAACTGGTGCTTTCGGCAAAGGCTGGAACCCCGCTTGCCGAAATCGAGGCGCTGCTGGGCAAGCACGGCCAATGCCTGCAGTTCGAGCCTATGGATTACGGTCCGCTTCTCAAGCAAGTTCAGGAGAAGTGTGAAGGCAGCGAACCGGGCAGGGGCACCATCGGCGGCGTCCTCGCGGCGAATCTGAGCGGCCCGAGGCGGCTGAAGGCAGGGGCGGCGCGGGATCATATTCTCGGCGTGCGCGCCGTCTCGGGCCGGGGCGAACTCTTCAAATCCGGGGGGCGCGTTGTGAAGAACGTCACCGGCTACGACCTTTCCAAGGGCATGGCCGGGTCGTGGGGCACGCTGGGGGTCTTTGCCGAAGTCACCTTCAAGGTGCTTCCCGCGCCGGAGACGGAGACGACGCTCGCCCTTCGCGGCCTCGAAGATGAGGAAGCCGCACGCGCCATGGCCATCGCCATGGGCTCCAGCGCGGAAGTTTCGTCCGCCGCCCATCTGCCCGTCACTGTCACGGGCAAGGTGGTCGGCGGCGCTCTCTCGGGCAAGGCCTCGACGCTGCTGCGGCTGGAAGGCTTCGCTCCATCGGTCGAGGCCCGCGCGGAGAGGCTGAAGGCATTGCTGAAACCGGCCGGCGAGCTTGACGAAATCGCCGAGGATCAATCGCGCCGCCTCTGGCAGGAAATTCGCGACTGCCTGCCCTTTGCTGATAACACCCAACGCTGCATCTGGCGCGTCTCGATGGCGCCGATGGAGGCGCACAAGATGGTATATGCCTTGCGCCTTGGCGCTGGTGTCGATGCCTTTTACGACTGGCAGGGCGGGCTTGTCTGGCTGCGCATGGAGGCCGATCCGGAGCCCCAGGCGCTGCGCCGTCTCATCGCCCATTTCGGCGGCGGCCACGCCACGCTGGTGCGTGCCCCAGCCGTAACGCGCGGTACGGTGGATGTTTTCGAGCCGCAGCCCCCTAGCTTGGCGGCGCTGTCGCAGCGCCTGAAGCAGCAGTTCGACCCGAAGGGGATACTCAATCGGGGGCGTATGCTCGCATAACCTCAAAAAAGTTGCAGACTTTTTGGATAAGGTTATGCGGCGGATAGCAGGAATTCTGAGATGCAAACCAACTTCACGCCTGCCCAATTGCGCGATCCGGCAATAGCGGAGTCTGAAAAGATCCTGCGCAAATGCGTCCATTGCGGCTTCTGCACGGCGACCTGTCCGACCTATGTGACGCTGGGCAACGAGCTCGACAGCCCGCGCGGGCGAATTTATCTGATCAAGGACATGCTGGAAAACGGCAGGCCCGCGGATGCCGAGATCGTCAAGCATATCGACCGCTGCTTATCCTGTCTCGCCTGCGTGACCACCTGTCCATCGGGTGTCGATTACATGCATCTGGTCGATCACGCCCGTATCCATATCGAAAAAACCTACAAACGCCCGCTGGCAAACCGGCTGACGCGGGCGTTGCTCGCCGCTGTTTTGCCTCATTCAAAACGCTTCCGCGCCGCAATTTCGGTGGCAAAACTGGCGCATCCCTTCGCAAAACTGTTCAAAACCGTGCCCGCACTGAAGCCATTCGCCGCGATGCTGGACCTGGCTCCCCGCATGCTGCCCGCCCGCTCCGCCTTCGCCGGCCCCGGCACGCACAAGCCCGCTACCGCACCGCGCGGCCGCGTCGCCCTATTGACCGGCTGCGCCCAGCCGGTGCTGAGGCCCGGCATCAACGAAGCAACGATCCGGCTTCTCACCCGCTTCGGCATTGAAGTGGTCGTGCCGAAAGGGGAGGGATGCTGCGGCGCGCTGGTGCATCACATGGGCCGCGAAGAGCAAGCGCTGGTGGAAGCGCGCCGCAATGTCGATGTCTGGACCCGCGAGATCGAAAATGGCGGCCTCGACGCGATCATCGTCACTGCTTCGGGCTGCGGCACGACGATCAAGGATTACGGCCACATGCTGCGCCTGGACCCCGCCTATAAGGACAAGGCGGCGAGGGTCTCAGGGCTTGCGAAGGACATCACCGAATATCTCGCCACCCTCGATCTCCCTGCGCCGGAAAACCCCGTTGGCCTGACCGTCGCCTATCACTCCGCCTGCTCGATGCAGCACGGCCAGAAGATCACCAGCCAGCCGAAGGCGCTCTTGGCGCGGGCTGGCTTCACGGTCAAAGAGCCGGCGGAAGGCCACCTCTGCTGCGGCTCCGCCGGCACCTACAACATCATGCAGCCCGACATCTCCCGCCGCCTGCGCGACCGCAAGGTGAAGAACATCGAGGCGACGAAAGCGGACCTCATCGCGACAGGCAATATCGGCTGCATCACCCAGATCGCGTCAGGCTCGAAATTGCCGATCGTGCATACGGTGGAATTGCTGGATTGGGCTTATGGCGGGCCGAATCCGGAGGCGATGGAGCTGGTTGGATAGAAAAAGGCGTTTGGGCGGGGCCCTGCGGGTCAATATAATGGAGGACGGCTACACCAACGACGATTCCGACGAGCGGAATGACCAATGCTAAGAAGTTGCAGCTGCTCATTGGTCATGCCCGGTCTAATGTCATCGGCGGCCAGGGCGCTTGGGGTTATCCAAAGGGATAAAATGAAGAGCGACCATAACCCCGAGAACAAGAACAACCGGAAGGGCCAGTGTGAGGTAGTAGTAAATCGTCATTGGTCCAGTCTGCTCAGATATCTCAATGCGTAATAATGTAGGGCTATTCCAAGTCCGAAGCAAATGATTATCGTTAGAGCCATGGAAACAAAGGCGACAGCATAAATTGTTGGATCGTATGCAGCGCGAGTTATTGGGGTAAAAACACCAATCAAAAGGAAGCCGATAGCCAACCCCTTAACAAACGTCGCCCGCAGCTTGATCTTCTCCTTCACCGCATCCGATAATCTCACCGGTTCATTGTCGTGGTCTGTCATGAGTGCGCCCCCGCTTCCCTCACAAGAAATGGGCCGGTTTCCCGGCCCATCGCTTCAATCTCACATGCTGTCCGGATGCGGTCCGATCCGCCCATCCGGGCTGTTCAGTTCCGATATCGCGTCATGCTCGCCTGACGTGAGCTGGAAGCCGAACACGTCGAAATTTTCCTTTATGCGCGCCGGCGTCGAGGATTTCGGGATCACGATGTTGCCGATATCGAGATGCCAGCGCAGGATGATCTGCGCCACGGTCTTGCCGTGCTTGGCGGCGATGGATTTCAAAACCGGGTTTTCGAGGATCTTCCCCTGGCCGAGCGGGCTCCATGCCTCGGTGACGATGTCCTTCTTTTCGTGGAAGACACGCAGCTCGTTCTGCTGGAACTGCGGATGCAGTTCGATCTGGTTCAGCACCGGCGTCACGCCCGTTTCCTTGATGACGCGCTCGAGGTCGGCGATGCGGAAGTTCGAAACGCCGATGGACTTCACCAGCCCTTGTTCCCGGAGCTTGATCAGCGCGCGCCAGCTATCGAGAAAGCGGTCCTGCGCCGGCACCGGCCAGTGGATGAGATAAAGATCGACATAATCCGTCTGCAGCCGCTTGAGGCTCGCCTCCAGCGCCTTCAGCGCGGAATCATAGCCCTGGTCGGTGTTCCACAGCTTGGTCGTCAGATAGATGTCGCCGCGCGGCAGGCCGGAATTCTTCAGCGCCTTTCCGACGCCTTCCTCATTGCCGTAGATCGCCGCGGTGTCGATGTGGCGGTAACCCGTCTCCAGCGCCTTTCCGACGACCTCGGCCGCCTCGTCATTGCCGACCTGCCAGACGCCGAAGCCGAGCTGCGGAATCTGGATGCCGTCATTGAGCTTTATGCTGGGTACCGTCATGATGGTCCTCTCCTTCTTATTCTTGCTTCTCGGAATATCATAGGAAAAGACGGCGCGGGACAAGAGTCCGGCGCAAAGAAAAAGGCAGCGGACCGTTTGCCGCTGCCTTGTCATGATATTCAGTGGATGCTTTTGCCTACATCACTACGACCTTGGTGCCGACATTCACCCGTTCATAGAGGTCGGTGACGTCCTCGTTGCGCATGCGGATGCAGCCGGAGGAAACGGCGGTGCCGATGGTCCAAGGCGCGTTGGTGCCGTGGATGCGGTAGAGCGTGGAGCCAAGGTAAAGCGCCCGCGCGCCGAGCGGATTGGCCGGGCCGCCTTCCATATGCACCGGCAGGATGCGGCCTTTCTCAGCCTCGCGCTGGATCATTTCCGCGGGCGGGCGCCAGTCCGGCCACTCCGCCTTGCGCGAAATCCGGTTGGTGCCCTTCCACTCGAAGCCCTCCTTGCCGACGCCGACGCCGTAGCGACGCGCCTTGCCGCCGGGCTCGATGAGGTAAAGGAATTTCTTCGTGGTATCGACCACAATGGTGCCCGGCTTGTGCGGTCCCTTGTAATCCACCTCCTGCGGCAGATAGATCGGGTTCAGCCCGCGCTGTGCCTGGCGTTCGGGGCGCGGCGCCGCGCGCTGGGCAGGACGGCGAAAGTTCGCCTGTTCGTAGCGCGGCGGCTGCTCCGCCGTCAGCGGCGCATAGCGCACCACGCGGCGCTGCCCTTGCGCCGGCGCGGCATAGACCCGGCGCTGGCCCTTTCGGGGAGCGACATAGACGCGGCGCGGGGCATAGTCCGGCCCGGCATAATAATAGCGCACCCGGCGCTCCTCATAATAGCGCGGCGGCGCCTGCAGCTGTGTCACCCACGGCGCAGTGAGGTCGGGGGATAGCTCCACCGGCGCGCGCGGCGCATAGCGGTCATTGGCCCAGGCCCCGCTTGCGGAAATGGCGGAAATGGTGATCGCCGTCACGGCGGTGATGAGGAGAAGATGGCGCGGTTTCATGATTCTGCTGCCCATTGCCCTTTTGCAAGCCCGGCTCCTGACAGCATGCTGTCAGCAGAGGGTACTGCGCTGTCCGTGAGGGGGATTGTGGCCGGGCGCGGAATAGAAAAAGTGAATCGAATTCAATAAAAAGGCGATTCTTCGCGGCAACTCCATTTGTGGTTAGCGCCCGGTTTCGCGTGATGGTTAATGCGGCCTCAATGGCGGCGAAGAGGATGCCAATGACCGAAATGACCCCCGTCAAGACCGGCCTCGTCGAAGGGCCGGATGGCAAGATGCGCTGCTTCTGGCACGGCAATCTGCCGGATTATCTTCATTATCACGACCATGAATGGGGCAGGCCTGTCACCAACGACATAAGGCTCTTCGAGAAGATCTGCCTCGAAGGCTTCCAGTCCGGCCTTTCCTGGCTGACGATCCTGCGCAAGCGCGAGAATTTCCGCGAGGCTTTCGAGGGCTTCGATTTCGAGCGCGTCGCCCGCTTCGGCGATAGCGATATCGAGCGGTTGCTCGCCAATCCCGGCATCATCCGCCACCGCGGCAAGATCGCCTCCACCATTAATAATGCGAAACGTGCCATCGAACTGGCCTCGGAAAAAGGCTCGCTGGCAGCCTATTTCTGGTCCTTCGAGCCGGGGGAGGGCGAGCGGCCGGCCACCATGGATTATGAGACGCTGCGGGCCAATCCAACCAGCCCCACCTCGATCCGGCTCTCGAAGGATTTGAAAAAGCGCGGCTGGACTTTTGTCGGTCCTACAACGGTTTACGCCTTCATGCAGGCCATGGGGATGGTCAACGATCACATTGAGGGCTGCTGCTGCCGGGGAGCGGTGGAGGAGCTACGGCGAAATCTGAAAAGGCCGAAATAAAGCGCTCTTGGCATATGCTCATCGCTGGGATAGGAAGCGGCATCAATTTAAATGCTTATTATCACATTTAAATTGATTGTGGGCTAACATCCAAAGCATGGACGAACATCATGGCGAACAAGGCTGACAAGTTGAAGGCACGGCTTCCGCGCGGACTTGTCGACCGCCATGCGTCCGATATCCGCGCCACCGACAAGATGCTGGCGGCGATCCGTGAGGTTTATGAGCGCTACGGCTTCGATCCCATCGAGACGCCGATGCTGGAATATACCGATGCGCTCGGCAAGTTCCTGCCCGATCAGGACCGCCCCAATGAGGGCGTGTTCTCGCTGCAGGACGATGACGAGCAATGGCTGTCGCTGCGCTATGATCTGACCGCGCCGCTCGCCCGCCATGTCGCGGAAAATTTCAACGAGATTCAGCTTCCCTACCGCACCTATCGCGCGGGTTACGTCTTCCGCAACGAGAAGCCCGGCCCCGGCCGCTTCCGCCAGTTCATGCAGTTCGACGCCGATACGGTCGGCGCACCGTCAGTCGCGGCGGATGCCGAGATGTGCATGATGATGGCCGATGTGATGGAGGCGCTGGGCATCAAGCGCGGCGATTACATCGTGCGTGTCAATAACCGCAAGGTGCTGGACGGCTTGATGGAAGCCATCGGCGTGACCGATGAGGGGCAGAAGCTGACGATCCTGCGCGCCATCGACAAGCTCGACAAGTTCGGCACGGAAGGGGTCAAACTGCTACTCGGTGCGGGCCGCAAGGACGAAAGCGGCGATTTCACCAAGGGTGCGGGGCTGGATGATGCATCCATCGGCAAAGTGCTCGCCTATATCGAGACAGGCACAATCGAAGCCAATAAGGGCGTCGACGAGCTTGCCGACATCAAAGCGCTTTGCATCGCAGCCGGTTATGAAGAAGATCGCATCAAGATCGACCCGTCAGTCATCCGCGGCCTCGAATACTACACCGGCCCCGTCTTCGAAGTCGAACTCACTGCCGAGATCCCCAATGAAAAGGGCGAGATCGTGCGCTTCGGCTCGGTCGGTGGCGGCGGGCGTTATGATGGGCTGGTCTCGCGCTTCCGTGGCCAGCCGGTCCCGGCGACGGGCTTCTCTATTGGCGTCTCGCGCCTTATGACGGCATTGAAAAACCTCGGCAAGCTGGGGGAGGGCGATGCGCTCGCGCCCGTGCTCGTCACCGTCATGGATGGCGACATGGAGGCGATGGGGAAATATCAGGATTTCACCCAGAAGCTCCGCGCCGCCGGTATCCGCGCCGAAATGTATCAGGGCAATTGGAAGAAATTCGGCAACCAGCTGAAATATGCCGACCGCCGCGGTTCCCCGCTCGCCATCATCCAGGGTGCGGATGAGCGGGCGAATGGCGAGGTGCAGATCAAGGATTTGATCGAAGGCAAGCGCTTGTCGGAGGAAATCGAGAGCAACGAGGAATGGCGCGCCACCCGCCCCGCGCAGGTGACGGTGAAGGAAGCCGATCTGGTCGCGACGGTGAAGCGGATGCTTGAGCAGCAGAAGCAGGATAGAGAGCGGGGAGCGTAAAGCTTATGCTTGCTTCGCTGCCGCTCACCCCCCTCTGCCCTGCCGGGCATCTCCCCCTCAAGGGGGGAGATCAGCTGACAAGACGCTCCGCCCTCATCCTGCAACGTAAGCGGTTGGTGCCGAGCGTCGATGAAGGCGTAATCTCCCCCCTTGAGGGGGAGATGCCCGGCAGGGCAGAGGGGGGTGAGACGGCAATCGCACCAATTCCCGCTAACCGGGTTGTTTCCGCATGACCCCCTCCCGCCCCCCCGCCTTTGCCAAGGACCTTGCCGCGTTGCTTGCCGCGCGCGGTGCGGAACTGACCGACATCCCCGTCATCCAGCCCGCCGATCCGTTCCTCGACATGGCGGGCGAGGATTTGCGCCGCCGGATTTTCCTCACCGAGAACGAGAACGGCGACAGCCTGTGCCTCCGCCCGGAATTCACCATCCCCGTCTGCCGCAATCACATCGCGCGAAACGCCGCGACGCCGAAGCGCTATGCCTATCTGGGCGAAGTCTTCCGCCAGCGCCGCGAGGGCGGGACCGAGTTTTATCAGGCGGGCATAGAGGATCTGGGCGAGGCGGATGAAGCCAGGGCCGATGCCCGCTCGCTTGCCGATGCGCTGGCCTGCGTGCGCCTCGCCGCGTCAGAGGCAACGCTGGAAATCGTGCTGGGCGATCAGGCGATGTTCGAGGCGGTGCTTGCCGCGCTCGGCCTGCCGCGCGGCTGGCAGAAGAAGCTGGCCCGCACCTTCGGCAACCCGGAAGCGCTGAAAAGCCTGCTCGCCGGGCTTGTCCAGCCGCGTGAGAATGGCGCGCTGCCGGAGCCTTTGGCCAGTCTCGTTGCTACGGGCGATGAAGCCGCGCTCAGTGCATTTCTGGAACAGGACATGCGCGCGGCGGGCATCTCGCCTGCTGCAGGCCGCGCGCCCATCGAAATCGCCCGCCGCCTGATCGAGAAGGAAAACCTCGCCTCCGTTCGGCTGCCGAAGGAAGCCTTTACCGCGCTGGAAAACTTCCTCGCCATCCGCGAGCCGCTCGACCGCGCCTCGGCCCGTCTCAAGGATTTCGCCGCGAAGAACGCGCTCGACCTCGGCGCGGCGCTGCAAGCCTTCACCGCCCGTGCGGCGGCGATGGAGGAGGCGGGCATCGCGCTTGCTGAGGTGCAGTATGATGCGGCGTTCGGCCGTCCGCTCGATTACTATACCGGCCTCGTCTATGAAATCCGCGCAGCCATCGATGGCAATGTGGTCGTCGGCGGGGGGCGCTTCGACCGGCTGTTGACGCTGCTGGGCGCGGCAGACCCGATTCCGGCCGTCGGCTTCTCCATCTGGCTCGACCGGCTCGAAAATCTCGCCGGTAAGGCGCGTAAGGATAAAAAAGCGGGGAGGGGAGAATGACCGTCACATTGGCGCTTCCCTCCAAGGGCCGGCTCAAGGAGCAGTCGCTCGCCGTGCTGAAAGAGGCGGGGCTGAAAGTCGTCCTGCCCGATGATGACCGTAATTACCGCGCGCGTGTCGAGGGCGAGGACGATCTCGATATCCTGTTCCTGTCCGCCTCGGAAATCGCCCGTGAGCTCGGCTATGGCGGGGTCGATCTGGGCGTTACCGGTGAAGATCTGATCCGCGAGTCGCTGAGCCGCTCGGATGAGCGCATCGCCATCGAGGCGCAGCTCGGCTTCGGCCATGCGGATGTGGTGGTGGCGGTGCCGGAGGTCTGGCATGACGTCACGACCATGGCCGACCTTGACGACGTCGCCGCCGATTTCCGCCAGCGCCATGGCCGCCGCCTGCGCATTGCCACTAAATATTGGCGGCTGACGCAGCAATTCTTCTCGCAGAAGCACGGCATCCAGGTCTACCGCATTGTGGAAAGCCTGGGCGCCACCGAAGGCGCCCCAGCCGCCGGGTCAGCGGATATCATCGTCGATATCACCTCCACCGGCTCGACCCTTAGGGCGAACCGGCTGAAAGTGCTGGAAGACGGGGTGATCCTGCGCTCGCAGGCCTGTCTGGTTTCAGCGCGGCGCAGTCATGGGACGCCGAGGGTCGCGGAACTCGCGGCGCGAATTAGGGAAAGCTTGAAAGAGTAGGGGAGTAGAGGAATATGTAAAGAAACATACTCCCTTATTCCCTTACTCCCCTATTCCCTTATTTCCTGGCATCCACCGACAGCGCACCAGCGCCAACCGCTGCCAGCACGAAAAAGCCGCCGGCGATGGCGAGGTTCTTCTGGAAATTGATGAGCTGGCCCTGATCGGCGAAATCCATATGCGCAACGAAAGCCGCAGCAATCGTAAAGAGGCCGAGCAGAATAGCGGCGATGCGGGTCTTGAAGCCGACGAGAACGGCAAGACCGCCCACAAGCTCAAGCAGGCCGACGAGAACGGCGACCACCATCGGGGCGGGAAGGCCCTTGCTGGCGAAATAGCCCGCCGTGCCCGAAAGCGCCGTCAGCTTGCTGAAGCCGGCGGGGATGAACAGCGACGCAAGAAGAATACGGCCGATCAGCGTGCCGTACGGATTGCTGGAAGCGATGCCTGACATTGGGTGGTTCTCCAGAGGTTAAATGTCTCGGGCAGATAACCACATGGCTTTGTCAAAGAAAGCTGCAAGGTTAACGACAGATTGTTCACAGATGGGAGACGAGGTGCGCTTGGCACCGTCCCTCCCCCTTGCGGGGAGGGTGGCCCGATAGGGTCGGGTGGGGGTGGCGACGTTTGCGCGACGTTCATCAGCAAAAGCGCAAACGTCACCACCCCCATCCGCCCGCTCCGCGGGCACCTTCCCCGCAAGGGGGAAGGAGGGCGCTTCGCCTACTCCGGCGCGATCATCCGCTCCGGCCGCACCAGCTTGTCGTAATCCTCCGCCGACACCAGCCCGCTCGCCAGCGCTTCCTCGCGTAAGGTCGTGCCGTTCTTATGCGCGGTCTTGGCGATTTTGGCGGCGTTGTCATAGCCGATGGCGGGGGCAAGCGCTGTCACCAGCATCAGCGAGCGCTCCAGCAACTCCTTGATCCGCACCTCGTCCGCCTCGATACCGGCAACGCAATTATCCGCAAACGACACCATCGCATCCGACAGCAGCCGGATCGATTGCAGCACGTTGAAGGCGATGACCGGCTTGAAGACATTGAGCTCGAAATGACCTTGGGCACCCGCCACCGTCACCGTGGTCTGGTTGCCGAATACCTGCGTCGCCACCATCGTCAGCGCTTCCGCCTGTGTCGGGTTGACCTTGCCCGGCATGATCGAGGAGCCCGGCTCGTTTTCCGGCAGCTTCAGTTCGCCGAGGCCGGAGCGCGGGCCGGAGCCGAGGAAACGAATGTCATTGGCGATTTTGAACAGGTCGGCGGCGAGCGCATTGAGGCTGCCGTGAAAATTGACGATCGCGCCATGGCTTGCCAGCGCCTCGAACTTGTTGGGCGCGGTCTTGAAGGGCAGGCCGGTGATCTCGGATACGGCATCGGCAAAGCCCGTATCGAAGTCCTTGGGCGCGTTGAGCCCGGTACCGACAGCAGTACCGCCCTGCGCCAACAGATAGATATCGCCGAGCGCCTGCTCGATGCGGTGGCGGCCATACTCCAGCGCCGCGCGATAGCCGGAAAACTCCTGGCCCAGCGTCACCGGCGTCGCATCCTGCGTATGCGTGCGGCCGATCTTGATGATACCGGCGAAGGCTTCCTCCTTTTGCCGGAGCGCGCCGATGAGATGATCGAGCGCCGGGAACAGCCGGTTCACCGTCTCGCTGGCGGTGGCGATGTGAATGGCGGTGGGGAAGCTGTCGTTGGACGACTGGCTCATATTGACATGGTCATTGGGATGGACCGGCTTCTTGGAGCCCATCTCGCCGCCCAGCATCTCGATGGCGCGGTTGGAGATCACCTCATTGGCATTCATATTGGACTGGGTGCCGGAGCCGGTCTGCCAGACCACCAGCGGAAAATGATCGTCGAGCTTACCCTCGGCCACTTCCGCCGCCGCCACGGTGATGACGCGCCCGATGACAGGGTCTAGCTTGCCGAGCGCGATATTGGTCTCCGCCGCCGCCCGCTTGACGATCCCCAGCGCATGGATCAGCGGCTTCGGCATCCGCTCGCCGCCGATCTTGAAATTATGGAGCGAGCGCTCCGTCTGCGCTCCCCAATAACGGTCCGAAGGGACCTCGATCGGGCCGAACGTATCGGTTTCGGTGCGTGTTCCTGTCATCTCACTCTTCCTCGTTCTCGTCGGCGGCGTTATCGGACACCCAAGCCGTGGGATCGATCTTCTTCTGCGTCCGGCTGTCGATGAATGTCCACCAGCCGGTATCCGCCTCGTCCCAGTCGCCGCCGCCGGCTTTGAGTTGCTCGAGCGTGTGATAGCGGGCCACGGATTCGTTCTCGCGTCCGTCCTCGTCGGTCCAGATGACGGTGACTTTGGTGCCGTTCGCCGGCGCCGTTGCAATGGGAAGCTTCCTGCGCATGAAGGTCTCCTGTTCGGGGCGGCAGAACCATAGCGCGAGAATGAGAAGGAACAAAGCCGGGCGAGGGCGCCCGGCTCGTATTCTCAGTATCTTATGCCTCGCGCGCGGTCTTCAGCGCCTTCGCCCACCAGGCGAGCTGGTCCAGCATGCTGGTAGCGGCATCGGAGAGATGCGCATAATCGCCAAGCTGCTTTTCGCCCCTCACCACGGCCAGATATTCCGGATAAAGAATATGCACGCCCGTGCGCACCGACGCGGCCTGCATCTCGACGGCGATGAGGCGCAGATGCTCCACCGCGCGCGCACCGCCCACACCGCCATAACCGACGAAGCCGAACGGCTTCTGAATCCATTCGCCCATGTCGATGGCGTTTTTCAGCACGGCGGTCGGCGCGTGGTTATATTCGGCAACGGTGAAGATATAGCCGTCGAATTCGCGCATTTTCTTCTTCCAGCGCTCGGCCGTCTCGTTCTGCGCGTCCGTCGCCTGCTCTTCGCCCAGGAAAGCCATGGGATAATCGAGGAGGTCCACCACCTCGACGTCCATGTCGCCGCGCGCCGAGGCGACATCGGCAATCCATTTTGCCGGGATGGGAGCGAAGCGCGATCCGCGCGTCGAGCCGATGATGACGGCGATCTTCGGTTTCGTCATGTTTGCTGGGCCTTTCTTCATAAGCACAAGGAGGTGATGGCTAAAACTGAGGTGGTAACAAAAGGAAACCAGCGCTATATAATGGGCCGGATTCCAAGGGCGCAAGGAGGCACTTTTTTGAAACCGTATCACTTCGAGGTGACGTCCCAATGCGCGACGGTGCATGAGCTTTTATCGCGCATCGGCGACAAATGGACGGTGATGGTCGTGAACTATCTCGGCAACGGTCCTATGCGCTTCAACGAGCTGAAGCGCACCATCTCCGGCATCTCGCAAAAGATGCTGACGGCAACGCTGCGCGGGCTGGAGCGGGACGGTTTTGTCACTCGCACCGTGTTTCCGACCATCCCGCCGCGGGTGGAATATCAATTGACCGATCTGGGCCGCGACCTGCTCGTCCCCGTCGGCGCACTGGGCAATTGGGCCGTTGCCAATCACGACCGCGTTCAGGCCGCGCGCGCCCGCTTCGACGCCGCGCAGGGCGCAGAGCCGCTGGCCGCCATGAGCGAAGCGGCGGAGTAGATGCCAAGGCTAAAGGGGAGGGGGGTGGAAAGGCGGATGGGGATCCGCCTTTCCTGTTGCCCGAGACAGGACTTCCCTAAAGCGGGGGCAATTGGAAGTCCATCTCGAATTAGCAAGCCTTGCCATGCGGTTGACCATGTTTGCTGAAGCCAGTCAATCAGCGCTTCCTAACAAACCGGACCGTTAAGCGCACAATTAGTGACGGATGGTTAAGGCTTTGTTACCAAAGGGATAAGTGGCTGGGGAGGTAGGGCGGTGAGGCAATAAGTCAATATGTCGGAAGATTGTTTTTAAGGGGAAGCGCTGAGGCGTTGTCGTCGTGGCGCGGCAATGAATGCCGGTGACTTGCTTTAGTCCTCACCCTCATCAATCAGATCGAGGATAACCCTCTGTATCTGTGAGAGCGTGTCCATCGGCAGTCTTCCAATTCTTATGTGGAGTGCCGTTCTCGGAATCGTATTAATCTTTTCGCACATGGCGAACGAAATCGATTTCAAGCCGTTCTTGTCATCCGGTGGAATTTCGATCCGGATCGGGAAGCCATGTCCATCGGTTGTCGTGATCGGAACGACGATGACGCTATCAAGAGCAATGCTGCTGTTCTGCATCACGATGACCGGGCGCGGCTTTCCGGTGTACGGCCCCTTGGCGGCCATCACATAAATGTCGCCTCGTTCAATCATCATCGCTCAAGGCCCAATGGGCAGCCATTTCATTCATGGCGTCCTGGTCATCGGCCTGAACCGCGGGATCGCTGCTCATCCTCTTCGCCGCTTCGCGCATGGCCTCGAAGCGGGCACGCTTGATATACCGGGCCAAAGCCTCTCGCATGGCATCGCTCTGACTTTGGTTCATGGCCTTCGCGGCCTCAAGGAATTGCTCCTTGAGCTCTTCATCGACCCTAAGCGTCATCAATTGTGCCATATCAGCGTCTCCAGATAGCCTTGCGTAATACAAAATATAATACAGCTTTGAGGATATTCCAGCCAATCCCCACAGCAAAAAAGGCGGGCCTCGCGACCCGCCTTCTTCGTTTCGTGAGCCGGACTTTTTAGAAGTCCATGCCGCCCATTCCGCCCATGCCGCCGCCGGGCATTGCCGGGGCTGCGTCCTTCTTCGGCAGCTCGGAGATCATCGCCTCGGTGGTGATCATCAGGCCGGCGACCGAAGCGGCGTTCTGGAGAGCCGTGCGGACAACCTTGACGGGGTCCACGACGCCTTGGGCGATCAGGTCGCCATATTCGCTCGTCGCGGTGTTGTAGCCGTAGTTGTCGTTGTTGTTTTCCAGGATCTTGCCAACGACGATCGAAGCTTCGTCACCAGCGTTCGTGGCGATCTGGCGGGCCGGAGCCTGCAGAGCGCGGCGGACGATGTTGATGCCGGCTTCCTGGTCGGGATTCGCGCCCTTGACGGTGATGGCGTTCGAGGAACGCAGCAGCGCGGTGCCGCCGCCCGGGACGATGCCTTCCTCAACGGCTGCGCGGGTCGCGTTGAGGGCGTCGTCGACGCGGTCTTTCTTTTCCTTCACTTCGACTTCCGTCGCACCGCCGACGCGGATCACGGCAACGCCGCCGGCGAGCTTGGCCAGACGCTCCTGCAGCTTCTCGCGGTCGTAGTCCGAGGTGGTCTCCTCGATCTGCTGCTTGATCTGGCCGACGCGGGCGTCGATCTCGGCTTTGGAGCCGGCGCCGTCAACGATGGTGGTGTTCTCCTTGGAGATCGACACCTTCTTGGCACGGCCAAGCATGGCGAGCGTCACGTTCTCAAGCTTGATGCCGAGATCTTCCGAGATCACCTGGCCGCCGGTGAGAATTGCGATGTCCTCAAGCATGGCCTTGCGGCGGTCGCCGAAGCCCGGAGCCTTGACGGCGGCGATCTTCAGGCCGCCACGCAGCTTGTTGACGACGAGCGTGGCCAGAGCCTCGCCTTCGACGTCTTCAGCGATGATGAGGAGCGGCTTGGAGCTCTGCACGACGGCTTCCAGAACCGGCAGCATGGCCTGGAGGTTGGAGAGCTTCTTCTCATGAATGAGGATGTACGGATCCTCGAGCTCGGCCACCATCTTTTCCGGATTGGTGACGAAGTAGGGCGAGAGATAGCCGCGGTCGAACTGCATGCCTTCAACGACTTCCAGCTCGGTCTCGGCGGTCTTGGCTTCCTCGACGGTGATGACGCCTTCATTGCCGACCTTCTGCATCGCTTCCGCGATCATCTGGCCGACCGAAGCATCGCCATTGGCCGAAATCGTGCCGACCTGCGCGACTTCTTCCGAGGTCTTGATCTTCTTGGCCTTCTTGGTGAGATCGGCGACGACTTCGTTGACGGCGAGGTCGATGCCGCGCTTCAGATCCATCGGGTTCATGCCGGCGGCAACCGCCTTGGCGCCTTCCTGCACGATCGCCTGGCCGAGGACAGTCGCGGTCGTCGTGCCGTCACCGGCAATGTCGTTGGTCTTGGAAGCGACCTCGCGCAGCATCTGCGCGCCCATGTTCTCGAACTTGTCTTCCAGCTCGATTTCCTTGGCGACCGACACGCCGTCCTTGGTGATGCGCGGAGCGCCGAAGGACTTGTCGATCACGACATTGCGGCCCTTGGGGCCGAGCGTTACCTTGACGGCATCGGCGAGGATGTCGACGCCGCGCAGCATCTTTTCGCGCGCATTGCGTCCGAATTTTACGTCTTTAGCAGCCATTTCAGTTCTCTCCTGGGATTTAAACCCGGTTTGATCCAGAATTTGTTACAAGAATGAAAAACCGGCGATCAGCCGATGATGCCGAGAATGTCGGATTCCTTCATGATCAAGAGGTCTTCGCCGCCGATCTTGACCTCGGTGCCCGACCACTTGCCGAAGAGAACGCGGTCGCCTTCCTTGACGTCGAGCGGGACAAGCTTGCCGGTTTCGTCACGAGCGCCGGCGCCCACCGCGACGATCTCGCCTTCCTGCGGCTTTTCCTTGGCGGTATCGGGAATGATGATGCCGCCAGCGGTCTTCTCTTCGGATTCGACCCGGCGGACGACGACGCGGTCGTGAAGCGGGCGGAACTTGGTGTTGGCCATGGTTTGAACCCTTGGATGGTTGAAAATGGATGAGTGGTTTTGAGCGTTGTTAGCACTCTCCTTGCGAGAGTGCTAACAACGCCTTGGAGATAGAAATCCCGCATCGGCTTGTCAAGGGAAGAGCGAAGCGAAAATTTGAAGGCCGGGCGCCCTTTTTCGCCTGCGGAGGTAGCGGCCAATATGGACGCTTTTCGGGGCGAAACAAGGCGAAGGCGGCACCATCACGTGAATTGTTTTTGGCGATGGCGTTAACGGGGGGTTGACGAAAGGCGCTCAGCCCTGGCTTGATTGACATCGGTACTAAAATATAGTACCAATCCTGACATGCACAAATGCCACCGAGCCACGCTGGAACGAATTTTTTCCCGCCCCGTCAGTGGCTCGATCCGGTGGGCTGACATCGAAGCCCTGTTTATAGCATTAGGCGCTGAGGTCAGCGAGCGGGAGGGCTCCCGCGTGAGTCTTTCTCTTTGGCGAGATGCGCGTTTTCCATCGCCCGCACCCGTCGCCGGACACCAATAAGGGGGCAGTTGCCAGCATTCGCAAATGGTTGGATGAACATGGAGTAAGGCCATGAAGAACGTTATCGAAATCGATGGGGAAAACGCAGTGGTCGCCTTTGATCCGGAAATTCAGATGCTTCGCGGCGAGTTTATCGGCCTGAATGGCGGCGCTGACTTCTACGCCGAAAGCATCCCGGAATTGATCGAGGAAGGGCGCAAGTCCCTGCGCGTCTTCCTTGAGGCGTGCCGGGAAAAGGGAATAGAGCCACGCCGCAAGTTTTCCGGAAAATTCAATGTCCGGCTGGATCCCCGTGACCATGAGGCGGCCGTTCTTGCAGCCGCCGCAGAGGGAAAGAGCCTGAACGAATGGATAGCCGGAGCGATCAAGGAAGCTGTGGTATGACAATGCTCGCAGTTCATCCCGGACGGATTTTAAAGCGGGGGCTCGAAGCGCGGGACATGTCCGTCAACAAGCTGGCGCTCGCGTTGCGGCTGCCGTCGAGCCGGATTGTCGATATCCTCAACGCAAAGCGCGGCATATCGCCCGATACGGCTTTGCGCTTGGGGCGATATTTCGGCAACAGCCCCCAGTTCTGGCTCAACCTGCAGACGGCGTATGAACTCTCCGTCGCCGAGCGCGAAGTGGGCGAGCGGATCGCGGCGGAAGTGACGCCTGCGGACGCCGCGTAAAGCCCCCTACTTCACGATCCGCAGGTTCGAAAGCTCGTCGCCGATCTGGCGGAAGGTTTCTGCCAGGTCTCCGCCGGTGGTGTTCCAGAAAAGCCTTGCCGGCTTGCTGGGGTCATTAGGATCGCGGCGGCTGCGCGATTCCGAGGCGCAGGCGGTCAGCGCGTCGATCTGCGCCTGTACCTTCCGCCTGTCGGCGGCGGTGCCCTTGGAGGCGTCGAGGTCGAGCGCCACCGTCATGACGATGACGTCGGCGTTCCTCACATTGTTGCATAGCTTTGCGAACTGCTCGTTCATCGCCGCCGTATAATTGTCGAGCGTATGAACGCCGGTATCGACCTGGCTGGTGTTCTCAAAAATGCGGGTTCGGTCATGGCCGCGGGCCCTTTGCCCCGCATAGCCGAAGGCCGAATAGTCGGAGATACTGCCGGCCTGGTCGTCGGCGCCGAAATAGGAGCGGGTATAATAGGTGTTGGCGCCATCGGTCAGCACGATGACCACTTTGTCGTTGTCTTCCTGGTCGTCCGGACGTCCTTGGGTGAAGGGCTCGCCATGCGAGATCGTCCGCCAGCCCCAGGCCATCCCTTCCGGCACATTCGTCGCGCCATTGGGCACCATGCCACTGATGGCATTCCTGATGGTCCTCAGTCCTGTGTCCGTCGAGACGTCCGTCAGGGGCGTAATGGGGCTGGTGGTGCAGCTGTAGTTGGGCCCTTCTCCACGAACACTCGATGCCGTGAAATATTTTTTGAGGCTTCGCTGTCTGGCGACGGCCCCGGGATCGCGCTCCCCCCGGTTCACCTGTTCGTCGGGCCACCAATTGTTGCGCGCCCTTCCTCCGTCATACTCATCGGGCGCGAACATCGGCACGAAAAGCGTGTCGGGATTGGCGACATCGGGTTTCGTATCGTCGAGGTTGAGGCTTCCGGGCCGTGCCTCGACGCAGCCGAGCCAGCCTTCGCCCACCTGGTCAAACAGATGGAACCGGCTGAAAGGCTGGTTCCGCTTGGCCGCCGGCCACCCATTTCCCTCCATGAAAAGCTGGCCGTTCCGAGGAACAAGATCCTGGCCCGCCCTGATACTGATCGTCTTGCTGATATCGAAATTTTCGAAATGGACGGACGAAAGCCCCTTGCTGTCCATCCAGACCGCGTTCCGGTAATCCGACCCGACATTGACCGATGCGGCAAAGGGAACCACCGAGAACTGCACGGCCTTTTCGACGCGGACCATCGCCTCGGCCTGTCCGGCCATGTTCTCGACCAGCTGTGTCGCCGCGGTTCTCAGAAGCTCCATGCGCTTCTTGTTCGAGCCGGTTCCCCGCTCGTCCATCGATCCGGAATTGTCGAGGACGAGCGCCACCTCGACCGTGTTCCTCACGCGGACGTCGGAAACCATGTGGTTTTGGAACGTCCAGTCATCGCCTGTGAGCGAGCGGGCAAGCGTGCCGAAAAGCGATTCATAGGGGAAATCCGCCGTTGCCGAAAGCTGCCGTCCCCCGCGCGTTTCCCCAGGCGGAACGATCTTGAACTCAACCTTCGCCGGGTCGATTGCTCGCAGATTGGCCGAGAAATATTTCTGGCCATATTCCTGCATGACCCCCTCCGGCGCGCCCCCGCCGAACTGCCGCCCCACGGCGAGCGCGGCGGCGTCGAGCGCGTTTTGCACATTGGTGCGTGTCCGCATCAGGTTGGAGGCGTCGATGGCCGCCATGCCGAAGAGCAAGAGCGGCGCCACGACGATCGCGCCCATGATCGCGAAATTGCCGCCTTCGTCGCGCCGGAAATCCGATAGGATGGATGAGATCTGCTTGCGTCCCGCTTTCATTGGCTCCCCCAGCCTTCTTCCGTTCTCTGATGATGGAAGAATGCCCCTTGGCTATAGCAGGCGGCCTTCTAATTCTTGGTCACGAGATCAGTTAAAATTTGAACGAAGCCGAAAGCTGATGACAGGCCGGACGGCTTGAGCTAATCCGGTCGCGCCGGATGAATGAGGACCACGCATGCTGAACCCGCCCAAGATCGAACGCCTCGATGAACTGCTGCCCCGCTATGATGTCCTGCTCAGCGATGTCTGGGGCGTCGTGCATAATGGCGTCGAAGCCTTCGCGTCTGCATGCGCGGCGCTGCAAAGGGCGCGCGCGGCGGGGCTGACGGTCGTGCTCGTCACCAATGCGCCGCGCCCCGCGCCGCTGGTGGTCGAGCAGTTGCAGCGGCTCGGCGTGCCTGACGATGCCTATGACCGCATCGTCACCTCGGGCGACGTGACGCGCGAGCTGATCGCCAACGGCCCGCGCCGCCTCTTCCATCTGGGGCCCGACCGGGATTTCACCCTTTATGACGGACTCGATGTGGAACTGGTCGAGGAGTTCGAGGCCGATGGCGTCAGTTGCACCGGCCTCGTCGATGACGAGACGGAAACGCCCGAAGATTACCGCGACATGCTGGAGCGCTTCCGCTCGCGCGATCTGCCCTTCATCTGCGCAAATCCCGATATCGTTGTGGAGCGTGGCAACCGCCTGATCTGGTGCGCCGGCGCCTTGGCGCGCGATTACGGGCAACTGGGCGGCCGCACGCTCATCGCCGGCAAGCCGCACCGGCCGATCTACGAAGCGGCGCTGGCGGCGGCTGGCGAGGTGCGCGCAGATGCGGTGGACAAGAGCCGCGTACTCGCCATCGGCGACGGCATGCTGACCGATGTGAAGGGCGCGGAGCAGTTCGGCATCGACGTGCTTTATATCTCCGGCGGCATCCATGCCGGCGATTATGCCGATGCTGGAATCGTTGACCTGCAAAGGCTGCTGGCTTTCCTCCAGAAGCACGGCAGCAATCCCGTCGCCACCATGCATCATCTTGCCTGAGCGCCGCGCCATGGCTGAACACGCCTTCCTCCGCCTCGTGGATCCCGCCGATCTGCCCGCGCGCCTGAAAGGCGCCGTCGTCGCCATCGGCAATTTCGACGGCGTGCATCGCGGCCATCAGGCCGTGCTGGAGCGTGCGCTGGAATCGGCGAAAACGGAGGGGAGGCCCGCTCTGGTGCTGACCTTCGAGCCGCATCCGCGCAGCGTCTTCCGGCCCGACCAGCCGGTCGATCGCCTGACCCCGGCCGCGGAAAAGGCCGAGCTGCTGGAGGCGCTTGGCTTCGATGCCGTGGTGGAACTGGCTTTCACTAAGGAATTCTCGGAGCAATCGGCCGAAGCCTTCGTGGAAAACATCATCGCCGGCAAGCTCGCGGCAAGCCGCGTCGTCACCGGCTTCGATTTCCATTTCGGCAAGGGCAGACGAGGCGGCCCGGCCTTCCTCATGGAAGCGGGCGAGCGGCTGGGCTTCCACGTGACACTGGTCGATGCCTTCCGCGACGAGGGCGGCGAAATCGTCTCCTCGAGCCGCATCCGCGCGCTGCTGGGGGAGGGCGATGTGGTCGAGGCCGCCGCGCTTCTCGGTTATCGCTATATCGTGGAAAGCGAGGTCATAAAGGGCAAGCAACTGGGCCGCACGCTCGGCTTCCCCACCGCCAATATGACGCTGCCCTCCGAAACCAGTCTCAAGCATGGTATCTATGCCGTGCGCTTCCGCCGCGCCGATGGCTCGCTTCATGACGGCGTCGCCAGCTTCGGCCGCCGCCCCACCGTCGATACGGACGGCGCGCCGCTACTCGAAACCTTCGTTTTCGATTTCTATGGCGATCTCTACGGCGAAACCTGCGCCGTCTCCTTCTTCGCCTACCTGCGCGGCGAGGAGAAATTCGACGGCCTCGACGCGCTCATCGCGCAGATCCGCCGCGACGAGGAGGAGGCCCGCGCCGTGCTGGCCGGCGTGCAGCCGCTGTCTGCACTGGACCGGGCTCTGAATTTCTAGTGCTCTCTAATTGCCAAGGTGCGGGTGTGGTGTATAATCGCACCACCCGGCAGGAGGGTGAACTATGGTGAGACAGAGCATTTCCCTGACGAAGCCCAATGACGATTGGCTGAAAGCGCAGGTGGAAAGCGAAGAATATGCCAGCAAGAGCGAGGTGGTGAACGATCTCATCCGCCGTGCCCGCGAAATCGATATGCTGCGCGCAAAGCTCGCCAGGGCCGAACAGGGCGAATTGTTAGACCAGACACGCGCTGAAATTCTTGCAGAATTCAAAGACGAAGCGCGTAAGAATGGCGAGCTATGAGTCACACGGACTCCCAAAACCGTCTTGAAGCGTTGTGACAAAGGAAATGTCGAGGCGTGGATTCCTGTGACAAGCACAGGAATGACGGATTGTGCGATTGTCGCTGTTGATTTTCAACGTTGAATCTTACACACCGGTTCTCGTTGGGAACAGCCATTCCCACCTGCGTCGTTCCTGTGCTTGTCACAGGAATCCATGCCTCGACATTATTCCCTCGACAGAACATTGACGGGCTGGCTCTGACTTGCTCGCAAGCGCAGCCAACATTTTTCTTTCCGAATTTAAGCAATTTTTACTGGTTTCGTTGCATGCATTGTTTACCTTGCCGGCGTGTTGGGCAGGCGATTCTGGAGTTCAATTGTGCGTATTTCTTCCTTGGGCGTCCTTTCGGGCGCGGTTCTTTTCGCTAATTTCGCTGCCGCTGCGGACCTCGCTTCGACTTCGGACTATCCCGCCCCGGCCTCGGATATGGAGGTGCAGAAAACGCGGAAACATTTCTGGTCGGGCGACTGGTATCTGACGGTCGGCGCGGCCGGTTTTGCCGCCCCGCGCTTCGAAGGCTCCTCGAGCATGATATTCAGCGGCACGCCGATGATCTCGCTCGGCCGGGCCGGCAAGGAAACGCGCTTTTCCTCGCGTAACGACAATCCGTCCTTCGCCTTCATCGATACCGACCGCTTCCGCGCAGGCATCAATGGCAAGCTCCTCTTCAAGCGCGACGGGGATACGGCGGACGAGCTGAAAGGCCTCGACCCGGTGAAGTTCGGCGGTGAAATCGGCGGCTTTGCCGAAGTCTATCCGACCGACTGGCTGCGCATGCGCGCCGAAGTACGGCAGGGTATCCGCGCACACAAGGGCGTGGTCGCCGATCTCTCAGCCGATGCCTTCGTCGATGTGACGCCGACCATCCGCGTCTCCGGCGGCCCGCGCGCCTCCTTCGCCACCAAGGAATATTTCGACGCCTATTACGGAGTCGATGCCGACGCGGCGGCGGCTTCGGGCCTCAGCCAGTACAGCCCCGGCGGCGGCTTCAAGTCCGCAGGCGTCGGCGGCGCGATCACCTGGAAGGCGACCGAGAAGGTCACCACCAGCCTCTTCGCCGAATATGCCCGCCTGCAGGGCCCGGCAGCCGATTCCAGCCTCGTTAAGGAACGCGGCAAGCGCGACCAGTTCACCGTGGGTATGTCGGCAACTTACCGCTTCGACTTTTCGCTGGACTAGGGCTTTCCTGGTTGATCTCCTGCAGCGCCTCCAGCATTTCAAGGGGGCGCGCGTTGATGAGCAGAAGATAGGCTCTATGCGCCTGGACAGGGCGGGACCTGCCCTGTTCCCACTGCTTCAACTGATCGAGCCCGAAGCCGAAGGTTGATGCGAAATCGCGCTGGCTGAGGCCGGTTTTGGCACGAATGGATTTCACATCGATTTCAGCCGGAATATGCAGCCTGAAGGGCTTGCCGCCACGCGCGACGGCCAACGCCTCATTCAAACCTTCGGCGATGTGATCGAAAACGTGCTTGCTCATGCGCTTTCTCCAGTTGTGAACGGCTGAACCCGTGCCGAATATTCGTGAACGATGGCATCGGTGAGCTTTTTGAGCGAATTACGCTCTGCCTTCGTCAAATTGACTTTCTGGCTCTTCCCGAAAACCGTAATCAGAAAAACCGGCATGGCTTGTCGGAATAAAAGGTGATTGTGCGGACACCGCCGCTTTTTCCCTTATTGTTTCCGCTGATTGCAAATCGAACTTTCCGGCAACCGCCAGCACCCTGTATTTCCTCGCCGGCCATCGGATTGCGTGCGAGATAGGCGACAAGTGCATCGATGTCCTCGTCGGACATCCCGGCGATTCCGGCATATTTTCGAAATGCGTTCAATTCCGCCACGGTTTGCATGTTTTATATGTGCGTAAATTACGCATAGAGTCAATAAAGTTTCTGCGGTCTGCCCCTTTATTCCTCTGCCTGTCATTGCTAAAAGCGTGGGCATGATGACGCGGCTTTTCATAATACGAATTAGTGGCCCGGCCTTCCCGGCTGTCTGAGGCAGCAGCGTTAAGGGGGAAGGTCCGGGAATATCAGGCTTTGCCCACGGCAATTCACCCTATATTCGAACATGCCCGGCTGCACCTTCGCGCCCGGCTTTGCAAATAAGCCAGATCATGACCGATACGACCGAAAAGCTCGATTATTCGAAGACCCTTTACCTGCCTGAGACGAAGTTTCCGATGCGCGCGGGGCTGCCGGAGCGCGAGCCGCTTTTCGTCGCCCGCTGGGAGGAAATGAACCTCTATAGGAAGCTGCGTGAGGATGCGAAGGGCCGTCCGCTCTATGTGCTGCATGACGGCCCGCCCTATGCCAATGGCAATATCCATATCGGCCATGCCCTCAACAAGATCCTGAAGGATGTCATCACCCGCTCCTTCCAGATGCGCGGGTATAATGCGAATTATGTTCCGGGCTGGGACTGCCACGGCCTGCCGATCGAGTGGAAGATCGAGGAGCAATACCGCGCCAAGGGCCTCGACAAGAACGACGTGCCGATCAACGAATTCCGTAAGGAGTGCCGCGAGTTCGCCGCCGGCTGGATCAAGGTGCAGGGCGCGGAGTTCAAGCGCCTCGGCGTGACAGGCGATTTCGACAATCCCTATCTCACCATGAATTTCCATGCCGAAAGCCGCATCGCGGGCGAGCTCTTAAAATTCGCCATGTCCGGCCAGCTTTATCGCGGCTCCAAGCCGGTGATGTGGTCCGTCGTGGAGCGCACCGCGCTGGCTGAGGCGGAAGTCGAATATGCCGATGTCGAAAGCGACATGATCTGGGTGAAGTTTCCGGTGGCGTCCGGTCCGGATACGCTCAAGGACGCCTTTGTCGTCATCTGGACGACCACGCCCTGGACCATCCCCGGCAACCGCGCCATCGCCTATTCGCCCCGCGTCGCTTACAGCGTCTATGAAGTCACCGCGGCGGAGAACGATTTTGGTCCGCAACCGGGCGAGAAGCTGATCTTTGCCGATGCGCTGGCGGAACAGTCCTTCGCTAAGGCGAAGCTTGAATATAAGCGCCTGCGCGGGGTTTCAGCCGAAGAGATGACGGCCATCGTTGCCGCCCACCCCCTCAAAGGCCTCGGCGGCGGTTATGAATTCCCCGTGCCGCTCATCCCCGGCGATCACGTCACCGACGATGCGGGTACCGGTTTCGTCCACACCGCGCCCAGCCATGGCCGCGAGGACTTCGATGTCTGGATGGAGCACGCGCGTGAACTGGAAGCGCGTGGGCTGGACACCGCCATCCCGTTCCCCGTGGACGACGCAGGCTATTACACCAAGGACGCGCCGGGCTTTGGGCCGGACCGTGAAGGCGGTGCGGCGCGCGTCATGGATGACAACGGCAAGAAGGGCGATGCCAACAAGGCGGTCATCGATGCGCTGATCGAGAAGAACATGCTCTTCGCGCGGGGACGGCTGAAGCATTCCTATCCGCATTCCTGGCGTTCCAAGAAGCCGGTCATCTTCCGCAACACGCCGCAATGGTTCGTCCACATGGACAAGGAGCTGGGAGACGGCACCACGCTGCGCTCTCGCGCTCTGAAAGCCATCGATGACACCCGCTTCGTGCCTTCAGCCGGGCAGACGCGCCTGCGCGCCATGATCGAGGACAGGCCCGACTGGGTGCTCTCCCGCCAGCGCGCCTGGGGCGTGCCCATCGCCGTTTTTGTCGATGAGGACGGCAATGTGCTGAAGGATGAGGCGGTCAACCAGCGCATCCTCGACGCCTTCGAGCTTGAGGGAGCGGACGCCTGGTTCGCCGAAGGCGCCCGCGAGCGTTTCCTCGGTTCCCGCGCCAACGAGCCATGGATCATGGTCAAGGACATCCTCGACGTCTGGTTCGATTCAGGGAGCACCCACACCTTTACGCTGGAAGATCGCCCGGACATGAAATGGCCGGCGGATGTCTATCTCGAAGGCTCGGACCAGCATCGCGGCTGGTTTCACTCCTCGCTGCTGGAGAGCGCCGGCACGCGCGGCCGCGCGCCTTACGATACGGTCGTCACCCATGGCTTCACCATGGATGAGAACGGCAAGAAGATGTCGAAATCCCTAGGCAATGTCGTGACGCCGCAGGATGTCATCAAGGATTCAGGTGCCGATATCCTCCGCCTTTGGGTGATGACGACGGACTATTGGGAAGATCAGCGTCTCGGCAAGAGCATCCTGCAAACCAATATCGATGCCTATCGCAAGCTGCGCAACACCATCCGCTGGATGCTCGGCACGCTCGCCCATGACGAGGGTGAGGAAGTCGCCTATGCCGACCTGCCGGAACTGGAAAAGCTGATGCTGCATCGGCTGTCGGAACTGGATGAGGTGGTGCGCGCCGGCTACGACGCCTTCGACTTCAAGCGCATCACCCGCGCGCTCATGGATTTCGCTGTCGTCGAACTCTCAGCCTTCTATTTTGACATCCGCAAGGACGCGCTTTATTGCGACGCGCCGTCGAGCATCCGCCGCAAGGCCGCGCTGCAGACGGTACGCCAGATTTTCGACCGCATGGTGACTTGGCTCGCCCCGATGCTGCCCTTCACCATGGAAGAAGCCTGGCTCGACCGCTACCCGGACGCCGTGTCGGTGCATCTGGAACAGTTCCGCGACGTGCCCGCCGAATGGCGCAATGAGGCGCTGGCCGAAAAATGGCGCAAGGTCCGCGACGTCCGCCGCGTCGTGACAGGCGCGCTGGAACTGGAGCGGGCGGATAAGCGCATCGGCTCGTCGCTAGAGGCTGCCCCTCGCGTCTATATCAGCGACCCCGTGCTCAGCGAGGCTGTCGAAGGTCTGGACTTCGCCGAAATCTGCATCACCAGCGATATTGCGGTTGTGACCGACGAGGTGGCTCCGGAAGGGGCGTTTACGCTGGACGATGTAAAAGGCGTTGCCGTGATTCCGGCCCGCGCGACCGGCGAAAAATGCGCCCGCTCCTGGCGCTATACCCATGATGTCGGCAGCGACCCGGAGTTCCCGGATGTGTCTGCCCGCGATGCCGCGGCGCTCAGGGAGTTGCGGGCGCTGGGGCGGATTTAGGCGTGGCGCCCTCCTTCCCCCTTGCGGGAAGGTGTCTGCGGAGCAGACGGATGGGGGTGGCGACGTTTGCGCTTACTTCGAAGACCGTGGCGCAAACGTCACCACCCCCACCCGACCCTTCGGGCCACCCTCCCCGCAAGGGGGGAGGGAGGGTGCGAGCCTTGCCGCCCCGCTGAGACTTCCAATCAATCTAATCACGATACCAATCGCGGATAACCCACATATCCCCGATTGCCGCCTTATTAACACTCATGTACAAGGACTTGCCTTGGAGTTGCCGGAATTATGCGGCAGGGCTGCGGAAGCCCGGTAGTGAGGGATGTGGCGATAATGAAGTCTAAGGGACAATTTCTTGTTTTCGGCGCGATGGTCGCGGGTTTCGCGCTTTCGGGCTGCGTTTCCTCTCCCACCTATGGCACGGACAAGACCGCCAACGAGCAGCTGATCGACGATATGTCCAATATCGCCTCTTTCGGCGCCCGCAACAAGGAGCGGATCGAATATAAGCCGCGTCCCGAGCTGGTGAAGCCCGCCGGACACGCAACCACCCTGCCGCCGCCGCAGGAAAGCGTGGCGCAGGCGGGCAGCGGCAACTGGCCGGAATCGCCTGAAGCGCGCCGCAAGCGGCTGCGCGACGAGGCGACGGCCAACCAGGACAATCCGAACTATGTTTCGCCCATCGCTGGCGAAGGCCCGGCTCCCAGCTCCTGGGGGCGCAAGGACCTTGCTTCCGCCAACAGCCGCGCCGCCGACCGGGCGTCGCGCGGCACGACCACGATGACCCCCGAGCAGTCGAAGGAAATCATCCGGCAGCGTCAGCTCGCCAAGACCGGCTCTCCGACGACGCGAAAATATCTGAGCGAGCCGCCGCTCGATTACCGCCAGCCCGCGCCAACCGCCCCCGCGGGCGATCTGGGCGAGGACGAGGCCAGGAAAGAACGCGAGCGCAAGGCCGCGGCCAGCGGGTCGAAGAGCTGGCGTTCGTATATTCCGTGGTAAGGGAGTAAGGGAATAGGTGAGTAGGGAAAACATACTCCCTTATTCCCTTATTCCCTTATTCCCATCTCTTTTCCCCCGGAAAAAATCCTTCAGCAGCGCCTTCGCCTCCCGCTCGCTGAATCCCGTATAGACCTCCGGCGCGTGGTGACAGGTCGGCTGGGCATAAAATCGGGCGCCGTGTTCGACGCCGCCGCCTTTTTCGTCGCTGGCGCCGTAGTAGAGCCGCCTGATACGCGCGAAGGAAATGGCTGCGGCGCACATGGCGCAGGGCTCCAGCGTCACATAGAGATCGCAGCCGATGAGCCGTTCGTCATCGAGCTTGGCGCACGCTTCGCGGATGACGAGAACCTCCGCATGGGCTGTGGGGTCGTTGAGTTCCCGGGTGCGGTTGCCCGCCCTGGCGAGGATTTCCCCGTCGCGCATGACGACTGCGCCCACCGGCACCTCGCCGCGCTGAGCCGCCGCCCTCGCTTCGGCAAGGGCGATCTCCATCGGCGGGGCTGAAGCGGCTTTCCTCATGGGCGCTCTCTTTCGGGGAAATTTCACTCGCGCGCAGTTGTGCGATTTGTTAGTTACCGCCGCTGAAAGGCAAATACCAGATGACCAATGATAATGACGCGGGCGAACGCCCGAAACGCCCCTTTGCCAAGCGTCCGTTCGACAAGGATAAAAGGCCGGGCGACAAGCCGTTTTCCGACAAGCGCAAGCCCTTTTCCGGTGACCGCCGTCCGGAGAAGACTGAGGCGCGCGGGAAAAGCGTAGGCGCCGAAGCGCCTGATGAGGGCGAGCGCATCGCCAAGCGGCTGGCGCGCGCCGGCATTGCCTCGCGCCGCGAGGCCGAGACGATGATCGCCGCAGGCCGCATTTCGGTCAATGGCAAGCTGCTGGAAAGCCCCGCCGTCAACGTGCTTCGCACCGACCGCATCGAGGTCGACGGCAAGCCGCTGCGCCCCATCGAGCGCACACGTCTCTGGCTTTATCACAAGCCCGCCGGTCTGGTGACGACCAATCGCGACCCGGAAGGCCGTCCGACCGTGTTCGAAGCGCTCCCTGAGGATCTGCCGCGCGTTCTCTCGGTCGGCCGCCTCGACATCAACACCGAGGGCCTGCTGCTTTTGACCAATGATGGCGGGCTGGCGCGCATTCTGGAACTGCCCTCCACCGGCTGGCTGCGCCGCTACCGCGTCCGCGCCCACGGCAAGGTCACGCAGGCGCAGCTCGACGAGTTGAAGAACGGCATCGCCGTCGACGGCGTGTTCTATGGCTCCATCGAGGCGCAGCTTGAGCGCGAGCAGGGCTCCAATGTCTGGATCAATATCGGGCTGCGCGAAGGCAAGAACCGCGAGGTCAAGAACATTATGGGCGCGCTTGGCCTGACGGTCGGCCGCCTGATCCGCGTTTCCTTCGGCCCGTTCCAGCTTGGCGATCTGGAGGAGGGCGCGGTGCGCGAAATCCGCGGCCGCACGCTGCGTGACCAGCTGGGCGAAAAGCTGATCGAGGAATCGGGCGCGGATTTCGACGCGCCGATCATCAATGAATTTTCGAACGCGCCAGTAGCAGGCACTCGCGTCGCGGTGGAGCGCGAACGCCCAGCCCGCCGCGCGTCAGAGTGGATTTCTGCTTCCCCCGCCACCGGCAAGGGCAAAGGACCGCGCCGCGGCAAGGAAGACGGCGGGCCCCGCCGCGGCAAACAGGAATGGCGGGAGGATTCGCTCTCGCGCTGGAGCACCAGCCCGCGTGAGCGCGGCGGCGACCGCAAGGAAGAGCGTCCGGAGCGCAAGGCGCGCGGCGTCAATGTCTGGATGGCGCCGGGCGCCAGGCCGCTGAGCAAGAAATCCGCTGCCGAGGAAGCGGCCGAGAAGCCGCGCCGTGCCCCTTCGCCTCATGGGGAAGCGCGAAGGGACGCGAAGCGGCGCGGAGCCTCGAACCACGCGAAGGGCCATTGGTCCGCTGCGGAAGGGGAGGGAAGACCGCCCCGCCGCGAGCGTCCCGAAGGCGAGCGCCAGCAGCGCGCGGGCAGGCGCGAGCGCGCCGAAGCCCGTGAGGGACAGGAGCGCTCTTTCAGTGAAGGCAAGCGGTCCTTCAAGCCGCGTGACGGCGAGAAGCGGGATTTCGACGGCAAGCCGCGTGGCCCGCGCCCGGGCGGGGACCGTCCGCGCGGCGATAAGCCCGGCGGCGCCGGTAAGCCAAGGGGACCGAGGGGTGGCAATGCGGATCGTCGGCGGTAAGTTTCGCGGGCGTCCGCTCGCCACCCCGTCTTCATCAGCGATTCGCCCCACCACGGACCGCACCCGTGAGAGCCTGTTCAATATCCTTGCGCATAATTATCCCGAGAAGCTGGAGGGCGGGCGCGTGCTCGACCTCTTCGCCGGAACGGGCGCCCTCGGGCTGGAAAGCATGTCGCGCGGTGCCCGCGCCTGTCTCTTCGTCGAGGAATCGGTGGAGGGGAGGGGCCTCTTGCGCCAGAACATCGAGGCCTTCGGCCTTCAGGGACAGACCAAGATCTTCCGCCGCGACGCCTGCAATCTCGGTGCAATCGGCACGATGGAGCCCTTCGATCTCGTCTTCGCCGACCCGCCTTATGGCAAAGGTTTGGGAGAAAAGGCTTTTTTATCGGCTTTTCATGGCGGCTGGCTTAATCCTGACGCAGTTTTGGTGCTTGAGGAGGAGGCGGACGCCGTCCTCGCGCTGGATGACCGGTTCGTCATCAAGGATGAGCGAGCCTATGGCGGAACGATTGTCCGCCTGATTGCGTTGCGTAAACCCTCTTGAAACGGGGACGCTGTAATTTCGCTGTGACTTGACGCCGGCCCCATTCGAAGGATGCTCTCTGTGCCAGGTTCTATCGTCCGACAATTGTTCTTCTCCACGCTGACGGTCGCTGCGCTGGGCTTTCAGCCGGTTGCACCAGCGGATGCGCAGACCATCGCGCCGGGAGCCACTTCCGAAACCCAGGCGCCCGGCCGCGCCCCGCAGCAGCCGCCGCTCAAGCAGCCGGCCATCGCCACCGCTGAGGGCGTCAGCAATTTCAAGCTGGCCAACGGACTGGAAGTGGTCGTCATCCCCGATCACCGCGCGCCCGTCGTCACGCAGATGATTTGGTACCATGTCGGCTCCGCCGACGAACCACCCGGCAAATCAGGCATTGCCCATTTCCTCGAGCACCTGATGTTCAAGGGCACAAAAAACCATCCCGAAGGCGAATATACCAAGAAGGTCGCGGAGATCGGCGGCCAGGAAAACGCCTTCACCTCCTATGATTACACCGCCTATTACCAGCAGGTCGCGCCCGGCGCGCTGGAGATGATTATGGGCTATGAGGCGGACCGGATGGAAAATCTGGTCCTCACCGACGATGTCGTCAACACCGAGCGCGACGTGGTGCTGGAAGAGCGCCGGATGCGCATCGATGGCGATCCGGGCGGCATTCTGGCGGAAGAGGCGATGGCCACGCTTTTCCAGAACAGCCCCTATCGCATCCCCGTCATCGGCTGGAAGCCGGAGATCGAGAAGCTCAATCTCAAGGATGCGCTCGATTTCTATCAGCGCTTCTATACGCCGAACAATGCGACGCTGATCATTTCGGGCGATGTCGATCCCGACACGGTGCGCACCCTCGCGGAAAAGACCTATGGCAAGGTGCCGCGCCGTGCCGATCCGGGGCCTCGCATCCGCCCGCAGGAGCCGGAGCAGCGCACCCGCCGCACCGTCACGCTGAATGATGAGCGGGTCACGCAGCCGAGCTTCCGCAAGATGTGGGTCGTCCCGTCCTATGAGAATGCGAAGAAGCCCGGCGATGCCGAGGCGCTCGATCTCCTCGCCGAAATCCTTGGCGGCTCCATCCGCAGCCGGCTTTATCAGGAACTGGTGGTCAAGCAGGGCATTGCCGCCAGCGCCGGGGCCGATTATTCCGGCGATGCGCTCGATGACGGCATCTTCTCCGTCTATGGCGCGCCGCGCGGCAGCGCCTCGCTGGAAGAGGTCGAGGCGGCGGTCGATGGCGAAATCGGCCGTATCGTCAAGGAGGGCGTCACCGATACGGAACTCGCCCAGGCGCGCAACCGCTTCCTGAAGAGCGTCGTCTTCTCGCGTGACAGCCAGATGGGCATGGCTCGCATCTATGGCTCGACGCTCGCCGTGGGCGGCACCGTCGATGACGTGCTGAAATGGCCTGACCACATCAAAGCGGTGACGAAGGAGCAGATCAAGGATGTCGCCGTCCGCTATCTCGTCAATGCCCGCTCGGTGACGAGCTATCTGCTGCCGCCGGCGGTCGAGCCCGAAAGCGCCCAGTCGAAGGGGGCGAGCGGAAACGTCGTTCCGCTCAAGCCGGGCCCGGTGGAAAATGGACCTGAAGGAGTGCAGAAGTGAATATGACGGTTTCCTCGCTCCGCCGCCACGCCGGCTCGTTTCTCGGCGCCCTGTTCCTCACGCTGTTCTTCACCCTTCCGGGCGGCGCCGTCACCATTCAGGAGGTCGTAAGCCCCAAGGGCGTGCGCGCCTGGCTTGTGCAAGACGATTTCGTGCCGCTCGTCTCGATTCGTTTTTCCTGGAAGGGCGGCTCGACGCAGGACCCTCAGGGCAAGGAAGGGCTCGCCAATCTGATGACCGGCCTCTTCGACGAAGGCGCGGGCGATCTGCCCTCCGACGCCTATCAAGAGCGGCTCGATAATATCGGCGCGGAAATGAGCTTCTCGGAGACGCCTGACGATATCGACGGCTCCATGCGGATGCTCTCCGACAACCGCGACGCCGCCTTCGATCTTCTGGCGCTCGCCATCAACAAGCCGCGCTTCGATCAGGGGCCGGTGGACCGCATCCGCCAGCAGATCATCGCTAACATCAAGGCGTCGGAGCGCGACCCCAGCACCATCGCCGCGCAGAAATTCTCCGAGGCGCTCTACGGCAATCATCCCTATGCCCGCCGCGAGCAAGGGACGGAGCAGACGCTGCAGAGCATCACGCGCGACGATCTTCTCTCCTTCCACAAGAAGGTGCTCGCCCGCGACAACCTCACCATCGGCGTCGTCGGCGCGATCACGCCGGAACAGCTCGGCCCCTTGCTCGACAAGGTGTTCGGCAACCTGCCTGAGAAGGCCGACCTGACGCCCGTTCCGGAGGCGAAGCTGGCGCTAGGAGCCACCACCAGCATCAACTATCCGCTGCCGCAGACGTCGCTGGCACTGGTCTATCCCGGCGTTGCGCGCAAAGACCCGGATTTCTTCGCCGCCCACCTGATGAACCAGGTCTTGGGCGGCGGCTTCACCTCGCGCCTTTATACCGAGGTGCGCGAGAAACGCGGCCTTGCCTATTCGGTCTCGTCCTCGCTCATCAACCGCGACGACGCGCAGGCTCTGATGATCTCGACGGCAACCCGCCCCGACCAGGCGCAGGAAACGCTGAAGATCATCCGCGATCAGGTGAAGCGCATGGCGACGGACGGCCCGACCGCGGAGGAACTCGCCGCCGCCAAGAGCTATGTCATCGGCTCCTACGCCATCAACAATCTCGATTCTTCCGGCAACATCGCCCGTACGCTGGTGGCGTTGCAGCAGGAGGGCCTCGGCCGCGATTATCTCGACAAGCGCGACGGGCTCATAAATTCTGTCACACTCGATCAGGTAAAAGCAGTGGCGAAGCGCCTGCTCAGCGCCGACCCGGCGATTCTGATGGTGGGGCCGGCGCAGTCGTAAGAGAGTTAATTGGAGACGCTGGCGGCTTCGCGCCCTCCTTCCCCCTTGCGGGGAGGGTGGCCCGAAGGGTCGGGTGGGGGTGGTGACGTTTGCGCCAATTTCTCCAGCAAAAGCGCAAACGTCACCACCCCCATCCGCCCGCTAACGCGGGCACCTTCCCCGCAAGGGGGAAGGAGGGTGTGAACCCGCCAGCGTTTCTAAAACTGCTTCAAGGGACGCGACGATGACCTTTCAGGCTCCAAAACCCCTTCCAACCACCCCCCGCGTCGCAATCGCCTTCGGCGGCGGCGGGGCGCGGGGCCTCGCCCATGTCAACGTCATCGAGGCGCTGAATGAATTGGGCATTCGCCCGGTGGCGATTGCCGGTTCCTCCATCGGCGCGATCGTTGGGGCGGGCATGGCCGCCGGCATGACGGGCAGCGAGATCAGGGATTATTGCAGCGCCACGCTCGCCAACCGCGCCGAGGTCGCCGCCCGCATGTGGAAAACGCGGCCTGCGAGCTTCGCTGAAATCCTCTCGGGCGGCATCCGGGTTGCGCAGTTCAACATCGAGAAGATCCTCCGCGCCTTCCTGCCCGAGCGCCTGCCGGAGACGTTCGAGGAGCTGGAAATCCCGCTCGCGGTCACTGCAACCGATTTCTACGGCCAGCAATGCGCCATCCTCGAAAGCGGCGACCTGATTTCGGCGCTCGCCGCCTCCGCCGCCATCCCCGCGCTCTTCCGCCCGGTGCTGCGCGACGGGCGCATTCTGATCGACGGCGGCATCTGCAATCCGGTTCCGTTCGAGCTGCTGGAGGAAAAGGCCGATATCGTCATCGCCGTCGATGTGGTGGGCGGCCCGGTGGGCGATGGGACGAAGATGCCGTCCTCCATCGACGCCATGTTCGGCGCGACACAATTGATGATGCAGTCGATCATCGCCACGAAATTGAAGACGGTGCGCCCGGTCATCCTCCTGCGCCCGGAGGTCTCCCATTATGGCGTCCTCGACTTCCTGCGTGCCGAGCAGATATTGACCGAGACGGCCAGCGTGAAGGACGATCTGAAGCGGGCGATGGATGCGGCGGTGACGTTCAAGGCGGCAGGGGAATAGGAAAGCATATTTCTCACTCCCGTTCCCCATGAGAGCGGTTCATGTTTTGACTAAATCACCTGAATTCCGCTTTGGGACCATTGTTGTCGTGGAGAGGTAGAGGAATGGATCCCAGTGACAAGCACTGGGATGACGGGTTGCTTTGCTGTTAGCAAGCCAACCTCCACCCTCTCTGCTTGGCAGAAGCATCTCCCACAATGAACAAAAACATCTCCACTGCGTCATCCCAGTGCTTGTCACTGGGATCCATGCCTCTACGATGACGTAGCCGCAACGATAAAGAATGAGCCAGCTGATGCTCCCTTAACTACTCCGCCGGCTCCAGTTCGCCCTTCGCCACGCTTGGCCCCATATCCGGCGCGGGGGCCAGCGTTTCCTCGGTCATCTTGTCGAGCGGCTTCGCTTCACGGACGGGCTTCGTCAGCGGCTCCGGCGTCACCGGCTTGTTGAAGAGGAGGTGCCGCCCAGCGAGAATGCCCTCGGTGGCCTGAACCCGCAGCCGGTCCTCGTCGCGGCGGCGCACGTCCTCGGTGATCGCAGCGGCGAGGTCTTCACCGATATCGAGCCGCTCCAATATCTTGCGCCCGAACAGAAGGCCCGATTCGAACGTCTCGCGCAGCTCATAATCCACTTCCTTCGCCCGAAGCTGCAAGGTGTGCTCACGGTCGTAGGAGCGCACGAAGAGCTTCACATCGGGGAAATCCGTCTGGATGAGATCGACAATGCGGTTGGTCACTTCCTTCTTCTGGGTCGCAACCGCGACGATCTTCGCCCGCCTTATGCCCGCCGCCTCCAGCACATCCTTGCGCGTACCGTCCCCGAAATAAATGCGGAAGCCGAACTTGCCCGCCGCGCGGATGCGGTTGGCCGAAATGTCGATAACAGTCACGTCGATGCCGCCCGCCAGCAGGATCTGCGCCGCGATCTGCCCATAGCGCGAGAAGCCGATGATGAGGACATCCGCGCCCGCGCCGTCGAAATCCTCCTCCAGCACTTCCTCCCGGTCCTTGGAAAGCAGCCGGTTGCCGAGCGCCACGGAAAGCGGCGTCAGCGCCATGGAGATGGTCACCGCGGCGACGAGCTGCGAAGCGAGCGACTGGGTGATGATCGCGGCGGCGGAGGCCGCCGTGAACAGCACGAAGGCGAATTCGCCGCCCTGCGGCAGCAGGAACGCGACGCGCACCGCGTCATTGTGGCTGGAGCGGAAGAGCCGGCACAGCACATAGACGATCGCCGCCTTCACAATCATGAAGACGGGGACGGCGAGGAGAATCTCAAGCCAGTTCTCGGCGACGACCTTGAGATTGAGCGACAGTCCGACCGCGACGAAGAAAAGGCCGAGCAACAGCCCGCGGAAGGGCTCGATATCCGCTTCCAGCTCATGCCGGTAGGAGGATTCGGCCAGAAGCACGCCCGCTATGAATGCGCCCATCGCCATGGAGAGCCCCGCCGCCTGCATCAGCATGGCAGAGCCCAGCACCACGAACAGCGCAGCGGCGATCATCACCTCCCGCGCGCCCGTATTGGCGATGATCCGGAACATCGGGTTCAGCAGATAGCGCCCGGCAATGATCAGCGCGCCCAAGGCCACGAGCGCGCCCGCGAACTCGAAGCCTGTTTCGCCCTGCGGCGTTCCCTGCGGCGAAAGCAGCGGAACCATCGCCAGGATCGGCACGATGGCGAGATCCTGGAAAAGCAGGATGGAAAAGGCCCGCTGGCCGTGCTTGCGGTTGGTCTCGGCGCGGTCCTCCAGCACCTGCATGGCAAAGGCGGTGGAAGACAGCGCAAGGCCGAAGCCGATGATGACGGAGGCGTTGAACGGTATTTTGGCCAGATAATAGGCAAGGTAGGTCAGCGCCGTGCCGGACCACAGCACCTGCAGGAGCCCGAGGCCGAAGATCGAATGCCGGAGCGACCAGAGCCGCGACGGCTTCAATTCAAGCCCGATGATGAACAGCAGGAAGACGACGCCCAGCTCGGAGAAATGCAGGAAGTTTTCCCCATCGATGATGAGGCTCGCCACCGGGCCGATAACGATGCCCGCCGCAAGGTACCCCAGCACCGTGCCAAGGCCGAATCGCTTGAACAGCGGGGCAGCCACGATCGCGCCGCCAAGCAGCATCAACGACTGGAAATAGAGCGTTCCGCCTTCCGAAACCATGCATAGTCCTGAATCTTGATTTGAAAAGGAATCTTGGCAATCGCCTTGAAGCACCCGATATTGCACCATATAGGAAGATTGTGGGCGGAATTTAAACCGCGCGAAATATTTCTTGGCCGTTTTTCGGCCTGCCTTAGAAGGCCGAGAGAACATTAAAATGGAAACGGTCTACATCCGGCCAATAACCCCCCTCTGCCCTGCCGGGCATCTCCCCCTCAAGGGGGGAGATTGGCCTTCATTAATGACGGCGCTCAATTCTGCGACGCTGACGGTTAGCGAAAGCGGAACTCCCATCCAATCTCCCCCCTTGAGGGGGAGATGCCCGGCAGGACAGAGGGGGGTGTCACGCGCGCTGCCATATAAGTATGGGCCATTTTGACATGGATGCTCAAACACATTCCAGCCAATTGGCTGAAAAGGCCGCTTCGCTCGTGGAAGCCGCCCGCCGCGCTGGGGCAGATAGCGCCGATGCAGTGGTTCAGCGCTCGCGCTCTACCAGCATCACCGTCCGGCTCGGCAAGGTCGAGGAGACGCAGGCCTCCGAAAGCGATGCCTTTGCGCTTCGCGTCTTCGTCGGGAGGCGGATTGCGAGCGTGTCCGCCGATATGGGCGCCGATCCGGCGGCGCTGGCGGAGCGCGCTGTCGCCATGGCCAAGGTCTCGCCCGAAGACCCCTATGAGGGGCTCGCGCCCAAGGAGAAACTCGTCAGCGCCCCGCGCGACCTCGATCTATACGACCCCACTGAAGTGGGTGCCGCCGAACTGACCGCCAATGCCCTTGCGGCGGAGGACGCGACGCTCGCCGTCAGCGGCGTCACCAATTCCAGCGGCGCCTCCAGCTGGGCGGGCCTTGGCGGCATGGTTCTGGTCACCTCCGAAGGCTTCGTCGGCCATTACGCCGCCACCCATTTCGGCATATCGGCCAGCGCCGTCGCCGGATCAGGCACGGCCATGGAGCGCGACTATGATTTCACCTCGCGCCAGCATTACGCCGCGCTTGCCGATGCCGCCGCCATCGGCCGCAATGCCGGGGAGCGCGCGGTGCGGCGCCTCGGCGCGCGCAAGGCCAAGACCGGACCCGTCACCGTGGTGTTCGACCCGCGCGTGGCGCGCGGCATGGCGGGCCATCTCGCCGGGGCCATCAATGGCGCCTCGGTCGCCCGCAAGACCAGCTTCCTTAAGGGTTCCATGGGCAAGCAGGTGCTGAAGGCCGGAGTTTCCGCCACCGACGACCCGCTGCGCATCCGTGGTGCGGCATCCCGCCCGTTCGACGGTGAGGGCATCGAAGGGCAAAGGCTTGTCATGGTCGAGGACGGCGTGCTGAAGCACTGGTTCCTTTCCTCCTCCACAGCCAAGGAGCTGGGACTCGAGACCAACGGGCGTGGCGTGCGCTCCGGCTCGACGGTCGTGCCGGCTTCAACCAACTTTGCCATCGAGCCCGGCGAGCGCTCGCCGGAAGACCTCATCCGCGATGTCGGCACCGGCTTTTACGTCACCGAAGTGTTCGGCCAGGGCGTCGACATGATCACCGGCCAATATAGCCGCGGCGCTTCCGGCTTCTGGATCGAGAATGGCGAGCTTGCCTATCCCGTGAGCGAGGTCACCATCGCGTCGAACCTCAAGGACATGTTTCTCAACATGACGCCGGCAAACGATATCGACCGCAATTTCGGCACCGCCGCGCCGACCCTCGTCGTGGAAGGCATGACCCTTGCAGGAAATTGAGACTTTCGCATCGCTTGAAGAGGAACTGGCCCTCATCCGCTCCGCCGCCGAGGAGGCGGGACGCATCGCCATGCGTTATTTCGGCCAAAACCCGGAAGTCTGGCTCAAGGAAGGCCAGTCGCCGGTGAGCGAGGCCGACATGGCCGTCGACGCCTTCTTGAAGGACGCGCTTCTGTCGGCCCGGCCGGGTTATGGCTGGATTTCCGAGGAGACGGCGGATGAGCGCGCGGCGGCCCATCGCCGCCGCGTCTTCGTGGTCGATCCTATCGACGGCACCCGCGCTTTCATCGGCGGCAAGGACCAATGGTGCGTCAGCATCGGCCTCGCCGAGGATGGCCGCCCCGTGGCAGGCGTGCTCGAAAACCCGGTGCGCGGCGAGACGTTTGAGGCCCGGCTCGGCGGCGGCGCATACCAGAACGGCGAGGCCATAAGCGTGGGCCGCACCGCCGAGCAAAGCCCGCTCAAAATTTCCATGGCGCGCGCGGCGCTGGATCTCCTGCCGCAGGATTTTCGCGCCCGCGTCGAGACTTATCCTTATGTCCCCTCGCTCGCCTACCGCCTCGCCATGGTCGCGCGCGGCGAGATCGCGGGCACATTCGTGCGGCCCAATTCGCATGACTGGGATCTGGCGGCGGCGGACCTCATTTTATCGGAAGCAGGCGGCGCTGTCGTCACCGTCAATGGCGAGCGGCTCCTTTATGGCGGCCCCACGCGCAAGCAGGGCGCGCTTGTGGCGGCAAGCGGCCATCTTCTTGACGAGATGTTGGGTGTTGTGGCGCGCACGGCGTTCGGCTAAAGCTGCCGGACATTTCATCTGGTTAGGGATTGTGATCATGAGCGCAGACGGCGAAGGCAAAAAACAGCTTCTTCATCTTGTTTTCGGCGGAGAACTGACGACCTTGACCGGCCTGGAGTTCCGCGATTTGAGTGAGCTGGATATCGTCGGCATCTACCCGGATTACGAATCGGCGAAGACCGCGTGGAAGGCGAAGGCGCAACAGACGGTGGACAATGCGCATATGCGCTATTTCATCGTGCATCTGCACCGCCTTCTCGACCCGGCCAGTGTTGCCGGAAACGCAGGCTGACGCCTGGAAAGCATGGTGGAAAACATCGATCAGAGGCCGCGAAACACGGGCGCGGCCAAGAGGATATGGCGCAGCATTCGCGGCCCGCTCGCCCGCTCGGCGGGGGTGAGGTCGGCGCTGGTGTGGCTGATATCGGCCTATCTGAAGTTCGTTCACGCCACCAATCCGCGCCTGCCTGGCTCCAAGGACCCTTATGAGCTGGAGCGCGATTATCACCCGCTGATCGTCACCTGCTGGCATGGCCAGCATCTGATGGCGCCGTTCCTGCGGCCTAAGCATATGCCGCTGGTCGCGATGTTCTCGCGCAGCGCCGATGCCGAGCTGAACGCCCGTGTCGGCGAGCGGCTGGGCCTAGAGACCGTGCGCGGGTCCGGCGGGCGGGGCACGCGCACCCGTATGGACAAGGGCGGCGCGCGGGCGCTGCTGGCGTTGAAGAATGCGCTCCGGGACGGCAAGTCCACCGCCATCATCGCCGATATCGCCCATGGCAAGGCGCGCGAGGCGGGGCAGGGCGTCATCCTCTTGGGCAAGCTCTCGGGCCGCCCGATCCTGCCCATCGGCTACGCCTTCTCGCGCCGCAAGGTGCTGGAAAAAAGCTGGGACAAAACCGTCATTCCGCTGCCCTTCGGCCGGTCTGTCGTGGTTTCATGTGAGCCTGTTGTGGTTCCCATGGATGCCGATGACGCCATGCTCGAGGAAAAGCGCAAGGAATTGACCGACAAGCTGAACGCGGTCACGGCTGAGGCCTACGCGCGATTGGAGCAGGCGCGATGAGCGAACGATGGGCCCGCACGATCCTTTCCGCCTACCGCTGGGCCGGATCGCTGGCCTATCCCGCCGTCGGGGCCTATGTCGCCTTCCGCGTCTCGCGCGGCAAGGACGAGCATGCCCGCCGCCGCGAGCGCTATGGCAAGGCCAGCGTCCCGCGCCCCGCGGGGCCGCTGATATGGGTCCATGCTGCGAGCGTCGGCGAGACGACGGCGGTGATACCGCTCATCGAGCACATCGCCGGTATGGGCATCCATGTGGTGCTGACGACAGGCACGGTCACCTCCGCCCGGCTGGTCAATGAGCGGCTGGGCGCCAAGGTGATCCACCAATATGTGCCGCTCGATCTGAAGCCGGCGGTCAATCGCTTCCTCACCCATTGGTGCCCGGATCTCGCCGTCATCTGCGAATCCGAGATATGGCCGATGACCATCCTGCAATTGGGCGCGCGCCGCGTGCCGCAGGTGCTGGTCAACGGGCGGCTCTCCGACCGCTCCTTCGCCGCCTGGAAGAAGCGCTCCTCGATTGCTGAGGCGCTGCTTGAAAATTTCGCGCTGGTCGTGGCGCAGTCCGAAGTCGATGGCGAGCGCTTCCGTTCGCTGGGCGCGCGCCCCGTGATCGTTTCGGGCAATCTGAAGGTCGATACGGTCGCCCCGCCTGCCGATGAGGAGATGGTAGCGGCGCTGCAATCGCAGATCGGCAAGCGCAAGACCTGGGCCGCCATCTCCACCCATGAGGGCGAGGAGGAAATCGCCGTCGAGGTGCATGAGATGCTGAATACCCGGCACAAGGACCTCATCACCATCATCGTGCCCCGCCATCCCGACCGCGCCGACGCGCTGGAGGCGATGATGACCGCGCGCGGCCTCCATGTGGCGCGCCGCAGCCGCAACGATGCGATTACGCCGGAGACGAACATCTTTCTCGGCGATACCATTGGCGAGATGGGCCTTTATCTGCGGCTGACCGAAATCGCCTTCGTCGGCAAGTCCTTGACGGGCGAGGGGGGCCAGAACCCGCTGGAGCCCGCCATGCTCGGCACCGCCATCCTAGCTGGCCGGAACGTGCAGAATTTCCGCGATTCCTATCAGCGCCTCATCAAGAATGGCGGCGCGAAGCTCGTGCGTGATCGCGACATGCTGGCCGGCGCGGTCAATTTCCTCTTCAACAACGAGCCGCAGCGCCGCGAAATGATCGACGCCTCCGCCCGCACCGTCGGCGACATGCGCGGCGCGCTGGAGCGCACGCTCTCGGCGCTGGAGCCCTTTATCCAGCCGCTCGTCGTACAGGCGCAGCTGAATGGGACGCAGGGGTAGGTGGTTACGCATCCATGGAAGCGGCTTTCACCCCCCTCTACCCTGCCGGGCATCTCCCCCTCAAGGGGGGAGATTACGCTCTCAGAGACGTTTGCCGCCAATCGCAGACCTTGGTGAGCAAGCGGCGCGAGTTGTGCCAGCCGATCTCCCCCCTTGAGGGGGAGATGCCCGGCAGGGCAGAGGGGGGTGTTACCCCACCGGCCTTTGACGAAAAGGTCCTCCGATGACCACCGCCCCCTCCTTCTGGTGGCAGAAACCGGGCTGGCAAGCCTTCGCGCTCTCACCCCTAGCCGCCCTCTACGGCGCAGTCGCCGGACGCAGGCTCATGCGCGCCACCCCGCCGCAGGTTCCCGCCCCCGTGCTCTGCATCGGCAATTTCACCGTGGGCGGCGCGGGCAAGACCCCGGCGGCCATCGCCTTCGCAAGGACAGCCAAAGCGATGGGCCTCACCCCCGGCATCGTCTCGCGCGGCTTCGGCGGCAATTATTCAGGCGTCCACCGTGTCGATCCCATCAGCGACAGCGCCGCCCATGTCGGTGACGAGCCGCTGTTGCTCGCCCGGCACGCGCCTGTCATGGTCTCGGTCGACCGCGCGGCGGCGGCGATCGCCCTCATCGGCGAGGGCTGCGATTTTCTCATCATGGATGACGGCTTCCAGAGCGCGCGGCTCCATGCCGATTATGCGCTGATCGTCATCGACGCCACGCGCGGCATCGGCAATGGATATGTTCTGCCGGCAGGCCCGCTCCGCGCACCGCTGGGCGACCAGATGGCAAAGGCCGACGCGCTCCTGGCAATAGGCGTGGGCGACAGCGCCATCCGCCTCACCGCCGCATTCCCGAAACCCGTCTACACCGCCCGGCTCGCCCCCGGCTCCGCGCGCCCGATATCCGGCAAACGCTTCCTCGCCTTCGCCGGGATCGGCAATCCCGAGAAGTTCTACGCCAGCGTCCGCGAAATGGGCGGCGTGACGGCGCTGACCCGCGATTTCCCTGACCACCACCCCTACGAGCCGGACGAAATCACCGAACTCCTGCAAACCGCCACTGAGGCCGATCTCGGCCTCATCACGACCGCCAAGGACCACGCCCGCCTCGCCACATCCCCCGTCACATCAGCTGATTTCCTCGCAAGGCTGACGGTGCTGGACGTGGAACTGGCGTTCGATCAGCTGGACGCGGCGGGGGAGATTATCGAGACGGCGATGGAGCGGTATCGCGAGCGGGTAGGATAATTATCAGCGGCCGATTGGCTTCATCGTTTCAAAATCACAGGCTTTGTCGAGCTCTACCCGCGGCAGCGTTTTCAGCATGGCTATCAGGTTCTCCCGCAAGATGGCCTCCTTCCGCCGCCGATTCGGGCGGGTGATCGATTGCCACTGATTTGCCTATATTTTTGCGCACTCTGGACCGCGTGACGGGGGCATCTCGCGAAGGGTGCTCCATGAAACCGGAATTCAACTGGCATATTCTTTCCCGGGCCGCACGCGCCATCCGGAGTAGTTTTGGGAGCTGCGTCGCGCTTTCGGCAATCGTCTGTCTTGCTCTGGCGCAGAGCATGATGATGGCTTGGGCGATCCCGTCGATTTATCCGACAGGGGTCACCATCTATGACCCCTCGAAGGCGTATAATTGCTTCGTGGGCTTCAGCGCACCCGACTGGAAAACATATATTATCGATATGGACGGAAATGCCGTAAAGACGTGGCCGCGTTATGGCTTCCCTTCTGTCGTCCTCGATCCGAAACTGACAGGCGGACAAAAGGGCCATGTCCTCCTTCAGCTTTCCTCCACGGACGGCACAAACAGCGTCATCAAGAACAAGACGGTCGGTGAACTCGACTGGAAGGGCGACACCGTTTGGCAATGGGGTAGCCAGGCTCCGGGCGGGGCCGTTCGCCAAAACCACGATATCGAACGGCTTCCCAATGGCGATACGCTGATATTATCCACCTTTCGGCATGTGGTTCCCGCATTAAGCAAAAAACCGATCGACGATCAGGTCATGTACGAAGTGACGCCCGATGGCCGGATCATATGGCGCTATCTCGTCTCTGAACACCTGAAGGAATTCGGCATATCAAAGGAAGGGTTGAAGGAGCTGCGAAGCGCGCTCGCCGACGGTTTTCATGGCTTTGGATTTCTCACCATCAATGACATGCGTGCGCTGGGCCCGAACAAATGGTTTGAATCCGGCGATAAGCGTTTCGCGCCGGACAACATTATGTTCGACTCACGCGAGGCAAATTTCATTGCGATCATAGACAAGAAAACCGGCCATCTGGTCTGGCGGTTGGGTCCAAACTACGAAATACCCTGGCACCCTGCCGGAGCGGGAGGTTTCGCCGCACAATTAAGGACCGAGCCCATATTCAGCACGAAGATACCGAGAGCTTTTGACCGGACCGCCGGACAACACGATGCCCATATGATACCGGAAGGGCTTCCCGGCGCGGGGAATATTCTCGTGTTCGATAACGAAGGACCTTCAGGCATTCCCAGCATGCGGATTAGCCATCATTTGGGGTCCCGTGTGTTGGAAATCAATCCGGTAACGAAGCAGATTGTGTGGCAATACACTGCCGAAAAATCTGGAAATCCCCCATGGACATTCTACAGCGCCTTTATCAGCAGCGCACGCAGACTGCCAAACGGCAATACCTTAATCGACGAAGGCATGGATGGCCGGCTTTTTCAGGTAACGCCGGATGGCAAGATCGTTTGGGAATATATCAATCCGCATTTCGGAACGAAAGAGACCGATAAAGGCCGCGCCAATTTGGTATATCGAGCCCAGCCCATTCCTTATGACTGGCTGCCGGATGGTACGCCGCATGCGGAATCTCCGGTCACTCCCGCTGCTGCGCGATAGGCAAAACGGAGCTTCTTCCGCACTCGACGAATGTCTGCCGAAGGTGGAGGAGGGACGATCACAGCCCCGCCGCCTTGGTCAGGTTTATTCATGCAATATGGAAGTTGCGCCAATCTCCCTTGCCGGAATTACCCCCGCTTCCGCATTTCCGGATGGCACTCCAGCTCGCGCTGGTAGGACACCACGCCATCAGCATAAGGCTCCTGGCGCGCGACGCTCCAATATTTGAGCTCGTCCAGCGGGATGCGTTCGCTGGTGACGGCGCAGGTCACATAGGCACCGGGGGTCAGCACTTGAAAATCGCCATCGAGATAACGCAGACGCGCTTCCGAAGAACGGGGGCCTTCAAATCGGTTCATGGGTCTTCCTGTCGTCCTTTATCTGCGCCCGAACAGGCGCTCGATATCCGCAAGCTTCAGCTCAATATAGGTCGGGCGGCCGTGATTGCACGTGCCGGAGCCGGGCGTCGCCTCCATCTGGCGCAGGAGTGCGTTCATCTCCTCCGGCTTTAAGCGCCGCCCCGAGCGCACCGAGCCATGGCAGGCCATGGTCGCCGCCACATGGTCGAGCATGGCTTTGAGGCCATCAGACGTGTCATGCTCGGCGATCTCATCGGCGAGGTCGCGGATAAGCTGCTGCACATCCGTCTCGCCCAGCATGGCCGGCGTTTCACGCACCGCCACCGCGCCCGGCCCGAAGCGTTCGACACCGAGGCCGAAACGCCTGAGCTCCTCCGCATGGGCGGCGAGCCGCTCCGCATCCTCTTCCGGCAGGTCGACGATTTCAGGGATGAGCAGCATCTGCGCGGGCAGGGGGCGCGAATGAAGCGCCGTCTTCAACGCCTCATAGACCAGCCGCTCATGCGCCGCATGCTGGTCGACGATAACAAGGCTGTCATCCGTCTGCGCCACGATGTAATTGGCGTGGATCTGCGCCCGCGCTGCGCCGAGCGGCGCGGCGGTCAGTTCCGCAGGCAGCTCCTCGATGGTCGCCCGCGCATCGGCGCTGGGCACAGCCACGCCCTCGAACACCGCCTGCGCGCCTTCGCCGAACCCCAGATCCATCTCCAGCGGCCGGAACGGTGCCGTGGTTGCGGACCACTCCGCGCGCGGACGGGGAGGCGGGCTCCAATTGCCGGACTGATAAGCCGGAGCGCGGTAAGGCGCGGCCTGTGGCGATGGGGCAGGGCGAGCCGCAAACCCCTCCGCCCGGAACGCCTGCATGATCGCCTCCGCCCCGCTCGTCGCCGCGCGGATGCCTGACCCGGCCAGCGCCTGCTTGATCGCCCCGACAATGAGCCCGCGCACCAGCCCCGGATCGCGGAAGCGCACATCGGCCTTGGCGGGGTGGACATTGACATCGACCAGCGCCGGGTCGAGCGTCAGGAACAGCACGGCCACCGCATGGCGGTCGCGCGCGATGACATCGGCATAAGCGCCCCGGATCGCGCCCCAGATCTGCTTGTCGCGCACCGGCCGCCCGTTGACATAGGCGAATTGATGCAGCGCATTGGCGCGGTTGAAGGAGGGAATGCCGGCGAAACCCGCCAGCCGCACGCCTTCGCGCTCCGCGTCGATGGAAAAAGCGTTATCGGAAAACTCCTTGCCCAGCACCTGCGCGATGCGCTCCAGCATGCCCTCTTCGCCCGCGCCCGTGGCGGGCAGATCTAGCGGCGTGCGGTCGGTTCCGGCGAGCGAAAAGCGGATATGCGGAAAAGCGATGGCGACGCGCTTCACCACATCGCTGACCGCCATCGCCTCCGCCCGGTCGGTCTTCATAAATTTGAGCCGCGCCGGGGTGGCGAAGAAAAGGTCGCGCACCTCCACGATGGTGCCCTGGTTGAGCGCCGCTGGGCGCGGGCCGTCCAGCCGCCCGCCGGAGACGGTGATCTCATAGCCCGATTCAGCCTGGGGCGTCCGGGATTTCAGCGACAGCCGCGACACCGAGCCGATGGAAGGCAGCGCCTCGCCGCGAAAGCCGAGCGCGCGGATGTCATGCACATCGTCTGTCAGCTTGGAGGTGCAATGACGCGAGACGGCGAGCTTGAGCTCATCCGCGGGAATGCCGCAGCCATTGTCGGTGACGCGGATCAAGGTCTTGCCGCCCCCCGCCGTCACCACCTCGATGCGCGTCGCCCCGGCATCGATGGCGTTTTCGACAAGCTCCTTCACCACGCTGGCCGGCCGCTCGATAACCTCGCCCGCCGCGATCTGGTTGATGATGGTTTCGGATAGCTGCCGGATCGTCATGGGAGTGTTATAGGCGGATTCGGGGGAATGCGGAAAGAGAAGGTTTATGAAGCGGTTGTTCCTGCGGGCACCTTCCCCGCAAGGGGGAAGGGGGGCGCGAGCGGCGCTGTCCCGCTCACCCGCGTCCCCGATACCCCGCCACCCCCGTCTCCGGCACCCACGCCCCCTCCGGCGGGGTACCCGTCTGCCAGAACACATCGATAGGGATCCCCCCGCGCGGATACCAGTACCCCCCAATCCGCAGCCAGAGCGGTTTCGTCGCCTCCACGATCCGCCGCCCGATCATGATGGTGCAATCCTCATGGAACGCGCCATGATTGCGGAACGAAAACAGGAACAGCTTCAGCGATTTCGACTCCACCAGCCGCGCGTCCGGCGCATAGTCGATGACGATATGCGCAAAATCCGGCTGGCCGGTCATGGGGCAGAGCGAGGTGAATTCCGGGCAGGTAAACCGCACGATCGCCGGCGGCCCGTCCCCGCGCGTAAACGGCACGGTCTCCAGCACCGCCTCCTCAGGCGAAGCCGCAATCTCCGCCTTCGCACCCAGCTGGGTCAATCCCTTGACATCGGTCATCGGGGTACTCCTTTCGAAAATGTTTGGGCTGGCAATGGCATCCATGCCCGGATTAGGCAAGCTTTTCAGGCATCGTCGCAGAGCGATCACAAATCATTTGATCCCTCAGCCTGATTGATCCGCAAGCCCTCCGGTCTATGGTCGGCGAGGACAGCATTTCTGATTCCTCTTATCGAAAGAAAAACCATGCCTCTGTCGCTTTACGATATCAGCGTGCCCGTATTTCTGCGGGCGTTTGCAAATCTCAGCGAAATTCTGGAAAAAGGCCGCGCGTTTGCCGACGAAAAGGGCATCCCCCACGCCGAATTGCTGGAAGCACGGCTCTTCCCTGATATGGCCCCGTTGACTGCCCAGATTCAGCGCGCCAGCGACACCGCCAAATTCGCCGCTGTGCGCGTTGGTCAGGTGCCGAATGTTCCAATGGAAGACAATGAGGCGAGCTTCGACGAGTTGCAGGCGCGCATCAACGCGACGGTTGCGCTTCTCGAAGCTGTTCCGCCTCACGCGATGGATGGTCGCGAGGAAGCCGAAGTGGTGCTGCGGTCCGGTGAGACCACGAGAACCTTCACCGCCCGCGATTATATCCTCAACTTCGCCACTCCCAACTTCTTCTTCCACGTCACCACGGCCTACGCAATCCTGCGCCATAAGGGCGTACCGATCGGCAAGATGGATTATCTGGGGCGGAACTGAATGCTTTTGAGGGCAGTCATCCTGCCCTCAATTGTTCATTGCGATTGCCGCGCCGCTTCCGGCACCCTTGCAATCACCTTGATCTCAAAATCGAACCCCGCCAGCCAATTCACCCCAATCGCAGTCCAGTTCGGATAAGGCTTGGTGTCGAATATGCGGCTCTTCACTTCCATGATCGTGCCGAACTGGTTTTCTGGGTCGGTGTGGAACGTGGTCACGTCGACAATATCGTCGAAGCTGCAACCCGCGGCCTTTAGCGTTGCTTCCAGATTGGCGAAGGCGAGTTCCACTTGGGCCTTGAAATCGGGCTCGGGCGAGCCGTCGGCGCGGCTGCCGACCTGGCCCGATACGAACAGGAGGTCGCCGGAGCGGATCGCGGCGGAGTAGCCGTGTTCTTCGTAAAGCGCGTGCCGGTTGGCGGGGAAAACTGCGTCTCGTTTTGTCATTTCCATTCCTTCGGGGTAGGGCAGCGGGTGGATTCAGATACGCCGCGTATGCAATAAACATATATACGCATCGTATGTCAATTCGCATACGTGACGTATATGGGAAATTGCCGGTTCTCCATTCCCCGCTCTCATCCCCCGATGTGAAATCATCATGGCCGCCCTGAATTGCCCCGCCGCAATTCGCGCTTATGATGGGAGCCAAAGCATGATCCCGAACCAAAGGTCAGCGTCAGCAAAAAGTTGTAGACTTTTCGGATAAGATTATGCGGCCAAATAAAGGGAGTGAACCGCCATGCCATCATCCAAAGCCGCCTTCGTCTGGAGCGATCCTTTCCTCGTCGAGGATCAGCTGACCGAGGATGAGCGGATGATCCGCGACAGCGCCCGCGCGTTTGCCGAAAGCGAGTTGCTGCCGCGCGTCGAGGAGGCGTATCTGGAGGAGAAGACCGACCCCGCGCTTTTCCGCCTCATGGGGGAGGCGGGGCTGCTGGGCGTCACCTTGCCGGAGGAATATGGCACGGCAGGCGCGTCCTATGTCGCCTATGGGCTGGTGGCGCGGGAGATCGAGCGCGTCGATTCGGGCTATCGCTCGATGATGAGCGTGCAGTCCTCGCTCGTCATGTATCCGATTTACGCCTATGGCTCCGAGGAGCAGCGCCGGAAATATCTGCCGAAGCTGGCGTCCGGCGAATGGATTGGCTGTTTCGGCCTCACCGAGCCCGATGCCGGCTCCGACCCCGCGGGCATGAAGACCCGCGCCGAAAAGGTGGCGGATGGCTACCGGCTCTCTGGCTCGAAAATGTGGATTTCCAATTCACCCATTGCCGATGTTTTCGTCGTCTGGGCGAAGTCGGAGGCGCATGGCGGCGCCATCCGCGGCTTTGTCCTGGAGAAGGGCATGAAGGGCCTTTCCGCGCCCAAGATCGGCGGCAAGCTCTCATTGCGCGCGTCGATAACAGGCGAGATCGTGATGGACGGCGTCATCGTGCCGGAGGAAAATTTGCTGCCCGATGCCTCGGGCCTGAGTGGGCCGTTCGGCTGCCTCAACCGCGCTCGCTACGGCATTTCATGGGGCGTGATGGGAGCGGCGGAGGATTGCTGGCACCGCGCGCTGCAATATGGCCTCGACCGCAAGCAATTCGGCAGGCCGCTCGCCGCCACCCAGCTTTTCCAGAAGAAGCTGGCGGACATGCAGACCGAAATCGCCCTCGGCCTGCAGGCAAGCTTGCGCGTCGGGCGGCTGATGGATGAAGGCAAGATGGCTCCCGAAATGATCTCCCTCGTCAAGCGCAACAATTGCGGCAAGGCGCTCGACATCGCCAGGGCGGCCCGCGACATGCACGGCGGCAACGGCATCCAGATCGGCTACCACGTCATGCGCCACGCGCAAAATCTGGAAACCGTCAACACCTATGAGGGGACGCACGACGTCCATGCGCTGATCTTGGGGCGCGCGCAGACGGGGATACAAGCGTTTTTTTGAGGTGCTGGTCCGGTGTGCTGGGCTTGTGTTTTAAACGGAAGCGTTGGCAGGACAGAGGGGGGCGCCTCGCGATTCCGTCAAAACACAATTTGCTCTATCACCTCAGAAGAGGGCGAAGCGGCTGATCAGCCGTGCCCGAGCGCTGCGACGGAAGCCCGCAACCCACCGCAGCCCCTATTCACTTCCCCGCCCCCAGCTCCCGCAATTTTATCTTCACCGCCAGCAAATCCCGCCACGCAAACCGCTTCTGCGCAGGGGTTCTCAACAGATAGGCCGGGTGCAGCGTCGGCATGACCGGGATTTCCTTGCCAGATGGCGTTACATGCAACTTCCAGTTTCCCCGCAGCCGCAGGATGCCTTCCTGCGAGCCGGTCAGCGCCTTAGCCGCCGGGCCGCCGAGCGCGACCAGCACTTTCGGGTCGGCCAGCTCGATCTGCCGTTCGATGAACGGGCGGCAGAGTTCGGTCTCCAGCGGCGTCGGGGTGCGGTTGCCGGGCGGACGCCAGGGGATGGTGTTGGCGATATAGACCCTGTCCCGCTCCAGCCCCATGGCGACAAGCATCCGGTTCAGCAATTGCCCGGATCGCCCGACGAAGGGCCGCCCCTCAATATCCTCGTCGCGCCCCGGCGCTTCTCCGATGAACATGATGGGCGATGCCGGGTCGCCATCGGCAAAGCACATATTCTTGGCGGTGAATTTCAGATTGCAGCCATCGAAGGCCGCGAGCCGCTCGCGCAATTCCTCCAGCGTCGCCGCTGTGCGCGCCGCCTCGCGCGCCATCGCCACCTGCGCATCGTCGGGCACCACAGGGCGCGGGGCGGACGGAGCCGGGGCCGCTTGCCGGGAGGGCTGCTGAGGGGAGGGAGCCGCGCCGCTCGCCTGGCCTGCGCCCGGGTGCGCCTGCCGTGATGGCGCTTTTGGCCGCGCGCTTTCGGCAAAACGGTCGATGGGCTCGTCGGAAAGGGCGATATCCACCCCGGCTTCCGCGTAGAAGCGGATCAGCCCTTCGATATCCATCCATGCCTGCTCATTTGCCATGACCGCATCCTTATCAGGAATGAGCGCGCGCCGTCTATTGCAGGAACAGGCCGTAAAAGCCATGAATTCATTGACGTTTACGTCAAGGTAAACTAATTAACCATTGAATGCCACAATTGCCCCCGGACAATTGGCCGCTTGTGAGGATGTAAGCGACGCTATAACAGGTAAGAATAACAAACGAGGCAGGACGGCTCCGGGGAACAGGCCGTCACGGAGGATGAGATGAGCGAGGCGAACGAGCTTCCAGAGCGCGAGAGCATGGAATTCGACGTGGTCATCGTCGGGGCGGGTCCGGCGGGCCTGGCGGCGGCGATCCGGCTGAAGCAGGTCAATCCGGAACTCTCGGTCGTGGTGCTGGAGAAGGGCGGCGAGGTCGGCGCGCATATTCTCTCGGGCGCGGTCGTCGACCCCATCGGCATCGACAAGCTCATCCCCGGCTGGCGTGAGGAAAGCGACCATCCGTTCCAAACGCCGGTCACCGACGATCATTTCCTCGTGCTCGGGCCCGCCGGATCGGTGCGCCTGCCCAATTTTCTAATGCCGCCGCTGATGAACAATCACGGCAATTACATCGTCTCGCTGGGCAATGTCTGCCGCTGGCTGGGCACGAAGGCCGAGGCGCTTGGCGTCGAGATCTACCCCGGCTTCGCCGCTACCGAAGTGCTCTATGACGACAATGGCGCGGTCATCGGCGTCGCCACCGGCGATATGGGCGTCGAGAAGAATGGCGAGCCCGGTCCGGCCTATACACGCGGCATGGCGCTGCTCGGCAAATATGTGCTGATCGGCGAAGGCGCGCGCGGCTCGCTGGCGAAGCAGCTTATCGCCAAATTCAAGCTTGATGAGGGCAGGGAGCCGCCGAAATTCGGCATCGGCCTGAAAGAGCTCTGGCAGGTCGATCCGTCCAAGCACAAGCCCGGCCTCGTGCAGCACTCCTTCGGCTGGCCGCTCGATTCGAAGACCGGCGGCGGCTCGTTCCTCTACCATTTCGGCGATAATCTGGTGGCAGTCGGCTTCGTCGTTCACCTGAACTACAAGAACCCCTATCTCTCGCCCTTCGAGGAGTTCCAGCGCTTCAAGACCCATTCGGCCATTCGCGATACCTTCGAGGGCGGCAAGCGGCTCTCCTACGGCGCCCGCGCCATCACCGAGGGCGGCTTCCAGTCGGTGCCGAAGCTGACCTTCCCCGGCGGTGCGCTGATGGGCTGCTCGGCGGGTTTCGTCAACGTGCCGCGCATCAAGGGCTCGCACAATGCGGTGCTGTCGGGGATCATGGCCGCGGACCATGTCGCCGAAGCCATCGCCGCGGGCCGCGCCCATGACGAACTGACCGCCTATGAGGAAGCCTGGCGGACAAGCGAGATCGGCAAGGATCTGAAGAAGGTCCGCAACGTCAAGCCGCTCTGGTCGAAGCTCGGCACGGTTCTGGGCGTCGCGCTCGGCGGCCTCGACATGTGGATCAACACGCTGACCGGCGGCTGGTCGCCCTTCGGCACGATGAGCCATGGCAAGCCGGATTATAGGACGCTGGAACCCGCCAGCGAGGCGAAGAAGATCGAATACCCCAAGCCCGACGGCGTGCTCACCTTCGACCGCCTGTCATCCGTCTTCCTCTCCAACACCAATCATGAGGAGGACCAGCCGGTCCATCTTCAGGTGAAGAATATGGAGTTGCAGCGGACCTCGGAATTCGACATCTATGCCGGCCCGTCGCAGCGCTATTGCCCGGCGGGGGTCTATGAATGGGTGAAGCAGGACGGCAAGGAAATCTACGTCATCAACGCCCAGAACTGCGTCCACTGCAAGACCTGCGACATCAAGGACCCCAACCAGAATATCAACTGGGTCCCCCCGCAGGGCGGCGAGGGGCCGGTTTATGTGAATATGTGAGCAAGGCGTGGCGCCCTCCTTCCCCCTTGCGGGGAAGGTGTCTGCGGAGCAGACGGATGGGGGTGGTTGTGATAGAGGTGACTTCGAAAATTATGCACTTATGAAAAGTGCAGATAGCTAAAAAGTGCAACCTGCCGGAGATCCCACCGCGCTGCCATTACCACCCCCATCCACCCGCTAACGCGGGCACCTTCCCCGCAAGGGGGAAGGAGGGCGCTCTACCTTCATCCATTCACCAGCCCCAACACCAGCTGATGCACATTCCCGCCCTCGCTCATTTCCGTCTTGTCGAAATCGCGGCTTTGCTGGCGCTGTTCGTTCGAAAGGGCGGCGAGGCGGCGGGTCAGTTCCTGCCTGATCTTCTTGCATCCCGGATCGTTCGCCACTGCCAGGCCCACCGACATGGCCTCGATCTTCTTCACCATGTCGAGGATGATTTGGCCATGCACCCGCTCATGCGCCTCAATCCCGGCAATGAAGCGGTCCCAGCGTTTCTGCGTATCCGGCGGCATTTTGGCTGAGGGCTTCGGCAGCTTGTAGATGATGGTCAGGTGCGGCACCGCTTGGGCGAGGCGGCAGCCGCCGCCCTCCGGCACATATTTGCGCGACCATTTGAGATCGAATGTCGTGTAGGCGATGGTCGGCCCCAGGCTCAGTCTTGGGCCGTTCTCGCCGATCGAGCGGTAAAGCTCGATACCCGTCTGGCCGGACACCGGATAGGTCTCGATCCGCTCGGCGGGTTTCCACTCCGCCTGTGCTCCGCTCGCGACGCCCAAGCCCAAAGCCGCACCCATAACCCATGCAATCAGCTTCATCCGCCGCCATCCCTCTTTTTGCGCGGGCGGACGTATAGCATGATCCCGAACAGTTGCAGACTTACAGGCAAGATCATGCGGGAAAAAAGTGCATCGGTCGCCCTCTTCAACTGCCAGTATTTTGTCAGTTGATCTGTCAGGAGGGCACCTGTCTCATTTGTCAGGAGAGGTGAGGTTCCCGCATTTTCAGTGTAATATCGCCGCGCCATAACGCTTGCGCCGATCAACCCAAAGAAAAGGGAAATGTGGAAATGCCCAAGCAATCGAATTTCGTATGGTACGAACTGATGACGTCGGACCTCGCCGCCGCCGAGACTTTTTATAAGACGGTCATCGGCTGGAACATCGAACGCTGGCCGGGAGATATGCCCTATGTCATCGGCAAGGCCGGCGACCGCGGCGTCGTCGGCATGATGACGATTCCGGAGGAAGCGAAGGCGATGGGCGCGCGTCCCATCTGGCTCCCCTTCATCTATACCGACAATGTCGATGCCGAGACGCAAAGCGTTCAAAAGGCGGGCGGTAAAATATTGCGCGAGCCTGCCGATATCCCGGAAGTCGGGCGCTTCTCCGTCGTCACCGATCCGCAAGGGGCGGTGTTCAACCTATTCACGCCGGGCATGGAAGAACAGCCCCCTCTGCCCGACCAGACGCCGGGCACGATCGGCTGGAACGAGCTTTACGCCGCCGACGGCCCGAGCGCCTTCGACTTTTACGCCAGCCAGTTCGGCTGGACCAAGGGCGAGGCGATGGAAATGGGCGGCGACATGGGCGTCTACCAGCTTTTCGAAATCGACGGTAAACTGTGCGGCGCCGTCATGACCAAGCCGGAAAACGTGCCCGTGCCGATGTGGTCGTTCTATTTCTGGGTCGATGGGCTCGACGCGGCGATAGATCGCGTGAAGGAGGGTGGCGGCAAGACCCTTATGGAGCCGATGCAGGTGCCGGGCGATAGCTGGATCGTCAACTGCGTCGACCCGCAGGGCGCGCTGTTCTCGCTGGTGTCGATGAAGAGATAGGGCAGTAGGAGAATAAGTGAGGAGGAGAATAAGGGGGTATGCAGAAACATATTCCCTTACTCTCATACTCCCCCTATTCCCTTCCGAGCGAAGCGAGGCCATGAAACGCATCATGATCATCGGCGGCGCCGGTTCCGGCAAATCCACGCTCGCCCGGGAAATCGGCGAGCGGCTTGGCCTGCCTGTCATCCATATCGACCCGATGTACTGGAAGCCAGGCTGGGTGCAGCGCACGCCGGAAGAAACGACAGCGCTGGCGCTTGAAGCGGCGCGAGGTGAGGCATGGGTGTTCGAGGGCAACCATACGGCAACCATCCCTGCGCGACTCGAGCGGGCCGATGCGCTCGTCTTCCTCGATATCGGCACCATCCGCCGTCTTTGGCGCGTGATCCGGCGCGTCATGAAGCATTACGGCAGGACCCGGCCCGACATGGCCGAAGGCTGCCCGGAGCGGTTCGACTGGGCTTTTCTCAAATGGGTGACCGGATACAGGAAAAACGGCCGCATCCGTGCATTGAAGCTTCTCAAGACCGTCCCGCCGCACGTCCGGGTCTTCCACCTGCGCAGCCCGGCGGAAGTGCGGGCGTTTCTCGAAGCGGAGCTTAAGCACTCTATTTAGAACGACCGCTGAAACCGGATGCCGCCGCCCCAGACGGCATCGTCATTGCCGGTGAGTTCTTTCGAGTTCTTCTTGTAAAGCAGTTCGGGCGTTACCGAAAAGCCGGGCGCGAGCGTGTAGGCGACGTTGGCGGCAACGGCCAACTGTTTGGAATCGTCGAACGAGACCTGCAGATTGCCGACGGCCTTGTCCGACAGCGCATAGCTCGCCCCGGCCCAGCCGATCCAGTCGCCGCCCCATGAGGCGTAGAAATTGTGCAAGCGATCCGCCACCGCGCCATCCGACCGCCAGCCCGCCATCACGAAGACCGAGAAATAGTCGGTGACGTTATAATCCGCGCGGACCTTGACCGCATATTCCTCGAAATTCGCGTCATAGCCGGCAACGGCGCCGATCGAGCCGCGGCCGTGCATATATTTGAGGCCGGCGGCGACATGCGGCACATAGCTGTCGATGGTGTAATCATCAGTGCCCTGCTCCAGCGAGAGGATGGCCGAAAGCCCGTTGCTGCCGGTAAAAGTGTAGCTGATAAGCATAGTATCGTAGCCATAGGGCTCCAGCGTATCGTCATTGACGACATTGCCGGCATAGCCGAGGAAGGTCCGGAACGCGGTTTCGTCCTTGCCGATGCGCAGGCCGCCCAGTTCGATATAGGCAAAATTAAGCGTCGTGGTGTCGAAGCTGGCCCAGGCGCTCTCATATTGCTCCGGAACGGGCCGGGTGATCGTGTATGTCTGGTAGTTCGTATCATACTGGAAGCGGCTCTCGGTATAGGTATAGAGCGTGCCGAGTTCCGTCGCCGTCGCCGTCTGCGTGCGCAGCGCGAAGCGCGTGCCCAGATTCCAGGTATTGTTGAACTTCACCTCCGGCGTGTCCGCGTATAATCTCCGGCGGTCGAGCGCATAACTGCCGAGCGCGTCCCCTCCGCTCACGTCGAGACGGATATAACCGGAGATGCGCAGACAGGTTTCCGTGCCCGGAATGAAGAAATAGCCTGCGCCGGTGGTATAGCATGCGCGTAAGTAATGTGCGTCGTCCGCTTCCGCCTGGGGGGCGGTCGTGTTTTGCGTCGCCGCGACGGCGTCAGCGGCGTTTGCCGCCTGGGCAGCCGAAATAGAGGCCAGGGCGGCGAAGCCGAAAAGAATGCACTTGATGTTCATTGTCTGAACTCCAGTTCATCCGCCCCGGAATTTACTCAGTGAGCCGTCATCCATTCGCGCGCGGCGCGAAGGGCGGTGGCAAGGTCGACCTTGCTCATGGAGACGGAAATCTCGTTGCGCATGATGGCGGCGCGTTCGCAACCTTTGACGGCGGCGATGTTGAACCATTTGTGCGCCGCGACGAGATCGACATCGCAATCTCGTCCCGTGGCGTACATCATGCCCATTTCGAAGAGAATCTCGGCCTGTGTCGAGGCGTCGAAAGCGCCCGATTCCGTGCCGCGTACTTCAAACCGTGCCATTGTCCAAGTCCCTGTTTTCAATCGAACATCCGGTTTAAACCCGGTGCTCTTTCTATGCTTCGAGAGTGCCAGACAGGCTTGAAATGGCTGTTAAGGAGGATGCTTAAGCAAGTCGGAACAAAAGCTGAAACGAAAGTAAACTTATACTTCCGTTAAACATGACGAGGCCCGGTTTTCCGGGTTTTTGCCGAAAATTCTCGTAAAAAGTGAAATCGGGAAATCAACCACGCGCTAACCAAAGATTCGATTGGCATGGCTTCGGGTTTGCATTACTTTTACGTACGCGTAAGGCCGATGCCGGGAGGAAAACGTCACCGGCCCCAAGGTTTAGTCATATCGGGAGGAACAAATAATGCGCGCATTGATCGTCACGGCAGCCGCCATTTTCACGCTGTCCGCCATGCCCGCGCTTGCGGAAGAGCCCATTGTCGGCTCATGGAAGCGGCCGAACGGCACCATCATCAAATACGAGCCCTGCGGCGCCGGCACCTATTGCGGCACCGTGATGACGGGCGAATACAAGGGCAAGTCCATCGGCTCCATGTCTGGCAAGGATGGCTCCTATAAAGGCAAGGTCAACAAGCTTGACGAAGGCAAGACTTATACCGGCAAGGCGAGCGTCAAGGGAAACACCCTGTCGCTATCCGGCTGTGTGATGGGTGGATTGATCTGCAAAAGCGAGAATCTGGCGCGGCAATAGGCGACACGCCCGCCGTTCCTATGCGGCATCCCCCTCGCGAGAGCGGGGGCGCCGCCAAGCCGACATGAGCCATCGATACTTAGTAAATTTTTATGTAAATCCAGCAGATTGCGCTTTTAAACTGGCGATCAATTGCGCTCCTCAAGTCCCGTTAAATAGAGAGAGCGTTACGTTATATCATGCACGAAAGCGTTACTATTGCACGTAACGCTATAACATATTCACAACACAATTCGGCATCAGGACTCCCCGCCCGCTGCCTGCCAGTTTCAGTTGTAATGCGGGATTGGCCGGTAGCAGGTACTGACGCTGAGAGCATCAAAAGGAGTACTTGTGATGCACCGCAAACTCGTAACCACGCTCCTCGCGAGCACCATCGCCGCCGGCTTCGGTCTTGGCACCGTGGCTGCAAGTGCAGCCGCCTTGCCGCCCCATCGCCACCGGGCCGGTGAAATCCACATTCAGCAGCCGGGCGGCCGTGTCGGCACGCCGCGTGACGGCGGCCCGCAATATGCAGGCGGCCGTGTGGGCACGCCGCATGACGGCGGCCCGCAGAGCACCGGGGGCCGTGTCGGCACGCCGCACGATGGCGGCCCGCAGAGCACCGGCGGCCGTGTCGGCACGCCGCGTGACGGCGGCCCGCAATATGCAGGCGGCCGTGTGGGCACGCCGCATGACGGCGGCCCGCAGAGCACCGGGGGCCGTGTGGGCACGCCGCATGACGGCGGTCCGCAGAGCACCGGGGGCCGTGTGGGCACGCCGCATGACGGCGGTCCGCAGAGCACCGGGGGCCGTGTCGGCACGCCGCATGACGGCGGTCCGCAGAGCACCGGGGGCCGTGTCGGCACGCCGCATGATGGCGGTCCGCAAAGCACCGGGGGCCGTGTCGGCACGCCGCATGATGGCGGTCCGCAAAGCACCGGGGGCCGTGTCGGCACGCCGCACAATGGCGGTCCGCAAAGCACCGGGGGCCGTGTCGGCACGCCGCACAATGGCGGTCCGCAGAGCACCGGGGGCCGTGTGGGCACGCCGCACAATGGCGGCCCGCAGAGCACCGGCGGCCGTGTGGGCACGCCGCACAATGGCGGCCCGCAGAGCACCGGCGGCCGTGTGGGCACGCCGCACAATGGCGGCCCGCAGAGCACCGGGGGCCGTGTCGGCACGCCGCATGACGGCGGTCCGCAGAGCACCGGGGGCCGTGTGGGCACGCCGCATGACGGCGGTCCGCAGCGCACCGGGGGCCGTGTCGGCACGCCGCATGATGGCGGCCCGCAGCGCACCGGGGGCCGTGTCGGCACGCCGCATGACGGCGGTCCGCAGAGCACCGGGGGCCGTGTCGGCACGCCGCACGATGGCGGCCCGCAGAGCACCGGCGGCCGTGTCGGCACGCCGCATGACGGCGGTCCGCAGCGCACCGGCGGCCGTGTCGGCACGCCGCATGATGGCGGTCCGCAGCGCGTAGGCGGCCGCGTCGGCACGCCGCACGATGGCGGCCCGCAGATCACGGGCGGTCGTGTCGGCACCCCGCATGACGGCGGCCCGCAGAGCACCGGGGGCCGTGTCGGCACCCCGCATGACGGCGGTCCGCAGCGCGTAGGCGGCCGCGTCGGCACGCCGCACAATGGCGGCCCGCAGATCACGGGCGGTCGTGTCGGCACCCCGCACAATGGCGGCCCGCAGCGCGTAGGCGGCCGTGTCGGCGCCCCGCACGATGGTGGCCCGCAGAGCGCCGGTGGTCCTTCGATTGGGTCGGGAGCTCAGCCGGGTGGCAATCCCCCGATCGGATCGGGCGCCCAGCCGGGCGGCAACGGTGGCCCTGCCATCGGTTCGGGTGCCCAGCCCAATGGCGGTCCCGGTATTGGTTCGGGCGCCCAGCCGGGCGGCAACGGTGGCCCTGCCATCGGATCGGGTGCCCAGCCCAATGGCGGTCCCGGTATTGGTTCGGGCGCTCAGCCGGGCGGTAAGGGTGGCCCTGCCATCGGATCGGGTGCCCAGCCCAATGGCGGTCCCGGTATTGGTTCGGGCGCTCAGCCGGGCGGTAAGGGTGGCCCTGCCATCGGTTCGGGTGCTCAGCCCAATGGCGGTCCCGGTATCGGATCGGGTGCCCAGCCGGGCGGCAACGGTGGCCCTGCCATCGGATCGGGTGCCCAGCCCAATGGCGGTCCCGCTATCGGTCAGGGTGCTCAGCCCAACGGGGGTCCTTCGATCGGAAGTGGAGCGACCGCACATATCGGGTCGCTCCACGGTATTCACCTGAGTGGGCCTCATGGTGGATCCAGACGCTAATTTTATGCGTCCAGCTTTGGAGGCCGGCTTTCGAGCCGGCCTCTGCTTATCTAGGAAGACAAAATATCTAAAACAAGGAAGGTGGCGTTTACCGCGCCTTCTGCCCGAAGAGCACCTTCTGCGCGTCCTTATCCTCGGCGAGGTTGGTCCTCGCTTCCTTGCCCAGCGCCATGCCGCGCTGAACGGCTGGGCGGGCCGTGACTGTCTCGAACCAGCGCTTCAGGTTCGGGAAATCCTCGAGCTTCTGGTCGTAGTTCTTGTAGGCGCTGATCCAGCCGATGCAGGCGATATCGGCAATGGAGTACTCATCCGCCAGATAATCGCGGCCTTCGAGGCGGCGGTTCATCACGCCGTAGAGCCGGTTGACCTCATTGGTGTAACGGTCGATGCCGTACTGGATCTTCTCGGGCGCATAGATGCGGAAATGGCCCGCTTGGCCGGACATGGGGCCGAGCCCGCCCATCTGCCACATCAGCCATTCCTCGGTCGCCACGCGCTTGCGCTCGTCGGTGGGGTAGAACTTGCCGAACTTCCGTCCGAGATACTGCAGGATGGCGCCGGATTCGAACACCGAGATCGGCTCGCCGCCTGGGCCTTCCGGGTCGATGATGGCGGGCATGCGGTTGTTCGGCGCGATCTTCAGGAAATCCGGCTTGAACTGGTCGCCCTTGCCGATATTGACATATTTGACCTCATAGGGAACGCCCAGTTCCTCCAGCATGATGCTGATCTTGTGGCCGTTGGGCGTCGGCCAGTAATAAAGTTCGATCGGCTTTGTCTGTGTCGTCATGAAAATCTCCCGGAATCAGGCAAGGGGTGAGGCTGAGGAGCATAGCAGATATGGCCCTCCGCCAATATCGCAACAAGCCGGGCTTTACCTCACGTCAAAGTGTTTGAACGGCGGATGAACGGCGCTCTCAGCATGCATTCAGCCTCGAACGGCTATCTCTAGGTCATCAACGAAGGACGACCTCATGCTGTTGCGGCGTTTTACCATTTTCAGTCTTTTCCTCATGGGACTCGCGATTCTGACCGGCGGCCTCGTCCATGAGGCCCGCAAGGCGAACGCGCAGAAGCCGCTTTTCGAGGCTTCGCAAACCCCCAAGGCGGGACTGCAATGACCGCCAGAATGCGCGCCTCCGCCGCTATCTTCCTGCGCATGGTCGTCTTCGCCGCGGTTCTGGTGGGGCCGGTGGGCGCTTTCGCGGCAATGCAGGCGAACAAGGCTCCCGGCATTCAGGGAGCGGGCCTCGTCCTGCTCGTCACCCTCCAGCGGGAGGGATAAACGAAACTTCGGCGGTGTCTGCAATTTTTCAAAATCATGCCCTATTATTAGGCGCATGGAAAATCGAATCGGCACTCCCCATCATCCCGGCATTCAAACGCCTCCCCATCAGGAACCCGAGCAATTCACCGATGCCCGCGCGGCGGTCGATTGCCTGCGCGCGCTCTATGAACGCAACACCGCGTTCCTGCGCGACGCCTTTGACCGGATCGCGCAAGGGGAGGGGGGAAGTGAGCGCTATCGCGCCTATTATCCCGAATTGCGGCTTTCGACCACCAGCTTTGCCCATGTCGATTCCCGGCTGGCATTCGGCCATGTCTCGACGCCTGGCATCTATTCCACGACGATTACCCGGCCGGACCTGTTCGATGAATATCTCCACGAGCAGATCAGGCTCTTGATCCGCAATCACGGCGTACCCGTCACCGTGCAGGAATCGCTGGTGCCTATCCCCATTCACTTTGCCTTCCTCGAGGGGACGCATATCAAGGCCGGCGTCGCGGAGGCATTCGCCCGCCCGCTGCGCGATATTTTTGACGTCCCTGATCTTGCCGCCACCGATGACCGCATCGTCAACGGCGATTATGAGCTTGCGCCCGGCGAGGCCATGCCGCTTGCGCCTTTCACCGGCCAGCGGGTGGACTATTCGCTGCATCGCCTTGCGCATTATACGGCCACCAGCCCGGCGCATTTCCAGAACTTCGTTCTCTTCACCAATTACCAGTTCTATGTCGATGAGTTCTGCGCCTATGCGCGGGAGCTGATGTCGGAAGGTGGCGGCGGATATGCGAAATTCGTCGAGCCCGGCAATCTCGTCACCCTTGCCGGCGATCATGCGCCCTCCATCGGCCTGCCCCTGCATCGCCTGCCGCAAATGCCGGCCTATCATCTGGTCATGCCGGACCAGTCGGGCATCACCATGATCAATATCGGCGTCGGCCCGTCCAACGCCAAGACCATCACCGACCACGTCGCCGTGCTGCGCCCCCATGCCTGGCTGATGCTTGGGCACTGCGCGGGCCTGCGCAACAGCCAGGAGCTGGGCGACTATGTTCTCGCCCACGCCTATGTGCGCGAGGACCATGTGCTCGATGACGATCTGCCGGTCTGGGTGCCACTGCCCGCGCTCGCCGAAGTGCAGGTGGCGCTGGAGGAGGCGGTGGAGGAGATCACCGGTCTTGAGGGCTACGATCTGAAGCGGATCATGCGCACCGGCACCGTGGCGACCATCGACAACCGCAATTGGGAACTGCGCGACCAGCGCGGCCCGGTGCATCGCCTGTCGCAATCGCGCGCAGTGGCGCTCGACATGGAGTCGGCCACCATCGCCGCCAACGGCTTCCGCTTCCGCGTTCCCTACGGCACGCTGCTCTGCGTTTCCGACAAGCCGCTTCATGGGGAGCTGAAACTGCCGGGCATGGCGACGGAGTTCTACAAACGGCAAGTGGCGCAGCATCTCCAGATCGGCATCCGCGCCATGGAAAAACTCCGCGCCATGCCGCCGGAACGCCTGCATTCGCGAAAGTTAAGGAGCTTTTTCGAGACGGCGTTTCAGTAGGGCGATACCCCGTCCAGCGCAGCGCGACGGATGGATTTGTGCGAGCGTTTGAATCCCGCATTTCATCTTTATTCTATATGCGTCCAGCCATCTCCCAGCCGCAATCCTCTTTTTACTGCGCGTTATGACCCCAAAAAGCACCGCTCTTTTCCCAATTCTCCTCCTCGCCGCTGCGCTGATGCTTTCGGTGCCGCTGGTTCTGGGCTTTTTGGGCCGTCTGCATCCGGCGCTCGATTCCTTTTCCCATTTTCGCGCCCATATCGCTGTCGTGATGGGCCTGCTCGCCTTGCCATTGTTTTTCACCGCGCTTTGGCGCGAGGGGGCGATGGTGCTCCTTCTCTCGGTGAGTGCCTTCGCCACGACGCTCGGCGCGGCGCAAGGGCTTCTCTCCGGTGCGGCGAAGGCCGAGGCCGGGGAGAAGGGGGAGGCGCATTACAGCCTCATCCAGCTCAACCTGCTCTACAACAATCCGGACCCGGCGGAAGTGCTGCGCATGATCGCGCGGGAAAAGCCCGATATCATCACCTTCGAGGAGGTCTCGGACGAATGGGCGGAGAAGCTGGAACTGCTGAAGGGGCGCTATCCCTACCAGCAGGTCTGCCGCAGCATCGGCTGGGGTGTCGCCATCCTTTCGCGCCGTCCCTTCGCCGAAGGCGGTGAGGCCGGCTGCGCGGGCAGAGGCCTCATGGCTTTTGCCCGGTTCGACCTCGGCGGCGCTCCCTTGACTGTCGTTGCGCTGCATCTGCGCTGGCCCTGGCCCTACGGCCAGCCGCGGGATATCCCTCTTCTGGAACCGCATCTGGCAAGGCAGGATGCTCCCCTTATCGTCGCCGGCGATTTCAATGCCGTTCCCTGGAGTAATGCCGTTCGCCGCATCGAGGCGGCCAGCGGCACCCATCATATCTCCGGCATCGGCCCGTCCTACGCGCCGCCTCAACTGGCGCGTCTCACCCGCTATATCGGCCTGCCCATCGACCAGATCCTGGTGAGCCCCGGTGTCGGCGTCGCCAGGATCGCCTCGCTTTCTCCCGTCGCCTCCGATCATCTTCCCGTCCGGCTCGATTTCTCCGTGCCGCAGCCGCCGCGCGCGCCGCAGGAGCCGGCCACACAGACCGTCATGATGAGGTAAATTCAGTTTTACTTATGTAATCTAAGTTTATCTCCGCTGGCAATCACGCAGTTTAAAGCGGTCAACACAAATTTTACCTTGAATATATAGGTTTATTGACGGAAAAACTGGCGGGGGTGCACATTTGCGGCACCCTGATCACGGAGAACCGACAAATGCTTATTCGATCCATCGCAAGTCTGGCCGGCGCTGCCGTCATCCTGGGTGCGGCCGCCCTGACTGCTTCATCCCCGGCCAATGCGCTCACGATGAAGGAATGCAGCGTGAAATACAAGGCCGCCAAGGAGGCGGGAACGCTGGGCGGCGTGAAATGGAATGATTTCCGCAAGACCCAGTGCGAGGGCGATGCTGCCGCCGCCGCTCCGGCCGCACCGGCTGGCAACAACAACGCCACCGCTGGCGGTGCAGCCGCAGGCGCCGCTGCCGGAACCGCAGCCGCTGCAGCCGGTGCCAAGGGTTTGAGCCGGCTGGAATGCGCCGCCAAATATGAGGCGGCCAAGATCTCCGGCAGCCTCAACGGCATGAACTGGAACGCCTTCCGCAAGGCGGAATGCGGCCCCGGTGCCGATGCCACGGCGCTCAGCACCGATGGCGACCGCGAGCCGGCCGCGCCAACCATGCGCGCCCCTACCGGCGTGAGCTTCCCGACCGCCATTTCGCCGAAATTCGCCAATGAAAAGCCTGCCAAGGCGCGGATGCACACCTGCCTCGAGCAATATTATGCCAACAAGGAGGCCAATACGCTCGGCGGCCTGAAGTGGATCCAGAAGGGCGGCGGCTTCTACAGCCTCTGCAATGCACGGCTGAAGCAGACGTCGTAAGCGTTTGCGGCTACGGAGCAACGGGGCGCTCGCGCCCCGTTTTCTTTTAAGCCTTCCGCGCCATCAGCCCCAGGCCCGCGATCACCCATCCGAGCATCATCAGCGTTCCGCCTGACGGCGCGGCGTAGGGGAAGAGCCGGTCGCCGGTCAAATCGCGCATCAGGAGATCGCCGGTGAAAAGCAGAAGCCCGATGAGGATCGCCCATCCGCCGAGCTTTGCGACGCCCCTCCCAGCCGCAAGCATCGACAGCGCGATGAGGGCCGGCGCATGGCCGAGGAGCAGCGGCGCGATGGTGCTGAGATTGGCGCTGCCGCCATGGGCGGACGCCGCATAGGCCGCGATGGCGGCCGCGCCGCTTAAGGCGCCGAGAAGCGCGAAGGGACGGTAGAGTTCCTGAACCATGGTCTTAACCCCCTGTCAGATATCCGCCGCCGCAAGCGCCAGCGGCAATGTTTCCTCGAAAAGATCGAGCTCGCCTTTCGGCCCGACGCTCACGCGGATGCAGCGGTCGAGAATTGGCGCGGCGGGTTTGCGCACGAAGATGTCGCGCTCGATCAGCGCATCGAGAACGTGTTTCGCGAATGCGCCGTCCCGCCCGCAATCGATGGTGACGAAATTCGTGGCCGAGGGGATGGCGGCAAGCCCGTTGGCCGCCGCAATCGAGGCGATCCGCCGCCGCGCCGCATCGATCGCGCCGGTCACCGCATCGAGATAAGCCTGATCCCTTAGCGCGGCCATCGTGGCGATTTGCGTCAGGCGCGGAACGCCGAAATGGTCGCGAATCTTGTCGAAAGCGGCAATCTGTTCCGGCGCGCCGATGGCGTAGCCGCAGCGCATTCCAGCGAGCCCATAGGCTTTCGAGAAAGTGCGCATCCGCAGCACATTCGGACGCGCCACGTCGAGCGGCGGGATGGCCGAGGCGGGCGCGGTCTCGCCATAGGCCTCGTCGAGAATGAGGAGCGTCGTCTCCGGCAAAGCCTCGATAAAGGCCTGCACCGCCTCCGCCTCCAGCCATGTGCCCATCGGATTATCGGGATTGGCGAGATAGACGAGCGGTGCCCTCTCGCGCTTCACCGCATCGAGTAGCCCGCTAAGGTCGCTCCGGTCGTCGCGATAGGGCACGGTGACGAGGCGCCCGCCGAAACCCGCGACATGGAAGTTGAAGGTCGGATAGCCGCCCAGCGAATTGATGACCGCATCGTCGGGATTGACATATTGCCTGACGACGAGCCCCAGCAGGCAATCGATGCCGGGACCCACGGCGATGTTGTCGGGCCCTATGCCCAGATGAGCCGCCAGCGCCGTCTTGAGCGCATGATTCTCGGGGTCGCCATATTTCCACACCTCGCCCGCCGCCTCCTGCATGGCAGCGATCACCGACGGGGCTGGGCCGAAACCGTTTTCATTCGCCCCGAGCCGGGCCGCGAAAGCGCGCCCCCGTTGCCGCTCCAGCGCCTCGGGGCCGACGAACGGGACGGTGGAGGGAATTCTGCCGACGAGCGGCGTGAAGCGTGGAGCGGTCATGGGAGCGATCTTGAGCGAGGGAATAGCGTCTTACCGCCCCATTTGCTGCCGCGCGAGGCCATAAATATTGGTCGAGCGCGCGCCGGAGCGGCAATAGGCGAGCACCGGGCCCTCCGCCTCGGCGAGCGCCGCGGCCATCGCGTCCACATCGTCCTGGGTAAGCCCGCCCGGCACGACCGGAATATAATGCACGGGAATGCCGGCCTTCTCCGCCACGCTGGCGATCTCGGCGAAGGCGGGCTGGTCGGGGGATTCATCGTCCGGGCGGTTGCAGATCAGCGTGCGGAAGCCCGCGGCGGCGATGTCCCTGACATCGTCGGGGTAGATCTGGCCGGTAACGGAGAAAGTGTCGTCGATCTCACGGATGTCCATTCTATTCGTCCTTGTCGTTGCGCCTGTCGTTAAGCGGCACAATACATAAAACGCGCCCGGGCGCCAGCGCGCCGTGCGGCTCAGTGATTGCCTACGCGCTGCAACAATCCCGCGGCCAAGAAAGCGTTGTCATAGTGCGGGTCATACACACTGCGCGTCATTGGCCGGCCGGGCAATGGCCGCAATAGTCCGCTGATTTAAGCTTTTCCTGAAATACCGCCAATCCCGAGCATCCCATTTGCCCTCAGGGGTAAATGACGGAAAAACCTTGCTTATGTCACCGTTGTCAGCCATAGACTGGGGCCGGGCGATGGATGATCCATCGAGGAAAAACGCGAAGCAGGGAGGCTTATCATGCGCAAATTTGTATCGACGGTCGCGATTGCGGCTTTGATGGCGGGGGCGGCGACGTTCGCTCATGCTCAGGACAAGAAGCAGAGCGTCGAGGTCCTGCACTGGTGGACCTCGGGCGGCGAGGCCGCTGCGCTCGACGTGCTGAAGAAGGATCTGGAAAAGCAGGGCATCGGTTGGGTCGACATGCCCGTCGCCGGCGGCAGCGGCGTCCAGGCGATGACGGTGCTTCGCGCCCGCGTCACCGCCGGCGATCCGCCCACGGCAGTGCAGATGCTGGGCTTCGATATCAAGGACTGGGCGGAGCAAGGCGTGCTCGGCAATCTCGATTCCGTGGCGGAAAAGGAAGGCTGGGGCAAGGTCGTCCCCGACGCGTTGCAGAAATTCGCCAAATATGACGGCCATTGGATTGCCGCGCCGGTCGATATCCATTCGACGAACTGGATGTGGATCAACAAGGCCGCGCTCGACAAGGCCGGCGGCAAGGTGCCGGAGAACTGGGACGAACTGATCGCGCTGCTCGATAATTTCAAGAAGCAGGGCATTATCCCCATCGCCCATGGCGGCCAGCCCTGGCAGGATTCGACGGTTTTCGAGGCGGTCGTGCTGTCCTTCGGCGATGATTTCTACAAGAAAGCCATCATCGATGCCGATCCCGAGGCGCTCGGCTCCGACACGATGAAGCAGGTCTTCGACCGCATGACCAAGCTGCGCTCCTATGTCGATCCGAACTTCTCGGGCCGCGACTGGAACCTGGCTTCCGCCATGGTGATCGAGGGCAAGGCCGGCATGCAGTTCATGGGCGACTGGGCCAAGGGCGAGTTCCTCAAGGCCGGCAAGGAGCCGGGCAAGGATTTCGTCTGCGCCCGCTATCCCGGAACGCAGGGAGCGGTGACCTTCAATTCCGACATGTTCGCCATGTTCAACGTGGCCAAGGATAAGGTTCCCGCGCAGATGGCCATGGCTTCGGCCATCATGAGCCCGGATTTCCAGGTCGCCTTCAACACCGTCAAGGGCGCCGCGCCCGCCCGCATGGACGTGCCGGACACCAAGTTCGACGCCTGCGGTAAGAAGGCTATCGCCGACATCAAGGCCGCCAATGCCGATGGCCGTATGCTGGGCTCGCTGGCTCATGGCTATGCTGAGCCGGCCGCCGTCAAGAATGCGATCTTCGACGTGGTCACCCGCCAGTTCAATGGCGAGCTGTCTTCCGAGGACGCGGTGAAGGAACTCGTCACCGCCGTCGCGGCGGCGCAGTAAACGTAAGTGTGACCGCCGGGGTCTTTGACTCCGGCGGTTCCATATTTGTAGGGATGCCCTTGTAATTCATACTCCTCTGCCGGGCGGAGGAGCTTGCTTAACAGGCGGTTAAGCAGCCCTTAGAGCAAATTTGTTTTGGTGGGGTTATCCGCAACGGTTCTGGACCGTTGTTGCGATGGAAATGCCGAGGCATGGATTCCTGTGACAAGCACAGGAATGACGGAAACGTGATGGCCGCTCTTCAGCAAGAGCTGGAGTGCATGCTGTGAGGTTGAAGGTTGTCAGCGACGATCAAGCAATCCGCCATTCCCTGTGCTTGTCACAGGAATCCATGCCTCTACGCTACTCCCTGCTGCAAGGATGGAGGAGCGCATATTGCTTCCGTCTCAAAACAAACTGTTCCAGGTGCAGGCTGACCGGATGCAAGAACAAAATGAACGACGGGCAACAAGCGCATAGGGTGAGTGAGGCGTATGAACAGTCGTAGCCGCTTGCAGGATTGGCTGCCGAAGCTCGTGGTAAGTCCGAGCTTCCTGCTGATCCTGATCTTCGTTTACGGGTTTATTCTCTATACGGGCTATCTTTCGCTGACCAACAGCAAGATGCTGCCCTCCTACGGTTTCGTGGGGTTGGAGAATTACCACAAGCTCTGGCTGCTGCCGCAATGGTGGACGGCGATCGAGAACCTCGCCATCTTCGCCTCGCTCTATATCCTGTTCTCCATCGTCATAGGCCTCGGCCTCGCCATCCTGCTCGACCAGAAGATCCGCGCCGAAGGCTTGTTGCGCCCGATCTATCTCTATCCGATGGCGCTGTCCTTCATCGTCACGGGCACGGCATGGAAATGGTTCCTCGACCCGGGCATCGGCCTGGAAAACACCATGCACCAGCTCGGCTGGACGAGCTTCTCCTTCACCTGGATCAAGGATCCGCAAATGGCGATCTACACCATCGTCATCGCCGCGGTCTGGCAATCCTCGGGCTTCGTCATGGCCATGTTCCTCGCTGGCCTGCGCGGCGTCGATAATGAGATCATCAAGGCGGCGCAGATCGACGGCGCCTCGACCGTCACCATCTATCGCCGCATCATCATCCCGCTAATGCGGCCCGTGTTTCTCTCGGCTTTCGTGGTGCTCGCCCACCTCGCCATCAAATCCTATGATTTGATCGTGGCGATGACCGGCGGCGGCCCGGGGCAGGCGACGACGCTTCCGGCCAATTTCATGTATTCCTACACCTTCGCCCGCAATTCGATGGGCATCGGCGCCGCCTCGGCCATCATCATGCTGATCATGATCTTCTCGATCATCGTGCCCTATCTCTATTCGGAACTGCGCGGGGAGAAACGCTGATGAGCGCCCAAAGCCCTGACAATGTGATCAATCACGGCCGGCTGACGCGTGCGCTCATCTATGCCGCGCTCATCCTCTTCGCCATCTATTACCTGCTGCCGCTCTACGTCATGCTGGTCAATTCGTTCAAGCCGCTGGAGGAGATCCGGCAGGGCGGCATGCTGGCCTTCCCCCATCAGTGGACGATTGCGCCCTGGCTTTCCGCCTGGTCGACGGCGCAGATCGGCGTGCAGCCGACGGGCTTGAAACCCTATTTCCTCAACTCGATCCTGATGGTCGTGCCCGCCGTCGCCATTTCGACGGTACTGGGCGCGCTCAACGGCTATGTGCTGACCAAATGGGAATTCCGCGGCTCCAATGTCCTGTTCGGCATGCTGCTGCTGTCCTGCTTCATCCCGTTCCAAATTGTGCTCATCCCCATGGCCCGCATCCTCGGCATGCTCGGCATATCGGGCACAGTGCCGGGTCTGATCTTCGTCCACGTCATCTACGGCATCGGCTTCACCACGCTCTATTTCCGCAATTATTATGCGGCGTTCCCGACCGAGCTCATCCGCGCGGCACAGATCGACGGCGCGAGCTTCTTCCAGATTTTCCGGCGCATCCTGCTGCCGTCCTCGGGGCCGATCATCGTCGTGTCGGTCATCTGGCAGTTCACCAATATCTGGAACGACTTCCTGTTCGGCGCGTCCTTCTCGAACGCCACGAGCACGCCGATGACGGTCGCGCTCAACAATCTCGTGAACTCTTCCACCGGCGTGCAGGAATATAACGTCCACTTCGCGGGCGCGATCCTCGCCGCCCTTCCCACGCTCATCGTCTATATCGTCGCCGGCCGCTACTTCGTGCGTGGCCTGATGTCCGGCGCCGTCAAGGGATAAGAGAGACAAGCCCATGTCGTCCGCAAAGTCGTTTCTGGCCATCAAGAACCTCCACAAGAACTACGGCAACGTGCCGGTCCTGAAGGACATCAATATCGAGATCGAGGAGGGCGGTTTCCTCGTCCTCGTCGGCCCCTCCGGCTGCGGCAAGTCCACGCTGCTCAACTGCATTGCCGGGCTTGAGCCGATCACCTCGGGCGATATCTCGATCAACGGTAAGTCGATTGCCGGGCTGCATCCCTCGCAGCGCGATATCGCCATGGTGTTTCAGTCCTACGCGCTTTATCCGAACATGACCGTCGCCGGAAATATCGGCTTCGGCATGGAAATCCGCGGCGTGCCGAAGGAGGAGCGCGAGAAGGCGATCAAGTCTGTGGCCGAGACGCTGCAGATCGCCCATCTGCTCGACCGCAAGCCGAGCCAGCTTTCCGGCGGCCAGCGCCAGCGCGTCGCCATGGGCCGGGCGCTGGTGCGCAATCCGCAGGTCTTCCTGTTCGACGAGCCGCTCTCCAACCTCGACGCCAAGCTGCGCGTCGACATGCGCACCGAGATCAAGCGCCTGCACCACCGCATGAAGACGACCATCGTCTATGTCACGCACGACCAGATCGAGGCCATGACGCTCGCCACCAAGATCGCGGTGCTGAAGGATGGTGTGCTGCAGCAGTTCGGCACGCCGGCGGAAATCTATAACAGCCCCGCCAATATATTCGTCGCCGATTTCATGGGCTCCCCCGCGATGAACCTCTTGACGGCGAAGCTCGAGGATGGCCCGACCGGCCTCAGCGTCTCGCTCGACCGCCCCAATGGCGAGCGCCTGTCCCTGCCAGTCAACGGCGCCAGCAAGAAGCTCGCCGCCTATAAGGGCAAGGATGTGGTCTTCGGCATCCGCCCGGAAGCGCTGACCGACCCAGATGGCGCGGACCGCAAGGCGCATTCGCTGGCGGAAGGCGATTGCCTGATCGAAGTTGTGGAACCCGCCGGCTCGGATACGTTCGCGGTCACCCATCTGGGCGGCAAGCCCGTGGTGGCCCGCCTGCGCGCCGACGCCAATATCGCCGTAGGCCAGACCGCCCGCCTTGCCTTCAATCTGGATAAGGCGGTGTTCTTCGACCCGAAGACGGAAGCGCGGATTTAGGGCCGCTCATACTTTGATGGAATTGCTTGGATTCCATTCGGAACCGTCGTGGTAGCGGCGCGGGTGAGGCATGGATTCCTGTGACAAGCACAGGAATGACGGGATGGAGATGGTGTTCCGCCCCGGAACAACCGTTCCCGCGAAGCGGAAGGGTAGAGGGATGGCTGCCCAACAGCAAACCTGCCGTCATTCCTGTGCTTGTCACAGGAATCCATACCTCACCCGCTCCATAACCACAGCGGTGCAGATGGTTCTAAGACAGTCCGCAAAGACGAAAGGCATCTAAAAGGCCGAGGAGAACAAGGGACTAAGAAAACAGGGCAGCCTGTCCCTGCTCACCTATTCCCTCACTCCCCGAAACTTTCAGGGCAGGAGAATGTCGTGCCCCATCACGCCGATGGCGAGCGCCATGTTGAGCGTGATGATCATCATCGAATAGAAAATGGCGGTTTTCGTTATCTCGCTCATTTCAACCTCCTAGTGCGTTGCGCCTATCGACTGCGCAAGCGCCCTATCTCAGTGAATCTTCGCACCGCCTGTTCCGGCGATGCCGCGGCAACTGGGCCCCCGCCCAAGTCCGACGCGATTTAGCGAACGGTTACATAATGTAACAAGCCGTTATCAGCTGCGCAAGCCTTAAGACAGCGCAGGACACAGGATTGTGAAAATTGTAAATAATGTGTGAAACCCGCGAAGGAGGCGAATGTTCCGGGAGCGCACTTCCGCTTACTGAACTTCCGGGCTACCTTTTCTACGCGCGCGGGGGCGGGCAGGGGCGGCCTCGCGGCTTGGCACCTTTTTCTTTTCCTTCGGAAGAGCCGATGAAGGAATTTTGACGGGCTCCCCCTCCACTTGATAAACCGAGGGCATATTGGGCGGCAGGTCCCCTAATAGCTTCGCCCGTTCCAGCACGGATGCGTGGAGAACGGCATTGTCAGGGATGACGCGCCATTGGAAGAGGGGAAGAACGAAGCCGAACAGCGCCCGTCTTTTGCTCCCCTCCGGGCGGCGGCAGGGGATGAGTTCGAGGATCGCCCACGCCCAGTTTATATTCTGGTGGATCGGCGCGAGCGGGTTCGGCGGTATATAGTGCTTTTTGGCGGGGTTTTGTCCCAGAAGGTCAACGACCGATGGCATCCGGTAATGGAGCCCCATCGTTTTCGTTTCATCGAACATCCATTGGAGCGAGACCTTCGGCAGCCCGCTTTCGGCTTCCGGATAACCGCCCCCGACATCGTCATGGATGCCGCGGAACCAGACCTCGCGCACATCCTGCGGTCGGGCGGCGGCGCGGTTGAAAGGGTTGCCCCAATAATCCTCGCCCTTGGTCCACAATAGCGGGCGGAACATGGTGCGCCGCTCGTCCATCGATACGGCGTGACGGACCGCTTCGACGCTCGGGTTCTTCTGGGTGAAGGCCTGCGAGCTCAGGCGCGGCAGATACGGCCCGCTCTCGATCACCGAGGCGACCGTGTCGAAAAGGCCGAGCAGGCGGATAGGCGGATGGTCCGGATTGAGAATGCGCTCATAGAGCCGCACCTCGGCGAAACTGTCCACCTCCCTGTCGCCGATGCGCGTATAGGCGCGATAGGCATAATCGAGAAGGTTGAGATTTTCCTTCTTGATGAGGCCGATCGTGTGGATGAAACCGGCCAGCACCCGCGCGCTATAGGCGCCCCGGCTGAAGCCGAAGAGATAGATCTTGTCCCGCTCGCGCGTCCCGTCTCCTGTCCGGGGCCCTTTCTCATAATTCTCGACCAGAAAGCGATAGGCGTCTTTCACATTCTGATCGAGGCCCCAGCCCGTCGCCATGCCCCAGATTTCGCCCGTCTTGCGCCAGAACCGGAGCCACGCATTCTGCGGGCCGATGGTGCCGACGCCGGGATCGTAATAGACGAGCTGCCGCGCGCTCTTCTCCAGCATGCCGTAAAGACGCAGCACATTGGTGCGGTCGGCGGAGATTTCATTCGAAGTTCCGTCGAAGAGAATGACGATATTCTTCGCCATGATGCGCGCCTAACCTCCCCAGCGAATTTTGAGAGATTAAGCGAAAGAATATCATTGGAGAATGACGTTTTTTATTGATCATCAACTTTCGGTTCTGCCGAGCGACGGCACCCGCCGTTTGCCAAGGGGCAGGGCATAGCCGGCGATGAGCGCGCCCAGGCCGATAACGGTGAAGACCAGGAACACCGTGATCGTCGCGTCCCGCAGGGCCTCCGGCGTTGCCGCCTGCGGATATCCGGCGGCATTGGCCGTCAGCCCCGCGATTGCGGCGCCGATGGCGTAGCCCGCCGATTGCAAGGTCGGCAGCAGCGCTGAAGCCCGGTCGCGCTCGGCATCGGGCGCCGATTCCATGATCGTCTGGCTGAGAAACCCCCAGCTCACGCCGAAGCCGGCGCCGATGGCGATCTGCCCGGCCATGACGATCAGTGGCACATCCATTCGGAAGCCCGCGACGATGATGGCGAGCCCGGCGACGAGCAGCGTCGGCCCGAGGCGGATCAGCCATGCGCGATAATGCGGGCTCATGATATTGGCGACGAGGATGGCCAGAAGGCTCCAGGCGATGGCGAAGGTCGCATGGAACGCGCCCGCCAAGGTCGGCTTATAGCCCCAGAGATTCTGCAGCGTCATCACCAGATAGACCGAGGTAACGGCTTGAGCCACGGGCATGAGCAGGACGATCCATAGGCCGATACCGACAGTGGAATTCAGCGAAAACGCATCGGAGGGAAAGAGCGGCGCCGCGCTGCGCCGATCAAAAACCGTGACGCAAATCAGCGTCACCGCCGCGCCGGCAACGAAGAGCGCCTGTGTCGCCATCGCCTCCACGATGCCCGCAAATGCGACGAGCATGATGCCGCCCCCGATCGCCCCGAGCCGGACGAACGGAACGAACGCGCTGGGCATCCGGGCGTCGGAACGCGGCACGATGCGCAAGGTGAGGCCGATGAAGAGCAGCGACAGCGGCACATTGACGAGGAAGGCGGCGCGCCAGGACAGATGCTCCGTCAGCATGCCCGACACCAGCGGCCCGCCGAAGGCTGCGATGGCCCAGACCACCGCCTCCGCGCCGAACACCTTGGCGACAAGGCGCGACGGAAACAGCTCCGGTATCAGCGCATAGCAGATCGCGGCGATGATCCCTTCGCCGAGCCCCTGCAAGGCCCGCCCGATCAGCACTTCGGTCATCGAGGAGGCGAAGGCGGCGATCAGCGTTCCCAGGAGGAAGAGCAGCGCCGAGCCGACCAGCGCATTGCGCGCCCCGAGCCGCCCCTTCAGCAGCGCTGCCGCCGAGCCGCCGACGATGGAAAGCACCAGATAGAGCGTGAAAGCCCAGGAAATCAGCGCTACCCCGCCGATTTCGGTCACCGCTGTCGGCAGCGAGGTGGACACCAGAAACCCGTTGAAGGCGAAAAGAGCGACGCCAAGGCACAGCGTCGTCGTCGCAGCGGAATAGCGCGGCGTCAGAAGCTCGGACCAGCGCGCATCGCTGGCTTCGGTCGACTCGATCATGGGAATATCCTCGATTTGATAATGTGAACGTTTCTATATTCCCGCGAATATAAAAAGCAATGGCTTTTTTAATTCCCCGCGCTTATAACGGCCCCATGCAGGATCGCACCACAAACCGCATGCTCTATTCGCTGAAAGTGTCTGGCCCGCAGATGGCGGCTTCCCTTGCGGAGAAACTCTCGATCACGCCGGTCGCGGTGCGCCAGATGCTGGGGCGGCTTCACGAAGCGGGGCTTGTGGACTTTGAGGACAGCCGCGAGAGCGTCGGCAGGCCGAAACGGTTCTGGCACCTGACGGATACGGCCAACCGGCAGTTCCCCGACAATCACTCAGGGATGACGGTCGAACTCCTGGCTTCGATAAAGGCGGTTTTCGGCAATGAAGGCCTGGACCGGCTGATCTCGCATCGGGAAACCGCAACGCTCGCCACCTATAGAGAAGGCCTGGCACCGTTCGGTACGCTCACCGAAAAGGTGGAGGAACTGGCGCGGATCCGCTCCGCCGAAGGCTACATGGCCGAGGCGATTGCGATGGAAGACGGCAGCATTCTGCTGGTCGAAAACCACTGCCCGATCTGCGTTGCGGCGACGGCTTGTCAGAAATTATGCAGCTCGGAGCTCAGCATATTCCAGAGTGCCCTCGGCCCCGCTGTCGAGGTGCGCCGCGTCGAGCATCTCCTGAAAGGAGCGCGCCGCTGCGCCTATATGATTTCGCAGAAGGAGGCGGCAGGCTGAGGAAACATAACTTGCTTCGGCCATATGGGCCGCAAGCGGCTCGTTTCCCAAGTCGTTGATTTTATTAAAAAATCACCGTTGGCTGGGGGACCTGGATTCGAACCAAGACTAACGGAGTCAGAGTCCGCTGTTCTACCCTTAAACTATCCCCCAAAACGTAAGTTTCCAACGCTTTGGAACCAAGAGCGAAAGTGTTGCTTCAGCTTCATACGAAGCTTCGGTGAGCGCGCTTTCGTTCGGTGCCGCCTTCTAGCATATTTGCCAGTTCAATCAAGCCCCGAATTCCGATTGATGAAATATTGGGTAAGGCCCATGAAAACCCGCCTGTTCTCGACCCGCAGGGGATGTTAGCAAATCAAGCTCTATTTTCTTTCAGCCGTGGAAAGGCGGAACTGTTCGTTGAGCGTTGCAGCCTGTTTTCTCGTATTGGCCGGCGGCTTTGTCGGCGGCGTCGCCCGATTCGCCCTTTCCCGTTTCGTTGACGGCCAAACGGGGAGGGCGTTTCAATGGGGTACGTTAGCCGTGAATATAAGCGGCGCGTTTCTTGCCGGGGCTGTTGCCGGGCTCTCACATTCCGCCGGCGGCGTTTTTGCAAGTGAGATGTTCCGCGCGTTTGTCATGGTGGGAGTGCTCGGCGGTTATACCACTGTTTCCTCCTTCGCGCTGCAAAGCGTGGACATGTGCCTCAAGGGTGAGACGCGGCCGGCATTCATCTATGTCGCCATGTCCGCCATTTTTAGCGTCGTCGCGGCGGCTGCCGGATTCGCACTTGCCGGATGAGGAAGTAATGAAAAGTCTTTCATCCGTGACGGGCAGGCTCCACCTCGTAGTCGGTTGCGGCGCGGGTCTCGGCGCGCTGCTGCGTTTTGCTTCAGGGCTGCTGTTTTCGGAATTTGGGCTGGGCGCCCTCTGGGCGACCGCCTTCGTCAATATCCTAGGCTCTTTTGTCATCACGCTCTTCGCCGCCAGCACCGGGCCTAACGGTCGTTGGCCTGCGGGAACAGCGGCGCGGCAATTCGTGATGGGCGGCATATGCGGCGGTTTCACCACCTTTTCCACAATGAGCCTCGATACGTTTTTGCTTTTACACCAGGGCGAGCCCGTGCGGGCGGTTGGTTATCTCGTGCTTGTGCTGTTTCTCTCACTTGCCGCTGCTTGGGCCGGCTATTTTCTGGCGAGGTCGGTTAAGAGATAAGACCTGCGAAGGTCTTGGTTATTTTACAAAGCGCTGTTACATTGGTCTCAACATGAAGACTGACAGCGCCCGCCTGCGTGCCTAGCGGTTTCGCGCGGCGCCTGTGAAGGACAAGACCTTGAAGAACCCCGACGAGGAGGCGGCTGCAGAGCCGCGCGACGGGGCGTCCGGCGGGAATGGCGCGCGTGATGAGGCGCGCAATTTCGCCAGAAGCGGCAAGCGGGAACACCGCAGGCCCGTAGCCGCATCGGCAGAACCGAGAGAGGTTGCCGATTCGGGGCGCCCGGATCCAGAGCAGAAGAAACGCGCGCGCCGCCGCCGGCGCGGCAAGGCGAAGTCGCGGGGAAGCGCGGCCCTGGCTGCCGCCGCGGAGCCCGCGCCTGCCAGGCCTGCTGCGCCGAAGTCCTCCCACCGCCGCCGCTCGAAGCGCGGCAGGCAGGGCCGCGTTGCTGCTGCACCGCTCAACGCCGCATCGGAGAAACGGGTCGCCCCGGCGCGGCCCGCCAGCCCGCAAGCCGACCCGCGCCCGCGCGGCGTTTCCGGTGCGGAAACCTCGCCGCTCTATGCGGCATTGGACCTTGGCACCAACAATTGCCGCCTTCTCATTGCCTCGCCGACCCGGCCCGGCCAGTTCCGGGTCGTCGATGCCTTCTCGCGCATCGTCCGGCTGGGGGAGGGGCTCGGCTCGACAGGCCGCTTGAGCGACAGGGCCATGGATCGCGCCGTCGAAGCGCTGAAAATCTGCCGCGACAAGCTTGCGTCGAAAACGGTCCGCAAATCCCGGCTGATCGCCACAGAGGCCTGCCGTTCGGCGGCAAATGGTGCGGAATTTCTGGGCCGCGTCCGGGAGGAAACCGGGCTGGAGCTCGAAATCGTCGACCGGCAGACCGAGGCGCGCCTCGCCGTGTCCGGCTGCGGCACGCTGGTGGACCGCGATGCGGAGGCCATCGTGCTCTTCGATATCGGCGGCGGCTCGTCGGAAATCGCGCTTATCGATGTCTCGCGCCGCCGCTCGCCGCGGCTGGCGGAGCATATCATCGCCTGGACCTCGCTGCCCATCGGCGTGGTCACGCTGGCCGAACGCTTCGGCGGGCGGGTGGTTACGCGCGAGAGCTTCGCCGCCATGGTGGCCCATGTCGCGGAAATGATCGAGGCCTTCTCCGACCGGCACAAGCTGGGGGATCTGGCGAAAAGCCCGCGCTTCCACCTCATCGGCACCTCGGGGACGGTAACGACCCTCGCCGGCATTCATCTGGGGCTCCAGCGGTATGACCGCAGGCGCATCGACGGCATGTGGATGGATCAGGACGATGTGACCAGCATGACGAGCCGGCTCCTTTCCTGGGATTTCGACGCGCGCGTCGCCAATCCCTGTATCGGCGCGGACCGGGCCGATCTGGTGCTGGCGGGCTGCGCCATCCTCGATGCCATCCGCAATGTCTGGCCAAGCCGGAAGCTGCGGGTTGCCGACAGGGGGTTGCGCGAGGGAATATTGACGGAACTGATGTCGCGGGATGGCGCCTGGCGCGACCATAACCGGACCAATGGCAGGCATTCATGAAAAAACCAGGCGGCACCAAAGCCGGGGGCCGGGGCGGCGCAGGTACGCGCGGCCTCTATACGCGCGTCAAGAAGAAGCCGGGAACGATCAAGGAATCCTCGCGCCGCTGGCTCGAGCGGCACATGAACGATCCTTACGTGCAAAAGTCGAAGCAGGAAGGTTACCGCTCCCGCGCGGCCTTCAAGCTGATCGAGATCGACGAGCGCTATCATATTCTGAAAAAGGGCCAGAAGATCATCGATCTCGGCGCCGCGCCCGGCGGCTGGAGCCAGATCGCGGCCCGGATCGTCGGCTCGACCGACCAGGACCCGCATGTCGTCGGCATCGATTATCTCGATGTCGATCCCTTGCCCGGCGTCACCCTGCTGAAGATGGACTTTCTCGATGAGCAAGCGCCGGAAAAGCTGATCGAAGCGCTGGGCGGACAGCCCGACGTGGTCCTTTCCGACATGGCCGCCCCCACCACCGGCCACCGCCGCACCGACCATTTGCGCACCGCGCACCTATGCGAAGTCGCCGCCGATTTCGCCATTTCGGTACTGAAGCCCGGCGGCCATTTCCTGACCAAGACCTTCCAGGGCGGCACGGAAAACGAGCTTCTGACGCTTCTAAAACAGAACTTCCGCTCCGTCCATCATGTGAAGCCTCCGGCATCCCGCGCGGAGTCGGTGGAGCTCTATTTGCTGGCGCGGGAGTTCAAGGGGTGATGGAGTTGACTACATCACGGGGCTGATGTAGTCTGCTCTGTATGGGGGAAGCGATAGAAATAATAGACGAACGGATCAGATTTTCCGACGGCTCGTTTATTGAGTTGTCGGTATTCGCACTGCCGAAGCCTGTTGCCGGATCGACGCATAATTACAAATACCGCCTTGCCTATGTCGTGTCGGATGAATGCGTGATGCGGTACGACAACGAGGCTAGGAAAGGCGATCATAAGCACATTGGGAGAAAGCAATTTCCGTATCACTTCGTCGATATCGATACACTGCTATATGACTTCTATACGGAAGTAGGAAGGATGAGGACATGAAGACCCTTAGGATCAGAGTCGAATCATTCGAGGAGGTTATTGCCCAAACCATACGCGCCGTGAAAGCGGGTGTGGAAGCAAAAGAGGCGCTTTATACCTTCCTCACCTACGAAGATTTGCACCGCACGCTCACGCCGAAACGGATTGATATCCTTAATGCGATGAAGGGCAAGGGCGCGCTGTCAATGCGCGAAGTGGCTCGTCTGGTCGGCCGTGATTTCAAAGGCGTCCATACCGATCTCGACGCCATGCGTACGTGCGGATTGATCGACCGCGCTCCAGAAGGCGGGGTAATCCTGCCCTACAACGAAGTGCGGATCGACATTACGCTAGCTGCCCGCGCAGCTTGAGCCAGCATGATTGCGAACCGAAGGTCAGCGTCAGCAAAAAGTTGCAGACTTTTCGGTCAAGATCATGCGGCAAAAAGTGTCACTTCCCCACCGCCGCATCGCCTGCCTCGCTTTTTTCAATCCTCTTGTGCAGTTCGCGACCTGCATCAGGCGCGAGCCTGACGAAGAAGAAGAAGGAGAGCGCCGAGGCGAAGGCCACCACGAAAAACGCGATGTGAAAGTCTTCCAACTGCAATGGCCCGCCATGGACCGCGGTGCTGAGCTCGAGCACCACGCCTGCGAGCGCAACGCCGAGCGCGATCGAGATCTGCTGCGCCACCGAGGTGATGGGCGTCGCCTGGCTGGTCTGCGTGTCGGGAATTTCGGCGAAGGCGAGGGCGTTGACCCCGGTGAAGAACAGCGAGCGGATGATGCCGCTGACGAGCAGCAGCGGCATGATCAGTGTATAGGGCGTCAGCGGCGTGAAGAGGCCGTTCACCGCCATCAGCGCCGCTGAAGCCAGCGAGCCGATGATGAGGATGCGGCGGAAGCCGAAACGGGTGAAGATGCGGTTTACGCCGAATTTCATGGTCATCGCGCCGACGGCGATGACGAATGTGACCGTGCCCGACTGGAATGGGTCGAGGCCGAATCCGATCTGGAACATCATCGGCAGGAGAAACGGCATGGCGCCGACGCCGAGCCGGAAGATGCTGCCGCCGATGACGGCGGTCTTGAACACCTCGTTCCTGAACAGCGAAAGATCGAGCAGCGGATTGGGCGTCCGCTTCGCGTGCCACACATAGAGAATGCTGGACACGAACCCAATAGCGATCGTGACGATGCCGATGATCGGGGGCATATAGGGCATGCTCACCACGGAAAGCCCGAAGATGATGGCCGACATGCCGATGCCGGAAAGGAAGAACCCCGGCCAGTCGAGCGGCCGGAGCGACCGCTCCGTGTCATCGGGCAGCACGCGGGTTGCAAACCAGATGCCGAGAAACCCGATGGGCACATTGATGAGGAAGATCCAGTGCCAGCTGAAATAGGTGGTGATGAAACCGCCGACCGGCGCGCCGATCAGCGGGCCGACAAGCGCGGGAATGGTGAGCCAGGCCATGGCCGAGACGAGCTCGTGGCGCGGCGTCGAGCGCACCAGCACCAGCCGCCCCACCGGCGTCATCATCGCGCCGCCCATGCCCTGCAGAAAGCGCGACACGACGAAAGCGAAGAGCGAATTCGAAATCGCGCAGGCCACGGAGCCGACGACGAAGACGGCAATCGCCGCGCGGAAGACGTTCTTCGCGCCGAAACGGTCGGCCATCCAGCCGCTGACCGGGATGAACACGGCGAGCGCGACGAGATAGGCGGTGAAGGCCAGCTTCAGCGCGATGGGGCTCGTGCCGATGTCTGCCGCGATGGCCGGGAGCGAGGTGGAAATGATGCTCGAATCCATCTGCTCCATGAACAGGGCGACGGCCAGCACGAGGGGTATGATACGGTTCACGATTGAAATCCAATCATGGCGGAGACAAAAGGCGGGATATTGCGCTGCCCGCGCGCGTGCGCCTATCTACGCCTATCCTGCCCTGTTTCATCTCACAATCGGTTGATACTTTCCAAAACAACCCATTGTTCTATTGTCACCAAGCATGTGTTATTCCTGTTAACAGGGTCTAAAGGCAGGGGCTTGGGTGACGCAATGCCCGGCAAAGACCGATAACCCCAAGGGAACAGGAGAGTGAGTGCATGCAGTCTGCAACGATTTCCCGCCGCGCTCTGTTCCAGGCATCCGCTGTTATCGCGGGCGGCCTGGCTTCGCCGCAAATCATGATCCGCGCGGCGGAGGCCGCCGTACCGTTTTCCGACGCGAAGCCCGCGCGCTTCAGCCGCTTCAAGCTGGGCGATTTCGAAGTGACGGCCATTCTGGACGGCCTTCGCCCCGGCGACGGGCCGTATCCGACCTTCGGCGCCAATCAAAGCCAGGAGGCGATGGCTGGGCTGATGCGGCAGAACTTCCTGCCCGAGACGAAATATGTCAACGGCTTCACGCCGGTGCTGGTCAATACCGGCTCTGATCTCGTGCTGTTCGACACCGGCTTTGGGGAAGGGGGCCGCGCCAACGGCCTCGGCCAACTCGCCGCGACCATGAAGGCGTCAGGCTATTCGCCCGATCAGGTCAGCCTCGTCGTGCTGACGCATCTGCATGGCGACCATATCGGCGGCCTGACGGAAGGGGAGAACCCGGCTTTTCCCAATGCCCGCTATGTCGTGGGTGAGGCCGAATATGATTTCTGGACCAGCCCCGACCGCACCGGCACACCCGCCGAGGGCAATGCCAAGATCGTCAAGGCAAAGGTCGTGCCGCTGGCGGAAAAGACCAGCTTCATCAAGCCGGGCGATGCCGTCGTGGCGGGCATTACCAGCGAGGACGCCTCCGGCCACACGCCGGGCCACATGATCTTCCGCCTGGAATCGGGCGGCAAGCAGCTGATCCTGACCGCGGACACGGCAAACCACTTTGTCGCCTCGCTGCAGCGTCCCGACTGGCACGTCGCCTTCGACATCGACAAGGACCGCGCCGCCAACACCCGCAAGCGCGTGTTCGACATGATCGCCACCGACCGCCTGCCGTTCATCGGCTACCACATGCCGTTTCCGGCGGTGGGGTATGTGGAAAAGCTGGATGTGGGGTATCGCTTCGTGCCGGTGAGCTATCAGTTCGAGATATAGGGAAGCGAGTTCGCGCCCTCCCTCCCCCTTGCGGGGAGGGTGGCCCGAAGGGTCGGGTGGGGGTGGTGACGTTTGCGCTTACTTCGAAAACCCTAGCGCAAACGTCGCCACCCCCATCCGCCCGCTAACGGGGGCACCTTCCCCGCAAGGGGGAAGGAGGGCGCGAGCTTCTACTCCCTCACTGCCGCTTCCCGTTCCTTCTCCCGCGCCCGCCGCTTCCGCAGCGCATCCGCCAAATATCCGCGCGACAGCCCATGATAGAGCGGCTCGTGCGAGATGAGCCGCGCCGCGCCATAGCCGATCATCGAGGCGCACATCAGCGGGATGACGTTATTGTGGTTGCCCGTCATTTCGAGGATGATGACGAAGGCGGTCATCGGCGCCTGCACCACGCCCGCGAAATAGCCGGCCATGCCGAGCACGGCGGCAAGGCTTGCATTGGCGCCGAAGAGGAGGCCGAGCGACGAGCCGAGGCCCGCTCCGACCGCCAGCGACGGCGCGAAAATGCCCCCGGGAATGCCTGAGATCGTCGAGAGCAGTCCGGCCAGGAACTTGCCGAGGAAGAAGAGCGGCGGCAGCGACGCGCCCTCGATGGCGCTTCTGGCCTGGTCATACCCGGTGCCGAAGGTTTCGCCGCCTGAGACGACGCCGATCAGCGCCACGGCGAGGCCGCAGGCAGCGGCGATCATCATGATGCGTCCGAGCGGCCATGGCTGGATCAGCCGCTTGATGCGCCGCGCCGCATAAAGCACGGCGGCGCTGAAGATCGCCCCGACCAGCCCGCCCACGGCGCCGCACACGAACACCAGCGCCCAATCTTCGCCGCCTGAAGTCGTCACGCTGGTAGTGCCGAAATAGGTGTAGTTGCCCACTAACCCAAGCGAGGCGAGACCGGCGAGGATGACGGCGGAAACCACCAGCCCGTTGGTGCGCGCGGCATAGGCGCGACCCATCTCCTCGATGGCGAAGACGATGCCCGCGAGCGGCGCGTTGAACGCCGCCGCGATGCCCGCCGCCGACCCGGCGAGAATCAGCCCGCGCGCCTGCTCCATGCCGCCGATCTTGGCCGAAAGCAGCATGATCGACGCGCCCACCTGCACCGTCGGCCCCTCGCGGCCTATCGATGCGCCTGAAAAAAGCCCAACAATGGTGAGGAAAATCTTGCCCAGCGTCATGCGCAGCGAGAGCAGTCCCTCGCGGTCCTCGTCATTGGTCAGGTGCCGCGCCGCGATGGCCTGCGGAATGCCGCTGCCCTCGGAATTGGGAAAATAGCGATGGGCCATGAAGGCGCAGAACACGAAGCCGACAGGCGTAATGATCAATGGCAGCCATCGATGCCAGCCGCCGCCGGTGGTGATGCCATGGAACAGCTCCTGCGCCTGATCCGCCGCATAGGCGAAGGCGACACTGATGCAGCCGATCGCCAGCGCGCCCGCCCAGAACACCAGCCGGGGTTTCCACAACCGGGGCGTCCAGATGACATGAGAACGTCTGAGCACGCGTCTATAGGCGGGATGCACGGATCAATAACCTCTTGTTTCAAGTCACATTTCCAGAACCCGTCGTTTTAGGCCGGAAACAATGCGCGCGCCCTCCAGCGTAACGGCGGGGACTGCCGTCGAGGCATGGATTCCTGTGACAAGCACAGGAATGACGAGGTGAGAACGGTATACCCACCATGACCGCAGATCACGCCGCGAGGCGCCAGATTGGCGACGACGGCCAAACCGCCGTCATTCCTGTGCTTGTCACAGGAATCCATGCCTCGACATTTCCATCCCAACAACGGGTCAGAACGCTTTGAGCGACCAAAACTCAAGTTCGCTCCATCCCCGGTTTAACACGGATGGGGTGAATGAAAACAATATATTGTGTTTTCGGCCCTTCCCATCTGGACATATCCATGTTACCAGCCCGTGCCAATCCAAATGAAGCACCACGAACTCGTCGCCCCGGAACCGGGAGCGGCGTTTTCATCATTTTAAGGGAATTGGCACATGGCGCGCATCATTGAATCCCCCACCGGAGCCCTCGCTCTCACCTTCGATGACGTGCTGTTGCAGCCCGGCCATTCCGAGGTGATGCCGGGGCAGACCGATATCCGCACCATGATCGCGCCGGATATCGAACTGAACCTGCCGCTCCTTTCCGCCGCCATGGATACGGTTACGGAGTCGCGCCTTGCCATCGCCATGGCGCAGGCGGGCGGCATCGGCGTCATCCACCGCAATCTTTCGCCGGAACGGCAGGCGGAGGAAGTGCGGCAGGTCAAGAAATTCGAGTCCGGCATGGTGGTGAACCCCGTCACCATCGGCCCCGACGCGACGCTGGCCGAGGCGCAGGCGCTGATGCGCGCCCATGGCATTTCCGGCATTCCCGTCGTCGAGGGCAGCGCCAGCCGTCCGGGCCGTCTCGTCGGCATCCTCACCAACCGCGACGTGCGCTTCGCCTCCGATCCGAAGCAGAAGATCCACGAGCTGATGACGCGCGAGAGGCTCATCACCGTGCGTGAGAATGTCGAGCAGGAGGAAGCCAAGCGCCTGCTCCATCAGCACCGCATCGAGAAGCTGCTGGTCGTCGACAATGAAGGCCGCTGCGTCGGCCTCATCACCGTCAAGGACATCGAGAAGTCGCAGTTGAACCCCAACGCCGCTAAGGACGCGCAAGGCCGTCTGCGCGTTGCGGCAGCTTCCAGCGTCGGCGACGACGGCTTCGAGCGCGCCGAGCGGCTGATCGATGCGGGCGTCGACGTCCTCGTCATCGACACCGCCCATGGCCATTCGCAGCGCGTGCTCGACGCGGTGACGCGGGCAAAGAAGCTTTCCAACGCCGTGCGGATCATCGCCGGCAATGTCGCGACGGCCGAGGGCACCCGGGCCCTGATCGACGCGGGCGCGGACGCCGTCAAGGTCGGCATCGGGCCAGGCTCCATCTGCACCACGCGCATCGTCGCGGGCGTCGGCGTGCCGCAGCTTTCGGCCATCATGTCGGCAGTGGAAGCGGCGCATAAATCCGGCGTACCCGTCATTGCCGATGGCGGCATCAAATTCTCAGGCGATTTCGCCAAGGCCCTTGCGGCGGGCGCCGCCGCCGCCATGGCGGGCTCGCTGCTGGCAGGCACCGAGGAAAGCCCCGGCGAGGTCTATCTCCATCAGGGCCGCTCCTTCAAGGCCTATCGCGGCATGGGCTCCGTCGGCGCCATGGCGCGCGGCTCGGCGGACCGTTATTTCCAGGCCGAAGTGCGCGATGAGCTGAAGCTGGTCCCTGAAGGCATCGAGGGGCAGGTGGCCTATAAGGGGCCGGTTGCAGGCGTGCTGCACCAGCTCGCCGGTGGCCTCCGCGCCTCCATGGGCTATGTCGGGGCGAAGAACCTGCAGGAATTCCGCGAGAAGGCGACATTCGTACGCATCACCAATGCGGGCCTGCGCGAGAGCCACACGCATGATGTGACGATCACGAGGGAGAGCCCGAACTATCCGGGAAATGCGTGAGGGCTGGCGGCTCCGATAGAGCGGAATAGGTGCATGACATGGCCCAAGATCTGCAAATTCTTATTATCATGGGCAGTGTCCGGAAGAACCGGCTTTGCCCAGACATTGCGAAATGGGTTGCGCTGATCGGAGCGGAAATCATCCCCGAAGCGGCGATCGAGATTGTCGATCTGCGTGACTGGCCGCTTCCCATGGACGCGGAGCCTGGTGTTCCCGCCCATTCGGACTATGTGTCCGATAGCACGAAAGCCTGGAGCGCAAAGGTCGCGGCAGCGAATGGATTCGTCTTCGTTACGCCGCAGTATAATTGGGGGTATCCCGCTGCCCTCAAGAACGCGATCGATCATCTTTACCGCGAATGGCGCGATAAGCCTGCGGTGATCGTGAGCTATGGCGGTCACGGCGGCGGAAAATGCGCGTCCCAGCTCCGCGAGGTTCTAAGCGGCCTCAAGATGCGCGTCGTACCGGAAATGCCCGGCCTCACTTTGGCGAAGTCGGTCATCGAGGCGAATCCCGGCCGTCTCGACGCCGGCATCGCCTTTGCCGATCAGCGCCCCGTGATCGCACAGGCATTTCAAGCGCTTGCTGCATTAGCGTGACCGTGACACTGACGTCGAAAAGTTTTGCGCCACGATAACGGAGGGTACCTGGCAGGGCAGAGGAGGGCGGGTACTATCCTTCTACGTTTGGCTGTAAAGTGATATAACCACATCGGGGGAGAACCAAACCATGTCCCAAACCGCCATCTTCTGGCCGATGATCGTGCAGACGGCGCTGGTTTACGCCGTCTATGTCATCACTTCCATCCGCCGCACCAGCGCCGTCAAGACCGGCGTTGCGCGGGCAGGGGACTTCAAGCTGCCCTTCACCGAACCCGCCCCCAGCGCGACGGCGATCCGCAACCTGGCGAACCAGTTCGAGCTGCCGGTGTTGTTCTATGTGGTCTGCCTGTCGCTCTACGTCGTGAACGGCGCGACGCTCATTGCCGTGCTTTTAGCCTGGGCCTTTGTTATCAGCCGCATCCTGCACACAGCCGTGCATGTCACCTCGAACGATCTGCGGCTGGGGCGGCCGCTGTTCATCGCCGGGTTTGTCATCAATGCGCTGTTGTGGATTTGGCTGGCGGTGTGGTTGCTGCGGGGGTAGCCATAAGCGTCGGCGGGACAGCTCGCGCCCTTCCTTCCCCCTTGCGGGGAAGGTGCCCGCGTTAGCGGGCGGATGGGGGTGGTGACGTTGCGCTTGCTTCGAAGACCGTGGCGCAAACGTCACCACCCCCACCCGACCCCTACGGGGCCACCCTCCCCGCAAGGGGGAGGGAGGGCGCTACAACCCCGCCATCTCCTCCTCCCCCAACCGCAACACCCCCGCGCTCTCCCCGACACACCCCGCAAGCGCGCGAAAATCCGCCTGCCGCTCGCTCTGTCTTCGCCAGATGAGGCCGATCTCCCGTTTCGGCTCGCTCCCCGCAAAGGGCACCACCCGGATTTTCATCCGCGCGGCTTCCGCCCGCACGGCGATTTCGGGGATGAGCGTCAGACCCATGCCATGGCTCACCATTTGCAGCAGCGTCGCCATGCTCGTGGCGCCATAGTTCACCAATTGCCGTTGACGGGTCGCCGAGCACACCGCCAGCGCCTGCTCGCGCAGGCAATGGCCTTCTTCCAATAGCAACAGCCGCTCCACCGCCACATTCTCCTGCGTCATGGGCGATGAAAGAATGTCATGGTCGTTTTCGGATGTGGCGATGAGAAACCGGTCGTGGAACACCGGCTCCACTGTCAGCCGGTCATCCTCGATCGGCAAGGCCGCCACGACGGCGTCGAGGTCCCCGGCGCGCAAATCCTCCAGCAGCTTGGAAGTGACGGCTTCCTTCAGCTCCATCTTTAGGGCCGGATAGCGCTCGCGCAGGAGCGGGATGAGCATCGGCACCAGATAGGGCGCGATGGTGGGGATGATTCCGAGCCGGATGCGCCCCTGCAAGACACCGCCCCGCTGCGCCGCGATGTCCTCCAGCGCCTGGATTTCCATGAGGATGCTGCGGATCCGGGGCAGGAGCCTCTCGCCCATGTCAGTCAGCATCACCGATTTGCGCGTCCGCTCGAAGAGCTGGCTGCCCACGATCTCCTCCATTTCGGCGATCTGCGCAGAGAGCGCGGGCTGTGAGACATGCGCCAGTTCCGCCGCCTTGCGGAAATGCAATGTGGTTGCCAGCGCCTCGAAATAGCGCATTTGCCTGATGGTGAACATGATAGGATTTGCTTATCAGAAATCACATCAAATTCAATTGGAAGTTATAATTAGAATAATTCCATATTGGCGGCACAAAGCAGGGTTACGCAAACGGGACGCCGGTTCTGGTGAAATCCTGCCCAACCAGAACGGGCTGGCAGTTTGCCGGCCCGGCCAATCACTTTCATGGAACAGAGGAGCATTTCATGGCTGACCGTCCGACATTGACCACGACCGCAGGCGCGCCTGTTGCCGACAACCAGAATTCGCTGACCGCGGGCGAGCGCGGCCCGGTGCTGCTGCAGGACTATCAGCTGATCGAAAAGCTTGCCCACCAGAACCGCGAGCGCATCCCCGAGCGCGTCGTCCACGCCAAGGGTTGGGGCGCTTACGGTACGCTCAAGATCACTGGCGATATCTCGGCCTACACCCGCGCCAAGGCGCTGCAGCCGGGTGCGGAAACGCCGCTGCTCCTGCGCTTTTCCACCGTCGCGGGCGAGCTTGGCGCGGCCGATGCCGAGCGCGACGTGCGCGGCTTCGCGGTCAAGTTCTACACCGAGGAAGGCAATTGGGATCTGGTCGGCAACAACACGCCGGTCTTTTTCGTGCGTGACCCGCTGAAATTCCCCGATTTCATTCACACCCAGAAGCGCCACCCGAAGACCAATCTGCGCTCCGCCACGGCGATGTGGGATTTCTGGTCGCTCTCGCCCGAAAGCTTGCACCAGATCACCATCCTGATGTCCGACCGCGGCCTGCCGGCCGCGCCCATGTTCATGAACGGCTATGGCTCGCACACCTATTCCTTCTGGAACGATGCGGGCGAGCGCTTCTGGGTAAAATTCCATTTCAAGACGCTGCAAGGCCACAAGACCTACACCAATGAGGAAGCCGAGCAGGTCATCGGCAAGACCCGCGAGAGCTATCAGGAAGAGCTTTTCGGCGCCATCGAGCGCGGCGAATTTCCGAAATGGAAGGTTCAGGTGCAGATCATGCCCGAACTCGACGCCGAAAAGACGCCCTACAACCCCTTCGACCTGACCAAGGTCTGGCCCCATGCCGATTACCCGCCGGTCGATATCGGCGTGCTGGAATTGAACCGCAATCCAGAGAACTATTTCGCCGAAATCGAGCAGGCCGCATTCTCCCCGTCGAACATCGTGCCGGGCATCGGCTTTTCGCCCGACAAGATGCTGCAGGCGCGCATCTTCTCCTATGCCGACGCCCACCGCTATCGCCTCGGCACCCATTACGAGGCGCTGCCCGTCAACGCGCCGCGCTGCCCGGTGCATCATTATCATAAGGACGGCCAGATGAATTTCTTCGGCCAGAAGACCGGCAGCCGGGATGCCTATTACGAGCCGAACTCCTTCTCGGGCGCGGCTGAAAAGCCCTCCGTCAAGGAGCCGCCGCTCAGGATTTCCGGCGACGCCGACCGCTACAACCACCGCCTCGGCAATGACGATTACTCGCAGCCGCGCGCGCTGTTCAACCTGTTCGATGCAGGGCAAAAGGCGCGCCTCTTCTCCAATATCGCCGCCGCGATGAAGGGCGTGCCCGGCCATATCATCGAACGCCAGCTCGCTCATTTCCATCTGGTGCATCCGGATTATGAGGCTGGCGTCCGCGCGGCGCTGAAGGAAGCGCATGGCTACGAGGCCACCGCCATCTCCAACGAGGAAAAGTCGGTCGCGGCGGAATAGCTCCGCCCTCCTTCCCCCTTGCGGGGAAGGTGTCCGCGTTAGCGGGCGGATGGGGGTGGTGACGCAGCGCGCTGGCGCTTCAATTTCATATGCAAGATCAAAGCCGGGGCAAAACCCCGGCTTTCTTTTATGCGCCGGGGAGGGTATGCGAAACCTATAGACCATAACAAAGGAAACAACATGCGGCTGGGCGGGCGCCTGCAGGCGGCGATTGAAATTCTTGACGATATCGAGACGCGGAAGCGGCCGGCTTCCGACGCGCTGAAGGATTGGGGCCTCTCGCACCGCTTTGCCGGGGCGGGCGACCGTGCGGTCATCGGCAATATCGTCTATGACGCGCTGCGCAGGAAATCGTCCATCGCCTGGCGCATGGACAGCGCCGAGGCGCGCGACATCGCCTATGGCGCGCTCCTGTCCGATGCCGAGATGAGCCTTGAAGCCATCGGCGCCGAGCTCGAGGACGACAAATTCGCCCCCGCGCCGCTGGATGAATCGCGCCTCGCCGCCTGGGAGGCCCGCGATCTCGCCGCCGCGCCCGGCCATATCCGCGCCGATGTGCCCGAATGGTGCGCCGAGCATTTGCAGGCGCTGTTCGGCGATGACTGGGTGAGGGAAGGGGCTGCGCTGGCTGGCCGCCCGCCGGTGGATCTGCGCGTCAACACGTTGAAGGCGAGCCGCGACAAGGTGCTGAAGGAGCTGGCGCGGGCCGGAGCCGAGGCCGCGCCGCTTCTTTCCGGCGCTGTCCGCATCCCGCCCTTGCGCGCGCTCGGTCGTCACCCCAACGTGCAGGCCGAGCCCGCCTTCCAGAAGGGCTGGTTCGAGGTGCAGGATCTGGGTTCGCAGATCGCCGCCCTTGTCGCGGGCGCTGAACCGGGCCGGCAGGTGCTCGATTATTGCGCCGGCGCGGGCGGCAAGACGCTGGCACTTGCGGCCATGATGGGAAACAAAGGCCAGATCCATGCCTTCGACGCCGAGAAGCCGCGCCTTGCGCCGATCTTCGACCGGCTGAAACGCGCCGGCGTCCGCAACGCGCAGGTCCATGCCGTCAAGGAAGACCTGGCGCCGCTGGAAGGCCAGATGGACATCGTGCTGACCGACGCGCCCTGCACCGGCTCCGGCACCTGGCGGCGCCGCCCCGATGCGAAGTGGCGGCTCTCGCCGCAACAGCTGGAACGGCGCGAGGCGGAGCAGCGCGAAGTGCTTGATGCGGCGAAGCGCTATGTGAAGCCCGGCGGACGTCTCGTTTACGTCACCTGTTCGCTGTTTTCGTCCGAGAATAACCGCCAGATCGAGGCATTCCTGCATCAAAACCCTGGCTATACCGAGATCGACGCGGCAAGACTGTGGCATTCCGCCGTACCCGAGGCAGGGGAAGCCATGCCCGTCTTTCCCGATCACGGCATGGTGCTCTCGCCGGAGCGGACGTTTTCGGACGGGTTTTACATCAGCGTGTTGCAAAGGGTAGGGTAGGGTTTTGTGGGATAAATTTCATCACACGAGGGGGTCCGAAATGACCGCACCCATCACATCAATCGCCGGCAAGAACATCCTCTTCGTCATGGCGGCGGAGCCGGAATATGGTCCGCATCTGCGCAAGCTGTTTCAGCCGCTGATGACAGGCATCGGCCCGGTGGAGGCCGCCGTCGTGCTGTCATCAGCCCTCACAACACTCGCCGCAGCAAACAGCCTGCCCGATCTCGTCGTCTCGCTCGGTTCCGCGGGGTCGCGCTCCCTCGAGCAGGCCGAGGTGTATCAGGCGACATCCGTCTCCTACCGCGACATGGACGCTTCACCTTTGGGCTTCGAGAAAGGCCGGACGCCGCTCCTCGATCTTCCCGCCACCGTACCGCTGCCCTATCGCATCCCCGGCATTAAGCAAGCCACGCTCTCCACCGGCGCGAACGTCGTTTCCGGCGCGGCCTATGACGCCATCGACACCGGCATGGTCGACATGGAAACCTTCGCAGCCTTACGCGCCTGCCAGCGCTTCGACATACCCCTCATCGGCCTGCGCGGCATTTCCGACGGCGCCACCGAACTGCACCACATCGATGACTGGACGGAATATCTCGGCATCATCGATGAGAAGCTGGCGCTCGCCGTGGGCCGGCTGGAAGCGGCGCTGGCAAATGGCCTGCTCAGCCCTGTTGAAGAAGGGCTCGCCTCCTGACATCCCCTGTCAGCAAGGCCCGTTTGACCATTGCATTGGCCGCGCTTTTTCTCTAGACGCTGCGCATGAGCACCACAGCACACCCCGACACCGTCCTCATCATCGATTTCGGCAGCCAGGTCACGCAGCTAATCGCCCGCCGTGTCCGCGAAGCCGGCGTCTATTCCGAGATCGTCCCTTTCCAGTCCGCCGAGGAAGGCTTCCACCGCATCAAGCCGAAGGCGGTGATCCTCTCCGGCGGCCCTGCCTCCACCACCGAGATGGGCAGCCCGCGCGCGCCGCAGATCGTCTTTGAGGCGGGCATCCCCGTGCTCGGCATCTGCTATGGTGAACAGACCATGTGCGCTCAGCTTGGCGGCAAGGTCGAGGGCGGCCATCATCGCGAGTTCGGACGCGCCTTCCTCGATATCGAGGCCGACAGCCCGCTGTTCGAGGGCGTATGGGCCAAGGGCACCCGCCATCAGGTCTGGATGAGCCATGGTGACCGGGTAACGGCGCTGCCCGAAGGCTTCAGCGTCATCGGCACCTCCACCGGCGCACCCTTCGCCGCCATCGCCGATGAGAAGCGCAAATTCTACGCCGTGCAGTTCCACCCGGAAGTCGTCCACACCCCCGACGGCGCGAAGCTCCTGCAAAATTTCGTCCACAACATCGCCGGCATCAAGGGCGACTGGACCATGGCGGCCTATCGCGAGCAGGCCATCGCGGCGATCCGTGAACAGGTCGGCAAGGGCCGGGTCATTTGCGGGCTTTCGGGCGGCGTCGATTCCTCCGTCGCCGCCGTGCTCATCCATGAGGCCATCGGCGACCAGCTCACCTGCATTTTCGTAGACCACGGCCTGATGCGCAAGAACGAGGCGCAGGAAGTGGTCGCCATGTTCCGCGAGCATTACAACATCCCGCTGGTGCATGTGGATGCCTCCGACCTCTTCATCGGCGCGCTGGAAGGCGAAACCGACCCGGAGAAAAAGCGCAAGACAATCGGCCGCCTGTTCATCGAAGTGTTCGAGGCGGAAGCCAAGAAGATCGGCGGCGCGGATTTTCTCGCCCAAGGCACGCTCTATCCTGATGTAATCGAATCCGTCTCCTTTACCGGCGGCCCCTCGGTGACGATCAAGTCGCACCACAATGTCGGCGGCCTGCCCGAGCGCATGAATATGAAGCTGGTCGAGCCCTTGCGCGAGCTCTTCAAGGACGAAGTGCGCGTGCTCGGCAAGGAACTCGGCCTCCCCGACCATTTCATCGGCCGCCACCCGTTCCCCGGCCCCGGCCTCGCCATCCGCTGCCCCGGCGGCATCACCCGCGAGAAGCTGGAAATCCTGCGCAATGCCGATGCGGTCTATCTCGACGAGATCCGCAAGGCCGGTCTCTACGACGTGATCTGGCAGGCCTTCGCCGTGCTGCTTCCGGTCCAGACCGTGGGCGTGATGGGCGACGGCCGTACCTATGAATATGTCTGCGCCCTGCGCGCGGTCACGTCAGTCGATGGCATGACGGCGGATTTCTACCATTTCGACATGGAATTCCTCGCCAGCACTGCCACCCGCATCATCAACGAAGTCAAGGGCATCAACCGCGTCGTCTACGATGTGACCTCGAAGCCGCCAGGGACGATTGAGTGGGAGTGATATCCCGAGGCGGCTTTACCTCAGCTTCGGCAAAACCTCCCTCCCAAAAACCTCGATAAACTCCGCCTGGTTCCTCCCCACATTGTGCAGGTAGATCTCGTTAAATCCCAGCGCGGCGTAGGCGGCGATCATCTCGGCGTGTTGGTCTGGGTCGGCGGATATCTGGACGTGGTTCTCCAGCTCCGTGATCTCGACATCGGCAGAAAGGCGGTCGAAATCCTCGGTGAGCCGGGTATTCTCCGCCGTTTCCGCATTGATGGCGTTGCTCTTCCATTGGTGGAACGCGTGGAGGCGGGCCTCGTCCTGTGTCGCGCCGTAGGAGAGGTGGAGTTGCAGGAAGCGCGGCTTGCCGGCCCCGCCGCCCTCGTCGAAAGCGCTCAAGATATCGTGGAGGCTCGAAGGGGACTGGTTAACGGTTATGAGGCCGTCCGCCCAGCCTCCGGCCCAGCGGGCAGTCTCGGCGGATAGCACCCCGGCGATAATTGCGGGCGGTTTGGGTGGCAGGGTGAAGAGCCGCGCCGCATCGACCGGGATGGCCGTTTCCTCAGTTACGGTTTCCCCCTTCCACAGGCGGCGCAGGATGGAAACGGCCGCGACGAGCCGCTCGTTGCGCTCCTCCTTCCCCGGCCAGCCCTGACCGACCACATGCTCGTTGAGCCTCTCCCCGCTGCCGACCGCAAGCCAGGGAAACCGCGTAGGGAAGAGGTCGCATACCGTCGCCGCCGCCTGCGCGGTGATGGCCGGATGATAGCGCCAGCCGCAGGGTACGGTGATGAGCCCGAACGGGATGGCCTTTGTCGCCTGCATCGCGGCCCCGAGCCAGCCCCAGGCAAAGCCGGATTGGCCCTGGGCCTCGCTCCACGGCGCGAAATGGTCCGAGGACATGACGGCGCCGAAGCCGTTCGCCTCGGCAAGCCCTGCATAATGCACGAGCTCTCGCGGTGTGAATTGCTCGTGGGAGGCGTGATAGCCGACGATCATCCACTGCTCCCTTCGGTGCAAAGCCAGCAATAGCCATAGGCCGGCAGCTTCAGGGTCAGCCGGTCGCCCTCGATGGAGAGCCGCTCATGCGTCCCCAATATGGTCTCGAGGCGAGGGGCGATGATGCCGGTGAGGTCGGCGGAAAATTCCGCCGGCTTGCCGGAGAAATTATGGGCGATGAGCAGGACCGACGAGCCGTCGTGAAACCCATGAAGCATGGTCGCCTCATGATCAGGCGCGAACTGTGCAAAGCGCCCGCCGCGAAAGTGCGGCAGATCGCGGCGATGCCGGATCAGACGGCGCACCTCGTTGATGAGCGATTTTTCATCCGCGCGCTGATCCTGGACATTGACCTCGTGAAAGGAAAACGGCCCGGAGTTCAAAGGCCGCTGTATGAGATCCTTGACGGGCGCGGTGGAAAAACCGCCCGTCTTGCCACCCGGCTCCCACGCCATCGGCAGGCGCACGGCGTCCCGGCCTTTGGCGGTGAGGTCTTCGCCAAGGCCGATCTCGTCCCCCGCCACGAGGAGCGGCGAGCCGCGCATGGAGAAGATGCAGCTGAAGGCGAGGGCGATTTTCCGCCGGTCGCCGCCCAGCATCGGCGCCAGCCGGCGGCGGATGCCGCGCCCGAAAATGCCCATTTCCTCCTCCGGCGCATAGGCCTCCAGGAGAAAGTCGCGCATGGATTGCGGTATCTGCGACAAGTCGAAATCGTCGAAATTGCGCAGGAAATTCACCCATCCGCACCCGGTCGGCGGCTCGGGGAGGGTGGCGAGCATCTCTTCGAACGGGCCGGCGCTTTGCCGGGCGATGGCCGCGAATATGCCGCAGCTCAGGCGGAAATTGAACAGCAGCGGGATCTGGTTGCCGCTCCCAAAATATTGGCGCATTTGATCCGGCTGGACGTTGGCCTCGCCCAAGAGCAGGCATTCCGGCAGCCGGCCGGTGATGAACTCGGCAAGCTCCTCCATGAAGGCCTGCCCGTCGCCGGGATTGGCGTGCTCTTTCCCGTTATCGGTGAGCAGCAGCGGCAGGGCGTCGATCCGGAAACCGCTAACACCAAGCGAAATCCAGAAATCGCAAATGCGCAGGATTTCCGCCTTCACATCAGGGTTTGCGGTGTTGAGCTCGGGCTGGGAGGCATAGAATTTGTGAAAATAGAAGGCGCTGGCGGCCTCGTCGAATGTCCACAGCGGATTGTCGGCGCCGGGAAAGATCGACGTCTCGCTGACGCCGACATCGGGTATATGCTCGCTCCAAACATAATAGTTGCGGAACTGGCTGCGCGGGTCGCGCCGGGCGCTTTCGAACCATGGATGCTTGCGGGATGTGTGGTTGACGATGAGGTCGATAACGATCTTTATGCCCAGCTCCCCGGCGCGGCGCACCAGCTCGATGAAATCGTCGAGCGTACCGAGTTCGGGGTCGATGCCGTAATAATTGCTGACGTCATAGCCATTGTCCTCCCTCGGGCTCTCAAAAAAGGGAAGCAGCCAGAGGCAGTCCACGCCCAGATCGTGGAGATAAGGCAGCCGGTCGCACAGGCCCCTGATGTCGCCGATACCGTCGCCATTGCTGTCCTGGAACTTCTTGATGTCGATGCCGTAGATGACGCTGTTCAAGAACCACGGCGACTGACTGTTCCGCTTTGCCATAATCTCTCCGTTCATTCCGCCAGCACGTAACAAACTGGCGAATGGAACGGTTTGTTCCGTTTGGGGGCTTCTTGAGGCGATGCCATTCTCGGGCTTGTCGCGAGAATCTACCGGGGCTGTGTTTTGACGGAATCGCGAGGCAACCCCCCTCTGTCCTGCCGGACATCTCCCCCACAAGGGGGAGATTGGCTGGCACGACGCTCGGCTCTTGTCCTACGGCGTCTGCGATTGGCGCTCACGTCTATGAAAGCGTAATCTCCCCCCTTGTGGGGGAGATGCCCGGCAGGGCAGAGGGGGGTGCTGTCCCGTCGACGCTTCCGGTTTAAAAACAAAATACTTCAGGAACTCGCTTCCTTTTGCGCCGTTAGGGCAGGAAAAGGAGGCAAGGCCATGAGTTCGAAAATACCCCCGGTCCCGGAGGAAAATCGCAGCGACAAAGGCCCGGGCGAGCCGGGAAAGGTTGAGCTGGAAGAACGCCAGCCTGCCAAGGCCGCGAACCCCGACAAGCAGGGCCAGCAGGCCAACACGAAGATCAATGCGACACATCAGGGCCTGCGGCAGGCCCGGTAGGCGACCGGGCGCTTGGCGCGGCGCGCGATCCTGAGCCTGCTGGGCGTTTCTAGCAGACCCGGATTTCAAGATTTGCAATTCGCCGCCAACTTTGCCATCCGTGTGCCTCGGGAGGAGGCATCATGGATTTTGTCATTCTCGTGCTCGCCGGGCTCGGCGCGGGCGCGCTTAATGCTGTCGCGGGGGGCGGCACGTTTCTTTCATTTCCGGCGCTGGTGTTTGTCGGCGTGCCCCACATTCCCGCCAATGCCACGGCCACGCTCGCCGCGCTGCCGGGCTATATCGGCAGCACCTGGGGGTTCCGCAAGGACATTCGCGCGGATGGGCCGGTGTCCTTGCGCGCCATGGTCATCCTGTCGGTGCTTGGCGGTCTCCTCGGCGCGCTTCTCCTCTTGGTGACGCCGAAGGAGATATTCGTCAGCCTCGTGCCGTGGCTCCTGCTCTTTGCGACCGTGGCTTTCGCGGCGGGGCCGGTTCTGGTCCGGCATGTGGTGGGAAAGGGCGGCAGGCTTCCGCTTCCCGCCTCGCTGGCGCTCATCCTGGCGGTGTCGATCTATGGCGGCTATTTCAATGGCGGCCTCGGCATTATGCTGCTCGCCGCCTTCGGCTTTGTCGGCTTCACCAATCTCCACGAGATGAACGGCCTCAAGAACCTGCTTTCCAGCATCCTCTCGCTGGTGTCGGTCATAACCTACACCGTGGCGGGGTTGATCGACTGGAAATCGGCTGTTGTGCTGGGCGTAGCTTGCGCAATCGGGGGCTATCTCGGCGCGCATGTGGCGCGGCGCATCACCAATATGCTCGCGCTTCGCATCTTCATCACGCTGGTCGGCCTCGGCATGGCCGCCGCCTTCTTCGCACATTGACAGCGTGACGGTGGATCAAGCAGCTTCAGCGAGGAATTTGCGGTAGCCCTTGGCCCTGAGGTCGCAGGCGGGGCAGGTGCCGCAGCCATAGCCCCAATCGTGCAGGTCGCCGCGCTCGCCCAGATAGCAGGTATGCGTGTCGCGCACGATGACCTCGACGAGCGCGTCGCCGCCGAGGTCCCTCGCAAGCTGCCAGGTCTGCGCCTTGTCGATCCACATCAGCGGGGTGTCGAGCACGAAGCGGGTCTCCATACCCAGATTGAGCGTCGCTTGCAGCGCCTTGATTGTGTCGTCGCGGCAGTCGGGATAGCCGGAATAGTCGGTTTCGCACATCCCTCCGACAATGTGTTTGAGGCCTCGGCGATAGGCGAGGGCGGCAGCGAAAGTGAGGAAAATAAGGTTCCGGCCCGGCACGAACGTGTTGGGGAGCCCGCCCTCGGCCATATCGATGGCCATAGCGCCTGTTAGCGCGGTGTTTGAGATTTCGCCCAGCGCCGCGAGCGAAATTGTATGATCCTCGCCAAGCCGTGCGCCCCACGCTGGATTCATCTCCCGCAGCTTTGCCCGGAGCGCCTGGCGGCATTCGAGCTCGATCCTGTGCCTCTGGCCGTAATCGAACCCCACCGTTTCCACCCGCTCATACCGGTCGAGCGCCCATGCCAGGCATGTCGTGGAATCCTGCCCGCCGGAAAAAAGGACGAGTGCGGTTGCTGTCATATCAAATACCCCTCGGCTTATTTGCCATCATATTCCGCCCAGCAAAGGGGCGTTTCGAATATTTTGACGAGGCTCAATTCGGCCAGCAGGGGCTTTACCCTTTCCCATATCCAGACTGCGATGTGCTCGGCCGTAGGGTTCTCAAGTCCCGGCACATCGTTGAGCGTATGATGATCGAGCTGTGCCAGAACCGGCCCGAACACCTTCTCGACCTCGAAAAAGTCGATGACGAAGCCGGTTTTCGGATCGACAGGCCCTTCGAGCTGAAGCTCTACCCGGTATGAATGGCCGTGCATGCGATGGCAGCGGTGCGTCGCAGGCACATGCGGTAGCCGATGCGCGGCCTCGAAAGTGAACGCCTGGGTGATTTTCATGGGATTCCGATCATTTTGTGCGTTTGCAGGCTGAGCCGCCAGCGCGGGTTCAGAAGGCAGAATTCTATGGCTGCATCGGTGTTCGCGATGCGGTCCGGTCCGTCCATCGGCTGGAGAAAATAATGGTCGAAAGAGACAGGAGGAAGATCGTCAGGCAGCAGGCCCATCTGGGGATAGACGAGCTTGAGCTCGTTTCCCGATGTGAGCTTCAACGGCGCGCCGGCCTTCGGGCTGACGCAGATCCAGTCGATGCCATCGGGCGGTTCCACGGTCCCGTTCGTTTCGATTGCAATTTCAAACCCTGCGGCATGCACCGCGTCGATGAGAGCGCTATCCAGCTGCAAGAGCGGCTCGCCGCCGGTGAATACCACATACCGATTGGCCTTAGCATCGCCCCAGCTGGCGGCGATGGCGCTCGCCAATCCGGCTGCATCCTGAAACTTTCCGCCCCCTTCGCCGTCCGTGCCGATGAAGTCCGTATCGCAGAACTGGCAGACGGCCTTATGCCGGTCCTCTTCCCGTCCGGACCATAAATTGCAGCCGGCAAACCGGCAGAAAACAGCGGCCCGCCCCGTCTGGGCGCCTTCTCCCTGGAGCGTTTTGAACAATTCTTTGACGGCATAGGTCATATCTTGCGCTGTCGCTTTCGGAGCCGGCTTTTGCGAAAAACAGTGTTTCCGGACGGATTTTGCATCCCTAACGGGGGTCGGGGCATGTTTACCCGCGCAAATGCGGCCTTCCAAGCCCTTATGTATTTTCGATTGCGGGAATTGAAAGTGGGTGAAGCGGGTCAAATCCTGGAGCCTCTCCCGGCACCGATGGATTTACGGACAGTCAAGCGCTGTCGCGGATCACCAGTTTCCCCGCGAACAGCCGGTCGAGATCGCCATTGTCAGGGCTTTGCAGCACATGGACCAGATATTCGGCCATTTCGGTCAGCGGCTGGCGATAGGTGGTCAGGCGGTAATTGGGGCTGGCGGCCTGGGGCACGTCGTCGAAGCCGGTTATGGCGATATCCTCGGGAATGCGCAGGCCGAGATTGTGGCGCAGAATATCCATTGCGCCCATCGCAAGGGCGTCGTTCTCGCACACCAGAATATCCGGCAGCGCGGTGGCGGGCCGCCCGGCCAGCGTTTCCATCACGATTTGCGAAGCAAGCGCCGGATCGTAAGCGGGCACACCGGCAATTTCGGGCGCCGTGCCGAAATGCTCGCGCCAATAATCGACGAAGGTCTCCTTGCGCAGCAAATGTGCTGAATAGGTCTGCGGCCCCGCCAGAAACATCGGCCGGCGATAGCCGCGCGCATTGACGTAATTCGCCATCTCCTTGATGGCGAGGATATCGTCGACGGCGATGGAGATCGTGTTCGGGTTCTGCGAGGAGCGGGCGAAGATGATGAGCTTGCGGAAGCGTCGCGCATGGAGCGCCGTCTCCAGCACCTCGTCGTCGAACTGGATGCCGATCAGGATCACCGCATCCACGCGCCGCTGGCTGGCGTTGAGAAGGGCGTGGCCCGCATCCTCGCGGTTGAGGGTGTTGACCAGCAATATGTCCCAGCCCTCGCGCCTGAGAATCCGGGTCAGCCGCTCCATCATGACGAGCTTGTGCGGATTGGCGAAATCATCGATCAGCAGCGCCACCAGATTGGACCGGTCGGAGGCGAGGCTGGCGGCGCGCAAATCCGGCACATAACCCAGCCGCTCCGCCGCCTCCATCACTTTCTCAAGGCTCTTCTTGGAGATGGAGGCGTCTTTCCGGAAGGCGCGGTTGACGGTCCAGCGCGACACGCCCGCAGCGAGCGCCACATCATCGGCGGTTACATGCCCGGCAAACTGCGCGTTCTTCTCATCGGTCATCGCGGATTCCTATGTCCATCGCCTGCACCTTTTATAGAGCGATTTCCGTCAGCGTTTCAGAAAATTTTGCACACGCGGGCAAAATCTTCTTGCTCGCGTGTGCAAAAGTTGAAATAGTATACCCATCGCGGTCGGGAACCCGCGTGCGGGAGGAAAATTTGCTGAAAGTTGGATTGCTTGGGGCAGGCCGTATCGGTCGTGTGCATGCCGTCAATATTGCCGGCCATCCGCGGAGCACGCTTGCCGCCGTGTCAGATGTCAACGAGGAAGCCGCGCGGTCGCTGGCCGAGGCTTACGGCGCGAAAGCCATGGGCACGGACGATATTCTGGCGGATCGCTCCATCGATGCCGTGCTGATCGCCACCTCCACGGACACCCATTCGGACTTGATCGAGCGCGCCACCGGGGCGGGCAAGGCGGTCTTATGCGAAAAGCCGGTGGATCTGTCGCTCGAGCGGGCGCGGGCCTGTCTGGCAAAGGCATCCGCCACCGGCATTCCCGTCATGATCGGCTTCAACCGCCGCTTCGATCCGAATTTCGCGCTGATGCAGGCATCCGTCGCCGCCGGCGAAATCGGCAAGCCGGAACTGCTCTCGATCACCTCCTTCGACCCGGCCCCGCCGCCGGTGAGCTATGTGAAAGTGTCGGGCGGGCTTTTCCGCGACATGATGATCCATGATTTCGACATGGCGAATTTCCTGATGCAGGATTTGCCTGTTTCCGTCTACGCCATAGGCTCCTCCATCGTCGATCCCGCAATCGGTGCGGCTGGCGATGTCGATACGGCTGTCGTGACCATGGCCTATGCCGATGGCCGCATTGCCGTCATCAGGAACAGCCGCCGCGCCGCCTATGGCTATGATCAGCGCGTCGAATTGCTCGGCTCGGAAGGCCTGCTCTCGGCGGAAAATGTGCTGGAGAATACCCTGTCCAAGGCGACGAAGGCGGGCGTCATCAGCGCCAAGCCGGAACTGTTCTTTCTGGAGCGCTACATGCGCGCCTATGCGGCGGAATGGGATGCTTTCGTCAAATCCGTGCTCGACGGCGCGGCCATTCCGGTCACGCTGCGCGACGGCGTCGCCGCGCTGGCGCTGGCCGAGGCCGCGACCGCTTCGGTGAACACGGGCCAGCCGGTGGCCCCTCATTAACAGATTGCCGCGGCTTGCACGGGGAGGTGCGAGCCGCCGCTCTCGGTGCCGGTCCCGCCTGACCGGATGAACGGGCGTCAGGAGGTGACGTCCAACCAATGGGAGGGATAGCATGAAGAAATTATGCATAGGCATTGCCGCCGTCGCGATGCTGGCGGCCACCCCCGCTCTTGCCACTGACATCATCGTGGTGACCCACGGCCAGGCGAACGATCCGTTCTGGTCCGTGGTCAAGAACGGCGTCGAGAAGGCGGGTAAGGATACCGGCGTCAATGTCGAATATCGCGCGCCGGAAACCTTCGACATGGTCAAGATGGGCCAGCTGATCGATGCCGCCGTCAACCAGGACCCTGACGGCCTCGTCGTCTCGATCCCCGATGGCGACGCCCTCGGGCCGTCGATCAAACGCGCCGTCGAAGCCGGAATCCCCGTCATCTCGATCAATGCGGGCGGCGATGTCGCGCACAAGCTCGGCGTGAAGCTGCATGTCGGCCAGTCGGAGTTCGACGCGGGCAAGGCCGCCGGCGCGAAACTCGCGGAAATGGGCGGCAAGAAAGGCATCTGCATCAACCAGGAAGTCGGCAATGTCTCGCTCGACCAGCGCTGCGCCGGCTTCACGGAAGGATTCGGCAATCCGGTGACGGTGCTGCCGACCGGCAACGACCCGGCGGAAGTGGAATCCAAAGTCCGCGCCGCGCTCGAATCCGACAAGGATGTCAACGCCGTCCTCTCGCTCAACGCAACCCTTGTGGGCGAACCGGCGGTGAAGGCCGCGCAGGCGCTCGGGCGTGACGATGTGCTGATCGCCACCTTCGATCTCTCGGCAGGCTTCCTCAAGGATGTCGCCGACGGCAAGGCCGCCTTCGCCATCGACCAGCAGCAATTCCTGCAAGGCTATCTGCCGGTGTCGTTCCTGGCGCTGAATGCGGAGTATGGGCTGATACCGGGCGGAGACGTGCCGTCAGGGCCGAACCTGGTGACGAAGGATAGCGCGGCGAAGGTGATCGAGCTTTCGGCGAAGGGGATAAGGTAGGGCCGAGGGAAAAGCCAACGATTTGGCTTTCCCAGCGACGAAACCTGCGGAGCAGGCGGATGGGGGTGGCGACGTGCCGCTTTTGCTGAAGACCGTGGCGCAAACGTCACCACCCCCACCCGACCCGTCGGGCCACCCTCCCCGCAAGGGGGAGGGAAGGCGGCAGCGCCAAGTAATCAAGGAAAAACCCATGCCCACCGACACGCTGGCAAAACGGGATGAGCGGCTTACATCCGAATCCGCCGTCACCAAACTTATGAAACGGCCGGAGCTGGGCGCGATCGGAGGTGTCATCCTCGTCACGCTTTTCTTCCTGGCGACCGCCGACCGCAGCATGTTCACGCTGTCGGGTATGATGAACGTCATGACTCCGGCGGCGCAGCTCGGTATTCTCGGCATCGCCGCTGCGCTCCTGATGATCGGCGGGGAATTCGACCTATCGATTGGCTCCATGGTCGCCTTCGCCGGTATGATCTTCGGCGTTTTCACCGTCAATCTGGGCCTGCCGCTCATCGTCGCCATCCCGCTGACGATGGCTTTTGCCGCCGGGCTCGGCGCGACGAACGGGCTGATCGTCATCCGCACCGGCCTTCCGTCCTTCATTGTCACGCTGGCCGGGCTGTTCGTGCTGCGCGGCGCGTCGCTGGTCGGCCTGAAAATATTCACCGGCGGGGCGACGCAATTGCGCGGCGTGCGCGAAGCAGTCGGGGACGATTTTCTCGCGCCGATCTTTTCCGGCGACGCATTCGGCTTTCTCTTCGACTGGATGGCCAAGGCGGGCCTGATCGACGCCTTCAAGTCCGGCGCGCCAAAGGTGCCCGGCATTCCCGTCGAGATCATCTGGTTCGTTCTCTTCGCCCTTGTCGCAACATGGGTGCTGCTGCGCACGCCCTTCGGCAATTGGATATTCGCCACGGGCGGCGATGCCCTTGCCGCGCAGAATTCCGGCGTGCCCGTCCGCCGCGTCAAGATCGCGCTCTTCATGCTGACAGCCATGGCCGCCGCGCTGGTCGCCATCATCACGGTCATCGACGCCGGTTCCACCGACGCGCGCCGCGGCTTCATGAAGGAATTCGAGGCGATCATCACCGCCGTCATCGGCGGTTGTCTCCTCACCGGCGGCTACGGCTCGGCTATCGGCGCGTTCTTCGGCGCGATTATCTTCGGCATGGTTACCATCGGGCTGACCTACACTCGCTTCGATCAGGACTGGTTTCAGGTGTTTCTGGGCGCAATGCTGCTCCTCGCCGTCATCTTCAACAATGTCATCCGCAAGCGCGTGACGGGGGAACGTTGAGATGACTCCGATCATCCGCATGGAGAACATCAAGAAGCATTTCGGCAATGTCATCGCGCTGAACGGCGTTACTTTCGACGTCGCTCCCGGCGAATGCCACTGCCTGCTGGGCGACAATGGCGCGGGCAAATCCACTTTCATCAAGACCATGTCGGGCGTGCACAAGCCGACCGAGGGGACGATCACCTTCGAAGGCAGGCCCATGTCCTTCGACAGCCCGCGTGACGCGATGGAGGCGGGCATCGCCACCGTGTTTCAGGACCTCGCCATGATCCCGCTAATGTCGGTCGCGCGCAATTTCTTCATGGGACGCGAGCCGACAAAGGGCAGAGGCCTGTTCAGACGCTTCGACGTGGACAAGGCCAACGAAGTCACCATGGCGGAGATGCGCCGCATGGGCATCAATCTGCGCCGCCCCGACCAGGCGGTGGGCACGCTTTCGGGCGGCGAGCGCCAGACGGTGGCGATTGCCCGCGCTGTCTATTTCGGCGCGAAAGTGCTGATCCTCGACGAGCCGACCTCGGCGCTCGGCGTGCGCCAGACCTCGAATGTGCTGGCCACCATCGACCGGGTGCGCTCGCAGGGGGTGGGTGTGGTGTTCATCTCGCACAATGTCCGGCACGCGCTGGCGGTGGGCGACCGCTTCACGGTGCTCAATCGCGGGCAGACGCTCGGCACGGCGAGGAAGGGCGAAATATCAGCGCTGGAACTGCAGGATTTGATGGCCGGAGGGCAGGAACTCGCCTCGCTCGAAGGTTCGCTTGGGGGGACGGTGTGATGGTAGTCATGCAGGAGACGCTGGGGTCCCCGCCAGCGACCGAAGGGAGCTTAAGGGCGGGGCAGACAATGGGCGTCGCCCTCATCGGCACCGGCTTCATGGGCAAGTGCCATGCCACGGCCTGGCGCAATGTCGCGGCGGTGTTTGGCGGGGCGCATCCGAGGCTGGAAATTCTCGCCGATGCAACGGAGGACGCCGCCAACACCTTCGCTCGCCAGTTCGGTTTTGCCCGCGCCACCGCCCGCTGGGAGGACGCGGTTGCCGACCCAAAGGTCGATGTCGTCTCCATCACCGCGCCCAACGGACTCCACCGGCCGATGGCGGAGGCCGCGCTGAAGGCCGGCAAGCATGTCTGGCTGGAAAAGCCGATGGCGCTGACGCTTGCCGACGCGGAGGCCATGGCGGAGGTCGCCGTCGCCCATCCGGGGCAGGTCACCATCCTTGGCTATAATTATCTCAGAAGCCCCGCTTTTCAGGCCGCACGCGCCATGATCCGCAAGGGCGAAATCGGCAAGCCGATGGCCTTTCGCGGGGTCTATGACGAGGATTATTCCGCCGATCCGAACCTTCCCTGGTCCTGGCGCATGACGCACCAAGGCGGCGGCTTAGGCGCGCTGGGCGATCTCGGCTGCCATCTCGTCAGCCAGATGCTGGCGCTGATGGGGCCGGTGAGCGAACTCACCGCCCAGACGCAGATTGCCATCCCCATGCGGCCTTCACCCGAAGGCGTGAAACCGGTGGAGAATGAGGACAGCGCCATCGCGCTGTTGCGCTTTGCCTCCGGTGCGCAAGGCTCCTTCGCCACCTCGCGCGTGGCGCGCGGGCGCAAATGCCGCCTGCAATGGGAGGTGCATGGGACGGATGGCACCATCGTCTTCGATCAGGAGAACATGAATGAGCTCTGGGTGCATCGCACCGGGGAAGCGGGGTTCGTGCGTCACCTGACCGGCCCGGCGCAGCCCGATTACGCCGCCTTCTGCCCCGCGCCCGGCCATAATTTCGGCTTCAACGAGCAGAAGGTGATCGAAGCGCGCGATCTTCTCGCCGCCATCGCCGGTGGCCCGAATGCCGGACCGGACTTTGCGCAAGGGCTGGAGATCGAGAGGATCATCCATGCCATGGCGGCGTCAAACGGAACGCCCGTCCGGATCGGAGGACAGGGATGAAGCCTCTCGACGTCATCACCATCGGCCGCTCCAGCGTCGATCTCTATGGTACACAGGTCGGCGGGCGTCTGGAGGATATGGGCTCGTTCGAGAAATATATCGGCGGCTCGCCCACCAATATCGCCTGCGGTGCGGCGCGGCTCGGCCTCAAATCCGCGCTGATCACCCGGGTCGGCGACGAGCATATGGGCCGGTTCATTCTGGAGCAGCTCGCGCGCGAAGGCGTCTCGACCGAAGGCGTCAAGGTCGATCCGGAACGGCTCACCGCGCTCGTCATCCTCGGCATTCGCGACGACAGGCAGTTTCCGCTGATCTTCTACCGCGAGAACTGCGCCGACATGGCGCTTTGCGAGGACGATATCGATGAGAGTTTCATCGCCTCAGCGCGGGCGCTCGTCGTCACCGGCACGCATCTCTCCAACGCCCGCACGGAAGCCGCTGTCACCAAGGCGCTGAAACTGGCACGAAAGCACGGTCTCAAGACCGCGCTCGACATCGATTATCGCCCGAACCTCTGGGGTGTAGCCGGGCATGGCGATGGCGAAAGCCGCTTTGTCGAGAGCGCCAAGGTTACCGCCAAGCTGCAATCCGGCTTACATTATTTCGATCTGATCGTCGGCACAGAGGAAGAGTTTCACATTGCCGGCGGCTCGACCGATACGCTGGCGGCGCTGAGGGCGGTGCGCGGCGTGAGTAACGCGACGCTGGTGTGCAAGCGTGGGCCGCTCGGCGCCGTCGCCTTCGAGGGCGAGATTCCCGACAGTCTCGACAAGGGCCAAAGCGGAGAGGCGTTCCGGATAGAGGTGTTCAACGTGCTGGGCGCGGGCGACGGTTTCTTCGCCGGGCTTCTGCGCGGCTGGCTGACGGGGGCGGACTGGCCCACCTCGCTCAAATACGCCAATGCCTGCGGCGCATTCGCCGTCAGCCGCCATGGCTGCACGCCGTCTTATCCGAGTTGGGAAGAGCTTCAGTTCTTCCTAAAGCGAGGCGTGGTTCGCCCTGATCTGCGCAATGACCCGGAGTTGGAACAGCTCCACTGGTCCACCACCCGCCACACGCGGGTGAACGGCGACTGGTCCACCATGCGCGTTTTCGCTTTCGATCACCGCAAGCAACTGGAAGAGATGCCGGGCTTCACACGGGAAAAAGGCGCGGCGTTCAAGGAACTCTGCCTCGACGCAGCGCTTCGCGTGCAGGATGGCAAAAGCGGCTACGGCATTCTCTGCGACAGCCGCATCGGCCGCTCCGCCCTGCACCGCGCCTCCGGCACGGGCCTATGGATCGGCCGTCCGGTGGAATGGCCGGGCTCGCGGCCGCTCACGCTTGAACCGGAACTCGGTTCCGATTGCGGCGGGCTTGGCGAATGGGCGCGTGAGGAGGTGGTGAAGGTGCTCTGCTTCTGCCATCCGGAGGATGATGCGGCCACCCGCGCGGCACAGGAAGAAACGGTCAAGCGGCTCTTCGATGCGGCGCGGCGCAACCGGCTGGAATTCCTGCTGGAGATCATTCCTTCCAAAGTCGGCACGACCGACGACATGAGTGTCGCGACCTTGATCCATCAGTTCTACGCGGCGGGCATCTACCCCGACTGGTGGAAGCTGGAACCGATGAAGACGGAAGCCGGTTGGCAGAACGCCATCGCCGCCATCGAGGCGCATGACCGGCACACGCGCGGCATCGTCGTGCTGGGGCTGGACGCGCCGGAGGCCGAGCTTGCCGCGAGCTTTGCGGCCGCGGCCAAATTCCCGCTCGTCAAGGGCTTCGCCGTCGGGCGCACCATCCTTGCGGATAGCGCGCGGCGCTGGTTCGCGGGCGAAATAACGGATGAGGCAGCGGTCGAGGACATGGCGGCGCGCTACATGAGGCTTTGCCATGTGTGGGATGCGGCGCGAAAGAAGGAGCAGGCAGCATGAGCACGGTGAGACTGACGGCGGCGCAGGCCATGGTGAAATGGCTCTCCGCCCAGATGACCGAAGAAGGCGAGCGCTTCGTCGATGGCGTATGGGCAATTTTCGGCCATGGCAATGTCGCCGGGCTGGGCGAGGCCCTGCAAAAGGCGGGCAACAGCCTGCCCACCTGGCGCGGCCAGAACGAGCAAACCATGGCGCATGCCGCCATCGCCTATGCCAAGGCGATGAAGCGGCGACGGGTACAGGCGGTTACCTCCTCCATCGGCCCCGGCGCGACCAATATGGTGACGGCGGCGGCGCTCGCCCATGTCAACCGCCTGCCGGTGCTGCTCATCCCCGGCGATGTCTTCGCCAATCGCAGGCCTGATCCGGTGTTGCAGCAAATAGAGGATTTTGACGACGGGGCCGTCTCGGCCAATGACTGCTTCCGCCCCGTCAGCCGCTATTTCGACCGGATCACGCGGCCGGAGCAACTCCTGACCGCGCTGCCGCGGGCGCTGCGGGTCATGACCGACCCGGCCAATTGCGGCCCGGTGACGCTGTCCTTCTGTCAGGATGTGCAGGCGGAGGCCTATGATTGGCCCGAAGCCTTCTTCGAGCCGAAGGTCTGGCGCATCCGCAGACCGGAGCCGGACCGGCGCGACCTTGCCGATGTCGCCGCCCTTATCCGCGCCGCCAAACGCCCTGTCATCGTCGCTGGCGGCGGGGTGATCTATAGCGAGGCGGAAGAGACGCTTGCCGATTTCGCCACCCGCCACGCTATCACCGTAGTCGAAACGCAAGCGGGCAAGTCGGCGCTGGCGCAGAGCCATCCGATGAATTTCGGCGCGGCGGGAGTCGATGGTTCCGCGGCCGCCAACGCACTCGCCCGCAAAGCCGATCTGGTGATCGGCATCGGCACCCGCTTTCAGGATTTCACGACGGGATCGTGGTCGCTGTTCGAGGCCGATGATGTGAAGCTCGTCTCCATCAATGTGCAGGCCTATGATTCGGATAAGCATGGCGCGATTGGCCTCGTGGGCGATGCGAAGGTGACGCTTCAGCGTTTGAGCGAATTGCTGGGAGAGCACCGCGCGCCGGAACCGGACGCGCGTTCCAGAACCGAATGGCTTGCCGCCGTAGACCGCCATTGCGCCGCACCCTCAGACCAAGGCCTGCCGACGGATGCGCAGGTCATCGGCGCGGTGCAGCGCGCGACCGGGGAAAATGCCATTGCGCTGGGCGCGGCCGGAACCATGCCCGGCGCGCTGAAACTGCTCTGGCAGGCGAGCCAGGGCGGCTATCACATGGAATATGGCTATTCCTGCATGGGCTATGAAATCGCCGGAGCCATGGGCGTGAAGCTCGCCCGGCCCGAGCGCGAGGTGATCTGCTTCGCCGGCGACGGCTCCTATATGATGGCGAATTCGGAACTCGCCACCACCGTCATGCGCAAACTGCCGTTTACCGTGGTGCTCACGGATAACCGAGGTTTCGGCTGCATCAATCGTCTGCAGCAGGCGAGCGGCGGCGAGCCGTTCAACAATCTCTACAGGGATTGCAATATCGTCGAGCAGCCGCAGATCGATTTCGTCGCTCATGCCGCGTCGATGGGGGCCTTTGCGGTCAAGGCCAAGGACATTCCCGATCTGGAAGCGCAGATCGCCGCCGCGCGGGAACGTGACATCCCGACCGTCATCGTCATCGATACCGACCCGAGCGAAGGCCCGGGCTTTGGCGATGCCGGTTGGTGGTGGGATGTGGCGGTGCCGGAAGTGGGAAGCACCGACAAGCTGAAACAGGCCTATGCGGATTATCTCAAGGCCGCCGCGAAACAGAGACTGGTTAACTGAGGACTTCAAATGATCCGCTTCGGCACAAACCCCATTGCATGGGCCAATGACGACGACCAGACCCTCGGCGCGAACATCCCGACCGGGCAAATCTTACGCGAGGCGGCGGAAATCGGCTTCGAGGGCATCGAGAACGGCCATCGCTGGCCGGAGGACCAAGAGGCTCTCAAGCAATTGCTGGGCTCCCACGGCCTTGCTTTTATCTCCGGCTGGTACTCGCTGAACCTTCTCGTCCAATCCGTCGAGGACGAGAAGAAAGCGATCCAGCGCCATCTCGACAGGCTGAAGCACAATGGCTGTACGGTCTGCATCGTCTGCGAAACGTCGAACAGCATTCAGGGCCTAGCTGTGCCGCTGCGCGGCAGCCCGGTGCTTTCGCCCGAGGAGATGAAAGCCTTCGGCAGAAGGGTAGAAGAGCTTGCCGAATTCACCGCGGCGCAGGGCATCCGGCTCGTGTACCATCACCATATGGGAACGGTGGTGGAAACGCCCGAGGAAATCGACGCCTTCATGGCCGCGACAGGGGCTGAAACCCGACTGCTCTTCGATGCCGGGCATTGCTATTTCGGCAGCAATGGCGCCGACCCCACGCCGGTGCTGGCGCAATATGCGGACCGCGTCAGCCATTTTCACGCCAAGAATGTGCGCCCGGCGGTCATGCGGCAGGTCCGCGAAACGGGCATGTCCTTCATGGACGGCGTGCGCGCCGGGGTGTTCACCGTGCCGGGCGATGAGGAAGGCGGCATCCACTTCGCGCCGCTGCTGAGGATACTGAAGGACGCGGGGTATGATGGGTGGATCGTCATCGAGGCGGAGCAGGATCCGGATTTGCGCAATCCGTTTGAGTATCAATCGCTGGGGTTGAGGACGCTGAAGGCGGCGGCTGCGGAAGCGGGTCTTCTTGAGGAACAAATCAATGCCTAATCTGCTCCACCGCCCGTTCGGCACCCATGGCAAGGTGCATGAAATCACGCCTACCATCGCGGGCTGGCGCTATGTCGGCTTTTCGCTCTATCGCTTGCGCGCGGGTGAGCGTGCGGCTGAGGCGACCGGAGCGCGCGAGGTGATCCTAGTCATGGTTGAGGGCAAGGCGCGGTTTACCGGGGCGGGGCAGGACTGGGGCCTGCTTGGCGAGCGAATGAGCGTCTTCGAAAAATCGCCGCCGCACTGCCTTTATCTGCCCAATGGCAGCGACTGGGAGGCGGTGGCGGAGACGGATTGCACCATCGCCGTATGCTCCGCGCCGGGCAAGGGCGGTCACGAGGCAAGACGTATCGGGCCGGACGGCATTACGCTGACCAAGCGCGGGGAGGGGACCAACACCCGCTATATCAACAACATCGCCATGGAAAACGAAGATTATTGCGACTCGCTGCTGGTGACGGAGGTGTTCACCCCCGCCGGGCACTGGTCGAGCTATCCGAGTCATCGCCATGACGAGGATGATTTCCCCCGCATCACCTATCTGGAGGAGACTTATTACCACCGGCTGAACCCGGCGGACGGCTTCGGCATCCAGCGGGTCTATACCGACGATCTGCAATTGAACGAGGTGATGGCTGTGCATGATGGCGACGTGGTCTGCGTGCCGCGCGGGCATCATCCATGCGCCGCGCCGCCAGGATTTGAGATGTATTATCTCAATGTGATGGCAGGACCATTGCGCAAATGGCGGTTTGTGGCGGCGGTGGCGGTTGAGCGGTTGATGTAAAATGGAAGCGTCGGCGCTCACCCCCCTCTGTCCTGCCGGGCATCTCCCCCTCAAGGGGGGAGATCACGCCTTCATCGATGCTCGGCACCAATCGCCGACGTTGCAAAGCAGGGGCGGAGGACCGTGTCAGCCAATCTCCCCCCTTGAGGGGGAGATGCCCGGCAGGGCAGAGGGGGGTGAGCGCCGACGGTCGAAGGGTTTCCGCCAATGACCCACCCCTTCCCCCTCGCCGCCTGCGCCGAAATGCTCTGGCGCGACCGCCCGATCGAGTGGCGCTGTGCGCGACTTCACGAAATGGGCTTCCAGGTCGGCCTATGGAACTGGCCTGACCATGATCTCGCCGCGCTCGAACGCTCGGGCGCGACTTTCTCCATCATGAACGGCTATCTCACCGGCAGGCTTGCTGATGACGAAGGGGCCGACGAACTCCTGCGCTCCGCCCGGCAAACCGCGCAAATCGGCAAGCGTCTCGGTGTCGCGCGGCTGAACCTGCACGGCACCGGCCTTGGGCCGGGCGGTCTGCCTGTAAAACCCAGCGAAACCATCACCGGGCGAATGTGGCTGAAGGCCCGCGACACGCTCTGCCGCATCGCCGACATGGCGGAAGAGGAAAACGTCACCTTCACGCTGGAGAACCTCAATCTCCTGGTCGATCATCCGGGCGTGCCCTTTCCCCGGGCGGAAGACACGCTGGCGCTGGTATCATCGGTCAACCATCCGCGCTTGCAGCTCAATCTCGACCTCTACCATGTGCAGATCGGCGAGGGGAACCTAATCGAGACCTGCCGCGCCGCGCTGCCATGGATCGGCGAAATTCAGGTGGCCGATGTGCCGGGACGCTGCGAGCCGGGCACCGGCGAGATCAATTATCCCGCCATCGCCCGCGCGCTTCACGAGATGGGCTATCGCGGTCCCGTCGCCATGGAAGCCTTCGCCAAAGGCGATCCGGAACAGGCGCTGGAAGCCTTCCGGTCGGCTTTTTCATTGTAATATCCTTGCGTCCCGCTAAAGGACGAACAGCAACAGGGGAGCATACGCCATGCCATCAGACATTTCACATTTCATCGACGGCCGTCTCAATGCCGGGCGTAGCGGCCGGACCGCCCCTGTCTTCAATCCTGCAACGGGCGAGCAAACGGGTTCCCTCGCGCTCGCCGGCACTGACGAGGTGCGCGAGGCCGTCGCCGCCGCGAAACGCGCTTTTCCCGGATGGGCCGCCACCACGCCGCTGCGCCGCGCCCGCATATTGAACCGCTTCCTCCACATCCTTGAGGAGCGCATCGATGAGCTTGCCGCCGTCATCACTGCCGAGCACGGCAAGGTGCTGTCCGACGCCAAGGGTGAGATCCAGCGCGGCATGGAGGTGGTGGAATTCGCCACCGCCGCGCCGCAACTCCTCAAGGGCGAGGTGACCGAGAATGTCGGCACGCGCGTGGATAGTTATTCGCTGCGCCAGCCGCTGGGCGTCGTCGCGGGCATCACGCCGTTCAATTTTCCGGCCATGGTGCCGATGTGGATGTTCCCGGTGGCGCTCGCCTGCGGCAATTGCTTCATCCTGAAGCCGTCCGAGCGTGACCCGTCCGCATCGCTGCTGCTCGCCGCATGGCTCAAGGAAGCGGGGTTGCCGGACGGCGTCTTCAATGTGGTGCATGGCGGCAAGGAGGCCGTCGACGCCATCCTCCACGATCCCGACATTGCCGCGGTCAGCTTCGTCGGCTCCACCCCCATCGCCCGCTATATCTACGAGACCGCGGCGCGCACGGGCAAGCGCTGCCAGGCGCTGGGCGGGGCCAAGAACCACATGGTCATCATGCCCGATGCCGACATGGACCAGGCGGTCGATGCGCTGATGGGCGCGGCCTATGGCTCGGCGGGCGAGCGCTGCATGGCGATATCAGTCGCCGTGCCGGTGGGCGAAAAGACGGCGGAGACGCTGATCGAGAAGCTGGAGCCGCGCATCCGCGCGCTGAAGATCGGTCCCGGTACGGACCCGGAGGCCGAAATGGGCCCGCTGGTGACGAAGCAGCATCTCGAGCGCGTTCGGGGCTATATCGACACCGGTGTGGCGGAAGGCGCAAAGCTCGTCGTCGATGGCCGCGGCTTCGGGATGCAGGGCTATGAGAATGGCTATTTCATCGGCGGCACGCTGTTCGATCATGTGACGCCCGACATGACGATCTACAAGGAAGAGATCTTCGGCCCGGTGCTGTCGGTCACCCGCGCCGATACATTCGAAACCGCCGCGCGGCTTATCAACGAGCACGAGTTCGGCAACGGCACCGCGATCTTCACCCGCGACGGCGACGCTGCCAGGGAGTTTGCGCACCAGATTCAGGTCGGCATGGTCGGCATCAATGTGCCCATCCCCGTGCCGATGGCGTTCCACTCCTTCGGCGGCTGGAAAGCCTCGCTCTTCGGCGATCATCACATGCATGGGCCCGAGGGCGTGCGCTTCTACACCAAGCTCAAGACCATCACCAGCCGCTGGCCGACCGGCATTCGCGAGGGCGCGGAATTCGTGATGCCGACAATGCGGTAAAGCCGAAAATCCTCAAGGGAAGCATTCAATCCACGCCCTCGACCGCCTTCAGCCTTGGCACCAGCAAATCCGTGAAGGCGCGCACGATCGGACGCATGAAGCGGGTCGAGGGAAAGGTCAGAAACATTTCCGTCGGGCGGATCGAATAGTCCGGTAAGAGCGGGATGAGGCTGCCCGCGGCGAGATCGTCTGAGACGAGGATGGTCTGCACCGGTCCGGCGCCTCGTCCCTCCCTGAGGCTGCGGGTGATCACTTCCGCATTGTTCGTTCTGAGCTTCGGGCGGACCGGCACCTCGACCGTCTCGCTGCCCCGATGCAGCGTCAGCGTGTTGCGCGGCGACAGGAAGGCAAGCGTCGTCACGATGTCGATGTCGGCGAGACGCTCGACCGAATCGACCGGGCCGACACGCTGGAGATAAGCGGGAGAGGCGACCAGAACGCGCCTGATAAGCCCGATCCGCCGGGCGATGACATCCTGATTCTCCGGCTGGTCATAGCGTATCGCCAGGTCGAAATTCTCGTGGATGAGATCGACATGGCGGTTATCCAGCACCAGGTCGACGCAGACCAGCGGATGCTCCTCCTGAAATTCCATGACGATACGGTCGATATGGTGCGCTCCGATGCAGGAGGGCGCGAAGATGCGCAGCGTGCCCTGCATCTCGCCCGTTTCGCGCCGCACGCCTTCTAGGGCCGCTTCGATTGAGGCCAGCGCCATGCGGCTTGTCTCATAAAGTGCCAAGCCCTGCGGCGTCGGGCGGACGGCGCGGTTGTTGCGCTCCAGCAGCCTTGCATTGACGTGCCGCTCAAGGTTTCTCAGATGTTTCGTAACCGCTGGCTGGGAGATCGAGAGATCCTTGGCCGCGCCGGTGATCGACCCTTTCTCAACCGTTCTGACAAAGGCGCGAAGAGCGGCATTGATGTCCATGGCATAGCTTTCGGTTATGGTGCCTATTCCATCATAACCAATAGACATTTCGTGCGCCAGAGCTCCTTATGCCGCCAGATCATGCGGAGAAAAGAGCATGATCCCGAAAAGTTGCAGACTTTTGGGTCGAGATCATGCGGAGAAAAGGAGATCATTCCCATATGCTCATCACGCGCCGCTCTTTCATGGCTGGCCTGCCACTTGCTCTCGGCGGCTGCGCGACGGCTGAAATCCCGGTTCCGGCAAGACCGGTAGCGAAACGTCCAGCTGGCGATTCCTTCTATCGGGAGATGTACGGACCCGTTACGTCGGAGCCATGGCCCATCGCCGGGGTGGACCTGAAGCGCGTCAACCCGAAATTCCTGCGGCAGGAGGTGGATTACGTCTCTTCCTATGCGCCGGGCACGGTGGTGGTCGATCCGAACGAGCGCTTTGCCTATCTGATCGGCGAGAACAACCGGGCGCTTCGTTATGGCGTCGGCGTCGGAAAGGTCGAGGCCTTCAATTTCCAGGGCGAGGCGACGATAGCAGCCAAGAAGGAATGGCCGGGCTGGAAGCCGACGCCGGACATGATCGCGCGGGAGCCCGAGCGCTACGGGCCTTTGAAGGATGGCCTGCCGGGCGGGCCGAATAATCCGCTGGGGCCGCGCGCGCTTTACCTCTTTCGCGACGGGCGCGACACGTTTTACCGCCTGCATGGCACGGTCGAGCCGTGGACGATCGGAACCAAGGTCTCGTCCGGCTGCATCCGGCTGTTCAATCAGGATATTATCGATCTCTATAGCCGTGTTCCCGTTGGCAGCAAGGCGGTGGTGCTGCCGATCGTTCCGGGGCATCAATCAGCTTGACGGCTGCGTTTATCCTATAAACGCCGCGCCCTAAGGCCGCTCACCACCTCTTCGACAATCTCCTGCAATTCCTCGCGCGTCGCGCCGTCGCGCGCCTGGATGGAGATGCCTTGCATCACTGCGGCGAGGTGCCGGGCGAGGCGGGGCAATTCTTCCTTCCCGGCAAAGGGTTGGAGCGCCTGTGCGATCCGCTCGCACATCGCCGCGCGCCGTTCCGCCGCCTCGCGGGCCAGCGCGGCGTGGTCGGGTTGGCATTCCACCATGCCGCTGGAGATCATACAGCCGGGTTCGCGCTCGGGGTCGGTGACGGCTCTGACCGCCGCTTCGAGCAGCAGCCGCACCGCCTCGCCAAGCGTCTTCGCCGCGGCAATCGCGGGGACCTTGAGCAGGCCCAGCGTCTCCTCATAGCGGCCAAGCGCTTCCCGGTAGAGCCCCGCCTTGCTGCCGAATGCCGCATAGAGGCTGGGCGGTGCGATGCCGATGGCCTTGGTTAAGTCTCCGACCGACACCCCTTCATAGCCATGCCGCCAGAAGAGCCGCATCGCGATCTCGACCGCCTTGTCGCGGTCGAAGCTCCATGGCCGACCGCCGCGTGATTTTGCATCCTGTTCCATAACGCTCACTAAACAACAGCTTGACATCGGGGTCAAGATGGGTTGAATAGCGATCACTAAACAACAAGGAGCAAAACCTGATGAAATCCTGCCGACGTAGCTTCCTTTCCGGTGTTGCCGGTCTTCTCGCCCTGACGCTCGGCGCTGCCGCCACCGCCCCTCTGGCCCATGCAGCCCCTGTCGTAGCGACCCAGACGAGCGTGCAGGAAAAGGCCGCTCATCACGAAATCTTTTCCGTCCGCTCGAGCGATGGCACGATGCTGGTGGGCGAGGCGCAGGGCGACAGCCAAGCGCCGGAAATTCTGTTCATTCATGGCCTGCGCCAGAGCAGGCTGAGCTGGGAGAAGCAGCTCAACGATCCCGCATTCAAGGACTTTCGGATCGTCAGCTTCGACCTGCGCGGTCATGGCGATTCGGATAAGCCCGCTGCGCCCGACGCTTATTCCGATGCGGACAAATGGGCGGATGATGTCGCCGCTGTCATAAAGGCGGCGAAGCTGAAGAGGCCCGTGCTGGTCGGCTGGTCACTCGGCGGCTACGTAGCGGGCGCTTATTTGCGCAAATATGGCGGCGCTGACATCGCTGGCGTCAACCTGGTCGATGCGGTCACAAAGCTATCGCCCGACCTGCTGACCGAGGAGGCGGGCACGTTCACCCGCACCGCCACCTCGCACGACCTCGCGGAACGCACCGTGGCGACGGCCGATTTCCTCGCCGCCTGCTTCCATCAGCAGCCGATGGCAGAGGAGATGAAGCGCATGCTTGTCATCAACGGCATGACGGCACGCGCCGCCAATGAAGGTTTCGTTCAGACCAGGACGACCGATCTCGAGCCCGTCTTCAAGGATTATGCCGGCCCGGTCCTGCTGACCCATGGCGTCCATGACCGGCTGGTGCGCATCGCCATGTCCGAGCGGATCAAGGCCGTTCACCCGAATAGCCGGCTTTCGCTCTTCGACAAGAGCGGCCATAGCCCGTTCTATGAAGAGCCGGTGCGCTATAACAAGGAACTAGCTGAGTTCGTGAAAGCCGCGAACAAGCAGTAGTCAGGGCGTAACCGAGGCAGTCGTTGGCACGTCCATTTTCAGCGGCGTGTCGTCCGTCACCGGCACCGTCTGCCGTTCGATCATGCGATGGACCCTTGGCGGCCCGTCGCCCCGATGGAGGGCACGGAGCCGCGCTCCCACCTCCGCATCGGCCTGCGTACGCCGCTGGTTGTGGCGGATATATTCCACCCATGTCGGCACATGATAGGTCTCGGTCCAGATATCGGGGTTTTCCAGATCGCGCAGCAGCGCCCATTGCTTGGCGCCGTCGCGAATGCGGATCTTGCGGCGCTTGTTCATGGCGGCGAGGAATTCCGGCACGTCCTCCTGCGCGATTTTGTAGTCGATCATCACCATGATCGGCCCGCTGCGCGAGCGCAAATCGAGCAGCAGCTGCGGCTCGGTGAACCCTTCCGCCGGGGAAAGGTTGAGCGACTCGAAGTCGGGCTGGCGCAGCACGAGGCCCAAAAGCCCGCCAAGGATCAGAAGGACGCCTGCGACCGTGAGCGCGCCGGCGACGCCTTGCCCATCGGCAAGCGCGCCCCAGAGCCAGCTTCCCGCCGCCATGCCGCCATAGGTCGCGGTCTGGTAGAGCGCCATGGCGCGCCCGACCACCCAGCGCGGCGTGGAAAGCTGGACAGTGACGTTGAAGAGCGAGAAGCCCTGCACCCAGGCAAGCCCCGCGGGCATCAGCAGGAGGCAGCTCAGCCAGATCTCCCGGCTCGCCGCCAGGCCCCAGACGCTGAGCGCGAGGATGAAGAAGGAGCCGCGGATGATCGTCTCGTTGCTGAAGCGCTCGCGGATGCGCACGCTGAAAAGCGCGCCTCCGATGGCGCCGAGCCCGAAAAAGCCCAGCATCACGCCATAGGTGATCGCCGTGCCTTCCACCCGGTCGCGCGCGACAAGCGGCAAGAGCGCCAGGAAGACGATGGCGGTGAGGCCGAAGACGAAGGCGCGGCACATCACCTTGAGGATGTTCGGCGACATCAGCACATAGCGGAAACCCGCCGCCATCGCGCTGCCGAAGGGCTCGCGCGGCAGGCCGGTATTGACGGGCACGGTTTTCCAGCGCAACAGCGCGAGGATGAGGGCAAAATAGCAGAAAACATTGAAAAGAAAGGCAAAGGCCGCACCTGCGGTCGCCACGATGATGCCGCCGATCGCCGGGCCGATGCTGCGCATGAGATTGTAGCTCATGCTGTTGAGTGCCACGGCGGCGGGCAGGTGCTCGCGTGGCACGATATCGCCCATCGAGGCCTGCCAGGACGGGTTGTTGAGCGCCCCGCCGCAGCCGATCAAAAAGGTGAGGCTCAGGAGAAACCACGGCGTCAGCGCGTCGGTATAGGTCAGCACCGCCAGCGCGGCCGAAACGCACAGCATGAAGCATTGCGCGGTCAGCATGATGCGCCGCCGGTCGTAATTGTCGGCGAGCGCCCCCGCCGCCAGCGAAAAGATCATGACCGGCAGCGTGGTGGAAGATTGCACCAGCGCCACCATGCCATGCGAGGTGGCGATGCTGGTCATCAGCCAAGCCGCGCCCACGCCCTCCACCAGCCCGCCGAGGTTAGAAACCAGCGTCGCGGACCAGAGGGAACGGAAGGTCTTGTAGCGGAAGGGCAGGAGAGGGGAGTCTTTGCTGGACATCATGCTTACTGAAAAAGTGGCGGAAAAAACAATCCGCCTGCCTGCGGAAAAGCAGACAAAGCATTTCCTTTATTGCGGGAATTGAGGTTAGCGAATCCGCTTCATCTGCCTGTCATGAACTGTGGGCGCTTTGTCATTGATGGAGAAGCGCCGAAGGTCATCAAATTTTCTTGACGGGTGAAAGATAGGGTGTTGGGTGGCTTTGCGGGTTGTGGCTGGATGTGCATCCAGGCGACAACTCATACGTTGCTGTTCAAAACCGTATTGCGGCTGCCATATTCCCTGATTAAACAAGGCTTCGTCGTCGAGCCATGAGGAATCTGCATGAAATCGCTGGAATTGCTGGTCGAACGGATCATTCTGTCGAGCCGCTGGATTCTTGTCGCCTTCTATCTCGGCCTCGTGGCGGCGCTTGCCGTCTATGCCGTTTCCTTTGCCGGCAAGTTCCTGAAGATCGCGCAAAACGTGTTCAGCTATGGCGAAGCGGAGATGATTTTGGCCATGCTGGGCCTCATCGACGCAGCGCTGGTGGCAAGCCTCATCGTCATGGTGATGATATCAGGCTACGAGAATTTCGTCAGCCGCTTCGATGAGACGGACGCGGACGTCTCTTTCCTCGGCAAGCTCGATGCCGGCAGCCTCAAGATCAAGGTCGCATCCTCGATCGTCGCGATCTCCTCCATCCATCTCCTGCAGATATTCCTCAACGCCGATCATTACGACGACGGCAAGCTGATGTGGTATACGATCATCCACCTCGCCTTCGTTATCTCCGCCGTCATGCTTGGCTGGCTGGAGCGCATTTCCTCCAAATCCAAGGAGTGACTTCGGCTACTCCGCCGCGGCAATCATACCTTTTGCCGCCTTTCGGTCGCGGACGGGCGGCAGGCCGAATAGCCTTGCATATTCGCGGGTGAATTGCGGCACGCTCTCATAGCCCACCGCGAAGGCGGCATTGCTCGCGGCCATGTCCTCGAACAGCATCAGCCGCCTTGCCTCGATAAGACGCAATTGCTTCTGGAACTGCAGGGGTGAAAGCGAGGTGACCGTGCGGAAATGCTGGTGGAAGGAGGAGGGGCTCATGCCCGCCGCCGCCGCGAGCTGCTCGATCCGTAGGGGCTTTGCGAATTCGGCGCGCAGCATGGCCACCGCCCGCGCGACGCGCTGCACATGCCCATCCGGCCAGCCAAGCCGCCTTATCGCCGCCCCATGCCGCCCCGCCAGCAGCCAATAATGCATCTCCCGCACCATCTGCGCCTGCAGCACTGGCAGCGAAGCCGGGCGGTCCAGAAGCCGCATCAGCCGCAAGGCGGCGTCGGTCACTTCAGCTTCGGTCGGCTCCACCCGTATGGGCCGCGCGTCGTCACCGGGCGCCGCATCCATTTCCGCCACAAGCCCGGCAATGACAGCAGGGTCGAGTTCCAGCACCAATGAGAAATAAGGCGCGGCGAGGCTGGCGCGGGTGATCTGGCTAACGGTCGGCACATCAGCCGCGATCAGCAGGGAATCCCCGGCGGAAAAGGCAAAACTCTCCGCTCCCATCGCCACATGCTTGGCTCCGGCCAGCACCAGGCAGGCGAGGGGGCGGGAAATCGCATAATCAAGGCCGCTCGGCGCAGTCGCGCGAACGAGCGTAAGGCCGGGGATCGGCGTTCGCGCGATTCCTGTCCCGTCGGCTTGGGCCTGGGCATAGCAGCGGACAGTATCGAGAAGGGTGCTCATGCGAAGAGCCTACTCCACCGCCGCGCGCTTTGCATCTCTTTCGGAGGATCAGGCAAAAATCGGCGAGTTTCCCGCAACAAGGCGGGGCTCGCATGGTGGATATGAATGGGCATCGAAACGCGCACATAAGGGAGTTCCAGCATGACCAAGATTGCTCTTGTCACCGGCGCCAGCCGCGGCCTTGGCCACAACACCGCCATCAGCATTGCCCGCCGCGGCGGCGATGTCATCATCACCTATCAAAGCCGTCGCGCCGATGCCGAGGCGGTTATGGCCGAAATCGAGGCGCTGGGCCGCCGCGCGCTCGCCTTCCAGCTCGATACGGGCGATGTCGCCGCCTTCGCGCCCTTTGCCGAAACCCTGCGCGCCGCACTGCGCGAGAATTGGGGCCGCGAAAGCTTCGACCATCTCGTCAACAATGCCGGTCATGGCGACTATGCGCTTATCGGTGAGACGACCGAAGAACAGTTCGACCGGCTGGTTGATGTCCATTTCAAGGGCGTTTATTTCCTCACCCAGACGCTGCTGCCGTTGATCGCCGATGGCGGGCGCATTGTGAACCTCTCCTCCGGACTCACACGGGTCGCGGCTCCCGGCTGGTCCGCTTACGCGGCGGTGAAGGGCGCGGTCGAGGTCCTAAGCGTCTATCTGGCGAAGGAACTGGGCAGCCGCGGCATCGCGGTCAATACGGTTGCGCCGGGGGCGATCGAGACGGACTTTTTCGGCGGCGCGGTCCGCGATACGCCGGAATTCAACAGCCTCTTCGCCGGCATGACCGCCCTTGGCCGCGTCGGCGTGCCCGATGATATCGGCCCGATGATCGCAAGCCTGCTCACCGAGGATAACCGCTGGATCAACGCCCAGCGCATCGAAGTCTCGGGCGGGCAGGGGATCTAGAATGAGATCATGCGACGAAACAACTTAAAGCGCGCTTGATTGGAAACTGCCGCTCTCTCTCCTATTTCTTCAATATCCCTGTTGGAAGAAGAGGAGGGCGTGATGCGCATCGGTTGCCCCAAGGAAATCAAAAACCATGAATATCGCGTCGGCCTCACGCCGGGGGCCGTACGCGAATATGTCGCCCATGGCCATGAAGTGATCGTCCAGTCCGGCGCTGGAGCGGGCATCGGTGCCGACGATGACACATATCGGCGCGCGGGCGCGCGGGTGGTGCCGACGGCGGAGGAGATTTTCCTAAAATCCGACATGATCGTGAAAGTGAAGGAGCCGCAGCCTTCCGAATGGGCGCAATTGCGCGAAGGGCAAATCCTCTACACATATCTGCATCTGGCGCCCGATCCGGAACAGGCCAAGGGGCTGCTTGCCTCGGGCGTCACAGCCGTCGCCTACGAAACCGTGACCGACGAGCGCGGCGGCCTGCCGCTTCTGGCGCCTATGTCCGAAGTCGCGGGCCGTCTTGCGGTGCAGGCCGGGGCGACGGCACTGCAGAAGGCCAATGGCGGGCGCGGCATTCTCCTGGGCGGCGTGCCGGGCGTATCTCCAGGCAAGGTCGCCATCATCGGCGGCGGTGTTGTCGGCGTCAACGCCGCCATGATGGCTACCGGCCTTGGTGCCGACGTCACTATTCTCGACCGCTCCATTCCCCGTTTGCGTGAGCTGGACGAGCTCTTCCGGGGCCGCATTCACACGCGCTATTCGACCATCGAGGCGCTGGAGGAAGAGATTTTCTCGGCCGATCTCGTCATCGGCGCGGTGCTGGTCCCCGGCGCCGCCGCGCCGAAGCTTGTCACCCGCGACATGCTCTCAGGCATGAAAAAGGGCGCCGTCATCGTCGATGTCGCCATCGATCAGGGCGGCTGTTTCGAAACCTCCCGTGCCACGACCCATTCCGATCCGGTCTATGAGGTGGACGGCGTCATCCATTATTGCGTCGCCAACATGCCGGGCGCGGTGCCCGTCACCTCCGCTCGCGCGCTCAACAACGCGACTTTAAGATACGGCTTGCAGCTCGCCGACCATGGCATTCAGGCACTGATCGACAATCCGCACCTGCGCAACGGCCTCAATGTGCATAAAGGCCGCCTCACCAATCGTCCCGTCGCGGAAGCGCTCGGGCTGGAGATGGTGGAACCCGACGGGTTTCTAGCGGCTTGATATGAAAAACCCGCCGGCTCCATGCAGAACCGGCGGGCTCCTTACTTACGAGAGCCTGCGTTAATTCAAGCCCCTCGACCAGTCGTCCACCTGGCGCTGGGCTTCTTCCTTGGCGATGCCATAGCGCTCCTGAACCCGGCCGACCAGCTGATCGCGGTTGCCCTCGATACGGTCGATGTCGTCGTCGGTAAGATCACCCCACTGTTCGCGGAGCTTGCCCTTAACCTGCTTCCACTGACCTGCGATTTGATCCCAGTTCATCCCATTTCTCCTTCCTGTTTGGTCTGATGAAAGAACGAATTGCTGGCTGCGGGGTTCCCTGTCATTTTTGGCTGGCGAGCCAGGGGAGGTTTTTGCGCTTTGCCGCCACCGTGACAGGTGATCGATGATTTTTTGCTAAAACGAAACGCTTTATGCGATTCAAATTCCAATATTTCTTCTCTTTAGAAAACCATTCGCGTTTCAATCCTGTTATGTTTTTGCCATTCTCTGGCTTCCATGCAATCTCCGGCCCGCAAGGCCGAAACTCAGGAAACGCAAAATCATGAAACGCTTGCTTTCGCTGCTTGTCGCCGGCGCCCTGCAGGTTCTCGCGCTCGCTCCCGCCCATGCCAATGATCTGGCGGAGATCAAGTCCTCCGGCGTGTTCCGCATCGGCACCGAGGGCACCTACGCGCCCTTCACCTATCACGACGACACGGGCAAGCTCGTCGGCTTCGACGTGGAGATCGGTGAGGCGATCGCGCAGAAACTGGGCGTGAAGGCGCAGTTCCTGGAAGGCCGCTGGGACGGTCTCATCGCTGGGCTCGACGCCAACCGTTATGATGCCGTCATCAATCAGGTCGGCATCACCGAGGAGCGCAAGAAGAAGTACGACTTCTCCGAGCCGTATATCGCCTCCAAGGCCGTGCTGATCGTGCGCGGCGACAACAATGATATCAAGAGCTTCGCCGATTTGAAGGGCAAGAAATCGGCCCAGTCGCTGACCAGCAATTTCGGTAAGCTGGCCGCCTCGAACGGCGCCGAGCTCGTCGGAACCGATGGGTTCGACCAGTCGATCCAGCTGGTTCTCAATGGCCGCGCCGACGCCACCGTCAATGACAGCCTGTCCTTCCTCGACTTCAAGAAGCACAAGCCCGACGCCAATGTGAAGATCGTTGCCACGCAGGACAAGGCGGATTATTCCGGCGTCATCATCAACAAGAACCAGCCCGACCTCCTCGCCGCCATCAACAAGGCGCTGGCCGATATCAAGGCCGACGGCACCTACCAGAAGATTTCCGACAAATATTTCGGCCAGGACGTTTCGAAATAAGCGGAGTTGAGGTTATGAAGGACTGGCCGGTCCATGGGATCGGCCAGTCTTTTGTTTGATTGGTTTGTATCGATATGGAAACGTCGGCGTAGAGCGCCGGTGGTGCCAGCTTTCACAATTCCCCGGAGGACGCTTCCTTGCCTAACTGGCTTCAGCTCATGCTGGAATCGCTCGGACCGCTTTTGATCGCGGCCGTGAAATTCACCGCTCCTCTCACGCTTCTTTCCTTTGCGTTCGGGCTCACACTCGGCCTCATCGTCGCGCTTATCCGGCTGTTCGGTCCGCGCCCCCTAGTCTGGCTCGTGCGCTTCTATGTCTGGATCATCAGAGGCACGCCGCTGCTGGTGCAATTGTTCCTGATCTTCTATGGCCTGCCCAGCGCTGGCATTGTGCTTGACGCTTTCCCCGCGGCGCTGATCGGCTTCACGCTCAACATCGGCGCCTACAGTTCCGAGATCATCCGCGCCGCCATCAGCTCGGTGCCCAAGGGGCAATGGGAGGCCGCCTATTCTATCGGCATGAACTGGTCGCAGGCCATGCGCCGCACCGTGCTGCCGCAGGCCGCGCGCGTCGCCGTGCCGCCGCTGTCGAACACCTTCATCTCGCTCGTCAAGGATACGTCTCTGGCCGCCGCCATCACCGTGCCGGAGCTGTTCATGGCGGCGCAGCGCATCGTCGCTACCACCTATGAGCCGCTGATCCTTTATATCGAGGCCGCGCTCATCTATCTGGTGATGAGTTCGGTTCTCTCCCATCTCCAGGCCCGGCTTGAAAAGCGGCTGGGGCGCTATGGCGGTTTCATCGAGGCGCGGTCATGATCGGCTTGGAAAATATCGTAAAGAAATTCGGCGATCTGACCGTCCTCAAAGGCGTGAGCCTCGCCATGAAAGAGGGCAGCGTCACGGCTCTCATCGGCCCTTCGGGCGGGGGCAAGAGCACGCTTCTGCGCTGCATCAACCTGCTCGAAATCCCCACCTCGGGCGCTCTGCGCATCGGCGATGAGCGCGTCGCGTTCCAGGAAGGCAAGCGCGTTCCCGCCGCCGAAATCCAGCGCATCCGCCGCCAGACCGGCATGGTGTTCCAGAATTTCCAGCTGTTCCCCCATCGCACCGCGATCGAAAACGTCATGGAAGGTCCGGTGACTGTGCTGAAATGGCCGGAGGCGCGCGCTCGGACCCTCGCAATGGAGCTTCTGGAGAAGGTTGGCATGGCACACAAGGCCGATGCCTGGCCGGCCACGCTGTCAGGCGGCCAGCAGCAGCGCGTCGCCATCGCCCGCGCGCTCGCCATGTCGCCAAGGGTGTTGCTCTGCGACGAGCCGACCTCGGCGCTCGACCCGGAACTGGCGCAGGAAGTGGTGGATGTGCTGAGCGATCTGGCCAAGGAAGGCACCACCATGGTCATCGCCACCCACGATCTGCGCCTCGCCTCGACCATTGCGCAGGAAGCCGCGTTCCTCGACGGCGGCGTCGTTGTGGAAAAAGGGCCGGCCCGGCAGCTCTTCAGCAACCCCGAGCACGAGCGCACCAAACGCTTCATCGCCACGCTGACGCAGGAAGCGACGATGGTGAGCCAGGGGGAGGGGATATAACTGGAATTCGCGCATTCCGTGTGTTATATGTTGGGTGATATAGTCGGGAGCGTGACATGGGCGCGGTTAATCTGGCGGATGTAAAGGCGCATTTGAACGAGCTTATCGATCAGGTGGAATCTGGGGATTCCATTGAGATCATTCGAGGTGGAAAGACGGTGGCTCGGCTTGTTCCGGTGGAACCAGAGCCGAAGCCAATACCTCCTCGCAAGCCAATTGATTTCAAAAGATTGCGGGCTTTCACCGATACACTGCCAAAGGAAACCGAGGATCCCGGGGAGTTTATACGGCGGATGCGGGAGGATGAGCGTTATTAACGCATGTATTATCTCGACACCTCGTTGATCGTCGCTGCACTCTCAAATGCCGAAATCGCAAGTGGTCGTGCGCAAGCTTGGCTTAGGGAACACGAACCGGCGCGATTATGCATCAGCGATTGGACGATTACTGAATTTTCGTCCGCGGTGGCTTTGAAGGTAAGGACCGGAACGCTCACGATCGAACAGCGAGCAGCATCCCTCGCGGAATTTAATTCGCTTGTTGTCGCAGGCTTTATGCTGCTGCCGGTGACCAGCGAGCATTTTCGCACAGCGGCGAGATTTGCGGATCGTTACAGCTTGGGTGTTCGCAGCGGCGATGCTTTGCATCTGGCTATCGCCTCGGAACATGGAGCTGCCGTCTGCACATTTGATGAACGGCTTGCCAAAGCCGGTCCACTCCTTGGCGTACCCACGGAGCTGCTGTCTTTAAGCCAGACTTAAAACAAGCCTCGGGCGCCCCTTTCGAGACGCCCGGAGCCATTCTCCCGTCAGAACTTCACGGCGAACCGTGCATCGACGCCGTTCTGCTGCACATCCGAGCCGAACTGGCCGGTGTAGCTGATGCCCAGCGTGGTGCGCTCGCTGAGCTTGACGTCGAACCCGGCTTCAACAAGACCCATGTCTTCCGCCAGCGGCACACCGGCGACCGTAAAGCCATTGCCGCCGTCGAAGGCCAGCGTCGAGACTGGTGTTGTATCGCCATAGGCATGCTGCCATCCCACCGTGCCGCGCGCTTCTGCCTCAACAGTGCCGAGCGTGAACGGCGCGGAAGCCCGAAGGCCGAGCGTGGTGAAGGTCGTGGAGGTGGTCTCTTCCGCCGCCGACAGCGCCGCAGCGCCGCCCGTCTCGGTGAAGCTGTCCGTCTTCACCCGCACATGGGCGAGGTTGGCGAAGGGCTCGAAAGCGATCTGCTTCATATCGATCCGGTAGCCGAGCTCGCCGAAGGCCTGGAACGTACCGGCGTCGTAATCGGCCTTGAGACGATCCTCAAAGCCGGGGAAGGCCACGACGCGCGAAGTCTCGACCGAATGCCAGCTATAGCCAAGGCCAGAGCGGACCGACAGCGCCCCGAAATGCCCGCCGCCGTAGACGCCGGCATGATAATTGTCGCTCTCGCCCGAACCCTTCGCATCGAAGGTTGTGCGGCTGTAGCCGGCGAACGCGCCGAGACGCCAGTCGGTGGCCACCGCCGCGTCGAAGCCGGTGATGAAACCGCCGGTCGACTGGTCGAGATCGGCGGCGTTGCCGTCGCTTTTCGTCTTGCTCCACGCGCCGAAGGCCTGGCCCCACGCCGCCATTTGCGGCGTCTCGCCTTTCACCAGCGGCTTGGCATCCGGCCCGAAGCCCATGACCGGCACATCGCTCGCCGCCACATCGTTGAAGGCGGCACGCAGACGGTCGTTGACGGCGCTGCGGATCAAGCGGCTGTCATTGATGAGCGCGGTGCGGGCCGAGGCGTGGATCTCGCCTGAGAGCTGGTCGAAGGCCACACGCGCCGCCGCCTCGCTGTCCTGCAGCACGACTGCATCATAGACATCGTTACCCGCGTCGAGCGCCTCGACGGCACCGGCAGTGGCCTTCTGGTTGCGCGTGATACCCACGGTGGGGAACGCCACATCGTTGCGCGCGATGTCGAGATAAACATTGCGCGGATCGTAGGTGAGGCCGAGATCGACGAAGGGCATGTTCTGGCTCAAATTGCCGAACGTGCCGGTGACGCCTTCGCCGGCGGTCAGGATCGTATAGCGCTGCCCTGGCATGTAATTGCCCGCGAGCTTGGCGATATAGATATCTCCGCCTTGAAGCATGGCTGTCCCCGTTACCGCCAGCTTGTCGCCCTTGCCGTCAGGCGCGATATTGGCGATATAGGTCGAGCCTGCCCCAAGCGTCAGATCGCCATCGACAGTCAGCGTGCCGATGTCATCGCCTCCCGGCGCGAGCGTGTCGACGTCGAGCGAGGCCCCGCCGGTCTTCACCAATCCCGCGCCGGTCAGCAGCGACATGGTGAGGTCGAAGCCACCCAAATCGAGCGTGCCGCCATTGACCGCATAGGCGGTATCGTCGACGAAAGCGCCCTTGACGCCGGCGCGCAACGTGCCTTCGGTGACGATGATGCCGCCGGTATAGCTGTTGGCGGCCATGAGGTTGAGCGTGCCCGCGCCCCGCTTCTCGAACGTGCCCTTGCCGGAAATCGCCTTCATCATATCGACCGGCACGGTCGGATGCGAAACATCGATCCAGCCCAGCCCCTCCAGCCGGACGGCCTTGTCGATCTTCGTCACCGGGCCCGTCCAACTCGCCCATTTCTCGTCCGGTCCCGCCGTGCGGATGCCGCCATTGGCGAGGATGATCGTGCCGTCAGCCGAACCCAGCGCTTCGCTTTCATCGATGGCCACCGTCTTGCCATCGGTGATCGCGATATCCTTGAAGCGGCTGTGGTCGTCCACGCACAGATCCTTCGCGCCCTGCAGCGAGAGATGCTTGGCGTCGAGGCAGCTGAGCTGGAGTTTGAGCGGTGCATAAGGGTCGTTCTCGAAATCGAGGCCGGTCAGCTTGCTCAAGCGCGCCCGCTCCGCCGGATCGTCGAGGCCGAGTGCCGCTCGCAGTTCGTTCCAGGCGGGGGTAGCGGTATCGGTGGGAACGGTCTGGAAGGTCAGGTCGGCCTTCAAATATTTGATGAGGATGTTGCCCCAATCCTCCCATTCGAGCTTGTCATAGGCGCTTACGCCTGGAAATTCGTCGCGATGCGCCTGGAAGTAATCATCGATGACCTTGCGGAAGGCTGCGTTGCGCGTTTCCGCTCCAACGAGCAATTCCGCCACGCGCTTGTCGAAAATTTCCATCTTGTCCGATGGAACGAAAGTTCTCAACTGCGCCAGATAAGGCGCGGTATCATGCCGGTCATAGATCGCATAGGAAACGAGCAGGGCCAAATCCTGTTGCGAGATCGGCTGAACCATCTCCGGACGCCGGTAGATCGGCACCCCATTTTCGTCGGACAATTGTCCCAGATAAACGTCCGTGCGGTTGTTGTTGCGCGAAAGCTTGAATTCGCCCGCGCCGTCGAAGCCGCTTGCCTCGTTGTCGAAAATCAGCCCGGCCTTGCCATCGGCCGTCTCTATCACGCGCGGCCCCATCCAGGCGATATCATGCGCCACTGCCTCATGGTCGGAGAGGGGCTTTCCGTCAGGGCCGACGGTGACCGAGGGATCGAGAACGCCGCCCACATATTTGTCGCCGGGCTGATCGACCAGCTTCCACCATTTCGCGTAAGGGCGCGACGCCATGAAATGGTCGATCTGGGTGCGTCCCCAGGACGGCCATTTGAACGCCTCGTCGTCCTCTCCGATGCTGGGCCATGTCGTGCTACCATCGGCCAGTTCGTGCGGAGCGAATTTTTCCCTGTCTTCGGGGTTCTGGAGAAGCTGATAGTCCTTCTTGAGGATGTTCAGCGTGTTGGGCGTGTTTCCCTTGATGGGATAGAGCTCGTCGGTAAACAGGTCTGTCGGGCGGCTGTCGGAAGTTTTATTTATATAGTCCTCGGCGGCCTTGTATTTTTCTGAACCGATGGGATGGTTGCGTGCTACATATTGTAGCGCCCATGCCTTATAGTCGGCGTTCTGGGTTTCTCTCGCACGCGTCAGCAGCAATTCCTGCTGGGGTACTTCGAGGAGGCCGCGCTCCGATACGTCGCCGGCATTGAAATCGCCGGTAATGAGTATCGGGTTGATTTCGCTCTTGGCCCAGTCATTGAGCTCCTTGGCTTCCCTGACGCGGTGATCGAACGGGTCGTCCCAATAGTTTAGGTGTTCCGTGGCGACGATCGTTGTCGGCCGCCCGCCCTCGGCGCCCAGTTTCATGTAAGGCGTTTTCTGCACGCCGCCCAGTCCGGTGGTTACCGGCAGCGCCGAAGCCAGCCCGGTGTCTCCATTGGCGAACTTCGCATAGGGCGGCAGCTTCGCCTCGATGTCGTTGCCGTAGTTGGTATTATATTCCTGTATTGTGATGACGTCGTATTTTCCGCCGGTGAAAAGATCGAGAGCCGTCGGATTCAGGCTGCTGGCTCCCCACGTGTTGAGGGAGATGATTCTTATCGTGTTGTCCGCCGCTTTCGCCGGCATCGCCGCCATGATGGCTCCGACAGCCACCCCAAGCTTGGCGGCTGTCATCATGCTGTTGGTTTTTTTCCGCATATTGCGCCCCACTAATAATGATCGTTAACGGACATAGAAATGTCAGTTTTTGATCATTACCTGAGGCATATGTCAGTTTGACAACATTATCCCCAAACGCTCCGCGCATCGCAAGCGGATGGGGGATAAGAAGCCCATCACGTCAAATTCCGCCGCCGCTCCAGTTCCGCCGCACTCGGCGTTTCGAACGCGAACGAGTCGGTGACGATCTCGCCGCCGCGAACATATTTGTTGATGGTGACGCCGTTGTCGGAGGTCTTCGAACTGACGAGCTTCCAGGCATGGGGGAAGGAGCCGTCGCCGAACAGCCGCTTGCCCTTGCCCAGAATGAGCGGGAAGATCGAGACATTGATCTCGTCGACCAGATTATATTGAAAAAGCGTCTTCAGGAAATCGGTCGAGCCTTGCGTCAGCAAATCCGGGCCATCTCCGTCCTTGAGCGCCTTCACTCCCGCCACGGCATCGGGGCGAAGCACATGGCTGTTCTGCCAGTCGAGCTTCAGGTCCGGATTGCGGGTGGCAACATATTTGTTGATGCGGTCGAACACCGAGCCGATGGGATCGCCCGGGGGCGCGTAGGGCCAATGCGCGGCGAAGATGTCATAGGTCTTGCGGCCGAGGAGCAGGTCGAAGGGCTTTGAGAACATCTCGCCCACCATCTCCTCCAGCGTCTTGTCGAAATAATGCGGCACCCAGCCGCCGAATTTGAAATCCCCCGTCGGATCTTCCTCAGGCCCGCCCGGCGCCTGCATCACCCCGTCGAGACTGGTCATCGCACCGACGATGATCTTCCGCATTTTCGTTCTCCTTGGGTAAAAATCACTACGATTACTTTCGTATCATGAATTTATACAGCAAGGCGATTTTAGCGGGGAATATTCTGCGCCTTGATGAAATCGACGAAAGCCCTGAGCGGAGCGGGCACGAAGCGCCGTCCGGGATAATAAAGGAACGGCCCGGAGAAGCGCTGCCACCAGGGCTCCAGGACCGGTTTGAGCGCGCCCTTGTCGAAATAAGGCTGGAGCCAATCCTCGAACAGCCCGACAATGCCAAGACCGGCAATGGCCGCATCCACGGCCAGATCGATGCCGCCGCTTGCCTGCACGATGAGCGGTCCGGGCGGATCGACCTTCACGATCTCGCCGTCGCGCTCGAACTCCCAGGGCGGCATCGCGCCGCTGGGAAAACGGTGGCGCAGGCAGGCGTGATCGAGGAGGTCGCGCGGGTGTTCGGGCCTTCCCCGTGCGTCGAGATAGGCAGGGGAGGCGGCCATCGCATAGCGCTGGATGCGCGGCCCGATGGGCACGGCGATCATATCCTGCTCCAGCTGTTCTTCATAGCGAATGCCCGCATCGCATCCGGCGGCGAGCACATCGACAAAATTCTCCTCCGTCACGACTTCCAGTCTGATGTCCGGATAGGCCGTAAGGAAGGACGGGACGATTTTGGGCAGCACCAGCCGCGCCGCGCTCACCGGCACGTTGAGGCGCAATACGCCCGTGGGACGCTCGCGATAGCGATTGACCACATCGAGCGCCGCCTCCACCTCGGTGAGGGCAGGGGAAAGCCGCTCCATCAGGCCCTTGCCCGCTTCGGTCAGCACCACGCTGCGCGTCGTGCGGTTGAAGAGCCGCACGCCCAATTTTGCCTCCAGCCGCCGGATCGCCTCGGAGAGACCGGAGGGACTCACGCCGCTCACCCGCGCGCCATCGCGAAAGCCGCCCGCCCGCGCCACCGCCACGAAGGCATTTAGATCTCCGAGATCGACAGCCATTGTTCATTTCTCCGCACAGCCCATCCCGATTGTACTGGATTATCAGAGGGCAGAACAGGGTCTATCTCCAAGCTGTCAGAAAGAGGAGATACCCATGACCGATATCATCAAAGCCGGCACGTTCAAGCTCGGCGACCGCACCGTGAAGCGCCTCGGCTACGGCGCCATGCAGCTCGCCGGACCGGGCGTATTCGGCCCGCCCAAGGACCGCCACGCGGCGATAAGCGTCCTGCGCGAGGCGATGGAGAGCGGCGTCAACCACATCGACACCAGCGATTTCTACGGCCCCCACGTCACCAACCAGCTGATCCGTGAGGCGTTGCATCCCTACCAGGACGATCTTGTCATCGTGACCAAGATCGGCGCGCGCCGTGGCGACGATGCGTCATGGCTCCCCGCTTATACGCCCCAGGAGCTGACGCAGGCCGTCCATGACAATCTGCGCAATCTCGGGCTCGATGTGCTCGAAGTCGTCAATCTGCGCATCATGTTCGATCCGTTCCGTCCCGCCGAAGGGTCGATCGAGGCGCCGCTGACCGTGCTCGCCGATCTTCAGCGGCAGGGGCTGGTGCGCCATATCGGCCTCAGCAATGTCACCGCTACGCAGCTCGCGGAAGCCCGCCGCATCTGCGACATCGTCTGCGTGCAGAATCTCTATAATCTGGCCAATCGCGGCGACGATGCTTTCATCGACGATCTCGCCCGTGACGGCATCGCCTATGTGCCGTTCTTCCCGCTCGGCGGCTTCAGCCCGCTGCAATCGTCCACCCTGTCCGATGTTGCGGCGCGTCTCGGTGCAACGCCGATGCAGGTGGCGCTCGCCTGGCTGCTGCGCCGCGCGCCGAACATCCTGCTCATCCCCGGCACCTCTTCCGTCGCCCATCTGCACGAGAACCTCGCCGCCGCGGAGCTCGACCTTAACGCCGATGTGCTGGCGGAACTGGAAGGCGTGGCGGGGAAGTAGGATTTGCCGGGATCAGTGCGGTTCCCGTTTTGAGGGAATCGCCAAGCATACCCCCTCTGCCCGGCAGGGCAGAGGGGGGTGCGGTCGCGCGGGTATGGAGACGAATTCAGCGTAGCGAGCAACAACCGAGGGAGCCTTTCGCTCCTTCATGCGTTCAAGAGCGCTTGGGTTAATGACGGACCCCGCCTGGCATCTAGCCGAAGGCGGCGTTCAGACCTTCGGATAGCGAGCGGCCATAGAGTAAGTTGTGCCGTTTGCATAATAATCTGGAGAGGTTAAAGTGAAAAACGCGAAAATAATGATAGTTTATGTCGTTGTTTACGACGGTGTAGCCTATTGAAAGCTATAGTCTATCTCGAAAGATCTTGTGATCTGTTCTTTAAGGGAAGGTATGGCGGCGGATGATGAGTAATAGCGTCCTGCTGCTTCTGCTTGTAAGCATCCCTTTTGCGGGCAGCATTATCATCGCTTTCTTCCGGCAGAGCGATCATAATGGCGAGGCTTTTTTCGCCGGGGCGGTCGCTCTTGCCAGTTTGATCATCACTCTCGTGCTTTATCCGGTCGTCCGCGGCGGCGGTGTCGTGCGCGGTGAGCTAAGCTGGCTCCCTGCCTATGGGTTGGATTTCCAGCTGCGCATGGACGGCTTTGCCTGGATGTTCGCCGTGCTAGTGACGGGCATCGGCCTGCTCGTCATCATCTATGCGCGCTATTACATGTCCCCCGCCGATCCCGTGCCGCGCTTTTTCTCCTATTTCCTCGCTTTCATGGGCGCCATGCTCGGCCTGGTGCTTTCAGGCAATCTGGTCCTGCTCGTCATCTTCTGGGAACTGACCAGCATCACCTCCTTCCTCCTCATCGGCTACTGGTACCAGAACGCCGGGGCGCGGGAAGGCGCGCGCATGGCGTTGATGGTGACCGGCTTCGGCGGTGCCGCGCTCTTTTTCGGGGTTGTGCTTCTCGGTCATATCGCCGGCAGTTACGATCTCGACCGGGTGCTTGCTGCCGGCGAAATCATCCGCGAAAGCCCGCTTTTCCTGCCGGCCATGCTGCTGATCGTGCTCGGCGCGCTCACCAAAAGCGCGCAGTTTCCGTTCCATTTCTGGCTGCCCAACGCCATGTCGGCGCCGACGCCCGTCTCGGCTTATCTCCATTCGGCGACCATGGTGGGCGCGGGGGTGTTCCTGCTGGCGCAGCTGTGGCCGGTTTTTGCGGGCACCGCCGAATGGTTCTGGGTCCTCGGCCTTTCCGGCCTTGCTTCGCTCGTCCTCGGCTCCTGGTTCGCGCTGTTCCAGCAGGATCTGAAAGGCCTGCTCGCCTTTTCGACGATCAGCCATCTGGGCCTGATAACGCTGCTCCTGAGCCTCGGGAGCCAGCTTGCCGCCGTTGCCGCCGTCTTCCACATCATCAATCACGCGACGTTCAAGGCCTCGCTGTTCATGGCCGCCGGCATTATCGATCATGAGACCGGCACACGCGACATGCGCCGCCTCCGAGGCCTGTTCCGCTTCATGCCCATCACGGCGACGCTTGCCATGGTTGCGGGCGCGGCGATGGCCGGTGTGCCGCTTCTCAACGGCTTCATTTCCAAGGAAATGTTTTTCGCCCAAACCGTCGCGCTTCACCGCGATAACATGCTTGATGCTGCCGAGCCTTACTTCGCCGTGATTGCCGGCATCTTCACGGTCGCCTATTCGACTCGCTTCATCCACTGCGTCTTCTTCGGGCCGCCGCCGAAGGATTTACCGAGGACGCCGCACGAGCCGCCGCATTGGATGTATATTCCGATCGCCTTCCTGGTGCTCGCCTGCCTTGTCATCGGCATCATGCCCGGCATCTCGGTCGGGCCTTATCTGCGTACCGCCGCCATCGGCGTGCTGGGGGCCGAAACGCCGCGCTTCAGCCTCTCCATCTGGCATGGATTCAACCTGCCGCTCCTGATGAGCGCGATTGCGCTGGCGGGCGGGGTGGCGCTCTATTTCCTCTTGGAGAAATATCTGGCGACGAGCGAGGATGGCCCTCCCTTGTTCCGCCATATCAGGGCGAAGCGCATTTTCGAGCCTGTTCTCGACACGCTGTTCTGGCGTTGGCCGCGCGTCGCCAGACATTGGATCGGCACCCGCCGTCTCCAGCCGCAATTGCGTATTCTGGTTCTGGCGGCACTCGTCGCCGGGGCTTTGCCTTTCTATAATGCAGGTGCCGCCGCCGGTCTGGTGCCGAGGCTCCCCATCGATCCGGTTTTCGCCATGCTCTGGATATTGGGCGGCATCTGCGCGGTCGGGGCTGCGGCCAACGCCACCTTCCATCGGCTGGCGGCGCTGGTCATGCTCGGCGGCGCTGGGCTCGTCACCTGCGTTACCTTCGCTTGGGCGTCCGCGCCCGACCTCGCCATGACCCAGCTCCTGGTCGAGACCGTCACCATGGTTCTCATCCTTCTGGGCTTGCGCTGGCTGCCCAAGCGCCCGGCGGGAGAGGAGATGATGCCGGTCGAGACCGGTTCCCGCATCCGGCGCCATGGCGATTTTCTTATCGCTGCCGTGAGCGGAGGCGGCCTGGCTTTTCTCGCCTATGCGATCATGACGCGGCCGCTGCCGAGCAATATCGGCGATTACTTCATCGAACATGCCTATACGGAAGGCGGTGGGAGGAACATCGTCAACGTCATCCTCGTCGATTTCCGCGGTTTCGACACGTTTGGCGAGATCGCGGTGCTAGGCGTGGTGGCCTTGAGCGTCTTCGCGCTGCTCCGCCGCTTCCGCCCCGCACCGGAAAGCATCGGCGCTCCGCGCCAGCAGCAGATCCAGCATGCCGACGACCAGATGAGGGCAGACCGTCAGCCGGGCGATACGCTTACCGATTATCTCACCGTGCCTTCGGTCATCATGCAATGGCTTTTTCCCGTCATCATCGTCTTCGCGGTTTATCTGTTCCTGCGCGGGCATGATTTGCCGGGCGGCGGCTTTGCCGCCGGTGTCGCGCTGGCGACCGGGTTTATCCTGCAATATATGGCGGTTGGCATTCGCGGCGCCGAAAGCCGCTTGCGCATCCTGCCGCTGCGCTGGATCGCGCTCGGCCTTCTCATCGCCGCGTTCACGGCCATGGGCTCCTGGGTCTTCGGCTATCCGTTCCTGACTGAGTATAAGTACCATCCAGTCCTGCCACTGGTGGGCGAAATCCCGGCGACGAGTGCGCTTCTGTTCGATGTCGGTGTGTTTCTGCTCGTCGTCGGCGCAACGGTGCTGGTGCTGGTCGCGCTTGCGCACCAGTCGGTGCGCAGTCATCGGGCCGCGCATTCCGCAGCGCCTCCTAAGGAGAAACGCCGATGGAACTGATCATCGCGCTTGCCATAGGACTCCTGAGCGCCTCGGGCATCTGGCTGCTACTGCGGCCCCGCACCTTCCAGCTGATCGTCGGCCTGTCGCTGATTTCCTACGCGGTCAATCTTTTCATCTTCGCCATGGGGCGGCTCAAGCTGGGCGCTCCGCCCGTGCTGCCAAACGATGGCCCCGGCGATCCCGCACTTTATAGCGATCCGGTGCCGCAGGCCCTCGTGCTGACGGCCATCGTCATCGGCTTCGCCATGACGGCGCTTTTTCTCGTCGTCCTGCTCGCCTCGCGCGGATTGACGGGCACCGACCATGTCGATGGCAGGGAGCAGAAATGACGGCGCCCTGGCTCCATCATCTCATCGTCATGCCGGTCGTGCTGCCGCTCGTGACCGGCGCGCTGATGCTTCTTTTCAACGAGCGCCGCCACGGGTTGAAAGCAGCGATCAGCCTTGGCTCCGCGACGCTTTTGCTGGGCGTTGCGGTGGTGTTGATGGCCATGGCGGCGAAAAAGGATCTGGCAGCGGACGTTTATCATATCGGCAATTATCGCGCGCCGTTCGGCATCGTCCTCGTGCTCGATCGGCTTTCAGCGTTGATGCTGGTGCTGACAGCCATTCTCGCTATCGCTTCGCTCGTCTACGCCCTGGCGGCCTGGCAGCGGGGAGGGCCGCATTTCCACACTCTCTTCCAGCTTCTGCTGATGGGGTTGAACGGCGCATTCCTGACCGGCGATCTCTTCAACCTCTTCGTCTTTTTTGAGCTGACGCTGGCCTCCTCCTACGGCCTTGTCCTTCACGGCTCGGGCGTCCGGCGGGTCAAGGCGGGCCTGCATTATATCGTCCTCAATCTGGTTGCGTCGGCGCTGTTCCTTATCGGCGTGAGCCTGCTTTACGGCGTGACCGGCACGCTCAACATGGCGGACCTGGCAACGCGCATCCCATTGATTCCCGAGGGCGACCGGGTGTTCGTCGAGGCGGGCGCGGCGCTCCTCGCGCTCGTCTTCCTGATCAAGGCCGGCATATGGCCGCTGGGTTTCTGGCTGACGCCGGCCTATGCCGCCGCCGCCGCGCCGGTGGCGGCAATGTTCGCCATCCTCAGCAAGGTCGGCATCTATATCATCCTGCGGCTGTCGAATCTCTTCTTCGGCACGGGCGTGCTGGCGGATTTCGGCGATCAATGGCTGGTTGCCGGAGGTATGGCGACAATTCTCTTCGGGGCCCTGGGGGTGCTGGGAGCGCGCGGAATCGCGCAGGTGGCCGGTTCCGGCGTGCTCATCTCGTCCGGCACGCTCATTGCCGCCATCGGCGTTGGCGGTGTGCCGACAATGGGAGCCCTCCTGTTCTATATGCTCTCCACGACGTTCGGGGTGGCCGCGCTCTTCCTCCTGGCGGAGCTCATCGAGCGCGGCCGCGATACGGTCGCCGATGTGCTGGACCCATATGACGATGAGGATGAAGACCAGGGCGAGGACGAGGAGCAGGTCGGCCCCGCCATTCCGGCGAGATCAGCCATTCTCAGCGCCTGCTTCGTCATCTGTACGATCGTGCTGATCGGGCTGCCGCCCTTTTCCGGCTTTATCGCCAAATTCCTGCTGATCACCTCCATCCTGAACCCGAACGGCCTCGGCAGTCCGGAGCCGATACCGGCGATGTATTGGGCGCTGGGATTGCTGATGGGCTTTGCCGGACTGGGGGGACTCATCTCCTTGACACGCATCGGCATCCGCAATTTCTGGACGCCGCTGGAGCGCGACATACAGCCCGTCAGGATCGTGGAGATCGCGCCCGTCGTCGGTCTCCTGCTGCTCTGCCTGGGACTGGTGGTGGCGGCGGCGCCGGTCATGCACTACCTGCAGGCGACGGCGCATGCGCTGGATGCGCCCCAGGACTATATCCACAGCGTTCTCTCCCCGCCGCAGCCGGAGGAGAAAAGCCGATGACGCGCATCCTGCCATATCCGCTTCTGGCGTTGTCGCTGTTCGTCATGTGGCTGCTGTTGAACGGCATCTCCACAGGCCAGGCGCTGCTTGGGGCCGTCATCGCCGTTTTTGCCGCCCAGGCCATGCGGGCGCTGGAGCCGTCGAAGCCGCATATCAGACGCTGGCGTCTCGCCCCGGTGCTGTTCGCTCACGTCTTCATGGATGCCGTGAGCTCCAACATCGCCGCCGCGCGGCTTATCCTTTTCTCGAAGAGAGGGCCGAAATCGGCCTTCATGCGCGTTCCGCTTACCCTGCGCGATCCCTCCGGGCTTGCGATCCTGTCCGTTATCCTCAGCGCCATGCCGGGCACGGCATGGGTGGGATATAACGCGCGAAGCGGGGAGCTGCTGGTGCATGTGCTCCACATGGAGAACGAGCGATATTGGCGTGATCTTATCCTTGAGCGCTATGAGCGTCCGCTTAAGGAAATGTTCGAGGAGACGGACGGATGAGCGGTGTCATTCTCTTTTGGTCGCTTCTGGCGGCGCAATTGATGCTGGTCGCCGCGATGGCGCTCGCGCTCATCCGGCTCTTCATCGGGCCGCGGGCGGCAGACCGCGTCCTCGCCATGGACGCCTTCTCTATCGCCGCCATGCTTCTGCTCATCACGCTCGGCATCCGCGACGGCAACATGCTTTATTTCGAGGCGGCGCTGATCATTAGCCTTTTGAGCTTCGTCTCCACGCTGGCGCTTGCCAAATTTCTCATGCGCGGGGAGGTGATCGAGTGACGCACGCGGATCTCCCCCTCTGGTTGGCCCTGCTGACCGGGTTCCTCCTGCTCATGGGCGCCGCCGTCACGCTGATCGGCGCGATCGGCCTCCTCCGCTTCAGGACGTTCTACGACCGTATCCACGCACCCTCCATGGGCGCGGGCTTCGGCGCGGGCGGCATCCTCCTCGCCTCAATCCTGTTTTTCACGGTGCGGGATGGTGGCCCGGTCCTGCAGCCCGTGCTGATCGGCGTCTTCATCATGATCACCACCCCGGTGGCGGTGATGCTGCTCACCCGCGCTGCGCTCCACCGCCATCCGCCAAAAGAAAAGCTCACGAAAACGCGCAAAAGACGCTGATTCCACCCTCTTGCGCATTCCGGTGCTTGCGCTAACCTGCCTCTTGTCAACTGGGGAGGGGGCAATCCGAAATGAGCACGGCGCCGAAACGGGTAGCAGGTAATATTTCCGCTGGCAGCAGCCCAAGCCAGCCCGCATCCTCCTTGAAAGGGGGAGGCGGAGACGGTACATTTGACGGCATGGAAGCGCGTATATCCGCCTTGGAAGCTCTGGCGAAGAGCACGAATGAGAAGCTCGACAAGCTGCTGGATAAAGTGAGCAGCATCGAGGTCGATGTCGCCCGCCTCAGTGGTTTGCCGGAGAGAATAAACAAGGTCGAGGCCAGCCTTTCAAATAGAATCGATAAGGTCGAGGCTGAGCTTTCAAATAAGATAGACAAGGTCGATGCGAAATATGAACGCTACGACGAAAAACTGACGGACTTCAAAGCCGATATCGCTCGGCTCGATGGCCGGGTCATGAATTTGCCGACGACCATCCAGCTATTGGGTTTCGTGGTGGTGATCATCGGGATGGCTGGCTTCTTTAAATATATTGCCCCATAAAATATTCGGTGAGATAGCGAACAAAGATTAATCATGCTCGCCGCGCGGCCGAGCTGTTTGGGCTATCTCACATTTCTGCCATTCGTGAACATCCGTGATTTGGCACGAGGTGGCGGCAACGCTATCCCCTTTCCAAAGTTGGGAGGAACCTCCGGGGTAGGGGGACACAACGCGCCTGCGCCAGCCGCAAACCGCCCCTTATGCGGCGAAATGCCTCTGATAGCCCTGAAATTTTTACAAATTGCTTGCTATCGCGCAAATTGCGGCTTATTGAGATTTCAGAAATTACTGAAATTTCGGAAGAGAGTGTCATGGACCTTCCCCCTATCGTTCAGTCCTTCGTGCTGCATTTCGGCGAAATGGGCAGCCGCTGGGGCATCAACCGCACGGTCGGGCAGATCTATGCGCTGCTCTATGTTTCGCCCGAGCCGCTCTGCGCCGATGAGATCGTAGAGGCGCTGGGCGTCTCGCGCTCGAACGTTTCCATGGGGCTGCGGGAGTTGCAGGGCTGGAACCTGGTGGTGCTGAAGCACCTGCCGAATGACCGGCGCGATTTCTTCACCACGCCCGACGATGTCTGGCAGATCCTGCGCACCCTCGCCGAGGAGCGCAAGAAGCGCGAGATCGACCCGACCATGACGGTGCTGCGAGAAATCCTGATGCAGCGCCCCGCCAGCGAGACCGAGCAATATGCGCAGAGCCGGATGCAGGACATGTATGGCCTCATCGAGCAGCTCACCAACTGGTATGACGATGTCAAGCAGCTGGACACCGACCGGCTCGCCACCCTGCTGGCGCTAGGCGCGAAGGTGACGCGCTTTCTGGAGGCGAAGGATCGCATCGTCTCCTTCGGCAAGGGCCGCCAATCCCGCAAGAAAGACGGTGAAAGCGCGTGACCATTGCTGTCTCCAACGAATTCGCGGCTGCCCCCGAGGCTGCCGCCGAAACCAGCGCGCCTGACGCAGGCCGTGTGAAGTCAAAAATTATCTCTCAATCGTCTCCCAAGACGAAAGCCAGGGCAGGTGCGGTGCTGCAAACCGGCGCCGCCCTGCTCTGGCTGCCGCAGGCGGGGTTGCTGGCCTATGCGCTGGGCCTCGTCATGAAGGGCGGTGCGCTGACGCAGGTCATCTGGATCGCCGCCGCCGTGCTTATGCTTGGCACCGTCCGCGCCGCGCTCGACGCCGCCGGCAGCCGCATCGCTTTCAAAGCCGCTCGGGAGACGCTTGCCGCGCTGCGTGAGCGCGCGGTTGTGGCCCTCATGCACCGCTCGCCGCTCGATAACAGCCGTCCCGCCTCGGGCCTCGCCGCCAGCGCCATCGCCGAGCAGGCCGAGGCGGTCATTCCCTATCTCTCGCGCTTCCAGCCGGTGCGGCAGCGGGTGAGCGTCGTGCCACTTGTCATCTTAGCTGTTGTCCTCTGGTTTTCCTGGGTGGCGGCGCTCATTCTTCTTGTCGCCGCGCCGTTGATCCCGGTCTTCATGGCCTTGATCGGCTGGCGCGCCAAGGCGGCGAGCGAGGCGCAACTGGCGGAGCTTGGCGGCATGAACGGCTTCCTGCTCGACCGCCTGCGCGGCCTTTCCACCATCCGCGCCTTCGACGCCGTGGACCTCACCGCCCGCCGCCTGCGCGGCAATGCCGAAAGCCTGCGCCAGCGCACCATGGCCGTGCTGCGCATCGCCTTCCTGTCGTCGGCGGTGCTGGAGCTCTTCTCCGCACTCGGCGTCGCCATGGTCGCGGTCTATACCGGCTTTCACCTTCTCGGCCAGCTCGATTTCGGCGCCTGGGGCGGCAAGCTGACGCTGCCGGAAAGCGTCTTCATCCTGCTCCTCGCCCCCGCCTTCTTTGAGCCCCTGCGCGACCTCTCCGCCGTCTGGCACGACCGTGCCTCGGGCGAGGCGGCGATGAAGGCGCTGGAGGAATTGGGCGACGAGGGAGTGGCTATGATGGCCGACGTCGCGCCGCACGCCTCATCCGACGCGTGGGCGGATGACGGGAACGCCGCACCGGCTGTCGAACTTTCCAACCTCCGCTTCCGCCACGCCGGGAGCGACAACCTCCTGTTCGACAATTTCAACCTCACCGTTTCTCCCGGCGAACACGTCGCCCTCTGGGGCCCGAGCGGCTGCGGCAAATCCACCCTGCTTGCGCTGATGGCAGGGCTGGTTACGCCTGAAGAGGGGCATATCGCCCTGTGCGGCGTCCCGCTTCTCCCCGAAACGATGGCGGATATCCGTGCCCGCATGGCGTGGGTGGGGCAGAAGCCGCATATCTTCGCCGGTTCCGCTGCGGCCAACATCACCCTTGGGCGCGACGGCGATAAAGTTGACATCGAAGCGGCGCTGGAGGTGGCAAACCTTACTGATGTCGTCAGGAACCGCGCGGCGCTTGGCGAAAGCGGCATCGGCCTTTCCGGCGGCGAGGCGCTGCGCCTGTCGCTCGCCCGCGCCGCCTTCAACACCGAGGCCGCCATCATCCTCGCCGATGAGCCGACCGCCCATCTCGATCACCAGACAGCCTTGAAGGTCACGGACAGCCTGCTCGCGCTGGCCAAAGGCAAGACATTGATCGTCGCCACCCATGATCCGGCCCTTGCCCTGCGCATGGACCGGCTGATCAGGCTGGACGCCGGAAGGAGAGCCTGAGCCATGAACACGATCCGCCATCTTCGCCCGGTTCTCTCTCTTTTTACGCGCGAGCGGCGCGGCATGATGCTTGCCGGCATGGTCTTCGCCACAAGCACGATTCTGGCCGGCATCGCGCTGCTAGGGCTTTCCGGCTGGTTCATCACCGCCACGGCGATTGCCGGAATGTCCGCCGCGACCGCCTTCGCCTTCGATGTCTTCGCCCCCGCCGCCGGCATCCGTTTTCTCGCGCTCGCCCGCACCGGCGCGCGCTATGGCGAGCGGCTCGTCACCCATGACGCCACGCTCGCCGTCCTCGCCGCCCTGCGCGAAAGGCTATTCCGCGCCTGGGCCGCCCCCGGCGCCGCGCATGATCTCCTGATGCGTCCCGCGCGGCTTCTCTTCCGTTTGACCGCCGATATCGATGCGCTGGATTCGCTCTATCTGCGGGTCCTGGTCCCGGCCGGCGCCGCGCTCGCGACGGCGCTGGCGGCGGGGATCGCGTTTTTCCTCATGTCGCCGCTTTTGGGCCTCGCCATCGCCGCGCTGCTGCTTCTCGTGGGGCTCGGCCTGCCGGTCATCGCGGCAATTTCCGCCCAAAAACCGATGCGCCGCCGCGCCAAAGCCGTCGAAGCGTTGCGCGCCCGCACCATCGACCTCGTCGCCGGGCAGACCGAGCTCGTCATGGCCGGGCGTCTCGCCGCCAAGGCTGAAGCTATCGCCTATGCGGACCGCCGCCTGAGCGAAGCCGACGACAGCCTCAACCGCATCGACACGCGCGTTTCCTTCGGCTTCGGCCTCGCGGGGGCACTGCTCCTTTCCGGCACGCTCGTCGCCATGGCCATGCTTGCCGAAAAGGGAACCATCGGCACACCGGTCGCCGCGCTCGGCCTGCTCGTCGCGCTCGCCGCAATGGAGCCCTTCGCCGCCCTACGGCGCGGCGCGATGGAACTCGGCCGCACCGCGCTCGCCGCGCAGAGATTGGGGCCACGACTGACGGAAACGGAACGCTATTCTGGTTACGTGCCGAAGGCGGATGATGGACAGCTCGAAGCGCAAATAGCCGCCCGCCTCGTCTCCGTCACCGCCTGCCATCACGGCGCGGAGACCCCCGTGCTCCATGGCGTCTCCATCGAGATCCAACAGGGCGAAAAGCTGGCCCTCATCGGCGCGAGCGGCGCAGGAAAGTCCACGCTTCTGGCCTTATTGTCAGGCGAGACCGCGCCGCTGTCGGGCACGGTCGAGGCGCTGCCGGCAACGCTCGTCACCCAGCGCACCGAACTCTTCCAGGACAGTGTGCGCGAGAACCTTCTCCTCGCTAACCCCGCCGCCGATGACGCCGCGCTATGGGCGGCGCTCGATGATGCCGGGCTTGCCGAAACCATCCGGGCTCTGCCCCATGGCCTCGACTCCAGGCTGGGGGAGGGCGGAATGGGCCTCTCCGGCGGGCAGTCGCGCCGTCTGGCGCTTGCCCGGCTGTTCCTGCGCGACACGCCGCTCTGGCTTCTCGACGAGCCGACCGAGGGGCTGGACGCGGCGACGGCGAAGGATGTGCTCACCCGTCTCGAGGCAAAGGCGCAGGGGCGGGCGCTGCTGATCGCCACGCACAAGCGACGCGAGGCGGAATGCGCCGGCCGCATCGCCCTCGTCGAGGCGGGAGGGATCGTCGCCATCGCCGACAGAAGCGACCCGGCTTTCGGAACCATGATTTCCAGTTTGCGGGAGGAGTGAACCGCAATGTCCGCGATGCCCATGAGCATGGCGGAGAAGCAAGTCCAAAAGCGGTTTTCCGTCCGGACTTGCGGATAAAGAAGAAAGGAGCGCCGGCCAGCCGGCGAAAAACCCGAATGGAATTCGACATTGTCACGCTGTCGCGGCTGCAATTCGCGATCACAGCGCTCTATCACTTCATCTTCGTGCCGCTGACGCTGGGCCTCTCGGTCCTGCTGGCGATCATGGAGACGGTCTATGTCATGACCGGCCGCAAGATCTGGCGCCAGATGACCAAGTTCTGGGGCACGCTCTTCGGCATCAATTTCGTCATGGGCGTCGCCACCGGCATTGTCATGGAATTCCAGTTCGGCATGAACTGGAGCTATTACAGCCATTATGTCGGCGACATCTTCGGCGCGCCGCTCGCCATCGAGGGGCTGATGGCCTTCTTCCTCGAGGCAACCTTCGTCGGCCTGTTCTTCTTCGGCTGGGACCGCCTTTCCAAGGTCGGCCACCTCGTCGCCACCTATTGCGTCGCCGCCGGCTCCAATTTCTCCGCGCTCTGGATTCTCATCGCCAATGGCTGGATGCAGAACCCGGTTGGAGCGGCCTTCAACCCGCAGACCATGCGCATGGAAATCACCAGTTTCTTCGATGTGGTGATGAACCCGGTGGCGCAGGCGAAATTCGTCCACACCGTTTCGGCGGGCTATGTCGCCGCATCGGTCTTCGTGCTCGGCGTCTCCGCCTGGTATCTTCTGAAAGGGCGGCATAGCGAGCTTGCCAAGCGCTCGATGACGGTTGCGGCCTCCTTCGGCCTTGCCGCCGCGCTATCGGTGGTCGTGCTGGGCGACGAGAGCGGCTATCTCTCGAGCGAGCATCAGAAGATGAAGCTCGCGGCCATCGAGGCGATGTGGAACACCGAGCCTGCGCCCGCGGCCTTCACCGCCTTCGGCTTTCCGGACCAGGAAAAGCGCGAGACGCATTATGCCGTGCATATCCCATGGCTCATGGGCCTCATCGGCACGCGCTCGCTCGACACGCCGATCCCCGGTATCAACCAGCAGGTGGCCACGGCCCGCGACCATATCGTCAAGGGCATCGCCGCCTATGACGCGCTCCAGAAGATCCGCGCCGCGGGCGGCGACAAGGCCAATGTCGCGCCTGAAATCCGCGAGCAATTCGAGAACAACGGCAAATGGCTCGGCTATGCGCTGCTTCTGAAGCGCTATGTCGACGACCCGCGCCTCGCCACCCCCGCCGATATCACCAAGGCGGCCAATGACACCGTGCCGCAGGTCTTCCCGCTATTCTGGACGTTCCGCATCATGGTCGGCATCGGCGTGTTCCTGATCCTGCTGACGGGCACCTTCTTCGTCCTTTCGGCGCGCCGCTCGCTCGACCGTCACCCATGGCTGCTGCGCGTTGCGCTTCTCGCCATTCCGCTGCCATGGATCGCCATCGAGTGCGGCTGGTTCGTCGCGGAGTTCGGCCGCCAGCCTTGGATCATCGAGGGCGTGCTGCCGACAGCCGTGGCGGTCTCCGATCTCGGCGCGGCGAGCGTGCTGGCCACCATCGCGGGCTTTGTCGTCATCTACACAGTGCTGCTCATCATCGAGATGAGCCTGATGCTGAAGGCCATCAAGCATGGGCCGGAACCGGACGACGAGCCCGAGGCGATCCTCATTTCTCCTCACCTCGCTGCGGCGGAGTAACACATCATGATATTAAGTGAACTCATCGACTATGGAACCCTGCGCCTCATCTGGTGGGTGCTTCTGGGCGTGCTTCTCATCGGCTTCGCGGTCATGGACGGCTTCGATCTCGGCGTCGGCATGCTCCTGCCCTTCGTCGGCAAAACCGATGTCGAACGCCGCGTCGTCATCAACACGGTCGGCCCGGTTTGGGAGGGCAATCAGGTCTGGCTCATTCTCGGCGGCGGCGCCATCTTCGCCGCCTGGCCGCCGCTCTATGCGGTGTCCTTCTCGGGCTTCTACCTCGCTATGTTCCTGATCCTCGCGGCGCTGATCCTGCGGCCCGTGGGCTTCAAGTACCGCTCCAAACGTGAGAGCATGCGCTGGCGCACCTGTTGGGATTGGGCGCTGTTCGTCGGCGGCTTCGTGCCCTCGCTCATCTTCGGCGTTGCGGTCGGCAATGTGCTGCAGGGCGTGCCGTTCCGCTTCACCGAGGAAATGCGCATCATCTATGAGGGCAATCTTCTCGGCCTGCTCAATCCGTTCGCGCTGCTATGCGGGCTCCTGTCGGTCATGATGCTCGCCATGCATGGCAGCGCCTGGCTGGCGCTGAAGACGAACGGCATCGTCTCGGCCCGCGCGAGACGGCTCGGCGGCATTGCCGCGCTGCTGACCATCGTGCTCTATGTCGCGGCGGGCGCGATCCTCTGGCAGCATATCGGCGGCTATCGCATCACCAGCGCCATCAATCCCGCCGGCCCGTCCGACCCGTTGTTGAAGACGGTGGTGGCGGAGCACGGCGCATGGTTCACGAACTACACCACCTATTCCTGGCTGCTGATTGCCCCGGCGCTAGGCGTGCTCGGCCCGCTCCTGACCTTCTTCGCGCTGCGCAGCAAGGCGGAAATCCTGCCGCTCTTGACCGGCAAGCTCGGCATTTTCGGCATCATCTCGTCGGTCGGCGTCTCGATGTTTCCCTTCATCCTGCCCTCGTCGATCGATCCCAAATCGAGCCTGACGGTGTGGGATTCATCCTCCAGCCACGGAACGCTGTTCACCATGCTTGTGGTAACCGCCATCTTCCTGCCGCTGATCGTCGCCTATACCAGCTGGGTCTATCACGTGCTCTGGGGCAAGGTGGACGAGGCGGCGGTGACGGACAAGAAGAGCCATTCTTATTGAGAAGGGAGTAGGGGAGTAAGTGAGTAGGGGAGTATGCCGATGCGAAACATACTCCCTTATTCCCCTATTCCCTTACTCCCTTGATGACAAATCAAGGAGACCAACTATGTGGTATTTTTCCTGGCTTCTCGGATTGCCCCTGGCGGCGGCTTTCGCCGTGCTCAACGCCATGTGGTATGAGCTGATGGACGATCAGGCGAAGAAGTGAATAGTAAAAATAGTGAATGGTGAATGGTTGGAATTTCCATTCACCATTTCACCATTCACTACGAAGCATTCAGCGCCGCCAACCGTGACGAGGCAGCTGAGAAACCCTTCAGCGAAATATTGCCGGTCACATCCTTGCCGCCGTTGAACGCGGTCATGCCGATGACCGCTTGCTTGCCCTTTGCCAGCGCGGCCAGCGCCTTGCCATCAAGCGAAAGCGGGGCGATGCAGCCTTGCGGCAGGCAGGTGCTGATACCGGCGCGGGCGAGGTCCGTATCGTCGACCTTCACCTGCACGCCTCTGGAGAAATCGAGCCCGAAGGGCAGCACCAGCGTGGAGTTGGCGATGCCGGTCTTGGCATCGGGCGCACCCAGCGCGATCATCAGCACCATCTGCCCGGTTTTGCTGTCGACCTGCTGCTGTTGCATCTGGCAACTGCGCGTCTTGCCGTCAGGGGCCGGCTGGCAATTGACCATCCAGTCGCCGAACGTCTCGGAAAGCGCGGTCGGGGTGGCGCTCTCGGCCTGCGCGGGCGCGGGCTTGGTGCCGGTCAGGACCAGCGCCGTTCCGGCCGCGGCCATGAGCGCCAGCACGGTCAATCCGAAAGTCACGATTTTTTCTTGTGGAGAGCGGGCTAGTATTGCCATGTCTTTTTCGATCCGGGTTGATTCTTGTTAAATTAAACCTAAAGCATATTGGTATATGAATTATCTATAGGCAAGGTATATACTGTTGTATATTTGCATCGATTAAATAAAAAGCCGGACGCACCTCGCGGCGCGCCCGGCTTATTTCGTGATGATGAGGCGGGTTATTCCGCCGGCTGCAGCGCCGGGCTCGGAAGCGGCTGCCCGCTCATGGCGGCGGCGAGCTTCTCGGTGTCGAGTTCCTTTTCCCAGCGCGCCACGACGATGGTGGCGACCGCATTGCCGACGAGGTTGGTCAGCGCGCGGCACTCCGACATGAAGCGGTCGATGCCGAGGATCAGCGCCATGCCTGCGACCGGAACGGCGGGGACGACCGAGAGCGTGGCGGCAAGCGTGATGAAGCCCGCGCCGGTGATGCCCGCCGCGCCCTTCGAGCTCAGCATCGCCACCAGCAGCAGCAGAATCTGGTCGCCGAGGGAGAGGGGAATATCCATCGCCTGCGCAATGAAAAGCGCCGCCAGCGTCATATAGATGTTGGTGCCGTCGAGGTTGAATGAATAGCCGGTGGGGACGACGAGGCCGACGACCGACTTCTTGCACCCGGCCTTTTCCATCTTCTCCATCAGCGAGGGGAGGGCGGCTTCCGACGAGCTGGTGCCGAGGACCAGCAGCAACTCTTCCTTGATGTAGCGAATGAGCGCCAGGATGGAGAAGCCATTATAGCGCGCCACCGCGCCGAGCACGACGAGCACGAACAGGATCGAGGTCAGGTAGAAGGTCGCCACCAGAAACGCCAGGTTGGCGACGGATTCGATGCCATATTTGCCGATGGTGAAGGCCATCGCGCCGAAAGCGCCGATGGGGGCCGCCTTCATCAGGATCGCCACCAGCTTGAAGATCGGCAGCGAAAGCGCCTGCAGGAAGTTCAGCACCGGCGCACCCTTCTCGCCGGCCATGCCGAGCGCGATGCCGAACAGGACCGAGAAGAACAGCACCTGCAGAATATCGCCCGAGGCGAAGGCGCCGACAATGGTGGTCGGGATGATGTTGGTGAGGAAGCCGGTGATCGTCTGCTCATGCGCCTTTTCGGCGTAGTTCGCCACCGCCTTGGTATCGAGCGAGGCGGGGTCGATATGCATGCCGCTGCCGGGATGGACGACATTCGCCACCACGAGGCCGACGATCAGCGCCAGCGTGGAGAAGGTAAGGAAGTAGATCATCGCCTTGCCCGCGACGCGACCGACCTTGGCAAGATCAGACATGCCGGCGATGCCGGTGGCGACGGTCAGGAAAATGACGGGCGCGATGATCATCTTGACCAGCTTGATGAACGCATCGCCAAGCGGCTTCAGGCTCGCGCCGAGATCGGGGTAATAATGGCCAAGCGCAATGCCGGCGGCAATCGCCACCAGCACCTGAACATAGAGATGGCGGTAAAAAGGCGTTTTCGCGCGGGGCTTCTCCGCGCCGATATGTGTGGGGCTCATGGTTCCTCCATTGCGCAAACCCCGGTCTCCTCGACAGCTCCTCCGCCGATTATTCTCAGGGTCATGAAACAGGCGGACGCTCGGTTGAAGCGCCCGCTTGGATGGTTCCCATGAATGCAATTGCTGTGCCAAAGTTTGGCCATAAGTGTAAATGACTGATTTCATTGAGGGAAATATCGAGAGTGCGAGCGAGGTCTCGTAAGTTTGTGCGATAATCCGCACGAGTGTTCTTGTGTTTTGTCCGGGATTCTGCACTTGTCACGGATTATGAATTACGCCCGTTTGCGCCCAGTCACCCCCCTCTGTCCTGCCGGACATCTCCCCCTCAAGGGGGGAGATTACGCCTTCATCGACGTGTGGCATCAATCACATACATCGCAGAATGTAGGTGGAGGGTCGTATCAGCCAATCTCCCCCCTTGAGGGGGAGATGCCCGGCAGGGCAGAGGGGGGTGAGAGCAGCGGTGCGGCTCGAAGATGAATGTTCGCCGCCCCGCCATCGAATGGAGCATCTTCGCGCTCCTCGCCACCGCCGCGGTAATCGCGACGCTGTGGCTTGCCGGCGATTATGGCCGGACGCAGGCTTATCTGGCGCTCGACAGCCGCACCCGCGGCACTGCCTCGCTCAATGCCGTCGTGCTGCGCACCGTGCTGGAAAAGCAGCGCTCGGTTCCCTTCGTGCTGGCGCAGGATCGGGATATCCGCACCGCACTCGCCTCGAATGACAAGGCTGGGTTCCAGGCGCTCGACCGGAAGCTGGAGGGACTGGTGGACGAGACCGGCGCGTCGGTCATCTACATCCTGAACAGGAACGGCCTCGCCGTCGCGGCCAGCAATTGGCGCTCGCCCACCAGCTTTGTCGGCAATGATTACGCCTTCCGGCCCTATTACCGCGAGGCGGTGAAATCGGGCAGGGCGGAATATTATGCGCTCGGCACCGCCAGCTTGCGCCCCGGCCTTTATATCTCCCGGCGGGTCGAGGGGCCGGATGGCCTGCTGGGCGTCATCGTCGTCAAGCTGGTGTTCGACCAGGTGGAAAGCGACTGGCGTGGCAGCGCCGAGGCTTCCTATGTCACCGACGAGCATGGTGTGGTGCTGGTGACGAGCATTCCGCGCTGGCGCTTCCGCACGCTCACGGACATTCCGCCCAAGGACCAGACGGCGCTGCGCGATACGCTGCAATTCGGCGATGCGCCGCTGACTGTCCTCCCCGTCACGCCGCATTTCGCGACGGGTGGGGGGCCGGACATCGTGCGCGCCGCCCTGCCGGATACGCCCCCGGCGCGCTTCGTCCGCGTCAGCGTGCCGGTGCCGACCACGAACTGGACGCTGCACATGCTCGCTCCCGCCAGTGCGGAGGTTGCCTTGAGCATGCGCGAGGCCCGCTCGCTCGCCATTCTGGGCCTCGCCCCGATCCTTGCGCTGACGGGCTGGCTTCTGCACCGCCGCCAGCGCATCCAGCGCCGCGCCGCGCAGGCCCGGCTTGCCCGCGAGGAGCTGGAAACCCGCGTCAGCGAGCGCACATCCGAGCTTAGCGCCGCCAACAGGCGGCTGGAGCGCGAGGTGGAGGAGCGACAGAAGACCGTGCTGCGCCTGCAGGAAGTGCGCGAGGAATTGGCGCAGGCCAACCGCCTCGCCATTCTGGGGCAGGTGGCGGCGGGCATCACCCATGAGATCAACCAGCCCGTCGCAGCCATTCGCAGCTATGCCGACAATGCCCGCACCTTTCTGGCGCGGAACGACGCGGCGGCGGTCACCGGCAACCTCTCCACCATCGCCGCCCTGACCGAGCGCATCGGCACCATCGCCGACGGCCTCAGGACCTTCTCGCGCAAGGGCACGGGCGGGGTGCAGCCGACCAGCGTCGCCGAGGCGATGGATGGCGCGTTCCTGCTTCTCAATAATCGCTTACGCCAGCAGGGCGTGGAATTCGTCTGCGATATCCCCCCGCCAGACATCCGCGTCATGGGCAACCGCGTACGGCTGGAGCAGGTGCTGGTCAATCTGATGCAAAACGCGATGGAAGCCATGGAAGGACAGGCGGACGGACGCGTCGAGCTTTCATGGGAGCGGCAGGGCGACGAGACGCGCCTCATCGTCGCCGACAATGGCCCCGGCATCCCGCCTGAAATCATGGAGCGCCTGTTCACGCCTTTCGCCACCACCAAGAAGGGCGGGCTGGGTCTCGGCCATGTCATCTGCAACGACATCGTAACCGAGTTCGGCGGTCGCCTCGAAGTCGACAGCGAGCCGGGGCAGGGCACCCGTTTCATCATTCACCTGAAGAGCGTGCTATGACCAACCACGAAATGCGTCCGAAAATTGCCTTCGTCGATGATGACGAGACCGTGCGCCGCGCCAACGCCCAGACGCTGGACCTCGCGGGCTTCGAAGTGCTGTCCTTCGACGGCGCGAAGGCGGCCCTCGCCGGGATCGATGCGGATTTCGAAGGCATCGTCGTCACCGACATCCGCATGCCGCGCATTGACGGGTTCCAGCTTTTCCGAGAACTGAAGGGACGCGACGCCGATCTGCCCGTCATCCTCATCACCGGCCACGGCGATATCGCCATGGCTGTCGAGGCGATGCAGGAAGGGGCATATGATTTCATCGCCAAGCCCTATCCGGCGGAGCGGCTGGTGCAGAGCGTGCGCCGCGCCATCGAAAAACGCCGGCTGGTGCTCGAGAACCGCGCGTTACGCCGCGTGGCGGAAACGGCGCAGGAAGAATTGCCGCTGATCGGCCAGACGCCGTCCATGGAGCGCTTGCGCCGCACGCTCCGTCAGATCGCCGATGCCGATGTGGATGTGCTGGTCGCGGGCGAAACGGGCAGCGGCAAGGAGGTGGTCGCCGAGCTTCTTCACCGCTGGAGCCGCCGCAGCCAGGGCCGGTTCGTGGCATTGAATTGCGGCGCGCTGCCCGAGACGATGATCGAGAGCGAGCTTTTCGGCCACGAGCCGGGCGCGTTCACCGGCGCGCAGAAGAAGCGCGTCGGCAGCATCGAGCATTCGAGCGGCGGCACCCTGTTTCTCGACGAAATCGAAAGCATGCCACCCGCCGCGCAGGTAAAGCTGCTGCGCGTCCTGGAAAAGCGCGAGATCACCCCGCTTGGCAGCAATGACGTGCGCCCGCTGGACCTGCGCGTCGTCGCCGCATCGAAGATCGACCTCGGCGATCCCGCCGCGCGCGGCGATTTTCGCGAGGATCTGTTCTATCGCCTGAATGTGGTGACGGTCTCGATCCCGCCTTTGCGCGAGCGGAAAGAGGACATCCCGCTGCTCTTCGCGCATTTCCTCGGCCGCGCCGCCCAGCGCTTCCACACCGACCCGCCGCCCGTGCCCGACCACGTCCGCCGCCATCTCCTCGCCCATGATTGGCCCGGTAATGTGCGCGAACTCGCCCATTTCACCGAGCGCTTCGCATTGGGCCTGACCGAACCGGCAATCACCGGTACGCCTTCCGGCGAGGAGGCTAAACTATCGCTCCCCGAGCGCGTCGAGCGCTATGAGGCCGAACTCATCCGCGAGGCCCTCGCGGCCAATGGCGGAGATGTCAAGGCGACGATCGAGGCTTTGGGCATCCCGCGCAAGACCTATTACGACAAGCTCCAGCGGCACGGGATTGTTCGCGCGGGGTATGGAGGGCAGAAGTAAGCAGGTTTAATCCTTGCTCACATGCTCCGGCAGGCCCTTGCGCTTGGTCGATGCAAACTCCTCGAGTTCCTTTTCGGTCATCGATTCATACATCGATTTCGAAGCGCCTTTGAGCTCGCTTACCTTCTTTTCATCACGCTTTGCGGCAAGCGCGGCCCCGGCCGCCTCCTGCTGGCTTTTCGATTTCGCGGGCATGGCATACCTCCGAAACTATCTAGGTTCGCCATTCAACGCGTCAGATGTTGAATGGTTCAGATACATCGCAAGTGGTAATTCCGTTGATCCAATTCAACTTTTTGCTAGAATTGGGAACGACGCTCCATAGGTGGAAACATGGCCGGCAATTTGCACGTTCGAAATCTGGACGATGAGTTGATCATGAAACTCAAACTCCGCGCGGCGCGCCATGGCCGGTCGGCTGAAGCGGAGCACCGCGAGATTCTTCGTCAGGCACTGGAAGCAGAAGCGGAGCCTTCATTCGATGAACTGGCCGCCGAGATGCGGAGGCTGACGAGCGGGCGCAAGCATACGCCATCCGAAGTTCTTCAACGCGAAGGGCGTGACGAGCGCTGATGGAAACGTTGGTCATTGATGCCAGCGTGGTGGTAAAATGGGTTGTTGAGGAAGATGACTCCGTCGCCGCTTTAGCTCTGCAGCGAGGAAAACGATTCATTGCGCCCGATCTTTTGATGGCCGAGTGCGCAAACATCCTATGGAAAAAGGCGCAGCGGCGGGAAATAAGCACACAAGAAGCTATTGGTTCCGCCGATATCCTCCGGCGGGCGGAAATTGAACTGGTGCCCACGCGAAATCTTCTGGAGCCTGCCACAAGGCTGGCCATTGAGTTGGGGCACCCTGCTTATGACTGCATGTATCTGGCGGTTGCCTTGCAGCGAAAATTGCGTTTCGTATCAGCTGATAAGCGTCTTTTGCGGGCTATCGAATTAAAGGGGACGGAGGCGTTGTCGGCGCTATGCGTTCCTCTTCACGAGGCCATTTAAAGGGCCATTCGCTTGATTGTCTCCAACACGCGATGCAATATTGCGTGTTTCCATTCTGGAGGAGGAAAATCTAATGTCCTATGTCGATGGCTTTGTCCTGGCTGTGCCGAAGGCCAACCGCGAAGCGTTTCGGAAGCTGGCAGAGGATGCGGCGGTGGTCTTCAGGGATCACGGCGCGTTGAGCGTTGTCGAGTGCTGGGGCGACGATGTGCCTGAGGGCGAGGTTACCTCGTTTCCCATGGCGGTGAAGTGCGAGCCGGATGAAGTGGTGTGCTTCTCCTGGATCGTCTGGCCTTCGCGCGAGGCGCGCGACGAGGGAAACCGGAAAGTGATGGAAGACCCGCGCATGAGGATGCCTGACGGCAGCGCGCCCTTTGACGCCAGGCGCATGATCTATGGCGGCTTCACGCCGATCGTCGGCGATCCGGCTCTGGCAAGGGGATAGTGTCCCAAAAAAACAACACCCGCCGCGGGAGGAGGTGCGGCGGGTGCTATTTGTAAAGGCCGGCTTGGGAGGAGGAGGTGCCGGCCTTTTATCGCGGGGGTCTGGGAGGAGGAGGTGACCCCGGCGATATCTCTATAATTCTCTGCGCATGGGACGAGCCATGCGGCTAAACTTAGCGAGCGACGGCCTTGCGGGCGACGTAGGGGATTTCGGCGGGAAGGATGCCGAGATCGTTCAGTTCGCGGGTCGAAAGGCGGCTCAGTTCATTTACGGTCGCGCGGTAACGGCGCCAGTTGTTGTAGGAGCGGATCAGGTTCATTTCTCTCACCTAGACTTCGTTCGTTCGTTTTTATGTGAGCCACATATAGCCTCGCGTCGCAAAAATGTGCAGAGGCGATTTTGCATGGCTGCCTTGCAAGAAATGCTCTGAGGCCTTTGATTTCTGACATTTTTTCGTCATCATCCTCCCCTTGCATCGCATATTGCGGCGCAATATGGACGCGCCTCGGTCATTCTCACGGAATTTGAGATCAGCAACAGTTTTGGTGGGACCGTAAAGGGTCCCCTCCAGCGCCGTTGTTCTAAATGGAAAGGGCGAGGCATGGATTCCTGTGACAAGCACAGGAATGACGGCAGGTTTACTGTTGGCAGCTAACCTCGGCTCTTTCCGCTTGCTGGGAACGGTTGTCGGTGGCGCAGAAGCATTTCCACCCCGTCATTCCTGTGCTTGTCACAGGAATCCATGCCTCGCCCGCTCCGTCGGAGCTACGGTGCCAAATGGAGCCCAAGCGATCCCATCAAAACATGAACGTCCCCAGCCAAAAAAAGAGCCGGACTTGCGAAAGCCCGGCTTCAAGTTTTGAAGGTGCCCATTCGGGCAAAACCTCCAGAGGGGAACACTTGCCGCGCGCAATGGGAGGAGACGCGCCTGCAAGTGACGCTGATATGGAGAAGGCTTTTGTCATCTTCAAGCCCTCAGGCAAAAAATTTTGTGCAGCGCGATGAAAATGAGGGCAGTAGGGCGGTCTGTGAAAGATGCCCTACATAAACATACTTACCTACTGCCTTATTGCCCTGCTGCCTTAGCCCGGATAAAAGGTGACGAAAATACGAAGGCTTTTGCCGGGTGGCGGATATGCTCGTACCTTTTCTCATCATGCTGCGTGAGGGCGTGGAGGCGGCGCTGATCGTGGGCATCATCGCCAGTTATCTCCGGCAGACAGGACGGGGCGCGTGGATGCCGGTGGTCTGGATCGGTATCCTCCTCGCGCTGGCCCTGTCGCTCGCCGTGGGCGCGGGGCTGCAATTTGCCAGCGCCGAATTCCCGCAGAAGGCGCAGGAGCTTTTCGAGGCAGTGATCGGCTTCATCGCCGTTTTCGTGTTGACCTCCATGGTGTTCTGGATGCGCAAGGCCGCGCGCTCCATCAAGGCCGAACTGCACCATTCCATCGACGCGGCGCTTGAGACCTCCACCAACAAGGGGCTGGGGCTTATCGCCATGGTGTTCTTCGCCGTGGCTCGGGAAGGGCTGGAATCGGTGTTCTTCCTCCTCGCCGCCTTCCAGCAGAGCGACGGCATGTCGGGTCCCCTGGGCGCGCTTCTCGGCATCCTCGTCGCCATCGCCATCGGCTATGGCATCTATATTGGCGGGCTTAGGCTCAATCTGCGCCGTTTCTTCCGCTGGACCGGAATCTTCATCCTCTTCGTCGCCGCCGGCATTCTCGCCAATTCGGTCAAGGCGCTGCATGAAGCGGGGCTTTGGAACCATCTGCAACAGGTGGTTTTCGATATGAGCGGCGCGCTGCCCCTCGACAGCCCGCTGGGCTCGCTGTTGTCAGGCATGTTCGGCTATATCGACACGCCGACCGTCAGCGAGCTTGCGGCCTATATCGCCTTCCTCCTCCCCGCGCTTTTGCTTTTCCTGGCCCCGCCTGCGTTAGGCGCGCCGAAGGCGGCAAGCGCCGGGCACCATTCGTAAAACGGGTTGGGAAATGCCTGATAACAAGACCATCGACTCCATGCCGCGCCTCGTCATCCGCGCCGGGCTGGGGCTTGCCATCGTGCTCTTCGTCGGCGCCGGCGTCGCCTTCTATTATGCCTCGAAGAAGGCGAACGAGGCGCGGCGGGCCGCCGGGGGCGAGGCGGCAGCCGTCACCATCACCGACAAGGCCTGCGACCCGAACGAGCTGACCGTGCCGGCGGGCCGTGCCACATTCGAGATCGTCAACCGCTCGCAGCGCGCGGTGGAATGGGAAATTCTCGACGGCGTCATGGTGGTGGAGGAGCGCGAGAACATCGCGCCCGGCTTCAGCCAGCGTCTCACCGCCCGCCTTGAGCCCGGCGAATATCAGATGACCTGCGGCCTTCTCAGCAACCCACGCGGCAAGCTCACCGTCACGCCCTCCGCCAGCGCTTCCGCGGACAGCGCCCGCCCGCAACTGACCGCCTTCATCGGCGCTCTGGCCGAATATAAGCTCTATCTGGCCGCGCAAACCGATGCGCTGGCCAAGGCGGTGAGCGATCTGGCCAATGCCGTCAAGGCGGGCAATCTCGACGCGGCGAAAGAGCTTTACGAGCCTGCGCGCGAGGCCTATGCCCGCATCGCGCCGGTTTCGGAGGTCTTCGCCGACCTCGACACCGCCATCGACGCCCGCGCCGATTATTTTGAAAAGCGCGAAGCCGACCCGGCTTTCGGCGGGCTCCACCGCATCGAATACGGCCTTTTCGCGCAAGGAAGCACCGAAGGGCTCGCCCCGGTGACGGACAAGCTCGTCGCCGATGTCGCTACCCTGCAAGGCCGCGTCCACGCCATGCGCATCCTGCCGCAGAAGATGCTGGGCGGCTCGGCTGCGCTCCTGGACCGCTTCGCCGGCGAGACGCCGGGGCAGGAGCAGGACCGCTACGCCCATACCGACCTTGCCTCCTTCGCCGCCAATCTCGAAGGCGTGCGCAAGATCGTCGATCTCTTCCGGCCGGTGGCTGTCAAGGCCGACGCGACGCAGGTCAATGCGGTCGACAAGGATTTCACGCAGCTTGGTGCGACGATGGATGCCTTCAGACAGGGGGACGGCTTCATCGCCTTCGACAAGCTTGACGATGCCGGCAAGGTGCAAGTGAAAGAGCAGGCCGCGCAACTGGCCGCCGATCTCGGCAGGCTCCGCGACGCTTTAGGGTTGAACTGATGGACGAGATACATTCAGACGAAAAGAACGCGCCCGCCTCTCCGGCGCGGCGCAAGCTTCTCCTCGGCGCGGGCGTAGGCGCCATCGCCGGCCTCATGCCGCAAGGGGCAGGCGCCACAGTGTTGCCCAATGACAGCGTTACCAACGCGCCGGAAAGTGACAAGATTGGCGAGCGTCAGCCTTATTTCGGGCCGCATCAGCCCGGCATTGTCACGCCGCGCCCGGCAGCCGGCATGGTCGCCGCCTTCGACGTGCTCGCGCGCGACCGGGGCGAACTGGAAAAGCTCATGCGCACGCTGACGGAGCGCATCTCCTTCCTCATGCAGGGCGGCAAGGTGCCCGAGCTCGACCCGAAATTCCCGCCGCCCGATTCCGGCATTCTCGGGCCGGATATCATGCCCGACAATCTGACGGTGACGGTCGCGCTGGGCTCGTCAATGTTCGATGACCGTTTCGGCCTGAAACCGGCAAAGCCCAAGCATCTGACCCGCATGACGAAGTTCCCCAACGATGCGCTGGACAAGAACCTTTGCCATGGCGATATGCTGATCCAGTTCTGCTCCAACACGCCCGATACCAATATCCACGCGCTGCGCGACATCGTGAAGAACACGCCGAGCCTTCTCGTGCTGCGCTGGAAGCAGGAGGGCAGCGTGCCGGCGCAGCCGCCGGCGCGGGCGAACGAGAGCGCGCGCAATTTCCTCGGCTTCCGCGACGGCTCCGCCAATCCGGACTCCGGCGACGAAGCGCTGATGAACAAGATCGTCTGGGTGCAGAAAGACAGCGGCGAGCCGCAATGGGCTGCGGGTGGCACCTATCAGGTGGTGCGCATCATCAGGAATTTCGTCGAGCGCTGGGACCGCACGCCTCTTCAGGAGCAGGAGGCGATCTTCGGACGGCGCAAGAACAGCGGCGCGCCCTTCGATGGCAAGACGGAAGCGGACGTGCCCAACTATGCCGCCGACCCCGAGGGTAAGGTGACGCCGCTCGACTCACACATCCGCCTGGCCAATCCGCGCGACGCCAATGCGGCGCAGCACCTGATCCTGCGCCGCCCGTTCAACTATTCCAACGGCATCAGCAAATCCGGCCAGCTCGAGATGGGCCTCCTCTTCATCGCCTTCCAGGCCGATCTGGAAAAGGGCTTTATCACAGTGCAGAAACGCCTCGATGGCGAGCCGCTGGAGGAATACATCAAGCCGATCGGCGGCGGCTTTTTCTTCGCTCTGCCCGGTGTGCGCGATGAGAAGGATTATCTGGGACGGTCGCTGCTGGAGGCGACGGCGTGAACGTAAGCGCCCTCCTTCCCCCTTGCGGGGAAGGTGCCCGCGTTAGCGGGCGGATGGGGGTGGTGACGCTTGGCGCTGTTGCTGGAGACAGTGGCGTATACGTCACCACCCCCATCCGTCTGCTCCGCAGACACCTTCCCCGCAAGGGGGAAGGAGGGGCGCGAGCCGATCCGCCAGCTTTTTTAAGTACACTCAAGGAGAGGATATCTGATGAAAATACGTTTGCTTACCTCGGTTGCAGCTTTGGCCCTCACCACCGCTCTCACCCCCGCCCGTGCGGAAATCTCGCCGCTCGATCTCGTCCAGCCCATCGCGGACTATAAAACCTACGTCCAGCAGAACCTGGGCCAGCTGGTAAAGGACACGAAAGCCTTCACCGACGCCATCAAGGCGGGCGATCTGGAAAAGGCCAAGGCGCTCTATGCCCCCTCGCGCATACCCTATGAGAAGATCGAGCCGATTGCCGAGCTGTTCTCCGATCTCGACGCCGCCATCGATTCCCGCGCCGACGATCACGAGGCGGGGGAGCAGTCAGACGAATTCACCGGCTTCCATCGCCTGGAATACGGCCTCTTCGCCCAGAATTCCACCGAAGGCCTCGCCCCCATCGCCGACCAGCTTTATGCCGATGTGCTGGAATTGCAGAAGCGGGTGAAAGACTTGACCGTTCCGCCGGAAAAGGTCGTGGGCGGCGCGGCGGCGCTGATGGAAGAAGTGGCGGCCAGCAAGATCTCCGGCGAGGAGGACCGCTACAGCCACACCGACCTCTGGGATTTCCAGGCCAATGTCGATGGCGCGCAGGAGATCGTCAAGCTGGTGAAGCCGCTGGTCGAGAAGGAAAACCCCGATCTCGTCAAGAAAGTAGAAGCCAACTTCGCCACCGTCGACGGCATTCTGGCGAAATACAAGACCGCCGACGGCTTCGAGACCTATGACAAGCTCACCGACGACGACCGCAAGGCACTGGCCGGTCCGGTCACGACCCTGGCCGAAGACCTCTCGACGCTGCGCGGGACGCTGGGGCTGAATTAGGCTCGCCCGGCACTGCCAATTAGATGTAGTGCCGTTTTTCCCTGTTTCACTGCACCAGATGACAGTTTGCGATCGAAAGTCGCAAGCTGTCCGTTATGTGCCGCGGCCAGCGCAAGCAGGTAGGTATCTGTTATTTGCGCTGGGGTCAGAATGCGGGACGGATCGACATGGTTTGAATCGACGAGGCTCAGATCGTCGGCCCAGAATACGTGCCCCGGAAGTGTACGCAGCTTTGCAATGATTGCTGCGACATCTGCCGGCGTTCCGGGCGTATTAGGGTATTTGGGATTCCCGACGATCCTGATGACGCCATTTTCTGTTATCGGGCAGGTTGCCCAGGAGACGTGACCAATATTTGCGAACCAGCGATGCGCATCATCATGTGCCACATGGCCCGGGTCGATCAACGCGATCAGAACATTGACGTCGAGCAGGAAGGTCACGGCAGTTCGTCGCGCAAGGCGTTGACAATTTCCAGCGTGACTGGCGGTGCGTCGGGCCGCGGCGTCAACAGGGGTATGCCATTGCGTTCACCACGCACCGGCGCGCGGCGCAGCGAACGGCGCGCGAGATCGGAAATGACCTCGCCCACGCTTTTATTCTGCTGGTCAGCCATGGCCTTTGCGGCCACAAGCACGTCGTCGTCAATCGTCAGTGTCGTGCGCATTATTCGTCTCGCATCAAACATCACGCATCATATAATAAGGATGGTTTCCTTGGCAATGCTTGCGTCTTTACCGCTCAATCCGCGTCGATAATATAATCGACGACATCGTGCGCTCGACGCCTTCAAGCGCGCCGATATCGTCAAGCACCACGTCCAGTTCCCGGATCGATGGGGCTTCGACGATGACGATCATGTCGAAATGACCGCTGACGGAGTGGAGCGTGCGCACCGCCATCATGCCGCGCAGGGCGGTCTCCACCTTCGGCGCGAGCTTAGGGACCGCCGTCACCAGCACATGCGCCTTAACGAGATTGCGCTCGTGCTCCGGCGCCAGCCGCACCGTATAGCCCTCGATCACGCCGCGCCGCTCCAGCCGCTCGATGCGGCTTTGCACCGTCGTGCGAGATACGCCGAGCCGCCGCGCAAGCTCCGCGGTGGCAGCGCGCGCGTTTTCGCGCAGGAGGGCCAAAAGCTGGTGGTCGGCGTCTGTCGTCATAATGCCTGATATATACGTCGTTTCGTTGATATGATAGGGGCATATCGTCATTTCATCGACTACTATCCGACGAGAAAACCGGCGAATCTTGCGTGTCTTACAATACGGAGGGAATAGGGGAGCAAGGGAGGAGGTGAGCAGGGGAAATATGCCGACCAAACATATTCCCTTATTCCCCTATTCCCTTACTCCCCTACCCAAGAGGGAGAACACCATGAAAGAAATCACCGTTGTCGGAGCAGGCAAGATCGGAGCCACCATTGCCGATTTGCTGGGCAGTACCGGAGAGTACGCAGTCACAATCATCGACCGCTCGCAGGCGCAACTGGACGCGCTGGGCGCTGAGGGCGCGGTCAGGACCGAATGCGTCGATATCGAGGACGCAGACGCGCTGAAGGCGGTGCTCACGGGCAAGTTCGCGGTGCTGAGCGCCGCTCCCTATCATCTGACGACGCGCATTGCCGAGGCCGCCGCCGCGACAGGCGTGCATTATCTTGATTTGACCGAGGATGTGGCGAGCACGCGCCGCGTCAAGGAATTGGCGGCGACGGCCATGACGGCCTTCATCCCGCAATGTGGCCTCGCGCCGGGCTTCATCTCCATCGTCGCCAACGATCTGGCCAAGCGTTTCGACACGCTCGACAGCGTGAGAATGCGCGTCGGCGCGCTGCCGCAATATCCTTCCAATGCCCTGAACTATAACCTGACCTGGAGCACGGACGGCGTCATCAATGAATATTGCGAGCCGTGCGAGGCGATCGTCGAGGGCGAACTGACCGAAGTGCCGCCGCTCGAAGAGCGCGAGGAATTCTCGCTCGACGGCGTCACCTATGAGGCGTTCAACACGTCGGGTGGCCTTGGCACGCTTTGCGAGACGCTGAAGGGCAAGGTGCGCACGCTCAATTACCGCACCATCCGTTACCCCGGCCATGCCGCGATCATGAAGGCGCTGCTCAACGATCTGGGCCTGCGCCACCGCCGCGAGGTGCTGAAGGACATCCTGGAAAACGCGCTGCCGGCAACGCTGCAGGACGTGGTGGTGATCTTCGTCACCGTCAGCGGGCGCAAGAATGGCCGGCTGGTCCAGGAAACCTATGCCAACAAGGTCTATAGCCGCCGCCTTGGAACCGCACACCGCAGCGCCATCCAGATCACCACCGCCTCGGCCATTTGCGCCGTGCTCGACATGCTGGCCCATGGCGACTTGCCGCAGCAGGGCTTCGTCAAACAGGAAGACATCGCCCTCGACGCCTTCCTCGCCAACCGCTTCGGCATGGCTTATGCGCAGGTGGAAGCAGCGGGGAGGCTGGTGGCTTAGCCTGCTGACACCTTTACCCTCGTGGTTCGAGGCTCATTCCGCTGCGCTCCAATCGCACCTCACCGTGAGGGTAAATGGACGCCGGCGCTTAAGTAGCCCTCATGGTGAGGTGCGAGCCCTTTCCGACCGTGAGCTTGTCGAACGGACGGAAAGGGGAAGCCTCGAACCACGAGGGCGCTTGGCATTTATTTCATCAAAACAAACTGACTCGCATCTTTCGCGATGCGCATTTACATTACGCACCGAATTTCCCTCCCCCGGGGAGCATCCTGTTCCCCCATATTCCATCCGAACGGACATATTGCATGAAAACGAAACCGCTTGGCCGTACCGGCATCGACGTCACGGAAATCTGCCTGGGCACCATGACCTGGGGCGTCCAGAACACCGAGGCCGAGGCGCACGCCCAGCTCGATTACGCCACCGATGCAGGCATCAACTTCATCGACACGGCGGAAGGTTATGCCGTGCCGATGACCGCGGAGAGCTATGGCACGACCGAGACCTATATCGGCAATTGGCTGAAGAAATCCGGCAAGCGCGACAGGCTGGTGATCGCCACCAAGGTGTCCGGTCCGGGCCGGTCGTTCATCCGAGAGGGCAGCGCGCCGAGCGCAAAGACGGTGCGGGAGGCCCTCGAAGGCAGCCTGAAACGGCTCCAGACCGATTATATCGACCTCTATCAGATCCACTGGCCCAGCCGCCCGCATTACCATTTTGGCGAATCCTGGAGCTATGATCCGACCAGGACCGACCGCGCGCAGGTGCTCGCGCATATCGAGGAGGTCTTGGAAAGCCTGGGCGCGCTGGTGAAGGAGGGCAAGATCCGCCATATCGGCCTTTCCAACGAGACCGCCTGGGGCACGATGCAATGGCTGCGTCTTTCCGAGGAAAAGGGCCTGCCGCGCGTCGCCTCTGTGCAAAATGAGTATGGCCTGCTCCAGCGCCATTTCGATCTCGACATGGCCGAAACCTGCCATCATGAGGGTGTCGGTCTGCTCGCCTATTCCACTCTCGGCGCGGGCATTCTCACCGGCAAATATCTTGATGGCAAGGAGCCCGCCGGGGCCCGCAGCCAGTTCTTCCGCGAAGGCTTCTGGCGCAGGAACGATTATTCCGAGCCAGCGGTGAGGGCCTATGTCGATCTGGCCAGCAAGCATGGGCTCGACCCGGCCCAGCTCGCCATCGCCTTCAGCCTGTCGCGACCGTTTATGACGTCCGTCATCATCGGCGCGACTTCGCTCGACCAACTGAAGACGGATATCGCAGCGGCGGATCTGACGCTTTCCGCCGAGGTGCTGGCCGAAATCGAGGCCATCCATCGCACCTATCCGCGTCCGCTCTGATCTTTCGGCCCCTTCCTCCCGCTTTGTTCGCCCGGTTTGCGGTTTCTTGGCTTCGTCAAGGAACGCTTTGCCGGGCGAGGCGTTGAACCCGCGCATGCGGTTTTCATTTCTAAGGAGGATACTATGGCTGAGAAGGCACTCGATAAGCTGTTCTATGAAACGCTGAAGGACATCTATTACGCGGAGAAGAAGATCGTAAAGACGCTGCCAAAGATGGCGCGCGGCGCGGCATCGAAAGAGCTGAAGGAAGCCTTCGAGCGGCACCGCGACGAGTCGGAAGAGCATATCGCGCGTCTGCAGCAGGTGTTCGAAATCCTCGACAAGCGCGCAGTCGGCAAGACCTGCGACGCCATCGAGGGCATCGTCGCGGAAGGCGAGGAAGTCATGGACGAGTTCAAGGGCCAGCCCGCGCTCGACGCCGGCCTGATCGCCTCTGCCCAGGCGGTCGAGCATTATGAAATCAGCCGCTATGGCACGCTGAAGCGCTGGGCCGAACTGCTCGGCATGAAGGACGCCGCCAAGCTCCTCGACCAGACGCTGAGCGAGGAAATCGCCACCGACGAACTGCTGACCAAGCTCGCTGACCGCGACGCCAACAAGCACGCCGCAAAGGCCGCCTGATCCGGCCTCTGTTTTCTCCGCATGATCTTATCCGGAAAGCCAGCGTCTTTTCGGGGTCATGTTTAAGGAGCGGAACCGGCTCTCGTTTCATCGGAGCCGGTTTTTTTATGCATGCTCGCCTCGTTGCAGCGGGTAGGGGAACCAATTTGCCGCTCGAGGAGTTGACACGGGGCAACCCGAGGAGGCGGATATGCAGGATTTTCAGATTAAGATTAAAACCGTGACCGGCCCGGATGCCCGCATCGACGGCCATCTGGTGGAGTTCTGCAGGCAGGGCGAAACATGCGTTTCCGTGACCCTGCACGAACGGTTCGGAGCCGATTACCGTCCCGGCGGTCCGACCGACCAGCCGCAGGGGCTTGCGGATAAAGCGAGGGCGCTGATGCGCGAGGTTTTGATGGCGATGGATGAAGGCACGGCCCGCTTTGCTGAAGATACGGCATCCGAACCGGAACAGCCCAAAGGCCCGCCCTTTTCCTCCGCCCAGGCCGAACCCGGAGTCGATGACGCGCCGACTGTGCGGGTGACAGGCGAGGGGATGATCCGTCCGGAGGGGTGAGCAGAGGGCTCGTAGGGCGGCAGCTTGAAACCAGTGCAGGCACGATGTATATACATGAGTATATGCAATGGAGGCCGACATGATCCAAGCCCGGCACAGCGGAACAAGTTCTCCCCGGGAAGCCAAGCTTTTCCGTAACAATAAAAGTCAGGCAGTGCGAATCCCCGCTGATTTTGAACTTCCGGGTGATCGTGTGCTCATTCACCGCGACGGGGACCGGCTGATTATTGAGCCCGTGCATCGCAAGAGCCTGCTGGAAGTGCTTGCAGAGTTGCAGCCGCTCGGCCCGGAAGACCAGTTTCCAGATATCGACGATACGCTGCTGCCTGCGAAGGAAATCGACCTGTGAGCGGGCGTTACATGCTCGATACCAATATCGTGTCCGAGCTGGCCCGCAATCCGCAGGGGAAAATTGCCCGGCGCATTGCGGAAGTTGGCCAGAGGGCTGTCTGCGTGAGCATTATTACGGCGGCTGAGTTGCGCTATGGCTGTCACCGGAAGGGGTCGGCGAGGCTGTCGGCTCAGATCGATGCGATACTCGAAAGCATGCCCGTTCTGCCGCTCGATGTGCCTGCCGATGCCGAGTATGGGAGAATTCGCGCAGAACTCGAGGCTTCCGGCAAGCCAATCGGTCCAAACGATCTGCTAATCGCTGCCCACGCCAGTGCCATCAAGGCTGTGCTCGTAACAGCCAATACGCGCGAGTTCCTACGCATCCCCGCCATAAAAGTGGAAAATTGGCTGGACGGAACGTTCTGAATTCAGAAGCAAGCGCCGGAGTGTCCGCAGAAAATCGTTCTGTTACCCAAAAACTGCAATTTCTCAGAACGAGGCGTGAGATGACAACTTCCATTCGCGAGTCCCAACCCGCCGAAAACCGCGTCGAAGCCTATGACTGGCAGGCGCTCGGGGCGGAGCTGGATCGTTATGGCGCGGCGGTGATGGAAAACCTGCTGGCGCCGGAGGAGTGCAGGGACATCGCGGCGCTTTACCCCCATGAGGAGCATTTCCGCAGCCATATCCACATGGCGCGGCATGGCTTCGGCAAGGGGGAATACCGTTACTTCAAATATCCGTTGCCTGAGCTTATCGCCGCCTTACGCACCGCGCTTTATCCGCGTCTCGCGCCGGTCGCCAATCGCTGGAACGAGCGGATGGGCGATGCAACGCGCTATCCCGCCAGCCATGCCGATTTTCTGAAAGCCTGTCACGAAGCGGGACAGACGCGCCCGACGCCCTTGCTCCTGCAATATGTCCCCGATGATTTCAACTGCCTGCATCAGGATCTCTATGGCGATCTCGCCTTTCCCCTGCAGGTGGCGATCCTGCTTTCCGAGCCGGGCAGGGATTTCACCGGCGGCGAATTCGTGCTGACCGAGCAGCGTCCGCGCATGCAAAGCCGGGCCGAAGTGGTGCCGCTCCGGCAGGGCGATGCGGTAATCTTCGCAGTCCATAACCGCCCGGTCGAGGGAACGCGGGGGCATTACCGCGTCAATCTGCGCCATGGCGTCAGCCGCGTCCGCTCCGGCATGCGCCATACGGTTGGCATCATCTTCCACGACGCGCGATGATCTCATGGTTCAGCGAAACCGATAAATCCATCAGATAAATTCAATTGCGTTGATGCTGCGCCACCCTATTGTGCGGTGCATGCAAACCTCCCGGAACACATTCCCTTTCGCATTCGGCGGCTTCGTCACCATGGCGGTTGCCATGGGCATAGGGCGCTTCATCTACACGCCGATCCTCCCCGGCATGATGACCGGCCTCGGGCTCTCGCCCGCCGACGCAGGGTTCATCGCCTCGGCCAATTATATCGGCTATCTCCTCGGCGCTGTTATCGCCGGCTATGGCTGGGCGGCCGGGATCGAACGGGCGATCGTCTATGCCGGGCTCGCCGCAAGCGCTGTGCTCTGCCTTGCCATGGGCCTCACCGATGGCGTCTGGGTTTTCGCCGCGATCCGCTTCCTCGCCGGGCTCGCCAGCGCCTTCACCATGATCCTCTGCACCACCATCGTCTTCAGCCATCTGGCCGCCGCGGGGCGGAGCGATCTGCAGGCCTGGCATTTCGGCGGGGTGGGCATGGGCATTGCCGTTTCGGCGCTTTTCGTCGCCGTGATCGGGCAGTTCCAGCTCGGCTGGCGGGCGGACTGGATCGGCGCCGGGCTTCTCTCGCTTGCGGGCCTGCTGGCGGTCATGCTGCTCATCCGCGAGGGGCCGTTGCGGAGCGGCGCGCAGCTGCGCGAGCCGCCGCTGCCGCGTTCCCCGGCCTTTGTGGCGCTGGCGCTCGCCTATGGCATTTTCGGCTTCGGCTATATCATCACCGCCACCTTCCTCATCGCCATCGTGCGCTCGGGCAATGGCGGCGTGGCGATGGAGGCAGCGGTGTGGATGGTGGCGGGGCTGACCGCCGCGCCGTCGATCTGGCTTTGGGGCTTCATCGTGCGCCGCATCGGGCTGTTCGGCAGTTTCGCCGCCGCCTGCCTTGTCGAGGCGGCGGGCGTCGCTGCCAGCGTCCTGCTGCCGCTGCCCGCCGGGCCTCTCCTGGGCGGCTTACTGCTCGGCATCACCTTCATGGCCGTCACCGCCTTCGGGCTTCAGGCGGGCCGGACGCTGGCGCCGGAAGCGCCAAGACGCGCGCTTGCGCAGATGACGGCCTGGTTCGGCATCGGCCAGATCATCGGCCCGCTGGTGGCGGGCTATATGGCGGGACTTTCAGGATCGTATAAATCCGCAAGCCTGCTTGCCGCTGCCTCGCTCGTGCTGTCAGGCGCAATCGCGCTCTTCGCCGGTTATCGCGGACGCTCACGCGCCCTCGCTTAACTGTGATGGGATAATTACGGGAGTTTAATCCTGCGCGCCGTATTTTTGCTGCTATGCCCCATCAGGAGGGGCAAGCCGAACGGGGTATATGCAGCGTGTTCGTATCCTTTTTTCCCAAGCCGAAATTGTTTTTCAGTTCCGCAATCCTCTGGGGTGTCTTCGCCGCCCTCACTTGGTTCATCGACGGGAAGGAGCTGGGCGCGGTTTTCGGCCTGCCGCCCGCCGCGCCGGGCAGTGCGCCGATCATCGGCGTTTCCGTCTTCTGGTCCGCGCCCTATCTGTGGTTTTACGTTTATTTTGCCGTCGCGGTGTTCGCCTTCTATGCCTTCTGGAGCATGATCGCCCCGCATAAATGGCAGAAATGGTCGATCCTCGGCTCGTCCCTCATCCTCTTTGCCACCTGTTTTCAGGTAATGGTAAGCGTGGAGATCAATGCCTGGTACGGGCCGTTCTATGATCTGATCCAGCAGGCTTTGTCGAAACCCGGCTCGGTGGCCGCGGCGCAGCTCTTCGCAAGCCTGCTCAGTTTCGCCGGCATCGCGTTCCTGGCGGTGACGATCAGCGTTCTCAACCTCTTCTTTACCAGCCATTATATCTTCCGCTGGCGCACCGCCATGAACGAATATTACATGGCCAATTGGGGAAAGCTACGGCACATCGAAGGCGCCTCGCAGCGTGTGCAGGAGGATACGATGCGCTTTTCCACCACGCTTGAAAGCCTCGGCGGCAGCCTGCTCACGGCGGTCGTGACGCTGATCGTCTTTCTGCCCGTCCTGCTCACATTCTCCGACAAGGTGACGGCGCTGCCCCTCATCGGTCCCGTCCCGCACGCCCTCGTGGTCGCTGCGATTTTCTGGTCGCTTTTCGGCACGGTCCTTCTGGCTGCGGTGGGCATCAAGCTGCCGGGTCTGGAATTCAAGAACCAGCGCGTCGAGGCCGCCTACCGCAAGGAACTCGTCTATGGCGAGGACGATCCGGCGCGCGCGCATCCCGCAACGGTCACCGAACTCTTCACCAATGTACGGCGCAATTATTTCCGGCTCTATTTCCACTACATGTATTTCAACGTCGCCCGCATTCTCTATGTGCAGGCGGACAATATCTTCGGCACGCTCATCCTCATCCCCGCCATCGTGATGGGCCGGCTCACTTTGGGCCTCATGCAGCAGATATTGAATGTCTTCGGCCAGGTCAGCAGCTCGTTCCAGTATCTGGTCTCGTCCTGGTCGACGATCGTCGAGCTCCAGTCCATCTTCAAGCGCCTGCGCGCCTTCGAGGCGGCCATCGACGCGGAGGAGGAACCGCTGGTGGCCGTGGAGGAGGAATATCTCGCCCCGCAAGGCGCGGAAGCCACATGACGGCTTATTGCTCGGCGTGCCGGTCCGCCCTAGCGGTTTTTTGCAGATAATCGCTGTAGGTGATGCATTGCACGCCGGGCTTCGTGCAGGTCTCCATGGCGAAGCGCTCGAGCGCCCGCCAATAAGCACCGGCATTCATCTCGACGAAGTGGAAGCCCAGCTGCAGCGGAATGCGGCTTCCATCATATTGTTTCTCGAAAGCCGCCTTGAAGGCCTGATAGGTCCGGTCTTCGAAGGCCTGGGCTTGCGAAGGCTTCTCGAAACCGCCGGAATGACGGACATAGAGATTATAGTCCATGGCGATGACTGGCCGCTGCGAAGGCCCTTCGGGGATCATCGGCAGGCCGAAGCTCGCCAGATCCGCCTTGCGCTCTGGCAATTCCGGCCCTCGCGTCACGCCGCTCGCCTGATAGCGGAAGCCGTTGGCGATGAGCGCCTGCTGCACCTGCTTGCCGGTGGCGAGATAGGGTGCGCGGAAGCCGGTGATGCCGCGCTCGGCCAACTCCCGCCAGCCCTGCGGCTCGCCGGGAATGCCGTTGGCGGAATAGGCGTCCGCGACAAAGCTGCGAAATGCCTTCACTTCCTTGTCCCAGTCGGCCGCGCTCCACTTTGTCCCGTCGAAATGGCCGCAGCCATGGCTGGCGATCTCATGGCCTTGGCTATGAGCGGTCCAGATATTGCCGAGCCGCTCGGCGATCTCCTCCTTGGTGAAGGCGAAGCCGACATTGGAGCGCCCCGCCGCCATGCCCGGCGGGTGATAGCGGGCGCGGTCGGCCCGCTGGATCAGGAAAACGCAGGAGAGAAAATAGGTAAAGCGCGCGCCCGCTTTCTGTCCCAGCTCCATGCTGCGCCGCCACAGCCTGTTGTCATGCGCCCCATCGAACGAGATGAGCACATATTGCGGCGGCCGCTTCTCGCCCTCCGCCGGCGTAGCCAAGGCGGATTGCAGCGGGAAGAGGGTCAGGACGGTTGTGGCGACAAAGCGGGAAAATATGGGCATGATTCTCCGGCTAAATAGTGATTGTGGCGAAGGTCGGACGGGATAAGTTTATGATCTCGCTCCGATTTGCGAGATCAGGCCTTACATATGGGGCGAAATCCGACTAAAAGCGCGTGGAACAAGGGTTGTGCGCCAATCGGGCGCATGGGCGAAAAGAGAACGAACGACGGCCAGGGCGATGACAGACGACAGCTTCTTCCGCGAGGTAAATGAGGAAATCCGCTCCGACAGGGCGAAAGCCGTCTGGCAGCGGTTCGGCCCGTTGCTGATCGGCGCCGCCGTGGCCATCGTGCTCGGCACCGCCGGCATGGTTGCCTATAAGCATTGGAGCGCCTCGCAGGCCGCCCAGTCGGGCGATAAATATCTCTCCGCGCTCGATCTGGCCGATCAGGGCAAGAAGGACGAGGCGCTGGCGGCTTTGAGCGCGCTGGAAAAGGATGGTTATGGCGACTATCCCGCGCTGGCGCGCATGCGCGCGGCGACCCTGCTCGCCGACAAGGGCGATGCGGCAGGGGCCGTGGCGGCCTATGACAAGATCGCCGCCGACAGCGCGGTGCCCGCCGTCCTTCAGGATATCGCCCGCCTGCGCGCCGGCTTCCTGCTCATCGACACCGGCTCCTATGACGATGTCGCCAAGCGCGTCGAGCCGATCACGGCTGACGGCAATCCGATGCGGTTCTCGGCACGCGAAGCCCTCGGCCTTGCCGCCTGGAAGGCCGGCCGCTTCGCCGATGCGCTGCGTATCTTCCAGCAGATCGCCGATGATTCCAGCACGCCTCCCGATATCGGCCAGCGCGCCAACATGATGCTCGATCTGATCCACAGTTCCGGTGAAGCGAAGAAGAGCTAACGCTTATTATCCGTCATTGCGGTGGAAGCGTCGAGGCATGGATTCCTGTGACAAGCACAGGAATGACGGAGGTGGGGATGGCTGCGCTTCAACGAGAACTGTTGTGCATGCTATGAGGTTGGAAGATTATCGATGACGGTCCAGCAATCCGTCATTCCTGTGCTTGTCACAGGAATCCATGCCTCGACGTAGCCTCCGCCGCCAGGGTGGAGAGGTACATGCTGCTTCTGTCTGAAACGAAATGCTCTACGGCCCCAAGAGAAGAGTCATAAAATCATGAGCTTTACCCTCGCCATAGTCGGGCGTCCGAATGTCGGCAAGTCCACGCTGTTCAACCGGCTTGCCGGGCAGAAGCTGGCGCTTGTCGATGATACGCCTGGCGTAACGCGCGACCGCCGGGTGCATGACGGCAAGCTCTACGATTTGAAATTCAAGGTCGTCGACACCGCCGGCCTGGAGGAGACGGGCAGCGAGACGCTGGAAGGCCGGATGCGCGCCCAGACCGAGATTGCCATTGCCGAAGCCGACGTGATCCTGTTCATGATCGACGCCAAGGCCGGCATCACTCCTGCCGACGTCACTTTCGCCGATCTTGTTCGCAAGGCAGGAAAACCCGTGGTGCTGGTCGCCAACAAATCGGAATCGCGCGGCTCCGACGCCGGCTTTTACGATGCCTACCGGCTGGGGCTTGGCGAGCCATGCCCGCTTTCCGCCGAGCATGGGCAGGGCATTCCCGATCTGCGCGACGCGATTGTCGAGGCCATCGGCGAAGAGCGCGCCTTCGGTAAGGAAGAGGAAGAAGAGGAAGCCGCGGCTTTGTCTCCTTCCGAGACCACGCTGATCGGCGAGGATATCGACGACCCGGACGCGGAGGAAATCCCCGCCTACGACACGTCGAAGCCGCTGCGCATCGCCATTGTCGGACGGCCCAATGCTGGAAAATCGACCCTCATCAACACCATGCTGGGCGAGGAGCGTCTTCTCACTGGCCCGGAAGCGGGCATCACACGGGATTCGATCTCGGTCGATTGGGAGTGGCATGGCCGCCGCATCAAGCTGTTCGACACGGCGGGCCTGCGCCGCAAGTCGCGCGTGCAGGAGAAGCTTGAAAAGCTCTCCGTCGCCGACGGGCTGCGCGCCATCCGCTTCGCCGAAGTGGTCATCATCGTCTTCGACGCGACGATCCCGTTCGAGAAGCAGGATCTGCAGATCGTCGATCTCGTGGTGCGCGAAGGCCGCGCCCCGGTGCTCGCCTTCAACAAATGGGATCTGATCGAGAACCGCCAGGAAGTGCTGGCCGATTTGCGCGAAAAGACGACCCGCCTCCTGCCTCAGATTCGCGGCATCCGCGCGGTGACGATCTCGGGCGAGATGGGGCAGGGGATCGACAAGCTCATGGAGAATGTCGTCATGACCCATGAGATATGGAACCGCCGCATTTCCACGGGCCGTTTGAACCGCTGGCTCGAAGGCGTCACCACGCACCATCCGCCCCCGGCGGTTTCGGGCCGCCGGTTGAAGATCAAATACATGACGCAGGTAAAGACGCGCCCCCCCGGCTTCGTCATCGACTGCTCACGCCCCGACGCCATGCCGCAATCCTATCTGCGCTACCTCATCAACGGCCTGCGCGAGACCTTCGACATGCCCGGCGTGCCGATCCGGCTATCGCTGAAGACCTCGGACAACCCGTTCGCGGGCCGGGCGAAGAAGCGGCATTAGGGCGGGTCATATTTGATGGAAGCGCCCGGATATTATTTGGAAGCGTGGCTGTAGCGGGACGGTAGAGGCATGGATTCCTGTGACAAGCACAGGAATGACGGCAGGTTTACTGTTGGCAGTAGCCCTTGGCCCCGTTCGCCTGGCAAGGATGGTTTCTGTGGCGCAGAAACATCTCCCCCGTCATTCCTGTGCTTGTCACAGGAATCCATGCCTCTACAGCCGTCTTACCTTCAACGACGCAGAATTGCGATCGCTTCTATCTAATGAATCGAATTAGAACCGGTAGCCCAGGCGAATACCCGTCGCCTCGGCGCCGTTGTTCTCGTCGCATAGATTGGCGTTGGAAAAATGGTCGGTATAGAGCTGTGCCGTCCAGTTGTCGGTCAGGTCATAGCCGAGGCCGGCTCCCAGATGAAAGAGCACACGGCATCCCAGCGCCTTGTAGGTGGTTGGGTCGTGCAGATTGTTCGCCGTGGTGACTGCGCCGCCGAGGCTGGTCGTGAGATAGAGCTTCTCGGTCAGCTGGAAATCCCAGTTGAGGCCCGTATAGAAGAAATGAACGGGATCGTCGGCAATCGCGGCGTCGAAGCCGATATAGGGGCGGGGCGAGCCGATACCGTCGAGGAAGTCGGGCGACTTGAACAGAAATTCGCCGTTGACGACCACCCCGTCATAATCATCGGTCGAAAACAGCCCGCGATCATAGGCCATGACGCCCAGGCGAACTTCCTGCCTGTCGGCATATTTGCCGATCTGCCCGAAACGGCTTGTATCGAATAAATCCCCTGCGAGGGCGGAAGACGGAAGCAGCAACGAAACGGGAATGAACGCGCACAAAAAATGCCTGATAAGCATAGTATCCCCACCCACTTAAAGATACGAAGCATGCCTGCAGCTATAAAGCCGAATCATTTTCACATGAGCATATGTTTTGACAATCAGTTAAGCGAGAAAAAATTAAGGGGGATATGCGATGCGGGGGAAGGATCGTCACCGGCGCTTTAATCATTCCGCCGATGCGTTGAAGCAGACGAATGCCAGCTTGTTGCCGTCCGGGTCGCGCACATAGGCGGCATAGAACCCTTCGCCATATTGCGGGCGGAAGCCGGGCTTGCCCTCATCCCTTCCGCCATTCTGAATTGCCAGTTCATAAAGCCGGTCGATCAGCGCCGAATTATCCACCTGAAACGCGGTCATCACCCCATTGCCTGCGTTCGCGGGCCTTCCGTCGAAGGGGTAACCCGTGAAGAAGCGCGGGATCGTCTCGTCATCCACCTTGCCCCACGAAGCCGAGAGTTCATCCCGCCAGCACTGCTCCATTCCCATCGCTTCCATGATGGGATCGTAGAAGGCGAGCGAGCGCGTAAGGTCGTTCGTTCCAACCATTGTGTAGGCGATCATTTCCCCTTCTCCTTTCCTGTCCCTGCCAAGGCATGTTGCACAAATCGCAGCACTCCTGCCAGTACCCCGTTAACCGTCCATCAAGGTTAATGCTTCATTCTCAAGGCCGTTAACCAGCGTGCTTTGAGTTGGAGTGTCACGTGCGTCTCGATACGTCGCGGAGCCTGTTCCGCCGCCGGATACCGTTATTCCCAAAAGGGCGCCTCCGCCATATGGCTGCTCCAGCCACGCTGGGACTGGCGGTTTATTTCTTCAACCCCACTGTCGTTGCCTTTCAGGATATGTCGAGCCTCATTCGCGGCAGCGAGGCGGGCGCGCCGCGCTGGGCGGAATATATGGTGCAGACGCCCGCAGGCTCGGTGCATAAGGCCGAGACGCCTTTCGTCGATCCCTCGCTGATGACAGGCTCGATCCGGTCCGCAGGCGTGGACGTGGCGGGGGTAGGGCGCATCGCCTTTACCGGAGGCAGCGAACGTCGGGAGAAGCTGGGGATCGCCGATCCGAACCCGGACGAAAACCGTGTGAACCGCGCCGAAAAGGGAAGCCGCCTCGTCTCCGTGCTGCCCAAGGCGCCGCCCCGATCCTTCAATGCCGGGTCGCTTGTCGAACATTCGAGCCTGCTGCTGGTGCCGGTCGAGGAGCCGGAAGTGCGCATGGCCTTTGCGCCGTCGAAGATTCGCGGCAAGGAAGTGGAGATCGCGCTCGCCTTCCATAAGGCCGAGCCGCCGAAGCCGAAACCCGAAATGCCGGTGCAGCTGGCAAAGCTCATCACCAACAGCAATCCTGATATTCTGGCGACCGGCTATGCCTCCACTGGGCTTGACTATGCGAAGGCCTCGCCCTTCGAGAGCATCCTGACGGACAAGAGCGCGGGCCGCTTCACCCCGCCGGTCGGCCCGGAGGATCATGATTGGGCCAAGGCGCCGCTGCCGCCCGAAGTCTTCACCGCCCGGGAGCAGAAATGCCTGGCGGAAGCCGTCTATTTCGAGGCGCGCGGTGAGCCGGTCAAAGGGCAGGCGGCAGTGGCGCAGGTCGTGCTCAACCGCGTCCGCAATCCGGCCTATCCCAAGACGATTTGCGGCGTCGTCTACCAGAACGACGACTGGCGCAACCGTTGCCAGTTCTCATTCGCCTGCGACGGCCGCCGCCATCGGGTTACCGAGCCCGAACATTGGAAAACCGCGCAGCAGGTGGCGAAGGCGGTGTCGTCAGGCCAGATCTGGCTGCCGGAAGTCGGCTCCGCCACCCATTACCACGCCACTTACGTCAAGCCGCGCTGGGCCTCCGCCATGGAGCGCGTCAAGAAAATCGGCCTGCATATTTTTTACCGGACCTATGGCGGCGGGTGGAGCTAGCGCCAACTTTTTCCTTGCCCGCAAGGGGGAAGGGCGCGTCAGCCCTACGCATTCGTCCCGCTATCCAGCGTAATCGCCGTACCCGTCACATAGCGGCCTTCCTCGCTGGCGAGCCAGGCGACGAGGCCGGCAATGTCTTCCGGCTTGGCATAGTCCTTTATCGCCATCCGTGCGCGCTGGGCGTCAGCGTGATCCGTATCGGCTGGGTTCATGTCCGTGTCGGTCGAGCCGGGCTGGACGAGATTGACGGTGATCCGCCGGTGCCCCAGATCGCGCGCCACGCCTTTGGTCAGGCCGATGAGCGCTGCCTTGCTCGCCGAATAGAGGCTCATCCCGGGAGAAGGAACCGATTCCGCCAGATTGCTGCCGATGGTGATGATCCGCCCGCCATCAGGCAGATGCGAAACGGCGGCTCGCATCGCTGCAAAGACGGCGCGCGTATTCACCGCCATCATCTCGTCATAGGCGTCCAGCGTCGCTTCCTCTATCGGCGCCATCGAGAAAATGCCCGCATTGCTAACGAGAATGTCGAGCCGCCCGAGCGCCTTCACCGTCTCATCCACGGCGGCCTCGATGGCGGCGGCGTCCTTGTTGTCCGCCTGGATGGCGATGGCGCGCCGTCCCGTCTTGCGGATCTCCACTGCCACGGCCTCCGCCTTTTCGGGCGAGCGCGCATAGGTCAGCGCCACATCGGCCCCGTCTGCTGCGAGCCGCCGCGCGATGGCCGCGCCCATACCCCGGCTTCCGCCCGTGACCAAAGCCACTTTGCCCTGCAAGCCACTCATGTCGAATCCTTTCTGTGTTGATCGATACAGAAATCATTTCAGCCTTGCCGGACGGCGTCAAGCGATTTATGTATCAGATAATACAGAAAGGATTTTCCGATGTCCGAAAGGGGCCGTCCCCGCAGCTTCGACCGGGACAGGGCGCTGGAGCGCGCCATGGAGGTGTTCGAGATCAAGGGCTATGACGGTGCCTCCATGGCCGACCTGACTAAGGCCATGGGCATCAACTCGCCGAGCCTCTACGCTGCTTTCGGCTGCAAGGAGGCGCTGTTCCGCGAGGCGGTGGACCTTTATGCCAAAAGGGGCGCGCCCCTGTGGGAAGGGATTTCCGAAGCGCCGACGGCAAAGGCGGCGGTCGCGCATTTTCTGCGCGGCAGTGCCGTTTCCTACACCCGCCCCGGCAAGCCGCGCGGCTGCCTCATCCTGATGGGTGTCCTTCACGGCGATGGTTCCGGTCATGGCCCGCAGCGGATGCTGCAGGAGCACCGTGCCGGAAATCTTCAAATCCTCTGCGAAAGGCTGGAGCGCGCAGTGGGCGAAGGGGAGCTACCGGAGGGGCTCGATTGCCGCGCCGTCGCCACCTTTTATATTACCGTGCAGCAGGGCATGTCCTTTCAGGCTCGCGACGGAGCCAGCCGCGAAACCCTTCTGCAGGTGGCCGAATCCGCCCTTGCCGCGTGGGATGGCCTCATTTCCGCCCATACCTCAGGGAAGGCTTAAAGCGGTGACTGATGCGCCTGATTGGCGCAGTTCGGGGACGGTTGTGGAGAATTTGCGGCGGGATTTTCAATAAATATTTGATTTGAAAAGCGAAAAATCCTTTTAAAGGGATGGTTGCAGCGCCTTGACTAGGACGCGGCCTGTCAATATGTTGCGCGCGACTTTGAAGCGGGGCTGAAGCCTTGCACAACGCGCTCGAGGAGGCGTCATGGCAACGGGCAGGAAACCCGAAAGGCCGGATCGCGGACCCGCTGCGCGCGGTGGCAAGACAGGCCCCCTCTCGGAGGGGCTGGATGAACGCCGCCGCCGCCTTGAAGCCGAATTGGCCAAAAAGGGTGTGCTGAAGGAGCCAGACTCTCCGGGAGAGCGGTCGGGGACTTCTAGTGGGGTTGCCGAGGCCATGAAGCTGTCGAGCGAGTTCATCGCCGGCATTCTGGTCGGGGCGGCACTCGGCTGGCTCATCGACCGTTTCGCCGGGACGTCGCCGTGGGGGTTGATTATCTTCCTCTTCCTCGGCTTCGCTGCCGGTGTGCTCAATATTCTGCGCACGACGGGGCGTGTCGCTTCCAGCGGCATTCAGCCCGGACGGGCGCAGGGCGATGATAAAAAGGCTCCCCCTGGGGGCGGGTAATGCAAACGCCTTCGGGCAGGGACGACAGACGAGGTTAAGGTGGCCAACGATCCGATCCATCAGTTCCAGGTCTCCAGATGGATTCCCATCCACGCCGGTGGCGTCGATCTCTCCTTCACCAATGTTTCGGCCTTCATGGTTCTGACCGTCGTGGCCGCTTCCGCTTTCCTCTATTTCACCACGTCGAGCCGCAGCCTCGTGCCGGGACGGCTCCAGTCCGTTTCCGAAATGGCCTATGAGTTCGTGGCGGGGGCGTTACGAGGGTCGGCGGGATCGCAGGGGATGAAGTTCTTTCCGTTCGTCTTCTCGCTGTTCATGTTCGTGCTGGTGGCCAATTTCCTCGGCCTCTTCCCGTATTTCTATACGGTGACCAGCCAGATCATCGTCACCTTCGCGCTGTCGCTTCTCGTCATCGGCGTGGTCATTCTCTACGGCTTCTGGAAGCATGGGCTTGGTTTCCTCAAGCTCTTCGTGCCGTCAGGCGTGCCGGCAATCATCGTGCCGCTGGTGGTGCTGATCGAGATCATCTCCTTCCTGTCGCGCCCGGTCAGCCTCTCGGTCCGTTTGTTCGCCAATATGCTCGCCGGTCACATCACGCTGAAAGTCTTCGCGGGCTTCGTCGTGTCGCTTGCCGCGCTCGGCAGCGTCTGGGGCATTGGCGGCGCGATCCTGCCGCTGCTGATGACCGTGGCGATCACTGCGCTCGAATTCCTCGTGGCCTTCCTTCAGGCCTACGTCTTCACCGTTCTCACCTGCATGTACATCAACGACGCGGTACATCCGGGACACTGAGTTCTAGCCGGCGGGAGACCGCCAGAACAATCTGCGCTATTTCCATTCAAAAGGAGCTTAAACAATGGATCCCATCGCAGCAAAGTACATCGGCGCCGGTCTCGCATGCTTCGGTATGGCTGGCACGGCCCTTGGCCTTGGCAACATCTTCGGCAGCTACCTCTCGGGCGCTCTGCGCAATCCGTCCGCCGCTGACAGCCAGTTCGGCCGTCTGGTGTTCGGCTTCGCCGTGACGGAAGCTCTGGGCATCTTCTCGCTGCTCATCGCGCTTCTGCTCCTGTTCGCCGTTTAATCAACGAGCGTCAAATTCGCCGGTCGCGACAAGTGCCTCGCGCACTTGCGACCGGCGTCAGGGCATGATCCCAAACGTTGCTTAACTTTGGTTGAGATCGTGCCCCAAGGATTTTTACAAGGGGATGATGGATGTTTGTGTCCGCGGCGTTTGCCCAAAGCGAAACCCACTCTCAGCCCGCTGAAGCACCGGCGGCTGATCATGGCGCCCCTGTTGGGGCTGAGGCCGTGCACACCGAAACCGGAGTGCCGCATGAGGCCGGTCATACCGGCGTCTTTCCTCCGTTCGATTCCACCCATTATGCATCGCAGCTCCTCTGGCTGGCCATCACCTTCGGCCTTTTCTATCTCTTCCTGTCCCGCGTGGTCGTCCCGCGCTTGGGCGGAACGATCGAGGCCCGGCACAACAAGATCTCGCAGGATCTCGACCATGCCGGGCGCCTGAAGGAAGATGCCGACAATGCCATCGCCGCCTATGAGCAGGCGCTGGCCGAGGCGCGCCTCAAGGCCGGCAAGATCGCCGGGGAAGCCCGCGATGCCGCCAAGGCCAAGGCGGAAAGCGAGCGCGCCGCGATCGAGGCTTCGCTCGAGGCCAAGCTGGCGGAAGCCGAGACGCGCATCCGCGCGATCAAGGACAAGGCCATGAACGATGTGGGCGCCATCGCCGAGGACACTGCGGCGGGGATCGTCGAGCATCTCGTTGGCAGCGCGGCGGACAAGACCGCCGTATCGGCTGCCGTGAAGGCCGCGCGCGGCTAAAGGAGGGCGAAAATGGACGCTACATTTTGGGCGCTCGTCGCTCTGATCATCTTCCTCGGCATCGTCGTTTATATGAAGGTGCCGAAGATCCTCGCCAGCTCGCTCGATGAGCGCGCCGAGCGCATCCGGAATGAACTCGACGAGGCGCGCCGCCTGCGCGAGGAAGCGCAGCAGCTCCTCAACGAGTACCAGCAGAAGCGCAAGGAAGCCGAGAAGGAAGCGAGCGACATCGTAGCCGCCGCCGAGCGCGAGGCTGCCGCTCTTCTTCAGGATGCCAAGGAGAAGATGGAAGACTACGTCACCCGCCGCAACAAGCTGGCCGAGCAAAAGATCGCGCAGGCCGAGACGGAAGCCGTCAACGCGGTGCGCTCCTCGGCAGTGGAAATCGCCGTCGCCGCGGCGGAAAAGCTCATCGCCGACAAGCTCGACGTCAAGACGGCAGGAGAGCTGTTCAAGAAATCCGTCGATGAGGTAAAGGCGCGGCTGAACTGAGCCGAACGTCTCCAAGGATATTTGACCAAAACGCCGCCGTTAGGCGGCGTTTTTTATTGCGTGATGTGCGGACGGCCAGGTGCATACACCGCATTCCGAGCATTTAGGATTGTTTCAGGTCAGGGTTTGGCTCTGCCTTGGACGTTTATGAACGGAAAAACTCCAGTCAAGAAACAACTCGCATTCGTCAAATAGTATGCTATTGTCATACGAAGATCGAAAGGATACTGCCATGGCAAATCTCGCTCCGGTGAGCGTGCGGGTATCGCGGAGGGAACGTGAGTTGCTTGAAGCCGCTGCCGAGCAATCACGCACCAATCTGAGTGACTTTATCCGTCGAAAGGCGGTGGAAGCTGCCGAACTGGAACTCGTTCATCAAAATCACGTGGTTATTCCAGCGGCTGAATGGGAGAAGTTCGAGGCATGGGTGGATAGCCCGCCAAAGGATATCCCCTCTCTGCGTGACCTTGCAAAGACGCGTCCGGTATGGCGAGACTGACCTCGCCCCGTCAGCTTCGCGAGGATGACGATCGCGAGAGTTTCGATTGCGGCCGCGCGTCGATGAACGAATGGTTCCGGCGACATGCCTGGCGCAATCAGCAACTCGACATTTCCAGAACCACGGTCATATGCGACGCGGAAAAGAACGCCGTCGCAGGATATGTTACCTTGGCCGGCGGCCACATCGAGCGGGAATATCTGCCGAAAGCCTCGCAGCGCAACAGACCGGAGCACATACCGATTTTCCTGCTCGGCCAACTGGCGGTGGACCGCCGCTATCAGGGACTGGGAATCGCCCGGTCCCTGTTGTTCTATGCCCTGACGGCATCCGTGCATATCGCGAAGTCGATTGGATGTGTCGGAGTGCTGACTCACCCGCTTGATGACGGGGTGCGGGAGTTCTATCGGCGTTTCGGCTTTGAAGATCTCCCATACGATCCCCGGCGCAGCATGATCGTCAGAATCAAGGATCTCAGGCAAAACGGATTCGATCAAGAATAGGGAGTAGTCGGCGCCCTTCAATTACGGGGACTCCCCACCGTCCGCTGGGTTGGCGTTGTCTTACCAGAGTCTGTCAGAGATAATCGGAAACGGTGCTGCCTTGGGCCGTCATTCTCGGGCTTGTCCCGAGAATCTGCAACGGGACGGCCTTCAGGACGGTCATCGCTATTGCTTGCTTTTATGGCAGATATCAGGGACAAGCTCGAGGATGACGGCAGAGGCTTGGTCTGCCTCGAGATTCATCCTGTGTCTGACAGACTCTATCCCACCCGAAACCGGTCCTTTATCGGCGAAAACGTAAAGCGGTGCAGCCCGCGCACGGGGCCGTGGATCTCGATGGCCACGCGGTGCTGTTCTGTGGCGTACCCCACATGGGCTTCGAGACCGTAATGGGGGTGGTGCGTCCCGGCACGCCGCATCATGCGGTCGCGGGTGACCTTGGCGACGATGGACGCAGCGGCGATGGAAATGGAGCGCTGGTCGCCCTTGACCAGCGCGCTGCCCTCGCAGCAGAGCCCCCAAGGCACGTCGACGCCGTCGATCAGCGCATGGCCGGGCGCGAGCGTCAGGCCCGCCGCCGCACGGCGCATGGCTTCCAGCGAGGCCTTGCGGATGTCCGAGCGATCAATGCTTGGCGCCGAGAGGCTCGCCACCGAAACCGCCAGTGCGCGCGCAAGGATGATGTCGTAAAGCTTGTCGCGCATCGCCGCGGTCAGCCGCTTGGAATCGTCGAGCCCTTCCGGGAGAGAGCCGGCATCGAGGATCACCGCCGCCGCCACGACAGGCCCAGCGAGGGGGCCGCGTCCCGCCTCGTCTATTCCGGCGACGGGACGCACGCCTCGTTTCATCAGCCGCAGCTCGGTGGAAAAATCCGGCACAAGCGGCATGTCGAAGAGAAGCGGAGAATCGGTAAGCGCGCGGGTCATTGTGCGGCAACAGTCGCATTGCTTCCGATTCTCCGCAAGACCCTCCCGCAGGGGACCGGCAGGAGGGCATTCAGGCGCGGGGCTCGGGCGCCTGAAAGGAAAATCAGCACATGATCCACGGAAAGCTGCAGGCATTCTGACAGATCAGGCAGTTAATTACGCTTCATCCCCTGAGACGGGGCATGTTTTCGGACAGGATGATCCTGTCAAATCAAGCGATTAAGCCATGAGGGAGGCGAAGGTTCCTTCACGCCCACCTCAAAAAAGCGAGAGCTGGGTGCCGTATTTCGTCGGCGGCGCAAAAAGATCGGTTCTGAGCCGGGCGCGTTGCCCGTTCATCCCGAGCCGTTTAGCCGCGATCTCGAAACGCCGGCCGATTGCCCAGGCATAGGGACCGTCGCCGCGCATCCGCTTGCCCCATTCGGCGTCGTAATCCTTGCCGCCGCGCATGGAGCGCACCAGCGACATCACATGCCGGTAACGATCCGGATAGTTGCGTAAGAGCCAGTCTTTGAACAGCGGCGCGACTTCCAGCGGCAGGCGCAGCAGCACATACCCCGCGCCGCGCGCGCCCATCGCATAGGCCGAGTCTAGGATACGCTCGATCTCATGATCGTTGATGCCGGGAATGACCGGTCCCATCATGACAGCCGTCGGAATGCCCGCCTCGGAGAGCGAGCGGATCGCCTGCAGCCGCCGTGACGGCGTCGACGCGCGCGGCTCCATGGTGCGGGCGAGCTTGGCGTCGAGCGTCGTCACCGACAGCGCCACCCGTGCGAGCCCTTTTTCGGCCATGCGGGCGAGAATGTCCTGGTCGCGCGTCACCAGGGCGGATTTGGTGACGATGGCAACGGGGTGATTGGCCCCATCGAGCACTTCGAGGATTTCGCGCATGATGCGCCATTTCTTCTCCACCGGCTGATAGGGGTCGGTATTGGTGCCGATAGCGATGGTCTTGGGCTGGTAGCCGGGCTTCGCCAGCTCTTTTTCCAGAAGGCGCGGCGCATCGGGCTTGGCAAACAGCTTTGATTCGAAATCGAGCCCCGCCGAAAGCCCCATATAGCTATGCGTCGGCCGGGCGAAGCAATAGATGCAGCCATGCTCGCAGCCGCGATAGGGATTGATCGAGCGGTCGAAATTGATATCGGGGGAATCGTTGCGGGTGATGATCGTGCGCGGCTTCTCCACCTGCACGTCGGTTTTGAACGGCGGCAATTCCTCCAGCGTGCTCCAGCCATCGTCGAAGACATGGCGTGTCTGCGGTTCGTAGCGCCCCGAGGGGTTGATCCCCGCGCCGCGTCCGCGCCGGCGCCCGTGATCGATGCGCAGGCCCGTTTCCTCGATCAGCGCATTGGCATGGTCCGCCCGGCCTTCGCCGAACGCCGCCCTATCGGCATGGTGAATGACTTCCATCCTCGTCTCCGCTGGCAGGTTGCCTCAGGAGTTGGAACAAAGCCAGAACTTTTCGAACAAAGCAAGAACTTTTTTAGAACGGCGCTAAACATCATGCGGCCCAAGCATGATCCCGAAAGTTGCAGACTTCCAGGTAAGATCATGCGGCTAAATGAAGGAATTGTGGCGTTTTCGCTGGCCATGCGCTAAGCGGGAAGCATGGTATCCGTGATCATTGAAACAAAAAATGACGAGGAAGCGCTTGCTCGTACGCTGGCCGGTCTGGTGGGTGGCGCGGTCGAAGGGCTGGTGCGCGACGTCCTTATCGTCGATCACGGATCGAGCGATCACACAAGCGACGTCGCCGACGCGGCGGGCTGCGTGTTTCTTTCGAACGGGTCCTTCGCCGACGCCGTCCGGCAGGCGAGGGGCGACTGGCTCCTGCTGCTTGAGCCGGGCGCGCGGCTGCTGGAAGGCTGGGCGGAGGCGGTGCGCGACCATATCGAGGTCCTGCCCGGCCCAGCCCGCTTCACCCGCTCGGCTATCCACCGGCCCCGTTTTCTGGCGAGGATTTTCAGCCGCAACGATCCGCTGAAGGACGGCCTGCTGATCTCGAGACAGCAGGCGGCGGCGCTGCTCAAGCCCGGCTACGGTGCGCGGGATCTGGCGCGGGGGCTGTCGATGCGAAAGCTGAAGGCGGAGATTGTAATGGTCAGATAGGTCCGACCCTATGCCCGCGTCTGCGTCGCCACCACGAACCAGTCCGGATGACGCTCCTTGATATGCACCGCCGCCCGTTCTGCCGCTGTATTGTCAGGGAAAATCCCGAAGCAGGTCGCGCCGGAGCCGGACATCTGTGCGAAGCGGGCTCCGGTTTCCCGCAGCAGGCTGAGGACGCCCCCAAGCGCCGGCGAGAGGGCCAGCGCCGCCGGGTAGAGGTCATTGCGTGTTTGGCGGAGATAGGCGCACACTGCCTCGATGCCTGGAAAATCGGCTGGCGAGGGGAGCGGCGGGTTGTCCCGGCACGTGAGCGCCCGGAAGACATCAGGCGTCGAAATCCCCGTCCCGTCATTGATGAGCACGATCGGCAGGCTCGGCAAACGGGGCAGGGACGTCAGCGCCTCGCCGATGCCGCGCGCGATGAGCGGCGAGCCGATCTGCTGCCCATGCAGGCACATCGGCAGGTCCGCGCCCAGCTTAAGGCCAATGCCGCAGAGCGCAGGGAGGTCGAGGCCGAGGTTCCAGAGCATGTTGAGCGCCGCCAGCGTCGCCGCGGCATCGCTCGACCCGCCGCCGATGCCCGATGCAATCGGCAGGTTCTTGGTGAGATGGATCGCCACCGGGCTTGTCTGCCCGGCAAACCGCTCTTTAAGCGCATCCCGCGCCTTGAGAACGAGATTGCCCGTATCGACGGGAATGCCTTGAGCAAACGGCCCGCTGACGGTGAAACGGTCCGCGAAGGCGGGCGAAACGTCGATCCTATCGCCATAGGCCGCGAAGGCGACGAGGCTTTCCAGGAGATGATAGCCATCATCGCGCCGCCCGGTCACGTGCAGGGCAAGATTGATCTTGGCTGGGGCGAGGAGGGAGATGGTGTTGTGGGGGACGGCGTGGTGATTCATGCGTTTGGCCCACTCACCTCTGTTCGCGCGCTGCTACCCTTGGTCTTTACTGGAATACCATCCGCGCTTACCCCCCTCTGCCCTGCCGGGCATCTCCCCCACAAGGGGGGAGATTGGCTGTCAGTTCTGCTTTCGCTAATCGCGGACATTGCAGGATTGAGCGCCGCCATCGATGAAGGCCAATCTCCCCCCTTGTGGGGGAGATGCCCGGCAGGGCAGAGGGGGGTATTGCCCCACTGCCGGTCAAACAATCTAACCTCCACCCCGCTCAATCCTTGCGCAGGCGGTATTCGCCGGTCTTGGGGTCCTGCACCAGCGTGCCGTGGGCGCGGTTCTGGGCTTCTTTTTCGGCCTGGCGCACTTCGCGCGAAACCCGCGCCGCCTCGCGTTTGAACGCGCGGTAGCCATACCAGGCCGCCAGCCCCATGATGACGAGAAAGATGACTGACGGCATAGCCTTTAAGTCCTTGAAACCTCTATAATCCGTAGCGCGACCACAGGGCCTTCTGCTCCATCGCCGTAATGAGGCCTTCCGCTGCGCCAGACGCAGCTTGCGCCAATGCGTCCGGTTTGTGAAGCCCGGCGGCGGGAGTGGAGCGCAGCCCGAACATGCCGCGCGATCCTTCGATCAGGTTGAGTTCGGTCTTGGGCCCATATTCCTTGCGCAGGTAGGAGCGCATGTCGCCCAGCGTATCGACAAGCCCGAGCGCTTGTCCCTTGATCCCGGTCCAGAACATGCCGGTGAAGAGGTCGGGATCGTCAGAGAGCTTCGCCCCGCGCCGCTCCTTGACCATGTCGATGAAGACCTGATGCACCTCCTCCTGCAAGGCTTTCAGGTGCTCCACATCCTCCCTCTTTTCCGGAAGGAACGGGTCGAGCATCATTTTGTTCCGGCCGGAGGTGAAGATGCGCCGCTCCACGCCCACCTTCCTGATCAGTTCCTGAAAGCCGAAGCCCGAGGAGACGACGCCGATCGAGCCGACGATGGAAGAGGGGTCGGCGATGATTTCGTCGCCCGCCAGCGCGAGCATGTAGCCGCCGGATGCCGCTATATCCTCAACAAAAACATAGACCTTCTTGTTCTTTTCCTCGGCAAGATCGCGAATGCGCCGGAAGATCAGCCGGGATTGCACCGGCGAGCCGCCGGGCGAGTTGATAGAAAGCGCCACCGCCGGCGCGGATTTGTCACTGAACGCCTTGTCGAGTACCGCCGCCACCGAGGCAAGCGAAAGCGGAGCAGGGCGGAACAGCCCGCCGCCCTCCGCCATGATCGTGCCATGCAGGCGCACGACGGGGATTTCGACGCGGCTGCCCCGGAAACGGCGCGGCACGAGACGGGAAAGAATACGGGGCATGCGCAGTTCCAAATTCAATTCCACGAGCATCACTCCCGGCGGCTAACGGTCTATAGAAGCCTTCTATAGCGTTGTTTTGATAGAGCGAATAGCGAAATAGCGAATAGCTGGTAGTAAAGGGAAGAGATGAAATGCAGCCAATCTTTCCTATTCGCCATTCGCTATTCGCTTTTTACCGCAGAACCTCAACAGCACATAGCCGCAGATCGCCGAAAGCACCGATCCGGTCAGCACGCCGATCTTCGTCTCGTTTTGCAGATGCTCAGAAGCGGCGAAGGAGAGGAGGCCGATGAACAGGCTCATCGTGAAGCCGATGCCGCAGAGCAGCGCCACGCCATAGAGCTGGATCCAGCTCGCCCCCGTCGGCTTTGCGGCAAGGCGCAGCTTGATCGCCAGCCATGCCGCGCCGAAGACGCCCACCTGCTTGCCGAGGAAGAGGCCGAGCGCAATGCCGAGGGTCAGCGTATCCCTGAAGACGGACACATCCACCCCGGCGAAGGAAACGCCCGCATTGGCGAAGCCGAAAATGGGCACGATCAGGAACGCCACCCAGCCGGAAAGCGCATGCTCCAGCTTGTGCAGCGGCGAGTCCATGTCGTCGGGCTTTGCCGGGGCGGGCTTCAGCGGAATGGTCATCGCCAGGACCACGCCGGCAATCGTGGCGTGGACGCCCGAGCGCAGCACCAGATACCAAAGCACGAAGCCGACCACGAGATAGGGCAGGAGCCGCATCACGCCCATGCGGTTCATGAGAATGAGGATAAGCGTCGCGACGGCGGCGGCGCCGAGATAGGCAAGCGAGAGATCGGCCGTATAGAAGATCGCGATGATCACTACCGCCGCGAGGTCATCGAGAATGGCCAGCGTCGCCAGGAATACCTTGAGGCTCGAAGGCACGCGCGAACCGAGCAGCGATATGACGCCGAGCGCGAAGGCGATGTCGGTCGCCGAGGGGATCGCCCAGCCGCGGATCGTCTCGGGATTGCCGCTGTTGAGCGCGGCGAAGATCAGCGCCGGGACGATCACGCCCCCGGCCGCGGCGATGCCCGGAAGGATACGGTTCGACCAGCTCGCCAATTGCCCGTCCAGAAACTCGCGCTTGATCTCCAGCCCGACCAGCAGGAAGAAGATCACCATCAGCGCGTCGTTGACCCAATGCAGAACGCTGAGACCGCCGATATAGGCGTGAAGCGTGTGAAAATAGGTTTCGGCCCATGGCGAATTGGCGACGATGAGCGCCAGCGCCGCCGCGCCCATCAGCACGATGCCGCCGGCGGCTTCGCTGTCGAGGAATTGGCGCAGGACGGAGACGGGGCGTTTGAGGTTGCTGGCTTCAATCATCAAGCATTCCAATCTTGGCAAAATAGCGGACTTGAATTTGAGAGTACGCTGCTTTTCGCAAAATCGGACCCGTTATAAAAGCCCTTTTCGCCCGTTATTAATCGCATCCGCGCGTTCCGTGAACGCGTGTCCGCTCGGCCCGTGCAGCACCAGCGCGGGGGCGAGCGTCAGCTTTGCGCGGCTGCCACGGACACCCAGCACGACGATGCGGATGGCCGCTTCATCCGCGCGCGGCTGCACCGGCACCAGCGTCAAGCCGCCGAACCGGCCCGCAAGCGCGGCCAGCATATCCGCAATCGACTGGGGCCGCGCGATGATGGCGATGCCGCCGCCGGGCTTTACGATCGCCGCCGCGGTCCGAATCCATTGCTCGAACATGTCCTTGCCCATGACATGCGCCTCCGCCTTCACCGCATCGGGCGTGCGCCGGTCGGCTTCGGCGTTGAAGGGCGGGTTCATGATGGCAAAGTCGAAGGCGTTGTCGGCAAGGCCCGCGGCATTGCGCGCCCGCCCGGTCAATGTCACATCGGCTTCGATGAGCGTTGCACGGGTTGAAATCCCGGCATTGAGGGGATGCTCCAGCGTCTTGAGGGCGAAACCGGCCATGAAGGCGGAGCGTTCCACCAGCGTCACATGGGCGGCCGGGCACCGCGCCGCCACCGCCAGCCCCGCCGCGCCCGCACCCGCGCCCAGATCAACGAGCCTGCCGGAAAATCCGTCCGGCACGGCGCTGGCGAGGATCATCGCGTCCACCCCCGCCCGATGACCCTTCATCGCCGGCTGGACGAGATGGAACGCGCCGCGATGAAACGCGTCGAGCGTCTCGCCCGCGTCCTCGGCGGACGGGCTGTTCTGTTCCGGCAGGGCGCTCATGCCAATCCCAGCGGCCGCAATTCATGCCCGATGCCCGCATCGCCCAGAATCTGGCGTGCGCGCTCGGCTTCCGCCTTGTCCACCATAAGGCGGCGCGGCAGCACGCCGAGCGACCCCTCGATGATGCTCATATTCGAATCGGCAACGAAATGCGCAATCCCCGCCTCCGCCAGCAGCGCCTCGGCGAAGGAGATCAGGACGAGATCATTGGTTCGCATCAATTCGATCATGGCTATAACATGAGGGGTCGGACAAGCGTTGGCAACTGTGGGCGCGACGGAATGTAACCCATTTGTTGCTTGAGCATAGGGCCCCGCTCCAATAATGTGGCGCCGAATTTGGGCGCATGATCCCGAACCGAAGGTCAGCGGCGGCAAAAAGTTGCAGACTTTTCGGATAAGATTATGTGAATTTAATAGGCCGGAGCGGGACGCCGTTCCAGGGAGTATGGCATTGGGTGTGGTACTGAGCCTCGACGAGAAGAAAAAGCACGAAGGATCGGTCCAGCCGCTGATCGATCTGACGAAGGCCGATATGGCCCGCGTCAACGAACTGATCCTGTCCAAGGCGGGGTCGGACGTCGAGATGATCCCTGAAGTGGCGAACCATCTGATCTCCTCGGGCGGCAAGCGGCTGCGTCCGATGATGACGCTCGCAAGCAGCCGCATGTGCGGCTATGAGGGCGAGGGGCATGTCAAGCTCGCCACCGCGGTCGAGTTCATGCACACCGCCACGCTGCTCCATGACGATGTGGTGGACGAAAGCGATCTGCGCCGCGGCAAAAGCACCGCCCGCATGATCTGGGGCAACCAGGCAAGCGTGCTCGTCGGCGACTTCCTGCTGGGTCAGGCGTTCAAGATGATGGTCGATGTCGGCTCGCTCGATGCTCTCGACGTGCTGGCGACGTCCGCTTCCATCATCGCGGAGGGCGAGGTGATGCAGCTTGCCGCCGCCAAGAACATGGAGACGACGGAAGACGAATATCTCGCCGTCATCAAGGCGAAGACGGCGGCGCTGTTTTCGGCGGCGGCGGAAGTCGGCCCGATCATCGCCGGTGCGCCGCGCGCCGACCGGGTGGCCCTGCGCTCCTACGGCCTCAATCTCGGCCTCGCCTTCCAGCTCGTCGACGATGCGCTCGATTATGGCGGCAGCGCCCGGGACCTCGGCAAGAATGTCGGCGATGATTTCCGCGAGGGCAAGATCACCATGCCGCTGCTCCTCTCCTATCGCCGGGGCACGGCGGAGGAGCGCACCTTCTGGAAACACGCCATCGAGGACGGCGCGAGCGACGACGCCGCGCTGGAAAAAGCCATCGGCCTGATGACGCGCTATGGCGCGATTGCCGATACCGTCCAGCGCGCCCGCCATTTCGGCGAAATCGCCCGCGACGCGCTGGCGCCTCTTCCTGCGACAGCGGAAAAGGATGCCCTGCTCGATGTGATCGATTTCTGCATCAGCCGGGTGAATTGAGCTTTCTTGCGCGGTGGCTGTAAAAAGGCCATGGTTGATGATGGAAATGGTAGCGGGACAATACCCCCCTCTGCCCTGCCGGGCATCTCCCCCTCAAGGGGGGAGATTTCGCCTTCATTGGCGTTCGGTGCCAATCGCTCGCGTCGTAGGATGAACGCCGCGGGGAGTGCCAGCCAATCTCCCCCCTTGCGGGGGAGATGCCCGGCAGGGCAGAAGGGGGTGGATTCTGGACGCAGACATTCGAACGAAAAGGAATAACGGAATGCGGCGAAGCCCGATCTACGGTTCTCTCTATGGATTGCTTCTAGCCGCAACCGTCAGCATGGCATGGCCCGCGCCGGGCGCGCTGGCGAAAACCGGCAATTCGCTGACGCCCATCCGCACCGGCTCCTTCGCCGGGGCCTATCTCGCGGGCCGGGTCGCCGAGAGCGACAATGATCTCTCCGCCGCCGTCGCCTATTACCGCCAGGCGCTGGCTTTCGACCCCTCCAACCAGTCGATGAAGCAGGACCTGCTCATAACGCTTCTCACCGATGGCCGGTTCAGCGATGCGCTGCCGCTGGCCGAGGAGCTGAAGAACGTGCCGGAAGTGGAGCGCTTCTCGCGCGTGGCGCTCGCCATCGACGCCATTTCCCGCAAGCAATACCGCAAGGCCGGCCCGCTGCTGATGCTCTCGCTGCAATCGGATATGGACCGCCTTTCCACGGGCCTGATGTCGGCCTGGGCCACCTTCGGCACCGGCAAGACGAAGGATGCGCTTGCCGCCATCGACAAGATGGAAGGGCCGGAATGGTATAATCTCTTCAAGACCTATAATTCCGCCCTGATGGCCGACGCCGCAGGTGACAAGACCGCCGCGGCCAAATTCTATCAGGAAGCCTTCGACGACCGCACCGGCGGCGGCGCCGCGCCCGACACCTATGAGCGCGTCGTCGAGGCCTATGCCTCGTTCAAGGCGCGCGGCGGCGACCGGCAGGGCGCGATCGAGCTGCTCGACCAGGCGCAGGAGCTGCTTTCGGGCCGGCTTGCGCTCAGCGAATTGCGCGCCAAGCTGGAGCGGGGCGAGCGCTTGAAGCCGCTCGTCGCCACGCCGCAGCAGGGGGCTGCAGAAGTGCTCTATACGCTCGGCACCGCGATCAATCGCGGCGGCGCGGAGGCCTTCGCCAAGCTTTATCTCCAGATGTCGCTGCCGCTGCGCCCGAATGACGACGCCACGCTGTTCCAGCTCGGCGATATCGCCGCCAAATTGCAGCAGCCGCAAAAGGCTATCGAATATTACGCCAAGGTGCCGAAGGATTCGGTCTACCGGCGCGATGCGGAAATGCAGCTGGGCCTCAACCTCGCCGAAACCGACAAGACCGACGAGGCGATCCAGCATCTGAAAGTGCTGGTCGACCAGGACAAGACCGATATGCGCTCCTATCTGGCGCTGGGCGCGGTCTATGCGCAGCAGAAGAATTTCCGCAAGGCCGCCGAAACCTATGACGCGGCGGTCAAGATGATCGGCACACCGACGCAGGAGGACTGGGGCCTCTTCTACCAGCGCGGCATCGCCTATGAGCGCCTGAAGGAATGGGACAAGGCGGAGCCGAATTTCCGGCAGGCGCTGAAGCTCTATCCCGACCAGCCGCAGGTGCTGAACTATCTCGGCTATTCCTGGGTGGACATGAACATGAACCTCGATGAGGCGCTCGACATGATCCGCAAGGCAGTCGAGCTGCGCCCGCAGGACGGCTACATCGTCGATTCGCTGGGCTGGGCCTATTACAAGCTCGGCCGGTATAACGAGGCGGTGACGGAACTGGAAAAGGCCGTGAAGCTTCGCCCCGAGGACGCGACGATCAACGATCACCTGGGCGACGCCTACTGGCGCGCCGGCCGCAAGCTGGAGGCGACGTTCCAATGGCGTCACGCCCTGGCCTCCAAGCCCGAGCCGGAAGAAATCGCCAAGATCGAAGCCAAGCTGAAAAGCGGCCTGCCGGCGGAGGATGGTCGCAAGGCGGCGGAGGTGAAGCCGCAGTAAGCAGCGCCTTTCCCTCCCCCTTGCGGGGAGGGTGGCCCGAAGGGTCGGGTGGGGGTAGTAAATGCAGCGCGCTATGGTCGGCGTTGCACGCAATCGTCGCCCACCCCCCTCTGCCCTGCCGGGCATCTCCCCCTCAAGGGGGGAGATTGGCCGTCATTGATGGCGGCGCTTTATTCTGCAACATTGGCGATTAGCGAAAGCGGAACTGACATCCAATCTCCCCCCTTGAGGGGGAGATGCCCGGCAGGGCAGAGGGGGGTGAGAGGCAGCGCGTGAGGATGACCAGCCGGTCACTCCCGCTTGACCCTGCAAGTCTGACAAACTAGGACGTGGCATCCTGATTTTTCACGAGGCCCGCCCGTGTCCACCCATCTGCCCGATCACATGCATCCGACCCGCTCCTTCCAGGGGCTGATTCTGACGCTTCACAACTACTGGGCGGAGCGAGGTTGTGCGATTTTGCAGCCATACGACATGGAAGTCGGCGCGGGCACGTTCCATCCGGCGACGACGCTGCGCTCGCTCGGGCCGAAGCCTTGGAAGGCGGCCTATGTGCAGCCTTCGCGCCGTCCCAAGGATGGCCGTTATGGCGAGAACCCCAATCGGCTCCAGCATTATTACCAGTATCAGGTGATCATCAAGCCGTCGCCGCCGAACTTGCAGGAACTCTATCTCGGCTCGCTCAAGGCCATCGGCCTCGATCCGCTGCTGCACGACATCCGCTTCGTCGAGGACGATTGGGAAAGCCCGACGCTGGGCGCCTGGGGCCTTGGCTGGGAGTGCTGGTGCGACGGCATGGAAGTGTCGCAATTCACCTATTTTCAGCAGGTCTGCGGCATCGAATGCGCGCCGGTCTCGGGCGAGCTGACCTACGGGCTCGAGCGCCTCGCCATGTATGTGCAGGGCGTCGATAATGTCTACGACCTTAATTTCAACGGCCTCGAAGGCGACGAGAAGGTCACCTATGGCGACGTCTTCCTGCAGGCCGAGCAGGAATATTCCCGCTACAATTTCGAGATGGCGAATACGGATGTGCTGCACCAGCACTTCATCGACGCCGAAAAGGAATGCGCGGCCATTCTGAAGGCCGGCTTCACCGGCGAGATGTCGCTGCACAAATGCGTCTTCCCGGCCTATGACCAATGCATCAAGGCCTCCCACGTCTTCAACCTGATGGACGCGCGCGGCGTCATCTCCGTCACCGAGCGCCAGAACTATATCCTGCGCGTACGCAACCTCGCCCGCCAATGCGGCGAGGCGTTCCTGCTGACCGATGCGGGCGGCTTTAACCATAAGAACGAGGCTGCGTGATGCCCGATTTGTTGCTCGAACTTCGCTCCGAGGAAATCCCCGCGCGCATGCAAAGAAAGGCTGCGGGCGATCTGAAGAAGCTCGTCACCGACGGCCTTGTCGAGGCGGGGCTGACCTATGAGGCGGCGCGCGAATATTGGACGCCGCGCCGGCTGGCGCTCGATATCAGGGGCCTCACCATCCGCTCCAAGGACGTTCACGAGGACATCAAGGGCCCGTCCGTATCGGCTCCGGAAGCGGCGGTACAGGGCTTCCTGCGCAAGGCCGGTCTCACCGATGTTTCGCAAGCCCATGTCCACACCGACCCGAAGAAGGGCGATTTCTACGTCGCCCACATCACCAAACCGGGTCGCGCGGCGGAAGAGATCATCGCCGAACTGATCCCGCAGGTGATCCGCGATTTCCCCTGGCCGAAATCCATGCGCTGGGGCGCGGCCTCCGCCAAGCCCGGCTCATTGCGCTGGGTGCGCCCGCTGCAATCGATCCTCTGCACCTTCGGCCCGGAGACCGAGGAGCCGGTGGTGGTCGATTTCGCCGTTGACGGCATCCGCTCCGGGAATGTCACCTATGGCCATCGCTTCATGAGCGACGGCGAGCCGATCACCGTGCGCCGCTTCGATGACTATGTGACGAAGCTGGAAAAGGCCAAGGTCGTGCTCGACGCCGACCGTCGCAAGGAGATGATCCTTGACGACGCCCGCAACCTCGCCTTCGCCTCCGGGCTCGAACTGGTCGAGGACGAGGGGCTGCTGGAGGAAGTCTCCGGCCTCGTCGAATGGCCCGTCGTGCTGATGGGCACCTTCGAGGAAGAATTCCTCGCGATCCCGCCCGAAGTCATCCGTCTCACTATCCGCGCCAACCAGAAATGCTTCGTCACCCGCAAGCAGGGCGAGAGCGAAGTGCTCTCCAACCGCTTCATCCTCGTCTCCAACATCGAGGCGAAGGATGGCGGCAAGGAAATCGCTTATGGCAATGGCAAGGTCGTCCGCGCCCGCCTGTCCGACGCGCTCTATTTCTGGAAAACCGACCAGGCCGATCTGCCTGATGTAGAGAAGCTGAAAGCCTCGGCGGAGAAACTCGGCCTCGATCTGACAAAGCCGCTCGACCAGCGCATGGCGCGTCTGGATGCGCTCGATGTCACCTTCCATGCCAAGCTCGGCACGCAAGGCGCGCGCGTCGAACGCATCCGCCGCCTCGCGCGCGAAATCGCCCCCATCGTCGGCGCCGATCCGGACTTGGCCGAACGCGCCGCGCTGCTTGCGAAAGCGGATTTGCAGACCGAAGTCGTCGGCGAGTTCCCCGAACTGCAGGGCGGCATGGGCCGCAAATATGCCCTCCTGCAGGGCGAGCACTCCTCCGTCGCCGCCGCCATTGAGGAGCATTACAAGCCCCTCGGCCCCAGCGACCGCGTCCCGCGCGATCCGGTATCGATTGCTGTGGCCTTGGCGGACAAGCTCGACACCCTCACGGGTTTCTGGGCCATCGATGAAAAGCCAACTGGCTCGAAAGACCCCTATGCGCTACGCCGTGCAGCGTTGGGTGTAATCCGGGTGGTGCTGGAGAATGGGATAAAACTGATTTGGAAATTTCCAGATGGAAAAACGGTCTCTCTCCTCCACCTATTTGCTGTCGCCGTATCGCAGCTTTTCGTAGAATTTAAGCTGAAGGAATTGAAACCACATGTTGAAAAGGCGGGCGATTTAGAAAATGTTGGAGCAGTAACCGCCGGTTTCCAAAACACTCTTATCGAGAAATGGACAAGCAGGACGTCAGCCTTAGAATTTGCCGAACAAAGTCACGACCGAGCGTGGAATATAGCGACCGATCTTTTATCCTTCTTCCACGACCGTCTGAAGGTCTATCTCAAGGACGAAGGCGCGCGGCATGACGCCATCGACGCAGTACTGTCGCCTGACGCGGATAACCTTTTGCTCATCGCCCGGCGGGTCGAGGCGCTGATCTATTTCATCAACACCGAGGACGGCAAGAACCTGCTGGCCGGCACCAAGCGCGCCGCCAATATCCTCGCCGCCGAGGAGAAGAAGGGCACGCGGGTGGCGGAAGCCGTCGATCCCGCGCTTTTCCGGGAGGAAGAGGAAAGGACGCTCTTCGCCGCCATCGGCGAGGCGGAAAGGGATGCGGCGCAGGCAATCGAAGCGGAAGATTTCTCGGGCGCCATGCTGGCCCTCGCCAAACTGCGCGGTCCGGTCGATGCTTTCTTCGAAAAAGTGCTCGTGAACGACGAGAACGAAAAAATCCGCGCCAACCGCCTCGCTCTCCTCGCCCGCATCCGCGAGGCGACGGGGAAAGTGGCGGATTTTTCGAAGATCGCGGGGTGAAGGCTCCCGCCCTCCTTCCCCGCAAGGGGGAAGGAGGGGCGCTATTCCGCCCCCGTCCGCAGCTTCATCTCCCCCAGCATCTCATCCGTCAGCGCGCCGACCGGCATCGCATCCACGCTCTTTTCGGTCTCTCCCTGTGCCACGGCGCTCCCCGGCTTCTGCCCCTGCATCCGCACCATATACTCCCGCGCGCGCTGGCGCCGGGCTTCCAGCGCTGCGCGCCTTGCCTCTCCGGCTGCCTTGTCTGCCTCGCAAACCCGGCAGATCGGGTTGCCGAGCGCGTCCACGCCGTCAAAGCCGATATATTCGATGGAACGGACCTGCCGGGGAGGAGTCGGGGTCTCTATCGAGCCCGCATGGGCCGGTGGGATGAAGGCAGGCGTCAGCGCCAACAGTGCGATAAATCGAAATGACATTGTTCATTCCCCGCATGAATGATGCCGTGACTCCTAGCATTCAGCGGTTTCGATCCCGTCTCCGCGATCCCTAGCATTTTAACGATCCCGCTTGTTTTCTTGCGCTGCTCGAAGCCCTTGTGTAGGCAAATGGCCGACAGGAGAATGGATGTGCCTGAAACAGCCAGCATAAATGACGAGGCGCTCGCCCGCGCGGCGCGGATCTTGGGCGATGGCGGGCTTGTCGCTATTCCCACCGAGACCGTTTACGGCCTCGCCGCCGACGCCACAAACGGCCTGGGGGTCGCGAAGATTTTCGAGGCCAAGGGCCGCCCGCGCTTCAATCCGCTGATCTGCCATGTGTCCGATGCCGCCATGGCGGAACGCTTCGTCGAAATCGATCCCTTCTCGCGCCGCCTGATCGACGCCTTCTGGCCGGGTCCGCTTACGCTGGTGCTGCCGCTCAAGCAAGACGCTGCCGTCCATCCGCTGGTGACAGCCGGGCTCTCCACGCTGGCGGTGCGCATGCCGCGCGGGGCTGCGGGCGAGATCATCGCCATGCTGGACCGCCCGCTCGCCGCCCCCAGCGCCAACACCTCCGGCCGCATCAGCGCGACGAGCGCCGAGGCCGTCGCCGACGATCTGGGCGCGAAGGTGGACATGATCCTCGACGCGGGCCCATGCCCGGTCGGGCTGGAATCCACCATCGTCAAGATCGAAGGCGAAGTGATTTCGCTGCTCCGCCCCGGCGGTCTGGCGGCTGAGGAGATCGAGGCCTTGACCGGCAAAACGCTGCACCGCCTCGACCAGCGCGCCGCCATCCAAGCCCCCGGCATGCTCGCCTCGCACTACGCCCCCCGCGCCGTCATGCGCCTCGATGTGACCGAAATCGAACCCGGCGAGGCGCTGCTCGCCTTCGGCCCCATGCGAGCCAAGGGCGCGGACCGCGCCTCGCATCGCCTCAACTTAAGCGAGGCGGGCGACTTGCGCGAGGCGGCGGTGCATCTTTTCGATTATATGAAGCGTCTCGACGCGACGGGCGCGGGCATCATTGCCGTCGAGCCCATCCCGCATGACGGGCTGGGCGAGGCGATCAACGACCGCCTGGCTCGAGCGGCGGCGCCGAGAGAATAGTTGTTAGATGAAGGCCCATACGATCACCCCCCTCTGCCCTGCCGGGCATCTCCCCCTCAAGGGTGGAAATTACGCTTCCATTGACGTTCGGCACCAATCGCCAACATCGCAGAATGAGCGATTGCGCTCCTGTCGGCCAATCTCCCCCCATAAGCGGGAGATGCCCGGCAGGGCAGAGGGGGGGTATGCAACGCGCCGAAGAGAAGGTAACTATCAATGACCGTCCAGCCCACCACCCCGGATTCCGCCCTTCTCGACCGCTTCGCCGCCATTGTCGGCGAAAAGAATGCGCTGCGAGCGCCTGAGGACATCGCGCCCTACCTCATCGAGCAGCGCGACCTCTATCACGGCCGAGCCGCGATGGTGCTGCGCCCTGGCTCGGCGGAGGAAGTCTCCGCCATCCTCAAGCTCGCCACCGAAACCGGTACGCCCATCGTGCCGCAGGGCGGCAATACCGGCCTTGTCGGCGCGCAGCAGCCCGATGGCAGCGGCCGCGCCATCATCCTGTCACTGTCGCGCATGAACCGCATCCGCTCCATCGACACCGCAGGCCATCTTGCGACGGTGGAGGCAGGCGTGGTGCTGAAAAATCTGCAGGATGCGGCGGCGGAAGTGGGTCTGCTCTTCCCGCTCTCGCTCGGCGCGGAGGGCTCCTGCCAGATCGGCGGCAATCTTTCATCGAATGCGGGCGGCACGGCGGTGCTCGCCTATGGCAATACGCGTGAGCTCTGCCTCGGGCTGGAGGTGGTGCTGCCGACGGGCGAGATCCTCAACGATTTGCGCTATGTGAAGAAGGACAACACCGGCTACGATCTGAAAGACCTTTTCATAGGCGCGGAAGGCACGCTCGGCGTCATCACCGCTGCCGTCATGAAGCTTTATCCTCAGCCCAAGGGCAAGGGCGTCGCCTATGCGGGCCTCAAAAACCCCGATAATGCGCTGAAGCTGCTGGGCCTTGCGACCGAACATGCGGGGCCCGCGCTCACCGGCTTCGAGCTGATGCCGCGCATCGGCGTCGAGTTCACCGTGCGCCATGTCGAGGGCGTGCGCGATCCGCTGGAAACTCCGCATGACTGGTATGCGCTCATCGACATTTCCTCCTCGCGCTCGTCCGACGACGCCCGCGCTATCCTCGAGACGATCCTGACGGAAGCCTATGAGGCCGGTCTGGTTCAGGACGCGGCGATCGCCGAAAGCGTCGCTCAAGAAAAGATGTTCTGGAAAATGCGCGAGGAGATGTCTTGGGCGCAGAAGCCCGAGGGCGGGTCGATCAAGCATGACATCTCCGTGCCCGTCGCCTCCATCCCCGCTTTCATCGAGGAAGCGGGCAGGGCTGTCGAGGAGATGATACCAGGCGCGCGCATCGTCTGCTTCGGCCATATGGGCGACGGCAACTTGCATTATAACATCTCGCAGCCGGTCGGCGCCGATAAGCGGGCCTTCCTCGCCCGCTGGGGCGAGGTCAACCACCGCATCCACACCATCGTCGCCCGCTATGGTGGCTCCATCTCCGCCGAGCACGGCATTGGCCAGCTGAAGCGCGAGGAGCTCGTGCATTTCAAAAGCCCGGTGGCGCTGGCCTTGATGAAGAAAATCAAGGCGGCATTCGATCCGGCGGGGATCATGAATCCTGGGAAGGTGATTTGAACACTCACCACCTGCAGTCTTGAAATTTTTCGCCACGTGAAATAGATTACCGGAGTGAACAGGGAGATTTCTCCCCCTGTTCTTTCGCGTTAGATAAAGAATTGGACCCGCACGATAGCCTGCCAGCCCGTGCGGGTTTTCTTTATCGTCAGCGTGATCCTGATGGTTATGCTCATCATTTTCACTCCGTTCGAGGGCGAGGCGCTCGCCTGCGCTGGCGTAGCCCATCTCCGCCAGCGCGCCGGGGCTGGCTCCCGGCGCCTGCTGCTTCCGCTCTCGACGTTGTGACATTAGAACAAGTGTAATAAAATTGTGAAGAAGTTTTTCTTCAGCAGTTTATAAACAAATTCAATGCAATGGCCCGCCTGATGCTTACCAGAACCTTACTCATGGTTTCATTCTGCTAACCATCTGCGAAATCAGGAAAATTTAACTGAACTAATTAAGCGCGCCGGTAATAAACCGCGCCTATTCTCTCACACAACGAGGCCATGAATGGCCCAACACACGGGAGACCGGAAAACCGGCCCCGGGACGACAGGGAGACCGGAACACCGGCTCTCAGGAGAGACAGAGGCGTACAGAAACATGATGAACCAAGGGCTGAAGCCAGTATGGGCAGGCCGCGAATTGCGGCTCGATCCTTTTCATTTTCCGCAGGTGGCGACTTACACCGCGCGGGATGAGGGGGGTGATGTCACCTTCACCATTACCGAGCGCGGCGCGGTGATCCGCCGCATTCTGCCGGAAAGCGGGGTGCCCATGTCCATCGCTCTGCCCGCCCGCGCGTTTCAGGGCGTCACGGCCCGCGCGGTGGAAGATGAGTTCGGCGGGATCACCGTCACGCTGGAACTGATGCACGCGGACCCGCAACTGTCAGTGCCGCTTCTGGTGGCGCATGATCTGGATGACGTCGCCGCCGACTGGCGCGCCTGGTCCGCCGCCTTCAATCTGCCGATGATGCTGGTGGAAGAAGACGGCGTCGCCCGTCCGCTCGAGGAAAGCATGGGCCCGGTCGGGGTCGCCCAGCCGCAGCCGCGCCGCCAGGGGCACGAGCCCCGCCGCCGCCGCCCCCGCTTCCTCGCCCGCCGCAAGACCGGCAATCTCGGCGTCCGGCTTGTGGTGTCGGGGACGGAGATTATCGCGCGGAGGTGAAGCGCCCTCCTTCCCCCTTGCGGGGAAGGTGTCTGCGGCGCAGACGGATGGGGGTGGTGACGTTTATGCTTGCTCCGAAGACTGTGGCGCAAACGTTACCACCCCCACCCGGCCCTTCGGGCCACCCTCCCCGCAAGGGGAGGGAGACCACTCATCCCTCCCGAACCGTCAACACCCGATCCACCAGCCCCCATTCCACAGCCTCTTCTGCCGTCATGAAGAAGTCCCGGTCCATCGCCTTTTCGAACTCTTCATAGGAACGCCCGCAATGCTCGGCATAAAGCCGGGTCATCCGCTGCTTCGTCTTCAGCGCTTCCTCGGCATGGATCATGATGTCGGATGCCTGCCCCTGAAACCCACCCAATGGCTGGTGGATATGGATGCTCGCATTGGGCAGGGCGACGCGCTGGCCGGGCTCGCCCGCCATCAGTAGGAATGATCCCATTGAGCGCGCCGTGCCCATGCAGAGCGTATGCACCGGCGCGCGGATGAGACGCATGGTGTCGTACATGGCAAGGCCGCTGGTCACCACGCCACCGGGCGAATTGATATAGAGGTGGATCGGCTTCGTCGGATTCTCCGCTTCCAGAAACAGCAGCTGCGCGCAGACGAGCGCCGAAATTGTGTCGTTCACCTCCCCGTTCAGGAAGATGATCCTTTCGCGCAGAAGACGGGAATAGATGTCGAAGGACCGCTCCCCTCTTGAGGATTGTTCCACGACCATAGGGACGAGTTGCATCGCTTCGCGCATGGGCGAACTCCAATCTTTCTCGAAAATATCGGCTAATATCCTGCCGCGTCAGGCGGCGAGCATGAGGGCCGGGCTGTTGCTGTTGGCCGCGGCCGGTTCCATCCGCTTGCCCTTTATGCCGGTCAATTCATGGATGACCCTGAGGCAGGTGCCGCCATCGTCGTTCGGGACGATGCGGAAGGTGACGAGGCTTTCGGTGAAGGGCGCTTTCGTTTCCCGCATCCGGTAGCTGACTTCCTCGCCCTGTGTCACGCTCGCCGCCTCCATATCGGCCAGCGCGCCATCGGGCAGCCAGTTCTGCCGGAATTCGGGAATGCTGATCGCGCGCCAGACCTTCTGCGGCGGCTCGTCGATCTCGAATTCCATCTCGATTGTTTTGTCCTGTTCTGCGCTCATTGATCCATATCCTTCAGCAAGACCTTGAGCGCTTCGATGCGCTGCGGCCAGAAGGCGCGATATTTCGCCAGCCACTCGGCGATGAACGCCAGCCCTTGCGGGTCGACCTCGTAATTCACGAAACGCCCCTGCCGCTGTTCTTTCACGAGCCGAGCGCTCCGCAGAACCGAAAGATGCTGCGACATCGCCGGCTGGCTGATCTCCATCCCCTCCCGCAAAGCACTCGCATTCATGCTGCCCCCGGCAAGCTTCTCAAAGATCGCGCGGCGGGTGGGGTCGGCCAGGGCTCTGAATATGTCAGTGTCTGTCATGGAAGACAGATAAGCATGGACTTATGTGATTTGCAAGAGAGATTTGAGGATCGTTTGAAGGTGGCGCGTGGGCACACCCCCTCTGCCCTGCCGGACATCTCCCCCTCAAGGGGGAAGATTGGCTGTGACACCCGCTTTCGCCAATCATCAACGTCGCAAGATAAAGCGCCTTCATCGTTGAAGGCTAATCTCCCCCCTTGAGGGGGAGATGCCCGGCAGGGCAGAGGGGGGTATTGTCCCGCCAACGTTTCATTTTCACCTCTTCTTCGCCAAAAACGCCGCCACCGCCTCGCGCGCTTCTTGCGAAGTCAGCCGCTCGGCAAAGTGCTTCGCCTCCCGCGCGATGCGATCGCCGACCGGCTCATCCGCCCCGCGCAGCAGCGCCTTGGCGATCTGCATCGCCTGTGGAGGCCGGGCAGCAACCGCGCGGGCGGCTTCGAGCGTGGCCGACTCAAGTTCCTCCGCCTCAACGATGCGATACACGATCCCGGCCTCTTTCGCCGCTTCTGCCGAAAATCCTTCGCCCAGTGCCAGGAGCGCAAATGCCTTCTGATAGCCCATCAAACGGGGCGCCAGCAGGCTCGACCCCGCCTCCGGCACCAGACCCAGATCGACGAAAGGCGTGCGGAAAACCGATTGCGGCGTGGCGAAGGTCAGGTCGCAATGGAGATGGATCGTCGTGCCGATGCCGATGGCAAGGCCATCCACGCCCGAGACGATGGGCTTTTTCGCGGTCGAAAGCGCGTTCAGGAAATCGAGCACCTCCGCGCCAAGGCTGCCCCCACTCGCCGCCGCCATGAAATCCTGCATGTCGTTGCCGGCGGAAAACGCGCCGGGAGCGCCGAAAAACACATGCACACGGATGGCATGGTCCGCGTCACCCTTGCGCAGCGCCTCGGCCATGGCTGCATACATGGCGCGGGTGAGGGCGTTTTTCTTCTCTGGGCGGGTGATGCGGATGATCTGCACCGCGTCCTGCCGTTCGATGATGATGTGTTCGGACACTGGAGTTCTCTCCTTTAATGCGACGGTTGCGGCATTGCGCCCTCCTTCCCCCTTTGCGGGGAAGGTGTCTGCGGAGCAGACGGATGGGGGTGGTGACGTTTGTGCTTTTGCTGGAGAAAGTGGCGTACACGTCACCACCCCCATCCGCCCGCTAACGCGGGCACCTTCCCCGCAAGGGGGAAGGACGGCCTTAGTCCTGCAACGCCGCGCCTGCGTTGATAAGGCTCCCGGCCCCATTGACGACGCGATCCTTCAACGCCGCCGTTTCATTCAGCAGATTCTCCGCATAAAACCGGCAAAGCGCCGCGCGACCCGCATCGTCACCCGCCAGCGCCCCCTTGGCAAGGTAAGCGCCACCCACTGCCAGCCCGAACAGCCGCAGATAAGGCGTCGCGCCGCAAAGCGCCTCCGTCACCCGGCCTTGCGTGAGCGCCTGTTGCAGGTAAGCCGTCGCCTCTTCCAGATCGGCAAGCGCCGCAGAAAGGCAGGCGGCGGTTTCACCCAGTTCCGTGCGGTTGGACGACCCCGCTTGATCCCCAATCGCCCGCAGCTCCGCGATATAGCCCTTCACATGCTCGCCATTGCCGAGTGGCAATTTCCGCTGCACCAGATCGATGGCCTGTATCCCATTCGTGCCCTCATAGATCGGCGTGATGCGCACGTCGCGTAAGAGCCGCGCCGCGCCGGTTTCCTCGATGAAGCCCATGCCGCCATGCACCTGGATGCCGAGGGATGCTGCCTCGACGCCGATATCCGTGCCGAAAGCCTTGGCGACCGGGGTCAGCAGGCTGGCGCGGTCGGCCCAATGGCGCGCCTCGTCGCCTGCCGATACGCGCGCCATGTCGAGCGCGTGGGCGCAGGCATAGGCGATGGCGCGGGCAGCTTGCGTCAGGCCTTTCATGGTCAGCAGCGTGCGCTGGATATCGGGATGCTCAATGATCGGGCTCATGCCTTCGCCGTTAAAACCCGGCGCGCGGCCCTGCCGCCGCTCCCTGGCAAAGACAAGCGCCTTCTGGTAGGCCGCTTCGGCCACCGCCACGCCCTGGATGCCGACGAGCAGGCGGGCATTGTTCATCATTGTGAACATGCAGGCGAGGCCACGATTCTCCTCGCCGATAAGCCAGCCCTTCGCGCCTTCGCCCGAGGTGCCGTCGCCATAGATCATGGTGCAGGTGGGGGAGGCGTGGATGCCGAGCTTGTGCTCGATCCCCGCGCAATAGACTTCGTTGCGCTTGCCCGGCGCGCCATCCGCATCGGGAATGTATTTCGGCACGAGGAACAGCGAGATGCCCTTGGTTCCCGCCGGGGCGTCGGGCAGGCGTGCCAGCACCAGATGGACGATATTGTCCGTCATGTCGTGCTCACCATAGGTGATGAAGATCTTCTGACCGAAGATGGAATAGGTGCCGTCGCCATTGCGCACCGCGCGGGCCTTGAGTGTGCCGAGGTCGGAGCCTGCCTGCGGCTCGGTCAGGTTCATGGTGCCGGTCCATTCGCCTGACATGAGCTTTGGCAGGTAAAGCGTCTTCAATTCATCGGAAGCGTGCTTTTCCAAGGCCTCCACCGCACCCATGGTCAGCGTCGGCGCCAGCGCGAAGGCGAGGGAGCCGGAATTCCACATCTCCGATACGGCGACGGAAAGCATGGTCGGCAACCCCTGTCCGCCATAGGCCTCATCGCCCGTCAGCGCATTCCAGCCGCCCGCCGCCCAGTCGGTATAGAGCTCTTTCCAGCCCGGCGCGGTGGTGACGTTGCCGTTCTCTAGCTTCGTCCCATGCTTGTCACCCGCTTCCGCCAAAGGCGCAATCCGCTCCTCCGCGAATTTCCCGGCTTCCTCCAGGATGGCATCGACCAGATCGGCCGAGAGATCGCCGAAACGCTGGCTCGCCAGCGCGTCCTCCAGCCCCGCAACCTGTTTCAGCGTATGGGCGATATCCTTGATAGGCGCGCGGTACATGAAATCTCCTCCGGGGGGTGCCGGGCGGATCGCTACGCGAGCGCCCGGCGAGTTTCTGCCTCGGAGAAGAGCTATCGGCTTATTACGTAAACGTCAATAATCCCGGCGGCCTATCCCGCCAGTATGTCCGTTGCCTTGTGATCTTCGCCCACACCGTCGAGCAGGACGACACTGCCTTCCGAATTGTCGGTGCGTAGGTGCATGATCTTCTGATAGGCCGGGGAGGCGTACCACGCGCGGGCATGCTCCATGTCCGGAAAGGCGATCATGATCAGATCGGCGGGCCATTCGCCTTCCAGAACGGTCTTCTTCGCGCCGTGGATGATATAGCGTCCGCCGAAGGGCTTCAGGGTCTCGTCGATCTGTTCCAGATATCCGATAATTCCGGGGCCCATGGTGACATTATGGAGGAGGGCGGCGGCATAGGCGGTCATGATTGTGTTCCTTTCGGCTTGATTGAACGAGCCGAATATCGCCGGTGGTGCGCGGCAAGTCGATTACATCTAAGGTAATAGAATTCATGCGCGATCATGATAGTGTCTGCGCATGGACCAGACATCAGCATCACCAGGAAATCTCCTCCAGTCCTGGCGCCGCAAGAGGCGCTTGAGCCAGCTCGACCTCGCATCCGAGGCCGGCATCTCCCAGCGCCACCTAAGCTTCGTGGAATCCGGCCGCTCGCAGCCGAGCCGGGACATGGTGCTGCTACTGGCGGAGCACCTCGCCATCCCCATGCGTGAGCGAAACGCCCTGCTGCTCGCCGCCGGTTATGCGCCTCATTATCGCGAGCGGGCGCTCGATGATCCTGACCTGAAAACGGCAAGGGAGGCGGTCGATCGCATTCTGAGGGGCCATGAGCCGCATCCGGCCCTCGCCGTCGACAGGCACTGGAACCTCATCTCCGCCAACCGCGCCATCGAGTTCCTTATCCAAGGCGTGGATGAAACACTGCTCTTGCCCCCGGCCAATGTCCTGCGCCTCAGTCTCCACCCGAAAGGGCTGGGCCCGCGCATCGTCAATTACCGCCAATGGCGCGCCCATGTGATCGAACGGCTCAAGCGGCAGATGGACCATCTGCCCGATGCCGCGCTGGCGGCGCTTGTCGAGGAGATCAAATCCTACCCGGTGCCGGCAGGCGCCAAGCCCTACAGGGAGGACACAGCCCTCAACGCCATCGCCGTTCCCTTCGTCCTCGCCACCGGCAGGGGCACGCTGTCATTTATCTCCACCACGACAGTTTTCGGCACGGCGGTCGATATCACGCTGTCGGAGCTGGTGATCGAGTCCTTCTTTCCTGCAGATGAACAGACAGCGGAAATCATGCGGCAGGTCGCTATTCCCGAGCGCGCAAACGCGGAAACATTGGATGCCCTCGCTGAAGTGGAGCGTGGCGGTCTCAGGCAATTCGATTCTGTTGAAGAATTGTTTGAGGACCTGCATTCGGAAGATTGAGCATACCAGCCCTCCGATACGCCTCACTTCCTCTCCCGTTCCACCGCGCGCCAGCCGATGTCGGAGCGGTGGAAGCCGCCCGGCCAGTCAATTGCCTTTACCGCCGCATAAGCCTTCGCCTGCGCGTCGAGCACGCTCTTGCCCGTGGCGGTGACATTGAGCACCCGCCCGCCATTGGCGACGAGCTGGCCATCCTTCATCGCCGTGCCCGCGTGGAAAATCTGCACATCGGGCAGCTTCGCGGCTTCCTCGATGCCCTTGATCACGCTGCCCTTTTCCGGTGCGGTGGGGTAGCCTTTCGCGGCCATCACCACGGTCAGCGCCGGATCGTCGTTCCAGCGGATCGAGACCTGATCGAGCAGGCCATCGGCGGCGGCGTTGAGAAGCAAGAGCAGATCGTCCTTCAGCCGCATCATCAGAACCTGGCATTCGGGATCGCCGAAGCGGGTGTTGTATTCGATGAGTTTAGGGCCATCCTTGGTAATCATCAGCCCGGCGAAGAGAATGCCGGAGAAGGGCGCGCCGATCTCGGCCATGCCGCGCATGGTCGGCTCGATGAGCTCGCGCATGGTGCGTTCGATGATGTCAGGCGTCATGACAGGGGCGGGGGAATAGGCCCCCATGCCGCCGGTGTTGACGCCCGTGTCGCCGTCGCCGACGCGCTTGTGATCCTGCGCGGTGCCGAGGGGGAGGGCGGTCTTGCCGTCGCAAAGGCAGAAGAAGCTCGCCTCCTCGCCGTCGAGATATTCCTCTACCACCACTTCCGCGCCCGCTGAGCCGAACGCGCCCTCGAAACAGGCATCCACTGCATCGAGCGCGTCCTGAAGCGTCATGGCGACGACCACGCCCTTGCCCGCCGCAAGCCCGTCCGCCTTGACGACGATGGGCGCGCCTTTCTCGCGGATATAGGCCTTGGCCTTCGGCGCATTGTTGAAGCGGCCATAAGCGCCGGTCGGAATATTGAAGCGGGCGCAGAGATCCTTGGTGAAGCCCTTGGAGCCCTCAAGCTGCGCCGCCGCCTTTGACGGGCCGAACACCTTGATCCCGGCGGCGCGCAAATCGTCCGCAAGGCCCGCGACGAGCGGCGCTTCCGGGCCGACGACCACGAGGTCGATTCCCTCTTCCTTGCAGAAAGCCGCGACCGCCGCATGGTCGGCCGCATCGAGCGCCACGCAGGTCGCCACCTCGGCGATGCCGGGATTGCCGGGCGCGCAATAGAGCTGATCGAGCACTGGCGAGGCGGAAATTTTCCAGGCCAGCGCGTGTTCGCGTCCGCCTGAGCCGATCAACAGGACTTTCATGGGCCTTGCTCCATTCACACGATAAGAATAGGACATGACCGGAATTGAAGGGAAACGGCCATGGCGCAGCCCGAACTACACGGAACGATTCAGTCGCGCAATGCACAAGGCCGCGTCATGGACGCGCCATCAGGCCATTGGGTCTACCGGGCGCTGCCACGATGGCTTTGGCCCTATGCGCAATTGGCCCGCTGGGACAGGCCCATCGGCTGGCAATTGCTGCTCTGGCCCTGCGGGTGGTCGGTGGCGCTGGTTGCGGCGGCGGGTGCGCATCCCGGCGAAGACATATGGGCGCTCATCCCCTCGCCATGGCATTTGCTGCTTTTCCTCATCGGCGCCATCACCATGCGCGGCGCGGGCTGCACCTATAACGATCTCGTCGATCAGGACATCGACGACAAGGTGGCGCGCACCCGCTCACGGCCCCTTCCTTCCGGACAAGTGACACGTGCGCAGGCAAAGATCTTCCTCGTCCTGCAGGCGCTGGTCGGCCTCGCCGTGGTGCTGCAGTTCAATCTGTTCTCGATCCTCCTCGGCTTCGCCTCCCTCATTATCGTCGCGGCCTATCCCTTCATGAAGCGGATCACCGACTGGCCGCAATTAGTGCTGGGGCTGGCCTTTTCATGGGGCGCGCTGATGGGCTGGGCGGCGGACCAGGGCAGTCTCGCACTTCCGCCGCTGCTACTCTACGCCGGGGCAATCCTCTGGACCATCGGCTACGACACCATCTACGCCCATCAGGACAAGGAGGACGACGCGCTGGTCGGCGTCCGCTCCACCGCCCGCCTCTTCGGCGCCAGGACGAAGGAGGCGCTCTTCGCGCTCTATGGCAGCGCGCTGGCCCTCTTCCTCGCCGCCTTCGCCACCGCCGATGTGCCTTTCCCCGCTGTCGCCGGCCTCTTCGCCGCGGGCGCGCATATGTATCGCCAGATCGTCACGCTCGACATCGACAACCCGGACCAATGCCTGCGGCTGTTCAAGTCTAACAATATGGTCGGCTGGCTGATCTTCCTCGGGCTGGTTCTGGGCGGGCTTTGGGTGGCGGTGAAGCCGGTGGTTTAGGGGCGAACACCTAGCCCAGGCGCTATCTCACCGTTCACCATCTTGCTCACCCATCAGCAAGAGGCGGATATCCTGAATGGACCTCATGAGGATCGATGGGGTGTCAGATGCAGGGATGAAATCCCAGCCCCGCCAATAGTGCTCGGCTTCGGTGTCGAGCGCCCTGACGACGACGGCACGACCGCCAACGATATCTGCTCCGGCGATACACCTTCGCAGCGCATCCCTGACCAATCCACTACCGATCCCTTGGCCCGCATATCGCCGGTCGACAGCGAGCTGTCCAATCAGAAGGCAAGGGATTGGGTCTGGTGCGCGCCCGGTTCGGATGGCGCGCGGCACGGCCTTCGATGGGATCGCCGTAGGCGCCAGCCCATAATAACCGACTACTTCTCCGCGATCGTGAACGACAAGAACACGTGTAAAGCCGCGAGTCTGGTTGGATCTGGCAAAGTTGACAAGCCACGTATTGAGTGCTGGTTTGCCGCAGTCGAAAGCATCAAGCCGGTGTGTGTCGTCCAGCGGTTCAATGCCTGAAAGCGTGACCCGCAATCTACTGCTCCCACGGTGCTGAACGGCGGAGCCGCTCGACTGCTTTTGGTGAGGGAGGGGTGGTTGGAGCCGAAATCATTTTAAGGAAGGCATCGTAATCGTCCGGGGAAAGCCGGATGACAGTTTCGTTCAAGATCGCCAGTTGCGCCTCCTGCAAAGCTGCCTGGCGCACGAATTCAGTGCGCGATAGACCGCGCAGTTCCGCGCCGCGATCGATGATAGACAGATCATCGTCGCGAAACCGCATGGAGACGGGCGTTTCCTTCCTCTGGGCTATGTTGGCCATGTTACACTCCTATGGTGCGCATACCATACCCGAATGTAATGCAAATCGCAATACACTTACGGATAAAGCCGGGTCTTCTCCCATCCCCCCTCCGGTGTTTCGCGCGTAAACACCACCCGGTCGTGAAGGCGGAAGGGGCGGTCGTGCCAGAACTCGATGGAAACGGGCTTGAGCCGGAAGCCGGACCAGTGCGGCGGGCGGGGGATTTCGCCGATGGCATAGCGCGCCGTATACTCGGCGACGGCCTTTTCCAGGGCGAAACGGCTTTCGAGCGGACGCGACTGTTTCGAGGCCCATGCGCCAATGCGGCTGCCGCGCGGGCGCGAGGCGTAATAGGCGTCGGCCTCCGAATCGCTCACCGGTTCGACGGGCCCCCGCACGCGCACCTGCCGGCGCAGCGATTTCCAGTGGAAGCACATGGCGGCCTTCTGCTGGCCCAGAATCTCGCGCCCTTTCTGGCTTTCATAATTTGTGTAAAAAACGAAGCCCTGCTCGTCAAAGCCCTTCAAAAGCACCATTCTGACGTTCGGCATGCCGTTTTCGTCCACGCTTGCCAGCGCCAGAGCGTTGGCATCGTTGGGTTCGGATTTCGTCGCGTCGGAAAGCCACTGGGCGAAGAGTTGAAACGGCTCTTGCGCCTCAGTAAAGTCACCGCTTGTTAACTCCGTGTCGCCCATAATTTCGCCTCGTCGATATCAGCAAAAGGGAAAGGCATTGGCATTAAGGAATGCGCGCCCCACTCGAGTCTCCGCAGCTTGTCTTTATCGCCTCTCGGCGGTGTTGACGCTTGGCGTCCTTGCCGGCTGCGCCATGAAGGGGTTCAGCATCGAGAGCGCCGTTCCCGATAGTGCGACCATTACCGGCTCCGTCCCTGCTGCGCAACAGGCCGAGACCGACAAGGGCAAGCTCTCCGACCAGGCCACGGTGCGCAACGTCGTCTCGGCGCTCGATTTCCGCAAATGGGGCGAGACGCCCATTCCCTGGGCCAATCCGGAGACGGGCAGCCAGGGCACCATCACGACCGTGGCGGAGACGAAGAACGAGACCGGCCTCTGCCGCCGCTTTCAGACCTCGCGCGAGGCGTTCGACGGCGTTTCGATCTATAAGGGCGAGACCTGCCTCGAAAAGGACGGCGCGTGGATGCTGAAATCCTTCGCGCCGATTTGAGGCGCTTGGCTCCGCTTGCATCAGCTAAGCGGCGGATTTTCTGGAGAAATCTGGAAGTTTCACCGGTCAATACGCATATCTACTTCGAATTTCTGATCTCCTTCCGCAACGAGGAACAATATGCGCGATCCCTATAGCGTGCTGGGCGTCGCCAAAACGGCGAAGCCCGAAGAGATAAAATCGGCATACCGCAAGCTCGCCAAGAAATATCATCCCGACCAGAACCCGGATGATCCAAAGGCGAAGGAGCGCTTTGCCGAGGCGAGCCAAGCCTATGACATCCTCTCCGACAAGGAACGCCGGGCGCAGTTCGACCGTGGCGAGATCGATGCCGAGGGCAAGCCGGCATTCCAGGGCTTCCAGGGTTATCATCCCGGCGGCGATCCCTTTGCCGATTTCGCGCGCCGGGCAGGGGCAGGCGCTGGCCAGAACACGCATTTCGAGTTCCGCACCGGGCCGGGCGGGGGCTTCGGCCAGGGCGGTTTTGGCGGCGCGGAGGACATATTGAATGACCTCTTCGGCGGCGGCGCGGCGGGTGCGCGGGCGCGTGGCAGACCGGCCAAGGGCGCGGATCTCTCGGCGTCCATCGACATATCGCTGGAACAGGCCGCGGGCGCGGAGAAGGTCGAGGCGGTTTTCCCGAACGGCAAGCGGCTGGCGATCAAGCTGCCGAAATATGTCGAGGAGGGCCAGACCATCCGCCTGAAAGGGCAGGGCGAGCCGATGCCGGGCGGCGCGCCCGGCGACGCGCTGGTGACGATCCATTTGAGGCAGCACCCGCGCTTCGAGTTGAAAGGCCGCGATCTGCATCTCGACCTGCCGGTGTCGCTGGCGGACGCCGTGCTGGGCGCGCGCATCGAGGTGGAAACGCTCGATGGCCGCGTGGCGGTGAAGGTGCCTGCGTGGTCAAGTTCCGATCGCGTGCTGCGCCTGAAAGGCAAGGGCCTGCCGCAGAAGGCAGGCGAACGCGCCGATCTTTTCGTCCACGTCCGCATCATGCTGCCTGACGGCGGCGACCCGGAGCTGGAGGCGCTGATGGAGAGGCAGCGGGCGGCTTAACGGCTCGCTCCTTCCTTCCCCCCTTGCGGGGAAGGTGTCTGCGGAGCAGACGGATGGGGGTGGTGACGTTTGCGCTTTTGTTGGAGAATATGGTGTAAACGTCACCACCCCCACCCGGCCCTACGGGCCACCCTCCCCGCAAGGGGGAGGGGAAGCCCCAAGTTACACCCCGATATATCAAGTTTCTGATTAATCCCGCCTTTTTCGCCCGCTCTTGCTTGAAGCCCGCGCGCGGCTATGCAATACGGCGCTAGGTTTATGCGCAAGTCCGGACGGAAAACCGCTTCGCACTTTTCCTGGGCTTGCTCTGTGTCGCTTCAGAACAATTTTGACGAGGGTCGGGTAATGACCGCCAAATCTGGTTTGTTGCAGGGGAAACGCGGCCTTATCCTTGGCGTCGCGAACAACCGTTCCATCGCATGGGGCATCGCCAAGGCCGCCCATGAGGCGGGGGCGGAGCTTGCGTTCACCTATCAGGGCGAGGCGCTGAAGAAGCGCGTGGAGCCGCTGGCCGAGGAGCTGGGCGCTTTCGTCTGCGGCCATTGCGATGTCGCCGACGCCGCCACCATCGACGCCGTCTTCGAGACGCTCGAAAAGAAATGGGGCAAGCTCGATTTCGTCGTCCATGCCATCGGCTTTTCCGACAAGGACGAGCTGACGGGGCGCTATGTCGATACGTCCGAAGCCAATTTCTCCAAGACGATGCTGATCTCGGTCTATTCGCTGACGGCCATCGCCAAGCGCGCCGAGAAGCTGATGACCGATGGCGGCTCGATCCTGACGCTGACCTATTACGGCGCCGAGAAGGTAATGCCCAACTACAACGTCATGGGCGTCGCCAAGGCCGCGCTGGAGGCGAGCGTCAAATATCTCGCCGTCGATCTCGGCCCGCAGAACATCCGCGTCAACGCCATCTCCGCCGGCCCGATCAAGACGCTCGCCGCTTCGGGTATCGGCGATTTCCGCTATATCCTCAAATGGAACGAGTATAACGCGCCGCTGCGCCGCACCGTCACCATCGAGGAAGTGGGCGATGTCGGTCTCTATTTCCTCTCCGACCTCTCACGCTCGGTGACGGGCGAGGTGCACCACGCCGATTCGGGCTATCATGTCGTCGGCATGAAGGCCGTTGACGCGCCTGATATCTCCGTCGTCAAAGATTAATCGGGATTATATTCGCTGTGATACGGGACATCATTTACTTCTCGCGTCACGGCGAGACGGACTGGAACGTGTCGCAACGCATCCAGGGGCAGATCGATATCGATATCAACGCCCATGGCCGCGCGCAGGCCGACCGCAATGGCGACATGCTGAAATCGCTGATCGGCACGGGTGCCGGTTTCGATTTCGTCGCCAGCCCGCTCCGGCGCACCCGCGAGACCATGGAGCGCATCCGCGCCCGTATGGGGCTGGACCCTTATGCCTTCCGCACCGATCCGCAATTGATGGAAGTCAATTTCGGCGACTGGCAGGGCTATATGCTCGAAGACATCGCCGCCGAGCGGAGCGATCTGGTCGAGGCGCGCGCCCGCGACAAGTGGAATTTCGTGCCCCCCGGCGAGGGTGCTGAAAGCTACATGGTGCTGGCCGGGCGCATCGGTGATTGGCTGGAAAGCGTGAAGCAGCCCACCGTCTGCGTCACCCATGGTGGCTGCATCCGCACGCTGTTTTATCTCATCGAGAAAATGGACGGCCACGAAGCCGCCAACCTCTCCATCCCGCAGGACCGTCTGCTGCGGCTGGAGGAGGGCAAGCTGACGTGGATTTAGCTATTCCGTCTCTTCGATATCCGTAATGAACCGGTCCTTATCGACGACATCGTAGGACAGCGCGACCTTCATGCCCTCGTTGATGGCGCTGTAGTCGAACTCGCCCGGCAGCTTGTAGACATTGCCGTCATCGAGCGTGATCGTGTTGCTCTCCTCGTCGATATGCGTGATCTTGCCCTGGGCGTCATCCGCCATGGCGATCGTCGAAAAAAGCGATACGAACACAAAAAGCAGGGCGATGAAAATCTGCATGGCGGTCTTCCCCGATAAGAATCCAACGAGCCGAAGTGAAGAATAGACGGCGGATTATGTCAAAATAATTATCGGAAAAACTTGTATTAAGGAATTTTTTAGGCAGGAAATGCACTGAATCGCGCGTTCCGACACAATTGCGGCCAAATTGGCCCGCGCGATTTGACCGGCGCGCGAATCCCCCATAAAACCTGCGCTGTTATTGCCCGGCTCGGGGGCTCCTGAGGAAATTCATGTCTCACAATACGTTCGGCCATCTGTTTCGCGTCACCACCTGGGGTGAGAGCCATGGTCCCGCGCTGGGCTGCGTCGTCGATGGCTGCCCGCCCGGCATCCGCTTCACCGAAGCAGAGATCCAGTCCTATCTGGACAAGCGCAAGCCCGGCCAGTCGAAATACACCACCCAGCGCCGCGAGCCGGATCAGGTGCGCGTGCTCTCGGGCGTGCTCATCGAAGATGACGGCGTGACCATGGTGACGACCGGCACGCCGATCTCGATGATGATGGAGAACACCGACCAGCGTTCCAAGGATTATGGCGATATCGCCCGCCAATACCGCCCCGGCCATGCCGACTATACCTATGACGTCAAATACGGCATCCGCGACTATCGCGGCGGCGGGCGCTCCTCGGCGCGTGAAACCGCCGCACGGGTCGCCGCAGGCGCCATCGCGCGTAAGGTCGTGCCGGGCCTGACCGTGCGCGGCGCGCTGGTGGCGATGGGCGTGCATGACATCGACCGCACCCGCTGGGACTGGGCGCAAGTCGACAACAACCCCTTCTTCACCCCCGACGCCGGCTCGGTGGAAATCTTCGCCGAATATCTCGATGGCCTGCGCAAGGCGGGCTCGTCCGTGGGCGCCATTATCGAGATCGTCGCCGAAGGCGTTCCGGCAGGTCTGGGCGCGCCGATCTATGCCAAGCTCGATCAGGACATCGCCAGCTATCTGATGTCGATCAACGCCGTCAAAGGCGTCGAAATCGGCAATGGCTTCGAGGCCGCGCGGCTGACCGGCGAGGAAAATGCCGATGAAATGCGCATCGGCCCGGATGGCAAGCCCGTCTTCCTCTCCAACCATGCGGGCGGCATTCTGGGCGGCATCGCCACCGGCGCGCCCGTCGTCGCGCGTTTCGCGGTGAAGCCGACATCCTCGATCCTCACCCCGCGCCGCTCCATCGACAAGGACGGCCATGAGGTGGACGTGATGACCAAGGGCCGCCACGACCCCTGCGTCGGCATCCGCGCCGTTCCCATCGGCGAGGCCATGGTCGCCTGCGCCATTGCGGACCATTATCTGAGGCATCGGGGGCAGACGGGGAAGGGGTGAATGGTTCGCCTGACGTCATTCTCGGGCTTGTCCCGAGAATCTACAACGGTACGATTTTCAGGACGGTAATCGCTTTTCCTTTCCTCGTCGCAGATTCTCGGGACAAGCCCGAGAATGACGGCGAGACGGGTTACCGCCAAGGCAGCATTTCAATTGAACTGTAAGGATTGCTGAATGACCTTCGACCAAAAACGCACCGTCGATGCCATCCGCGCCTTCGAGCGTGGGGAGATCGTTGTCGTCACCGATGACGACGGCCGCGAGAATGAGGGCGATTTGATCGTCGCGGCGGTGCATTGCACGCCGGAGAAGATGGCCTTCATCGTCCGCCACACCTCCGGCATCGTCTGCACCCCCATGCCGCGCGAGGAGGCCAAGCGCCTGAACCTGACGCCCATGGTGGCGGACAATGAATCCGCCCATACGACGGCCTTCACCGTCACCGTCGATTACCGTCACGGCACCACGACAGGCATCTCCGCCGACGACCGCACGCTGACGGTGCGCAACCTCGCCAACCCCAATGCGGGCGCCGCCGATTTCGTCCGTCCCGGCCACATCTTCCCGCTCGTCGCGCGCGAGGGCGGGGTGTTGATGCGCTCCGGGCACACGGAAGCGGCTGTCGACCTGTGCAAGCTCGCGGGCCTGCCGCCCATCGGCGTCATCTGCGAATTGGTCAATGATGACGGCTCCGTCATGCGCGGGCCGCAGATCGCCGCATTCGCCGAAGAGCACAAACTCCAGACCGTCACGGTCGCGGATTTGATCGCCTATCGCCAGCGCAAGGAAACGCTGGTCGAGCGGGTGAACGAGGCGCCGGTCGAAACCTCCGCCGGCCCCGCCAAAGCCTATACCTATCAATTGCCCTGGGAGCCGATGCAGCACGTCGCCATCGTCTTCGGCGATATCAGAGACGGCGAGGACGTCTCCGTGCGCCTCCAGCGCGAGGATGTGCTGTCGGATGTGTTCGGCGGCGTCTGCAGCCTCGACGCGATCCTGAAGCGCATGGCCGAGGCGAAGCGCGGCGTGCTGGTCTATCTGCGGCAGGGCTCTGTCGGCGTCCGCGAGGCGGTCAGCGACGCCCGCGCCCGCGACGCCATCCCCGCCGACCGTGAATCCCACGCCGAAGCCCGCGCCCGCGAGGAAGAATGGCGCCAGATCGGCCTCGGCGCGCAGATATTGAAGGATCTTGGGATTACCTCCATCCGGCTTCTGGCGTCACGTGAGCGGCATTATGTCGGGCTGGAGGGGTTCGGGATAAAGATCGTGAAGACGGAGATTTTGTAAGCTTGGCGCCGACTTTTGCGGGCTCGCGCCCTCCCTCCCCCTTGCGGGGAGGGTGGCCGCGTTAGCGGACGGGTGGGGGTGGTGACGTTCCGCCAAGGTCTCAAGCAGAAGTGCGACGTCACCACCTCCATCCGCCCGCTACGCGGGGTTCGTCGCTGGAAAAGCCAAATCGTTGGCTTTTCCTCGGCCTGCGGCCGAACGCTCCTCAATCCCCGCAAGGGGGAAGGAGGGCGTCGCCTCACCCCGCCACCGCCGCCACAGCCTCCGTCCGTCCCCGCTCTCCCGCCAGCGTCTTCTGCCCCAGCAGCACGGTCGCGAGCGCAATCACGCCCGAGGCCACCGACACCCAGAAGCCGTTCTGCGCGCCGAAGACGTCGACCACCCAGCCGGTGACGAATGAGCCGAGCGCCATGCCGATGCCGATGCCGGTCATGACCCAGGTCACGCCTTCCGTCAGCATGGCCTCGGGCACGCGGCGTTCGATAAGGCCGAAGGCGGTGATGAAGGTGGGGGAGATCGCGATGCCGCTGACGAAGACGGCGAGCGCTAGCGTTGCCACCGTATGCTCCATCAACAGCGGCAGCGTCGTCAGCGCGATGATGCCGATGGCGATGGCGAGCTGCCTTTGCAGCGGCATGGTGAGTTTCAGCGCTCCGACGAGAAGGCCAACGACAAAGGAGCCCACGGCATAGACCCCGATGACGAGGCTCGCCGCGTCGGGATGGCCGAGCGCTTTGGTGATCGCGACCGTGCTGACTTCGGCGGTCGCGAAGGTCGCGCCGACGAAGATGAGCGCGAAGGTGATGATCTGCACCGGACGCAGGCGAATGGCGGAGCCGGTCGCATCATGCGTGACGGGCCGCACCTTGGGTTCTGTCGAGCGCTGCAGAATGAAGGCAATGGAGCCGAAGGCGAGGAACAGCGTGCTAGCCAGCATGCCCGCCTCGGGAAAGAGCGAGACGCTCAGCCCCACCGAAAGCGACGCGCCGGAAATATAGACCAGCTCATCTGCCGCCGATTCGAAAGCGAAGGCGGTGTTGAGCTCGGGCCGGTCCCGGAAGAGCTCCGTCCATCGCGCCCGCAACATCGCCGGAATGCTCGGCATGGCGGCGGCGAAGAATGCGGAGACGAAAAGCGTCCATATCGGCCAGCGCAAATGCGTGGCAAGGAGCAGCAAGGTAAACGCGGCGACGGCAACGGCCGTCGCCGGCGCCAGCACTTTGGCTTGGCCTGCACGGTCCACCAGCCGGGAAATTTGCGGCGCGAGGAGGGCATTGGTCAGCGCAAAAGTGGCGGATACGGCGCCAGCAAGCCAGTATTCGCCATGGGTCTGCGACAGCATGGCGACAATGCCGATGGGCGCCATGGCGATGGGCAGCCGGGCGAAGAACCCTGCGGCGGCGAACCCTTTGGCGCCTGGCGCCCGGAAGATTTCGCTATAAGGATTGGACATCGGTAGCTCCTGAAGAATCGGGGAAGCGCCACTTACATACGTAGCGTATGAGAATAGATAATTGCATACGCAGCGTATGTCAATTAATATACGCGATGTATGGAAAGGGAGATGAAATGGCTCACAAGCCGCGCAGGGAAATGATTGCCGAAACGCGCGCCAAGCTGCTCGGCGCCGCGCGCGAGGCGTTCGGCACGGTCGGCTATGCGGAGGCGTCCATGGATGATTTCACCGCCGCCGCCGGCCTGACGCGGGGCGCGCTCTACCATCATTTCGGCGACAAGAAGGGCCTGCTCCAGGCTGTCATCGCCGAAATCGACACCGAGATGTCGGCGCGGGTGCACGAAATGGCCAAGAATGCACCGACGCGCTGGGAGAGCTTCGTCGAGGAATGCACGAGCTATATCGAGATGGCGCTGGAGCCGGAAATCCAGCGCATCATGTTCCGCGACGGGCCCGCCGTGCTGGGCGACCCCTCGCAATGGCCGAACGCCAACACCTGCACCGCCTCGATGGCAGATAGCCTCAAGCTCTTGCAGGAGGAGGGGGTGGTGAAGCCCGGCCTCGACCCATGGCTCGTAGCACGCCTCATCAACGGCGCCAGCAGCCAGGCCTCGCAAGCAATTGCCAATTCCGATGACCCGGAAGCGACGTCGCGGAAGGTTGTCGCGGTGTTCAGATCGCTGCTGGAGGGGCTGCTGGTGAAGAGGCAATCGGCTAGCGCTTGACGTGATATCATATACGATATCATAATAACGCCATGATTGTCGTCGATGCTAATGTTGTGCTTTCGGCTTTGCGCTCGTCAAGAGGGGCGTCGCACCTGCTTTTGCGGGAAATGCTTGTTGGCGATATTGCCTTTGCCGTGTCGCCAGCCGTGGCCTTGGAATACGAGGACGTTCTGAAACGAAAAGGCGTTCTTGGCGGTGATCCCTGGGTAAGTCAGGACGAGATTGACACTGTGCTGGATGCGGTTTTCAGCAAGGCTCGTCTCGTTTCCCCTTGGTTTCGTTTCAAGCCGTTCTTGGCCGATCCGAAGGATGACATCTACATAGAATGTGCTTTAACGGCCGGCGCGACGGTCATCGTGAGCAATGACAGGCATTTTCGGCATCCAGCCGTAAGGGCATTCGGCCTGTCTGTCATGAGAGCCGGAGATTTTGTGGCAGAACTGGCGAGAAGGAGACAGCCAACATGAGTACCTATCCTCTCAGAATAGCAGATCATGTCATGGAAGAAGCAAAACGAGCAGCGGCGGAGGACAATGTCTCACTCAACCAGCTGTTTTCTACATTTATCGCTGATGGCATCGGCCATCGACGCGCTATCATGAATTTGAAAAAGCGGGCGGCAGGCGGCAATGTAGATGCAGCGCTTGCAATCCTCGACCGTGCGCCTGATATCGCACCTGATTCAGGTGATGAGCTGGTTGAGGCGCGGAGATCATCCAATGTTCGCGCGTCCCGCCCATAATTATGCCAAAGGCGGCTGAATCGAGCCGCCTTTCTTTTTCGCTGATTACCTTTGATGGTAGATAGGGCATTTCTATTTCAGCGAAAAATGCCCTACATAACTTTCATGACCACACGGCTTTACTGGCATTCCATCTATCTCGAACATCTGACCCCGCGCGGCCATCCCGAGCGGCCGGATCGTCTGCGCGCGCTGCATAGCGTGCTCGAAGGCGAGGAGTTCTATCGGCTCGACCGCGTCGAGGCGCCGATGGGGGATGAGGCGGCGATTCTCTCCGTCCACCCGGAAAGCTTCGTGGAGCGCATCCGCGCTGCCATTCCCGAGCCGGTAGAAGGGGAGGGACCGCCGCCGCTTGCCCGCATCGACGAGGATACGGTGCTGAGCACGAAAAGCTGGGAGGCGGCGCTTACGGCCATCGGCGCGGCCAATGCCGCCGTTGATGCCGTGTTCGAGGGGCAGGCGGACAATGCGTTCGTCGCCGCCCGCCCGCCCGGCCACCATGCCGAGCGCGAGCGGGCCATGGGCTTCTGCCTCTTCAACACGGCCGCCGTCGCCGCCCGCCACGCGCAGCGCAGGCATGGCGCCGAGCGCGTCGCCATCGTCGATTGGGACGTGCATCACGGCAACGGCACGCAGGATATTTTTAAGGCCGACCCGACCGTGCTCTATTGCTCGACGCACCAGATGCCGCTTTTCCCCGGCACCGGCGGCAGGCACGAGACCGGCGCCGGCAATATCGTCAACGCGCCGCTCCTGGCCGGTGACGGCAGCTGCGAATTCCGCGAGGCGTTTACCAGCCGCGTCCTGCCCGCACTCGACGATTTCCGTCCGGACCTCATCATCGTCTCCGCCGGCTTCGACGCGCACCGCCGCGACCCCTTGGCCGAGATCAATCTGGACGAAGCCGATTTCGACTGGGCGACGGGCAAGCTCATGGACCGGGCGGAGCGTTTTTGCGGCAACCGTCTCGTCAGCGTGCTCGAAGGCGGCTATGATCTTCTGGGCTTGTCTCAATCCGCCGCAGCACATATTACGCGCCTGATGAAAGGGTGAATCATGGCCGACGAAAACGCCAATGCCGATATCGCCGCGATGAGCTTCGAGCAGGCGCTGGAACAATTGGAACGCATCGTGGAGGATCTTGAGCGCGGCGACGTGCCTCTCGACCAGTCGATCCGCATCTATGAGCGCGGCGAAGCCCTGAAAAAGCATTGCGACGCGCTGTTGAAAGCCGCCGAGGACAAGGTGGAAAAGATACGGCTCGGGCGCGATGGCCAGCCGGTGGGGGTCGAGCCGCTGGACGGCGAGTAGTGATCAGTGAATGGCGAATAGCGGGTTTGCAATTGTTAAACCACTGTTATTCTTCACCATTCACCATTCACCATTCACCATTCACCATTTCCATTCCTGCCCCTTCATCCTCTCATAAAACGGATGAAAGAAATCGCTGAAGAAATACGGCCCCGCGCCCCATAACAATGTCCAGGCGGCGGCGCCTATTGCATTGGCGACAAGGAAATGCGGCCAGGGCATTTTCATCGAACCCGCGACGATCCCGTTCAATTGCCGCAGCACCGGCACGAAGCGCGCGGTGGCGACGATATACGGCCCCTTTTTCGTGAAGATGTTTTCGAATTCCTGCAGCCGCTCCGGCGTCAGCCGCACCAGATAGCCATAGCGGGCGATGAGCTTCACTCCGCCGAAATGGCCGATGAGATAGCCCGTGCTGTCGCCCAGCACCGCGCCGCAGAAGACCGCGATCAGCACATGGTAGAGGTCGAGATCGCCATGCAGCGCCAGCAGCGACGAAGCGATGAGCGCGCTTTCGCCGGGCAGCGGCGCGCCGAGCGATTCGAGATAGATGATGACGAACAGCGCGGCCGCCCCATAGGCCACGAGGTAAGTGTGGAACCAATGCACGGGTCCCGCCTCCGTTCATTTTTCTGATATTTGCCGCAGAGAAAACCCTATGCACCCGTGGGGATGCATAGGGCTCAGGCATGATCCGGGCCGAAGGTCAGATTTCGGGTGAGATCATGTGACTGTAAAGCTGTCTCGGTCACCGATTACCCAAGGCTGCTGCGGCCCGTGACGGCATGATAGATCCACAAAACCGCCACGGAGCCGATCACGGCGACGATGAGGCTGTAGATATTGAAGCCCGTAATGCCGGTTGCCCCGAAAAGGCTGAACACCAGCCCCCCGATGATCGCCCCGAAAATGCCCAGGGCGATGTCGAGAAACATGCCCTGGCCGCTCTTGTTGACGATCTTGCTTCCGATAAAACCGGCGATGAGACCAAGTAATATCCAGCTAAAGAAACCCATGGAATCCTCTCCTATGTATACCTTAAATATATTTTCACACTACAAGATGTTTTGCAACTAGACATGCTTGCCAAACTATATTTACTGGATGAATATAAGTAAATGGACGGGTATTTATTTTAAGGAGACATTCCCATGGGATTATTTGACGATGCCTCTGGCCAGGCGGTTCCCGGCGGCGGCCTCGCGAAGCCTTTGATGCTCGCCCTCGGCGCGCTTTTCGTCGGCAAGATGCTGAGCGGCGGCGGCAGCCAGGATGCGGCGCAGGATTCCTCGTCGCAAAGCGGCGGCGGCCTCAGCGGCCTTCTCAACAAGCTGAGCAATGCCGGGCATGGCGACAAGGTCAGCTCATGGATCGGCAACGGCCCGAACCAGCCGATCGAGCCGGCGCAGCTCGGGCAGGCGCTGGGCCCGCAGACCGTGAGCAACCTTGCCCAGCAGTCGGGCATGAGCGAGGACGACGTGCTGTCCCAGCTCTCCCAAAACCTGCCCGGCATCATCGACAAGCTCACCGCGAACGGCCAGGTCCCGAGCGAACAGGATTTGGCGAAGCTGTTGTAGAGCATGATCCCGAAAAGTTGCAGACTTTTCGGTCAAGATCATGCGGCAAAAACAAAAGAACTAAACATTCCCCTCTGTCGCCGGCAGAGGGGCTCTCCATCGCAAAACACTCCGTCTCCATTCCGGTGACTTGCCTGCCACCCATCCGCCTATAAAGTCGCCACATATCGGCGCGACAAGCGTCCCTTCAACAAGGCGGACAATCCCTCATGAGCTTTTTCCCGGGCACCGACCCCGAGCCAGGCGATGCCTGTGCCGTGGACTCCATCGAGACGCTGATCATCCCGCGCACCAGCGACATTGGCGGACTGGAGGTGCGCCGTGCGCTGCCGACCGCCAAGCGGCGGCTGGTGGGGCCGTTCATCTTCTTCGACCGCATGGGCCCGGCCTTGCTGCGCCCCGGCACGGCCATCGACGTGCGCCCGCATCCGCATATCGGGCTCTCCACCGTCACCTATCTCTTCGACGGCCAGATCCGCCATCGCGACAGCCTGGGAACTGAGATGGTCATCGCGCCGGGCGACGTGAATTTGATGACGGCGGGGCGCGGCATCGTCCATTCCGAGCGCTCGCCGGAGGAGCTTCGCGGCGGCCCCATGTCCATCTCCGGCCTGCAGACATGGCTCGCCCTGCCGGATGCGCTGGAGGAGATGGCGCCCGCTTTTGACCATACTGTTGCCAAGAATCTGCCAGAGATCAGGGACGAAAACACCGAGACACGCCTTATCATCGGCGCTTTGCATGGGGAAAAATCGCCGGTCACGCAGTATAGCGACACGCTCTATGCCGACATCCGTATCGCGCCCGGCGGCCGTTTCGTCATCCCCGCCAACGCTGCGGAAGAACGCGCCATCTATATCCTCGACGGCGCAGTCGAAATCTCAGGAGAAACTTTCCCATCCGACCGGCTCCTGGCCTTCCGCACCGGCGACGAGATCCTTATATCAGCTGCGGAAGGCCATGCGGCGCATGTCATGCTTTTCGGCGGCGCGGCGCTTTCCTCGAAGCGCTATATCTGGTGGAACTTCGTTTCCTCCTCCAAGGAGCGCATAGAGCAGGCCAAGGAAGAATGGCGCACCGGCCGTTTCGACATTGTGCCCGGGGACGAGGAAGAGTTCATTCCATTGCCGAATTAAGGGAAGAGGGCAGTAGGGGAATATGTATTGTTCAGGGGCGAACAAGGGACTAAACATACTTCCCTACTGCCTTAAAGGGAGACCAGAGTGACAACGAGACCCGCAACGCCGCTGCTCGACCGCGCGCCGACGCCGGCCGATTTACGCAAGCTGCCCGAGAGCGATCTGCCGCAGCTGGCGACCGAGCTGCGCGCCGAGCTGATCGACGCTGTCTCGATCACCGGCGGGCATCTCGGCGCGGGCCTTGGCGTCGTCGAACTCACGGTCGCGCTCCATCATGTCTTCGACACGCCGCATGACCGCATCATCTGGGATGTCGGCCATCAGGCCTATCCGCACAAGATCCTGACCGGGCGGCGCGACCGCATCCGGACGCTCAGGCAGGAAGGCGGGCTTTCCGGCTTCACCAAGCGTTCGGAAAGCGAATACGACCCCTTCGGCGCGGCTCATTCCTCCACCTCCATTTCCGCCGGGCTCGGCATGGCTGTCGCAAGCGGGCTGACGGGCGAGAAGCGCAATGTCATTGCCGTCATCGGCGATGGCGCCATGTCGGCGGGCATGGCTTATGAGGCGATGAACAATGCCGGCGCGCTCGATGCAAGGCTGATCGTCATCCTCAACGACAACGACATGTCCATCGCCCCGCCGGTCGGCGGTATGAGCGCCTATCTCGCCCGCCTCGTCTCCGGCCCGACCTACCGCACTCTGCGCGATACGGCCAAGCAGCTGACCCGCCGCCTGCCGAAATTCCTGCAGGAAAAGGCGCGTCTGTCAGAGGAATATGCCCGCGGCTTCTGGACCGGCGGCACGCTTTTCGAGGAGTTGGGCTTCTATTATGTCGGCCCCATCGACGGCCATAATCTCGAGCATCTGCTCCCCGTCCTCAAAAATGTCCGCGACACCATGGACGGCCCGGTGCTGATCCATGTCGTCACGCAAAAGGGCAAGGGCTATGCCCCGGCGGAAGCGGCGGCAGACAAATATCACGGCGTCAACAAGTTCGACGTCATAACAGGCGCGCAGGCCAAGGCCCCGGCCAATGCGCCGTCCTATACCAAAGTGTTCGCCACCAGCCTCATCGAGGAAGCCCGCCATGACGAGCGCATCGTCGCCATCACCGCGGCCATGCCCGGCGGCACCGGGCTCGATCTTTTCGGCGAGGTTTTCCCTGATCGTACCTTCGATGTCGGCATCGCCGAGCAGCACGCCGTCACCTTCGCGGCGGGGCTGGCGACCGAAGGGCTGAAGCCCTTCGCCGCGATCTACTCCACCTTCCTGCAGCGCGGCTATGACCAGGTGGTGCACGACGTGTCGCTGCAGCAATTGCCGGTGCGTTTCCCCATCGACCGCGCCGGGCTGGTCGGCGCCGATGGAGCCACCCATGCCGGCTCGTTCGACACCGGCTTCCTCGCCGCACTGCCCGGCTTCGTGGTGATGGCCGCATCCGACGAGGCGGAACTGCGCCATATGGTGCGCACCGCGGCGGAATATGACGAAGGCCCGATCTCCTTCCGCTATCCGCGCGGCGAGGGCGTCGGCGTCGAAATGCCCGAGCGCGGACAGGTGCTGGAAATCGGCAAGGGCCGCATCGTCAAGGAAGGCACCAAGGTCGCGCTTCTCTCCTTCGGCACAAGGCTGCAGGAATGCCTTTACGCTGCCGAGGAACTGGACGCGGCGGGCCTTTCCACCACCGTCGCCGACGCCCGCTTCGCCAAGCCGCTCGACGAAGACCTGATCCGCCGCCTCGCCCGCGAGCATCAAGTCCTCATCACCGTGGAGGAAGGCGCCATCGGCGGCTTCGCCTCGCATGTCCTGCATTTCCTCGCCCATGACGGCCTCCTCGACGGTGGCCTCCGCGTGCGCCCTCTGACCTTGCCGGATGTCTATATCGACCACGCCAAGCCCGAGGCGATGTATAAACGCGCCGGGCTGGATAGGGCAGGGATCGTTGAGGCGGTGTTTGCAGCACTGGGGCAGGATGTGATGGCCGCGCCGTCACGGGCGTGATATTCAAACGGAGGAAATGATTATGAAGATCGTGACCAGCTTGAGTTTCCAAGGCCAGTGCCGCGAGGCGTTTGAGTTCTATGCCAAGGTCCTGGGCGGGAAGATCACCGCAGCCTTCCCTTATGGCGATGCGCCTCCGGGTATGCCGATCACTGACGAAAAATACAAGAACTGGCTGATGCATTGCTGGCTTGAGGTCGGCGACCAGGCGCTGATGGGCGCCGACATGGATGTCGGATGGGCTCCCAATATTGACAAGCCCAAGAATGGCTTCGACGTCACCTTGCATACGGAGGACAAGGCCGAGGCTCAGCGCTGGTTCGATCAATTATCGGAAGGCGGGAACGTAGCCATGCCGTTCGGTGAAACCTTCTGGTCACCCGGTTTCGGTTCGCTCATCGACAAATTCGGCATCCCCTGGATGATTAACGTCATTCCATCGGCTGACTGGAAGCCGTCGCAGGGCTGATACCCGGGGTAGCTCACAAACCGCTTGGCAGGAAGCTCTGATAATGGTACTGAAATAAGTACCATTATCGATATAGAGAGAGCACGATGCAACGCGTAGAAGCCTCACTTGCCGTAAGCGTCTCCGACCTGAAGAAAAGCCCGACGGCGGTATTGGACGAGGCGCAGGGCGAAGCCGTGGCGGTGCTCAACCATAACCGTATCATGGCTTATATGGTGCCGGCGGACGTCTACGAGGCCATGCTCGAGCGGCTGGACGACCTGTATCTCGCTGAACTTGTGAAAGAACGAGCGGCGGAAAAGGGCGAGCCGGTCGATATCGATGACCTATAAGCTCGAATTCCTGCCCACGGCCCGGAAGGAATGGAACAAGCTCGCAGAAACGATCCGTAAGCAGCTTGTCAAGAAATTGCGCGAGCGCCTGGAGCATCCTCGTGTTCCAAGCGCTGCGCTCCACGGCATGCCGGACCATTACAAAGTTAAGTTGAAGCAGCTCGGCTATCGGCTCGTTTATCGGGTCGAGGATAGCACCGTCACCGTATTGGTAGTGCAGTTGGAAAACGGGAAAGAGGCGATGTTTACAGCGCGGCGAAAGCGCGCTTGCAGTAGCTCCATTTAATGCAAAATAACTCCACCCCCTCCCGGCACCGCCTCGACCAGCTTCTCGTGGACCGCGGCCTTTTCCCCACCCGCTCGCGGGCACGGGATGCGATTGCGCGCGGCACGGTGCGGGTGGATGGCAAACCGGCCACGAAGCCCGGAATGCCCGTCGCTCCCGATGCCAGACTCGAAGTCGATGATCCTGCAAGTGCGTATGTCTCGCGTGCGGCGCTGAAGCTCATCGCCGGGCTCGACCATTTCGGCATCGACGCAAACGGCCGCACGGCGCTCGATATCGGCGCTTCGACCGGCGGGTTCACGCAGGTTTTATTGGAGCGCGGCGCGGCGCATGTCATCACCATCGATGTCGGCCATGACCAACTGCATGAGAGCCTGCGCAACGACCCCCGCGTGACCAATCACGAGGGGCTGAACGCCCGCATCCTCGACCGAAGCCATCTCGAAGGCCGGAAAGTTAATCTCGTCGTGTCGGACGTCAGCTTCATCTCGCTGAAACTGGCGTTACCGCCCGCGCTGGCGCTGGCCGAACCGGGGAGCCATTGCGTTCTGCTCGTCAAGCCGCAATTCGAGGTGGGGCGCGAGGGCATCGGCAAGGGCGGTATCCTTCGCGACCCGGCGGATGGCGAACGCGTGGCGGACGATCTCGCGGCATGGCTGGCAACGCAATTCGGATGGCGGACACTTGGCCTCTGTCCGTCACCCATCGAAGGCGGCGACGGCAACCGCGAATATCTTCTTGCAGGAATAAAAGACCAATGACCACGCGCGTGACGATCAATTCCATGGGCGCGGGCGGCGACGGCGTTGCCAACCTGCCTGACGGTCAGGTTTTTGTACCCTTCACGCTGCCCGGCGAAGTGGCGAACATCGCCCGCGAGAAGAACCGCGGCACGCTGATGGCGCTTATCGAAGCCTCGCCCGAGCGCATCGCCCCGACCTGTTCGAATTTCGAGGCCTGCGGCGGCTGCGCGTTGCAGCATTGGCAAGCTGATGCCTATCAAGCTTGGAAGCGCGGCCTCGTCGCCGAAGCGCTGGCGGGAAGGCGGCTGAGTTTCGAGCTCGACCCGCTGGCCTCATGCGCACCGCAAACGCGCCGCCGCGCCGTCTTCGCCGCGCGCAAGACCGAGCAAGGCATGCTGCTGGGCTTCAACCGCCACCAGAGCCACGAGATTATCGACATCAACGAATGCATGGTCACCGTACCCGCGATTACGGACCGCCTCGCCGACCTGCGCGAACTGGCAGCGCTAATTTCCTCGGGAACGAAGCCGTTTAAACTCAGCGTGACAGCCACCGCCTCCGGCCTCGATATCGCCGCGACCGGCTGCGGCGTACCCGAAGCAGGGAAACGCCGGGCATTGACCGCGGCGATGATGCATAAGGGCTTTGCCCGGCTCACCTGCGAGGGTGAAATCATCCTCGAGCCGAAAAAGCCGCTCGTCCATTTCGGCAAGGTCGCCGTGGAGGTACCGCCCGGCGGCTTCCTTCAGGCGACGGCGGAGGCGGAAGACGCCATGTCCGCCCTCGTCATGGGCCATCTCGCCAAGACCAAGCGAGCCGCCGATCTCTTCTGCGGCTCGGGCACTTTCACCTTCCGCATGGCAGAAAAGATGGCCGTTCACGCTGTAGAAAGCGATGCAGCCGCTCTCGCCGCTCTCGACCGCGCCGCCCGCAACACCCAAGGCCTGAAGCCGGTGACAATAGAGCGCCGCGACCTCTTCCGCCGCCCATTGATGGCAAAGGAACTCGCCCGCTTCGACGGCCTCGTCTTCGATCCGCCACGCGCGGGAGCCGAAATGCAGGCAAAGGAAATCGCCAAATCAAACGTTGCCAAGGTGGCAGCCGTCTCCTGCAACCCCATAACTCTCGCCCGCGACCTCGCCATCCTCACCCAAGGCGGCTACCGCATCGACCGGGTGGTGCCGATCGATCAGTTCCTCTGGTCGTCGCATGTGGAGACCGTGGCGCTGCTGACGAAGGGGCGGTAGGGTGAGGTTATACTGAATTCGCCATAGTTGTATAACCGCGTACCACGTTCGATAGTGACTGAAACGGTTTCTCTGGTGTCATCGTTGAGGAATGGATCCCAGTGACAAGCACTGGGATGACGGATGGGGTGGCTGCTCTCGATAATCTCCAACGGTCTCATCTGCCAGAACGGTTGTCCAGTTGGGTGAAAACCTCTCCACCCCGTCATCCCAGTGCTTGTCACTGGGATCCATTCCTCAACGGTGACACCATCACAAACGGCTCAGAACGGTAGCTGGCCAAGCTGACCGTCAAAAGAGAACCGACATTACACACGGCCGAACCCCACATCACCCAGTGGCTTGTTCTCTTCCCTTGCCGCCGCCTCGACTGCTTTTCTCAACAGCGCCGCTTGTTCTTTCCCGAGCCGATCCCGTCCGGCAATTAACCGCCGCTGCCAGCCGCTGCCGCGTTCCCATGCTTCGATCCAGGCAAAACCCGTATCCAGACTTTGCGAATTGAGATCGAGCGCCTCGATAAGCAAGCCGGCCTGTTCCGCGTCCTTGCGCGCTTTTACCGAGCCGTCTTCTCGCCGGTCCGCCGAAACGATGAGCTTATGAATGGCGTAGCGTTCCGGAGCAGGAACCAGCACCGGAATGCCCCCTTTATGCAACAGGACGGAGCGGACCGGTTGATGAATGAGGAAGTCCATGAAACGCAACGGTTGCGCCGCAGCGCCGCCGAGCGCGGGCATTATGGCAGGCTTGTCCGAATATTCAGCCTTGCTCGTGTTCGGCGTGAGAAATTCCAGCCTGTAACCCCTCGCATTGACAAAGGCCGAAGAAAACCGGGAGTCACTTTGATGCGGAACCTCCCGGAAGCTTGCATCCAATTGGCGCAAGGTTTCGAGGATGGGCGGGATTGAATCCTCCACCAGCAGGCAAATCGAATGAAACTGCGCGATATCAAAATCGCCGGTCATGATTTGGGCGGACGGCAGCCGGACGCCCAGAAGACCCGCATAGGTCTGGAAGGCGACGGTTCCTACAAGAACGGCCCTTAAACGGAATATGCCCGCTTTCCAGAGCAGTTCCGTGAGATCGCCGGTAAGCGGGTCAGGGCGCGGCAGGCCCATGCCTGTCAAAGCGGTAACAACCTGCCTTCGCTCGCGGAAATTCTCCCGGATCGCCTTGAAATCCTCGACACGCTTCGTGATTTCCGGATCGTCAACCGGGCCGACATATTTCGTCCATTTCTTGGGCCGCCCATTATCCCCGCCCCCGGTTTGATAGCCCAGATAATACCAGTAAGCGCGGCCATTGCGCTTTACCTGCGAAAAAGAGCCGTTTTCAGGAAATTGCATGTTGAATGTCGCGTCCATGCTCTTCTGGAGCAGGTCGGCAAACAATGTGTGCGCCGCAAGGGAAAGCCGTTCCATGAGTAGCCTGTATATGTAAAACTCGAAATTACATATACACCAGCCTTCCATGGCTGTAAATGTAAACGGGGCTTTTACATTTACAGATGGTTACAGACAGAAACCTGCCTTCTGTCTGTAACCCGTTCGCAGCCTCTTAAACCGCCGTCCCGCCCACCGTCATCTGGTCCATGCGCAGATGCGGCTGGCCGACGCCCACGGGCACCCATTGGCCGCCCTTGCCGCAATTGCCGGTGCCGGTGTCGAGCTTCATGTCGTTGCCGATCATCGAGACGCGGTGCATGGCGTCGGGGCCGTTGCCGATCAGCATCGCGCCTTTCACCGGCGCGCCGATCTTGCCGTCTTCAATCATATAGGCCTCGGTGCAGCCGAACACGAATTTGCCTGAGGTGATGTCCACCTGGCCGCCGCCGAAGGAAACGGCATAGATGCCTTTTTTCACCGAGGCGATGATTTCTTCCGGCGTCTTGTCCCCCGAGAGCATATAGGTGTTGGTCATGCGCGGCATCGGCACATGGGCGTGGGATTCGCGCCGCCCGTTGCCGGTCGGTTTCATGCCCATCAGCCGTGCGTTCTGCCGGTCCTGCATATAGCCGACCAGCTTGCCATCCTCGATGAGGACGGTGCGGTTCGAGGGCGTGCCCTCGTCATCAACGGTGATCGACCCGCGCCGTTCCGCGAGCGTGCCGTCATCGACCACGGTCACGCCCTTGGCCGCGACCTGCTGGCCGAGCAGCCCGGCGAAGGCTGATGTCTTCTTGCGGTTGAAATCGCCTTCCAGCCCATGGCCCACCGCCTCATGCAGCATCACGCCCGGCCAGCCATTGGCGAGCACGATATCGAATGTGCCGGCAGGGGCGGGGATGGCTTCGAGATTGACCAGTGCCTGCCTGAGCGCCTCGTCGGCGGCATAGCGCCATGAGTCGCTGGCGATGAATTCGCCGAAGGCCTTGCGCCCGCCCATGCTGTAGGAGCCGGATTCCTGCCGGTCACCCGCGCCCGCCACCACGGAAACCGAGAGCCGCACCAGCGGGCGGATGTCGCGGACGAAATGGCCGTCTGCGCGCAATATCTCAACATGCTGCCACGAGCCCGCAACCGAGACGGTCACCTGCCGGACTTTCGGCTCCTTTGCGCGCAAATAAGCGTCGATCTCCTGCAGAAGCTTCACCTTCGCCTCGAAGCTGGGGCTGCCGAGCGGATTCTCATCGCCATAGAGGTGCAAATTTGTACCGGGGGGAGGGGCGGCATAGACGCCCGAATAGCCGGTCGCCACCGCCGAGGCCGCATCCGCCGCGCGCTTCAGCGCCGCATGGGAAAGCTCGCCGGAATGCGCATAGCCGACCGCCTCGCCGGCGACGGCCCTGAGGCCAAACCCCCGTTCCTGATTGAAGGAGCCGGTCTTCAGCCGCCCATTATCGAAGACGAGCGATTCGGCCTCGCGATATTCGACGAACAGCTCGCCATCGTCGCTGCGCTTGAGGGCGTCGGCCACCGTCTTGCGAATTTCGTCCTGTGAGACGTCGAAACTGTCGATCAGGCTTTTCATGGGGAACATCCGTTCTTGTCGTTATCAACGGATGTAAGGTGTCGAGGCGGTGGGGGCAACCCACCATTTCCCTCCCCGTAACGGGGCGGGAAGACGTCGGCGCTATGGCAGCTTATCGAACCCCTCGCCGAACCCGTTCAGTTCCACCGGAATGCCGATGCCTTCCTCCGGCGTCTGGAAGACGATGAAGGTGGCGTTTTTGCCGGTGCGGAGCGTCTGGATCAGCGAATCCTCGAGGATCACTTCCGCGTAGCAGCCATCCTCGAAACAGCGCACGAAATAGGCCCGGCCGATATCCTTGCCGTCCACGTTAAGGCCGAGGCCGTTGGGCAAGAGCACGCCGAGCGGCGCGAGCACGCGCAGGATGCGCGCCTTGTTGTCCGCCGTCTTCAGCACCACCACCGAGAGGCCCACTTCCGGACGGTCGGCGGCGACCACGTTCTGGATCAGCGCGCATTGCTCCGTTTTCGCGCCCGCCGGCGTGTCGCACAGGATCGACCACGCCCCGTGCTGCGAGCGCATGGTGCCCTTCTGCTGCGGGGAGGCCGCCTGGGCCGGCTGATTCTGCTGGGCGAATGCCGATGCCGGAACAAGCGCCGAAACCAGCGTGGCGGCAACAGCAAGACGCGAGACAAGGCTACGAAGGGTCATGAAAACTCCAGGTCGAATCACGCAGAACGTTAACGCGCTATGCCGGGGAAGAAAAGAGATCGCTTAATTGCTCCGTGCCGGGAAAACATGGCTGGATTATGGGGAGCCAAAAGCTGGGGCTCTTGATTCGTCCGCCTCAAGTCTGTACATAATTACGTACATTTTTGGGAGTATCCGGCATGGCTCATGTCCGCCTGACCGAATTTCGGCAAAACATCGCATCTCATTTTGACGATGTCATCACCTCTCGCGCTCCTTTGCTCGTAACGAGGCAGGGGTCGGAAGCTGTCGTCGTGATCGCCGAAGGCGAATTTGAAAGCATGCAGGAAACGTTACACCTGCTCTCCACCCCGGCAAATGCGGAGCGCTTGCGGGACAGCATCCGGCAACTGCGTAGCGGGTCGGTAATCGAAAAAGACCCAACACTTTAATGAGGCTGGTCTGGACCCCGCATGCGTGGGAAGAATACGAATACTGGCAGCAGCACGACCAGCAGATGGTCGTTAAAATCAATGATCTGATCAGAAATGCGAAACGAACCCCTTTTGCGGGTCTGGGAAAGCCCGAACCGTTGAAGGGCGACCTCGCAGGCTTCTGGTCCCGCCGGATTTCCGGCGAGCATCGCCTCTTTTATTGCGTTTCAGGGTCTGGGAGCAGCCAGCAGCTGGAAATTATCCAGTGCCGTTTTCATTACCGATAAGGCAGTCTTCGCAGTCGCACGCCAACCCCATCGCCTTGATATAAAGCAAACGCGCAAAAATGCCGCATGGGATCATCTTCGCCTTCCTTGCGGTGTGGGATATTGTGTGGTTTGAACAGCGGCGAGAACCGGGCAGCATTGTGACGCCCGGGCAAAGAATATGGAAGCAGGCCTGCAATCGGGAGAATCTTACGTGAATAAGAACATTGTCACGACGATGGGTGCTTTGGGGGGCGCTCTCGCGGTGCTCTTGTCCAGCCCGGCCGCGCATGCGGATCAGCCCCGGCCATGGGAGTGGCGCTTTCAGGACGCGGCCACCGGCATCGCCGAGCAGATTCACTGGTTCGAGGCTTATACGCTCTGGTTCATCGTCCCGATCACGATTCTCGTCCTGGTGCTGCTCATCTGGGTCATGCTGCGCTTCCGCGCCAGCGCCAATCCCGAGCCGTCCAAGACCAGCCACAACACGCTGATCGAGGTCATCTGGACCGTCGCCCCGGTCGTCGTGCTCTTGTTTCTCGCCATTCCGTCCTTCCAGTTGCTCACGGCGCAATATTCCCCCGACGAGGCGAAGCTGACCGTCAAGGCCACGGGCTATCAGTGGTACTGGGGCTATGAATACCAGGTCGACAATCCCGTCAGCTTCGATTCGCTGCTGCTGCAGGACGCCGACCGTGCTGCCGCTGGCAAGGAAGACCGCGCCGTCTATCCGCGCCTTCTGGCGGTGGATAATGAAGTGGTCGTCCCGGTCAGCACCACCGTCCGTCTTCTGGTGACGGGCGCCGACGTGATCCACTCCTGGGCCATGCCGGCCTTCGGCGTGAAGATGGACGCCATTCCCGGACGCATCAACGAGACTTGGTTCAAGGCCGACAAGCCGGGCCTTTACTATGGCCAGTGCTCGGAGCTGTGCGGCAAGGATCACGCCTTCATGCCCATCGCCGTGCGCGTCGTCAGCCAGGAGCAATACGACACCTGGCTCGCCGCCGCCCGCAACGATCTGCAGGGCGCGAACAAGGCGCTGATGGCCTCCATCGACGCGGAAAAGAATGTTAAGGTGGTCGGCAACTGAGCCGAGCTTCGAAAGGGAATAGGGGAATAAGGGAGTAGGGGAATAAGTGGGAGGAAACATACTCCCTTACTCCCTACTCACTTACTCCCTTACATAATGAAACGGGAGCGATTTCATGGCAGGCACTGCTGCTCACGCGGCCCATGACGACCACAAGCCGCATGGCTGGGTCCGCTGGGTCTATTCGACCAACCACAAGGATATCGGCACGCTCTATCTGATCTTCGCGATCATCTCGGGCATCATCGGCGCCGCGCTGTCCATCGCCATGCGCGCCGAATTGCAGGAGCCGGGCATCCAGATCTTCCACGGCCTCGCCTCCATGGTCTACGGCGTCGAGGGCGACGCGGCGCTGGATGCCGGCAAGCACATGTTCAATGTGTTCACCACGGCGCACGCGCTGGTCATGATCTTCTTCATGGTCATGCCCGCGCTCATCGGCGGCTTCGCCAACTGGATGATCCCGCTGATGATCGGCGCACCCGACATGGCGTTCCCGCGCATGAACAATGTGTCGTTCTGGCTGCTCCCGCCGGCCTTGCTGCTCGTCATCATCTCCATGTTCGTTCCCGGCCCCGCCGGCGCCTGGGGCTCCGGCGGCGGCTGGACGATCTATCCGCCCTTCTCGACCTCCGGCCAGCCGGGCCCCGCGATGGACTTCGTCATCCTCGGCCTCCATATCGCCGGTGCGTCGTCGATATTGGGCGCGATCAACTTCATCACGACGATCCTCAACATGCGCGCCCCCGGCATGACGCTGCACAAGATGCCGCTCTTCGCCTGGGCCGTGCTGATCACCGCCTTCCTTCTGCTGCTCTCGCTGCCGGTTCTGGCGGGCGGCATCACCATGCTTCTGACCGACCGCAATTTCGGCACGACCTTCTTCGCGCCCGATGGCGGCGGCGACCCGATCCTGTTCCAGCATCTGTTCTGGTTCTTCGGCCATCCGGAAGTGTATATCCTGATCCTGCCGGGCTTCGGCATCGTCAGTCACATCGTCTCGACCTTCTCGAAGAAGCCCGTCTTCGGCTATCTCGGCATGGCCTATGCCATGGTCGCCATCGGCGTCGTCGGCTTCATCGTCTGGGCCCACCATATGTATACGGTCGGTTTGTCGCTCGACACGCAGCGCTATTTCGTCTTCGCGACCATGGTGATCGCGGTGCCCACCGGCATCAAGATATTCTCTTGGATCGCCACGATGTGGGGCGGCTCGATCACCTTCCGCACCCCGATGGTCTGGGCGATCGGCTTCATCTTCCTCTTCACCATCGGCGGCGTGACTGGCGTCCAGCTCGCCAATGCCGGTCTCGACCGCGCCCTGCACGATACTTACTACGTGGTCGCGCATTTTCATTACGTGCTGTCGCTCGGCGCCGTCTTCGCCATCTTCGCAGCCTGGTACTACTGGTTCCCGAAGATGACCGGCTACATGTACAATGAGTTCATCGGCAAGCTGCACTTCTGGGTCACCTTCGTCGGCGTGAACCTGATCTTCTTCCCGCAGCATTTCCTGGGTCTGGCGGGCATGCCGCGCCGCTATATCGACTATCCCGATGCATTCGCCGGCTGGAACATGGTTTCGTCATATGGCTCCTATATTTCCGGCTTCGCGGTGCTGATCTTCCTCTACGGTGTGTTCGAGGCTTTCGCGAAGAAGCGCGAGGCCGGGGCCAATCCGTGGGGCGAAGGCGCGACCACGCTGGAATGGCAGCTCTCCTCTCCGCCGCCGTTCCACCAGTGGGAACAGCTGCCGCGCATCAGGTAAGGGAATAGGGGAGTAAGGGAATGAGGGAGTAGGGAAAAACATATTCCCTTACTCCTCTACGCACTTACTCCCTTCATTACGAAGGCAAGCATTATGGCCCTGGTCGATCAGAACAACGAAAACGGCGTCCGCCTTTCCGAGGCGCGGGCGGGGGATTACCTCGCCCTGTTGAAGCCGCGGGTCATGTCGCTTGTCGTCTTCACCGGGCTGGTGGGGCTCATGCTTGCGCCTGCGCATGTGAACCCGGTGCTGGGCACCATCGCGATTCTCTGCATCGCGGTCGGCGCCGGCGCGTCGGGCGCGCTCAACATGTGGTATGACGCCGATATCGACGCTGTCATGAAGCGCACCCGCAACCGCCCGATTCCGGCGGGCATCATCTCGCGTGAGGAAGTGCTGGTCTTCGGGCTCGTCCTCTCGGCTTTCTCGGTGGTGACGCTGGGCCTCTTCGTCAACTGGCTCTCCGCCGCGCTTCTCGCCTTCACCATCTTCTTCTATGCCGTCGTCTATACGATGTGGCTGAAGCGCTCCACGCCGCAGAATATCGTCATCGGCGGCGCGGCGGGCGCGTTCCCGCCCATGATCGGCTGGGCCGCCGCCACCGGGCAGGTGAGCTGGGAAAGCCTGTCGCTCTTCATGATCATCTTCCTGTGGACGCCCCCGCATTTCTGGGCGCTGTCGCTCTTCACCACCAATGACTACGCCGCCGCCCGCATCCCCATGATGCCGAATGTACGCGGCGAGGCCTCCACCAAGCTGCAGATTCTGCTCTATACGCTGCTCGTCGCCCCGGTCGGCGTGCTGCCCTGGGTCATGGGCTTCGCCGGGCCGGTCTATGGCGTGGTGTCGGCGCTGCTGGGCGTCACCTTCGTCGCCTACGCCTTCCGCCTCTGGCGCGCACCACTGCCCGAACTGGCGCTGAAATCGGCCAAGAAACTTTTCGGCTTTTCGCTTCTTTATCTCTTCGGCCTGTTCGCGGTTCTCCTCGGAGAGATCATCGTAATGAACGCCGCGCATTGGATGGGTGCATGAGGATGACGCAAATGCCCAACCAGCTCGAAACTGTCAGCCTCACCGACAAGCAGAGAAAAGCCCAGCGCAGCCGCTCGCTCGCCATCGCCATCGCGCTCGCGCTGTTCGTGGTGCTGGTCTATGTGGGGACATTTGCCAAGCTTGGCGCGAATGTGTTCGTAAGGCCGATGTGAGGGGGATTCCTGTTTCGATGTCATCGCTAGGCGCCCCCCTCTGTCCTGCCGGACATCTCCCCCGCAAGGAGGGAGATTACGCCTTCATTGAGGTTCGTCACCAATCGCGGGCGCTGAAGGATGAGGGCCGACAGGCGTGCCAGCCAATCTCCCCCCTTGCGGGGGAGATGCCCGGCAGGGCAGAGGGGGGCGCTGTCCCGCCGGCGTTTCCATTCCGGGGTAGAATATCATGACGGAAGTGACGAAGCCGGTAGCAAACACCCACCGCTCCAACCGCAAGGTAGCCATCGCCTGCGTCGCGCTCTTTTCGTCGATGGTCGGGCTTGCTTACGCCTCCGTGCCGCTCTACCGGCTCTTCTGCCAAGTGACCGGCTATGGCGGCACGACGCAGCGGGTCGAGCAGATGTCCGACGTCATCCTCGACCGTACCATCAACGTCCGCTTCGACGCCAACACATCCGGCTCGCTGCCCTGGGATTTCAAGCCGAAACAGCGGCAGGTGTCGCTCAGGATCGGCGAGACGAAGCAGATCAGCTATGAGGGCCGCAATGTCGCCGGGCAGCCGACATCCGGCCGCGCCACCTTCAACGTGACGCCGGAGCGCGCCGGGGCCTATTTCAACAAGGTGCAGTGCTTCTGCTTTACCGATACGACGTTGCAGCCCGGCGAGGACATGGACATGCCGGTGGTGTTCTTCGTCGACCCCGACATCGTCAACGATCCGGACTTGAAGGATATAAGGACGATCACGCTTTCCTATACGTTCTTCTCCATCGACAAGCCGCAGCCCGTCGCCCAGAGCGCCGGGCAGAAGGCCGGGGAGGGGAACGGAAACTTGTAGAGGGGTCCGGTGTTATCCATCCGGGCCTGCATTGGTAAAAGAGAGCCTCGCCACATGGCGAAGCGGGGATGAAGACGAACCTTGGGGATTGAAATGGCTGACGTTCACCAGAAAAATCACGATTACCACATCATTGATCCGAGTCCGTGGCCATTCTTGAGCTCCGTCGGCGCCTTCGTGCTGGCGCTGGGCGGCATTGCCTATATGCGCTGGCTGAACCAGAGCGATCTGCACCTGTTCGGCATCAATTTTGTCGGCCCGTGGCTGTTCGTCATCGGTCTCGTGCTGGTGCTCTACACCATGTATGGCTGGTGGGCGGCGGTCATCAAGGAAGGCAACGAGGGCTACCATACCCGCGTCGTCCAGATTCACCTGCGCTATGGCATGATCATGTTCATCGCCTCCGAGGTGATGTTCTTCGCCGCCTGGTTCTGGGCCTTCTTCGACGCGAGCCTCTTCCCGAACGAGGTGCATCAGGTCGCCCGTGCTGCTTTCACCGGCGGCGTCTGGCCTCCGAAGGGCGTTGAGGTGCTCGACCCGCTGCACCTGCCGCTCTATAACACCGTCATCCTGCTGCTGTCGGGCACGACAGTCACCTGGGCGCACCATTCGCTCTTGCAGAACGACCGCAAGGGCCTCGTCTGGGGCCTGGCCCTGACGGTCGCGCTGGGCGTGCTCTTCTCCTTCGTGCAGGCCTATGAGTACATGCACGCCCCGTTCGAGTTCAAGAACTCGATCTACGGCGCGACCTTCTTCATGGCCACCGGCTTCCACGGCTTCCACGTCATCGTCGGCACGATTTTCCTCCTCGTCTGCCTCATCCGCGCCATCCGCGGCGACTTCACCCCGAAGAACCATTTCGGCTTTGAGGCGGCGGCCTGGTATTGGCACTTCGTCGACGTCGTCTGGCTCTTCCTTTTCTTCGCCATCTATGTCTGGGGCGGCTGGGGCGCTCCGATGTTCGAGGGGTAAGAACTAGCACCCCTCCTTCCCCCTTGCAGGGAAGGTGCCCGCGCTAGCGGGCGGATGGGGGTGGTGACGTTTGCGCTTTTGCTGGAGACCTTGGCACAAACGTCACCACCCCCACCCGACCCTTCGGGCCACTTGCTGGGGCGAGCCACGGGTCTCGCCCGTCCTTCGGACCCCCGCAAGGGGGAGGGAGGGTGCACGCCCGTTCGGCGAAGCTGCCCTATGAGGTCAAACCATGCCCCACACCCCACCACTACCCACATCCGTAGAGCCCATCCGCGCCGGCATCCTCGGCCGCTGCCCGCGCTGCGGGGAGGGACGGCTGTTCGAGGGCTATCTGACGACCGCCAGACAATGCAACCATTGCGGCCTCGACTACGCCTTCGCTGACTCCGGCGATGGCCCTGCCGCCTTCGTCATCCTCATCATTGGCTTCATCGTGGTCGGACTGGCGCTGTGGATGGAGGTATCGTTTGGACCCCCGCTCTGGGTGCATTTTATCCTCTGGGTGCCGCTGGCGATCATCCTCAGCCTCGTTCTTCTGCGCTGGATCAAGGGCATCCTCATCACCCTGCAATACCGCAACAAGGCGGCGGAAGGCCGTCTCGACCAATGACCGGGACTGTTGCGAAGCGCGGCGGTTTCCCCTGGGTCGTGGCCGCGTTGAGCCTTGCCGCCTTCTGCGTGCTCATCGCGCTCGGCACATGGCAGGTGGAGCGGCTCAAATGGAAGGAAGGGCTGCTTGAGACGATCCGCGAGCGTGTCGCATCCGCGTCGCGCCCGCTGGCCGAAATCGAAGCGCTCTATGCCAAGACCGGCGACGTCGAATATTGGCCGGTGACCGTGACGGGCCGGTTTCTGCATCAGGGCGAGCGGCATTTCCTCGCCACCCATCAGGGCCGGTCGGGCTTCTACGTCTATACGCCGCTGGAAATCGCCAATGCCCGGGCCGTCCTCGTCAATCGCGGTTTCGTCCCCTATGATCGCAAGGACGCCGCCACGCGGGCCGAAGGCCAGATCGCCGGAGAGGTGACGATATCAGGCCTCACGCGCAATCCCCTGGTGGAGAAGCCGTCTTCGCTCGTGCCGGACAATGATCCGGTCAAGAACATGTTCTACTGGAAGGACTGGGCGGCGATGGTGAAGACGGCGGGTCTCGACCCCGCAAGGACCGTGCCCTTCTTCATCGACGCCGGCACCGCGCCCAACCCCGGCGGATTGCCGGTCGGCGGCGTCACCATCATCGACCTGCCCAACAACCATCTGCAATATGCGGTGACGTGGTATGGACTGGCGGCGGCTTTGGCGGGGGTGGTTGGCGTATGGGTCTGGCGGCGGCGCGGGTAAGAGGTTAAGAGTGGTGCCAAGCACCGCGCCCCTCCTTCCCCCCTTGCGGGGAAGGTGCCCGCGTCAGCGGGCGGATGGGGGTGGTGACGTTTGCGCTTGCTTCGAAGAACCGTGGCGCAAACGTCACCACCCCCACCCGACCCTATCGGGCCACCCTCCCCGCAAGGGGGAGGGAAGGGCGCGAACCTGTCGCCGCGGCAGACATCGAAGAAGGTTCAAGAATGACCCAAAAACACCCCCTCACAATCCGCCTGTGCGGACCGCGCGGCTTTTGCGCCGGCGTGGACCGGGCGATTCAGATCGTGGTGCTGGCGCTCAAGAAATATGGCGCGCCGATCTATGTGCGCCATGAGATCGTGCATAATCGCTATGTCGTGCAGGGGCTGCAGGCGCGGGGCGCTGTCTTTGTCGAGGAACTGGACGAAATCCCCGAGGCGCATCGCGGCCAGCCGGTCGTCTTCTCCGCCCATGGCGTGCCGAAATCCGTGCCCGAAGACGCGATGGCGAAGAACCTCTTCTATCTCGACGCCACATGCCCGCTCGTCTCCAAGGTGCACAAGCAGGCCATGCGCCATCAGCGCCTGGGCCGCCATGTCATCCTCATCGGCCATTCCGGCCATCCGGAAGTCATCGGCACCATGGGGCAATTGCCGGAGGGCTCGGTGACCCTCATCGAGACCATGGAAGACGCGGAAGCCTACCAGCCGGAGGACCCGTCGAAGCTCGGCTTCGTCACCCAGACCACGCTTTCGGTGGACGATACGGCAGGCATCGTCGCCGTGCTGCAGCGCCGCTTCCCGGAACTGACGGCCCCCGCAGCCGAATCGATCTGCTACGCCACCACCAACCGGCAGGAGGCGGTGAAGGCGGCGGCGCCCGGCTGCGACCTGTTCCTCATCGTCGGCGCACCCAATTCCTCCAATTCCAAGCGCCTCGTCGAAGTGGCCGAACGCGCCGGCGCGCGCCAATCCATGCTGGTGCAGCGCGCCGCAGACATCGAATGGGACCGCATCGGCGACATCTCGACCGTGGGTCTGTCGGCGGGCGCTTCCGCCCCGGAGATCATCGTGGACGAGATCATCGAAGCCTTCTCCGACCGTTACGACGTCACCATCGACCTCGCCGAAACCGCCATCGAGACGGAGAACTTTCTCGTCAATCGCGAGCTGCGCGATGTGGAACTGACGCCGCGGGATATGGCGTTTGTGAACGGGGAGAGGTAGTGAGTAGTGAACAGTGAGATAGTGAGGTAGGGCTATTTTACTATTTCACTACTCACTATTCCCTATCTCACCGGATTCCCATGGCAGTCTACACCGACATCAACGAGATCGAACTCGCCGCCTTTCTGGACCTTTATGACATCGGCTGCCTCACGTCCTACAAGGGCATCGCCGAGGGCGTGGAGAATTCCAACTATCTGCTCCACACCGACAAGGGCTCCTTCATCCTGACGCTGTATGAAAAGCGGGTGAACCGGAACGATCTTCCGTTTTTCATCGGGCTGATGCAGCATCTGGCGACAAAGGGTATTGACTGCCCTTTGCCGGTTCGCCGGAAGGATGGCGGGACGATCGGCGAGCTCGCCGGCCGGCCCGCCGCCATCGTCACGTTCCTCGAGGGCATGTGGATGCGCCGCCCGACCGTCGCCCATTGCCACGCGGTCGGCGAGGCGCTGGCGCGGCTGCATCTGGCCGGGCAGGATTTTCCCATGCGGCGCGAGAATGCGCTCTCCGTTGCCGGCTGGCGTCCGCTCTGGGAGAAGGCGAGGGACCGCGCCGACGAGGTGGAGCCGGGGCTGGTGGCGGAAGCAGAAAGCGATCTCGCCTTTCTGGAAGCGAACTGGCCCTCGACGCTGCCGTCAGGCGTCATCCACGCCGATCTCTTCCCTGATAATGTCTTCTTCCTGGGCGACCGGCTTTCCGGGCTCATCGATTTCTATTTCGCCTCGACCGATCTGCTCGCCTATGACGTGGCCGTCTGCCTCAATGCCTGGTGCTTCGAGAAGGATTTCTCCTTCAACCTGACCAAGGGCACGGCGCTGCTTCATGGCTATAATTCCGTCCGCCCGCTCTCTCCGCAAGAGGCCGCAGCTCTGCCGATCCTAGCGCGCGGCGCGGCGCTGCGCTTCATGCTGACGCGGCTTTACGACTGGCTGACGGTTCCCGATGGCAGCTTCGTCGTCAAGAAGGACCCGATGGAATATGTCCGTCGCATGCGGTTCCACCGCCAGATCAATTCGCCGGCCGAATACGGGCTGGCCGGAGAACATGTATGAAAATGATCGAAGCTTTCACCGATGGCGCGTGTTCGGGCAATCCGGGGCCGGGCGGCTGGGGCGTGGTCTTGCGCTGGAACGGGCAGGAGAAGGAGCTTTCCGGCGGCGAGCCCAACACCACCAACAACCGCATGGAGCTGATGGCGGCGATCTCGGCGCTCTCCTCGCTGAAGGAGCCCTGCGAGGTGCAGCTTTACACCGACTCGAAATATGTCATGGACGGCATTTCCAAATGGATTCACGGCTGGAAGAAGAACGGCTGGAAAACAGCGGACAAGAAGCCGGTGAAAAATGGCGAGCTATGGCAGGCCCTGGATGAGGCCAACCGGCGGCATAAGGTGACGTGGCATTGGGTAAAGGGCCACGCCGGCCATCCCGAGAACGAGCGAGCCGACGCGCTGGCGCGGGCGGGCATGGAGCCGTTCAAGCGGGGAGGGGCGCGGGTTTCTACGACGGTGGTGGGGTAAGCAGTTATTGGGCGAGCGATGGCGCTTGAAGCACCCCCTCTGTCCTGCCGGACATCTCCCCCTCAAGGGGGGAGATTGGCTGGGAGGTCCACTTTCGCCAGTCACCAATGTTGCAGAATTAATCGTCAACATCGCAGAATAAAGAGCCGTCATCCCCCCTTGACGGGGAGATGTCCGGCAGGAGAGAGGGGGGTACTGTCCCGCCGACGTCTCCAATGTGCAAACCTACAGCAGCTTCAACATCTCCGCCGCCCCTGACGTCACCGCCTGGCCCGGCTTTTCCTCGACATTGAGCGCCTTCACCACGCCATCCTCAACCAGCGCCGAATAGCGCTTGGACCGCGTGCCGAAGCCCGCGCCGGACATGTCGGCATCGAGGCCCATGGCCTTGGTGAAAGCGGCATTGCCATCGGAGAGATAGACGATCTTGCCTTCGCCGCCGGTGCTCGCCGCCCATGCGCCCATGACGAACGGGTCGTTGACAGCCACCACGGCGACCGTATCCACACCCTTGGCAATGATGGCGTCGTAATTTTCCAGGTAGCCCGGCAGATGGTTCAGGCTGCAGGTCGGCGTGAATGCGCCGGGAACGGCAAACAGCACCACCTTCTTGCCTTTGAACAGCTCCTCGCCGGTCATATCCTTGATGCCATCGGCGGTCTTGACCTTGAACGTCGCCTCGGGAATTTGGTCGCCAACCGTAATCGTCATGAAACCCTCCTTTGAAACTATCGGATGGGCTAGAGATATAGCCTGTCCGGCTTCCGTCAAGGCAATTCCACTTTCCCCGAAACGGCCTTGTCGCCCTGCACGAGCGTATATTCGACTTTCGCCGGCTTGGCCCATTTGTCGGAAGCGCTGAGAATTTTGCTGGAGAAGCGCTCGCCATGAAGCTTTGGCGCCGCGAATCCCAGCGTTTCGCTGGTGATGTATAGTTCGGCGGGGCCGTTCTGGTCGGGCAGTCGGACGTCGAAGATCGCCTTCCCATCTTTGCGGGCTGCCTGCAGGATGCCGAATTCCGGGGATGCAGGCTCGGGCAAGCGGTCGAAGGCGGCACTGACCAAAGTATGCGCCAGCGCATCCTTCTCGCCCGGCGTCACCGGCAGATCGAATTCCGCCTGCATGGGAATGCAGATCGTCTCGCACAGACCGAGAAACACATGGCCCTTGACGCGCGTCGGCGCATCCGCCTTGTCGAGTTCGAAGGTCACGGGCAGCAGCACGGAATGTTTGTAACCCGTCGTCCCGTCGGGCAAACGCTGCGGCGCGGGAAAGGCGATTTCGCTGCCTGCTACATTACTGCTTGCCGAAAGGTCGAGCTGCGGCGGCACGCCTGCATCGCCCGGGTCGCGCCAATAGGTCTTCCAGCCATCGGCAAGGTCGATCTGGATCGCTCCGCGCAAGCGCTTCTCCGGCTTTTCCGGCACATCGATAAGCAGCCGCACCTTGCCGCCCGCCGCCTCCGCGAAGGGGGAACTTGCGGCAAAGCCGGCGCTTGGCGCGAAGAAGACTGCGAGCAGGAGAGCGAGGAGGATAAAGCTATTTTTCATCGGTGAAAATTGCCGTGGAACGATGGCTTTATCAAGCCGTTTGCTAACAAGAATAAACCGCGTTTGCGGAAATCTCTTTGCCATTTTCCGATCCGTTGCTACCTTTGTCCCCATGGATATTCTCAACACGACACCAAGAAACAGAGGGTTTCTAAACGGACAGTTCCTCATCGCCATGCCCAGCATGGGCGATGACCGGTTCGCGCGTACGGTTGTCTATATCTGCGCCCATTCCAGCGAAGGCGCCATGGGCTTCATCATCAATCAGGTCCAGTCGCTGCGCTTCTCCGACCTGCTGGTGCAGCTTGGTGTGATAGGCGAGGAGGAGGCCATCAGCCTGCCCGAAGCCATGCGCCATATCCATGTCCGCAATGGCGGGCCGGTGGACCAGAGCCGCGGCTTCGTCCTCCATTCGGACGATTACATGGTGGATTCCACCATGCCCGTCGCAGACGATATCTGCCTAACCGCGACAGTCGATATCCTGCGCGCCATCGCCGGCAATGGCGGCCCGTCGCAGGCGCTGATGGCGCTGGGCTATTCCGGCTGGGCGCCGGGACAACTGGAAGCCGAAATTGCCGGCAATGGCTGGCTGACCTGCCCCGCCTCGCGCGATCTGCTTTTCGACGGCGACATCTCCACCAAATATGAGCGTTTGCTCGCCCATCTCGGCATTGATTTGTCGCGGCTGGTCAATGATGTGGGGCATGCGTGACGGCGCTTAGCTACGTCCGTTTCGAAAGCCTCAACATTCCCGCCGCTCGTACGTCATTCACTGCACGGATGAGCTTGTCGGTGAATGCCTGGCTGAATTGTCCGCGAGGCGTACGATCCTCTAAAGTATAGGACTTTTCCAAAATATCGGCATTCAACTCGTCGACCATGACCCAGAGGCGCAAATCACGGTCGAGATTGGCCCTGAGCGCTTCTGTCTCCGGGATCAGGACAGCCTCGCGGCCCGTTGCAGGTTCCTTGCTTGTGATCGGCGCAATGAACAGCAAATGATTTCCGGCATGGTCTTTCACCACCAGAACAACGCAACTCGGCCTCTTTTTACGACCTTCGGTTTCGCCCCGATCCGCCTGCCATTTCCAGAGATAATGATATTCGATAATCTGTCCGGCCTTGGGAAAATCAGCGGCCACGGAAATGGTCCTCGACCCCCTTATCCCAGAGCTTGCCCAGCTCTTCCGGCATGTCTGCCACATCGATAGCTATTTGCGAATTTGCGCTTTTCATAAGCGCTTCGTAGCGTTCCATGGACATGACCACATAACGGGGCTTCCGGTGCTTTGTGATAGCGACGGGAGCGACGGACGCAGCTTCGAACAGATCGCCTGTGTTACGCGTAAGGTCTCCGGCTGCAAACTTTCGCATACTGCCTCCAATTGTCAGAATATCAAGAATATACAGAATTTCTTAATGTTCGACAAGGAGCATATAAATTCGGCGCCTTGATGTGCCGCGGCCATGCTCTACATCACGCCGCCGCCGGCTCCAGCTGCTCCTTCAGCAGCCGGCTTGCCGCATCCGCTGACATCGGCTGGCCGAACATGAAGCTCTGCACATATTCACAGCCGAGCTGGCGCAGATGGAGGGCGTCGTTCTCGTTGTCCACGCCTTCCGCGACTGCCGTAAGGCCGAGATCGTGCGCCATGGAGACGATGGAGCGCAGCAGCGTCGCCTTCTGCGCCTGGTCGCTGCGCACGAAGGAGCGGTCGATCTTGATCATGTCGAAGGGGAAGCGGGTCAGATAGGAGAGCGAGGAATAGCCCGTGCCGAAATCGTCGAGGGACAAGCCCACGCCCATGTCCTTGATCGCCGAAAGCACATGCGCGGACTGTTCCGGGTTTTCCATGATGACGGATTCCGTCAGTTCCAGCTTGAGGCTTCCCGGCGCGATATGGGTGCGCGAGAGCACGGAGCGCACATCGCTGATCAGATCCTGCCGGATCAATTGTGTGCTCGACAGGTTGACGGAGACGAAGATATCCATGCCGGGGAAGCTTTCGCGCCAGCTGAACACGTCCTGCGCCGCCTGGCTCATGGCGAAAAGGCCGAGCTGCACGATAAGGCCCGAGCTTTCGGCAACCGGGATGAACTCCGAAGGCGGCACCGCGCCGCGCCGTGGATGCTCCCAGCGCAACAGCGCCTCGAAGCCGGCGATGCTGCCATCGTCCAGCCGCACGATGGGCTGGTAGACGAGGGCGATCTCTTGCCGCTCGATGGCGCGGCGCAGATCCGATTCCATCTGCAACTTGTCGCTGCCGATGGCGCGGAAGGCGGGGCGGAACGGCTCGATCCGGTCGCCGCCATAGCGCTTGGCCTGATACATCGCCAGCTCCGCGTCCTTGACCAGATCTTCCGCGTTCGATGCTGCGCTCGTCCAGGTGATGAGGCCGATGGACGCGGTCAGCACGATCTCGCGCTTGGCATAGGCGATGGGCGCGCGCACGGCCTGCTTCAGCGCTTCGGCGAAGGCGGCGATGCGCGCCGGGTCGCTTTCGGAGGTGAGCAACAGGCCGAACTGATCGGAGGCAAGACGCGACAGCGTGTCCTGCGGTTTCATCAGCCGGTGAAGGCGGCGCGAAATCGTCAGCAGGATCGTGTCGCCCGCCGACATGCCGAGGCTGTCATTGACCTGCTTGAAGCGGTCGATATCGATGACGAAGACGGTCGGCCGCAACTTGCTCTCATTGCGGGCCATGTGGATGACATTGTTCAGCCGGTCGAGGAACAATTCGCGGTTCGGCAGCCCGGTCAGATTGTCATGCACAGCGTCGTGCAGCAGCCGCTCCTCTGCCTTTTTCTGCTCGGTCACGTTGATGAGCGTGCCGACGCAGCGGACGATTTCGCCATCCGAGCCGATCACGGGCCGCGCCCGCAGCGCGAACCAATGGTAATGCCCGTCGCTGGCGCGCAGGCGGAAGGTTTGGGCGATGCGCCCGCGCCGGTTTTCGAGAATGGCATCGAGGGTGGAGCGGAAACGGTCGCGGTCGTCGGTGTGCATGGCGGGCAGCCAGTTGCGCACGGGTCCCTGCAGCTGGCTCGCGCTTGCGCCGAGCAGATTGTCGATGTCGGGCGTCGTCACCACGCGGTCACGCGGCACGTCCCAATCCCAGACAATGTCGCCCGAGCCGATGATGGCGAGCGCCTGCCGCTCCATGTCGGAGAAGAGGCCGTGATGCAGCGCCCCGCCGGCAAAGGCATGCTGCATGACGGTGAAGCCGATGAGAAGCACGATCAGCACCAGCCCGCCGCCCAGCGCCGGCTGCACGATGTCATTGTCGAGGCGGCCGGAAATGGTAAGCCACGCCCCGCCGATCCAGACGAGAATCAGAATCCAGGTCGGGATCAGCATGATCGCCCGGTCATAGCCCTTGACGGCGAGATAGCCGATGATGGCGACGCCGGCGACGCCTGTGAGCGCGAAGGAGATGCGCGCAATGCCCGAGGCGATCGGCGGATCGATGAAGGCGACGCCGATCAGCGCCATCAGGCTCAGCACCCATGTCAGCGCGCCATAGCTGAAATGGTCGTGCCAGCGGTTCAAATTGAGATAGGTGAAGAGGAAGATCACCAGCGTCGCCGCGAGCCCTACCTCCGTGCCCGCGCGCCAGATCTGCTCATTGCCAGGCGTGATGGCGATGAGCTTGTTCCAGAAGCCGAAGTCGACGCAGATATAGGCGAGCACCGCCCAGGCGAGCGCCGCCGTCGCCGGGAAAAGCGACGTGCCCTTGACGACGAAGAGGATGGTCAGGAACAGGGCCAGCAGGCCGGAAATGCCGAGGATGATGCCACGATAGAGCGTATAGGCGTTGATCGTGTCCTTATAGGCCTCCGGTTCCCATAAATAGACCTGCGGCAGGTTGGGCGAGCCGAGCTCGGCGACCAGTGTCACCACCGAATTCGGATTGAGCGTGATGCGGAAGACGTCAGCGTCCGGGCTCGCCTGCCGGTCTAGCGCGAAGCCTTCGCTGGGGGTAATGGAATTGATGCGGGTCGAGCCCAGGTCCGGCCAGATGAAGCCCGAGCCGACGAGGCGGAAATGCGGCGCGACGATCAGCCGATCGATCTGCTCGTCGGTCGGGTTGGCGATGGCGAAGACCGCCCAGTCGCCCTGGCCGCGCTTGTCATTGGCCTGCACCTCGATGCGCCGCACGATTCCGTCTGGGCCGGGCGCGGTCGAAACCTGAAAGCTCTCGCCCTGATTCCGGAAGATTTCGACCGCGCGGGAAAGGTCGAGCGCGGTGTCTTCCTTGGAAATTTTGATAGGTTCGAACGCAAAGGACGGTGCAGCGCCGCTGACGGCAAACAGCACGAACAGAAAAATGCAGGAGAGCATTTTCAGCGGGCTGTAAGAGAAACGTGACACTATCGGGCGCCTCTAACCATACGTCTGTCGGTTTCGATGAGCGAGTAGAGGACATGGTCCTGCCACAAGCCATTGATCTTGAGATAGGAGCGTAGAAGTCCCTCTCTCTGAAATCCGGCTTTCTCGAGAAGCCTTGTGGATCGCATATTATTGGGAATACAGGCAGCTTCGAGGCGGTGCAATCTCAACTCGTCGAATGCGAAGGGGATAACCAGTTCCAGCGCTTCGCTCATATAGCCTTGGCCCGCAAATGGCGCGCCGCACCAATAGCCGATCTGCCCGCATTGCGCGACGCCGCGTCTGATATTGCCGAGCGTGATGCCGCCGATGAGCCGGTTATCGGAATTGCGCAAGAGAAAGAACGGATAGCCCGTTCCCGCCTGCGCTTCCTCCTGATAGCGCCGGATGCGCAGGCGGAAAGCGCCGCGCTCCAGATCGTCTTCGCTCCAGCGCGGCTCCCAAGGCGTGAGGAATTCCCGGCTTTCGGCTCGCAGCGCCGCCCAAGCCTTGTAATCGCCCAGTGCCGGGGCGCGGAGATAGATACGCGCCCCGCGTAAGGAGAAATGATTGCTGCTCCTGGCGAAGGGCAGGGCGATCATGGTTCTACGCCAATCGGCTCGCGGCGAGCATAGTGAACGGTATTCGCATTGCCTTTTTCAATACCCTGCTTCTTTCTGGTGTCGGAATGCAAGCACATACACCGCATCGTCGGCCGGTTCGTGGCGATAGAGCGCGACATAGCCGGAATCGCCGAATGCTATCACCAGTTCGCGCAACTCCGGCAGATCGGGAAACGGCCGGCCTATGTCCGGTGTCTTTTCCAAAAGCAGAAACTGCCGCTCGATAGCTTGTCCAGCCCGTCTGGCTGCTTCGGGGGACTTCGCAGCCAGGAACCGGCGGCAGCGCTCCAAGCCTTCGACAGCGCCTTCCGTGACGATTATTTGTGGCACTCAGGCCTCTGCTGCTCGTCATCGGTGCCCCAGCCGTTCAGCCATGTGCGGACTTCCTCACCGGTCAAATGCCGCCCGGTTTCCTGATAGGCCGCCCAGGAGGCCAAGGCTTCCTGCTTGAAGCTCTCTCGCGCTTCTTCGCGGTCCACATATTGCTGGATTGCTTCCAGCATGATCCAATGCGCGGAACGCCGGCGCTGGCTGGCAAGCTGCTGGACGCGGCTCTTCAGGTCATCGCCAATCTTGAGGGAGGTTGCCATATCGAGCCTTTATTGCTTGGTAATACCTTTCGATAATATAGCTTTCCCCAATATTGCTGTCCACTCTCACACCGCCATCTTCCGCGTCTGCGCCCGGGTCGACAGCGTGTCGCGCACGCCGTCGAAATGCATGAGCTTGCCCACCGGGCCCACGGCGGCGACGGTGGGCCTGGTGTCGAGGAACAGTCGGCCGGCAAGGTCGGTCAGGCGCTCGGCGGTGATGTGCGAGAGCCGGTCCAGCAATTCGTCATTGGTGACCGGGCGGCCATAGAGCAGGATCTGCCGGGCGATCTGCCCGGCGCGGCTGGCCACGCTCTCCTGCGACATCAGGAGGCTCGCGCGGTACTGGGCCCGGGCGCGGTTCACCTCTTCCTCGCTGATGTTCTGCGAAGCCTCATGCAGCTCGTTGAGGATGACGGGCACTAGTTCTGTGAGATCGTCGCGCCCCGTGGCCGCGTGGATACCGAAGAGGCCGGTATCGGAAAAGCCCCAGTGAAAGGCATAGACGGAATAGCACAGGCCGCGCTTCTCCCGCACTTCCTGGAACAGCCGCGAGGACATGCCGCCGCCCAGCGCCATGGCAAGGATCTGCGAGGCGTAGAAATCGCGCACATGATAGGCCCGGCCCTCGAAGCCGATGAGCACCTGCGCATCCATGAGATCGCGATGCTCGCGGAAATCGCCGCCGACATAATGCGCCAGATCGGGCAGAGGCCCGGTGGAATGCGGGCGGAAGCCGCCGAGGCGCGTTTCCACCTCGCGAACGAAATCGTCGTGATTGATCGCGCCAGCCGCCGTCACCACCATGCGGTCGGCGCTGTATTGCTGTTCCATATAGGTGCGTAGGTCGGCGGAGGTGAAGGCCTCCACCGTTTCCGGCTCGCCCAGGATGGCGCGGCCCACCGGCTGGTGGCGGAAGGCGGTTTCGGTGAAGCGGTCGAAGACGATATCGTCGGGCGTATCATGCGCCGCGCCGATCTCCTGCATGATGACATGCTTCTCGCGTTCGAGCTCGTCCGCGTCGAATTTGGAGGAGGTCAGTATATCGGAGAGGATGTCGATCGCCAGCGGCACGTCGTTGCGCAATACGCGGGCATAGTAGGAGGTAGTCTCGACGCTGGTGGCGGCGTTGATCTCGCCGCCGACATTCTCGATGTCGGTCGCGATCTGCCAGGCGGTGCGGTTTTCGGTGCCCTTGAAGGCCATGTGCTCGAGGAGATGGGCGATGCCGTGCTGGTCGTTCGCCTCGTTGCGGGAACCGGCCTTGACCCAGATTCCGAGCGCCACACTCTCGACGTTCGGCATCGCCTCGGTGGCGATGGTCAGTCCGTTTGGAAGACGGCTTACTTCAACACCCATGCTCGCTAGACTCCCTCCCGCGCCAGAACCCTGGAATTGCGGCTGACATGATCTTCCACGATTTTTAGATCGTTGGGAAGCACTGTATAATTCTCTTTTCTCGTCATGAGATCCCCGAGCCAGGCCGGAAGTTGCGGCGTCACGCCGCTGGCCTCCGCCACGGCCTGCGGAAATTTGGCCGGATGCGCGGTCGCCAGCACCACCATCGGCGCGTCACCGGCATGGTCTCGCCCGACCTTGACGCCGATCGCCGAATGCGGATCGAGCAGGTAGGAGGAGGCCTTCAGCACGGAGCGGATCGTCGCGGCGGTATCGGTCATGGTCGAGCGGCCCGCGCCGAACTCCGCGCGAATGCGGTCGAGCGCCGGCTCGCCAATGGTGAAGCCGCCGGACTGCTTGAGCCCGTCCATCAGCCGGCGCACTGCCGCCGCGTCGCGCCCATGCGCCTCGTAGAGCAGCCGCTCGAAATTGGAGGAAACCTGGATATCCATCGAGGGCGAGGTGGTCTGGATGACGCCGCGCGTCTCATAGGCGCCCGTGGCAAGCGTGCGGTAGAGAATGTCGTTGTCATTGGTCGCCGCGATCAGACGGGCGATGGGCAGGCCCATACGCTTGGCGACGTAACCGGCGAAGATGTCGCCGAAATTGCCCGTCGGCACGGTGAAGGAAACCGGGCGGTCCGGCGCGCCAAGCGACAGCGCGGCGGTGAAATAATACACCACCTGCGGCATGATGCGCGCCCAGTTGATCGAGTTGACCCCCGACAACGACAGCGCATCGCGGAATTTGAGGTCGTTGAACATACCCTTCACCAGCGCCTGGCAATCGTCGAAATTGCCTTCGATGGAGAGCGCATGGACATTCGCGGCGGTGGAACTCGTCATCTGCCGCTGCTGCACCGGCGAGACGCGGCCATGGGGGAAGAGAATGAAGATATCCGTGCGGTCGCGGCCCGCGAAGGCTTCGATGGCCGCGCCGCCCGTATCGCCCGAGGTGGCGCCGACGATGGTCGCCCGCTCGCCCCGCTCGGCAAGCGCATGATCCATCAGCCGCGCCAGCAATTGCATCGCCACATCCTTGAAGGCGAGCGTCGGCCCGTGGAACAGTTCAAGCACGAACTCATTCGCGCCGGTCTGCACAAGCGGGCACACCGCGTGATGGCGGAAGGTGGCGTAAGCCTCGCGGATCATCCGCTCGAAATCGGCTTGCGGAATCTCGCCCCCTGTGAAGGGCGAAAGCACGGCGATGGCGATGTCGGCGTAAGATTTGCCGCGCAGCGAACGGATTTCGTCAGGCGAGAGGGTAGGGAAGGCTTCGGGCAAATAGAGCCCGCCATCACGCGCGAGCCCCGCCAGCAGCGCATCGGAAAATCCCAAAACCGGCGCTTCGCCGCGGGTACTCACATATTTCATGTCATCCTGGCCCTTACAGCATCATCCCGAAATGTTGGGGACATTTGAATATGATCATGCTGTTAAAAAATCCTGCAGATCGGTCGCGCAGAGTTGAAGACGGCTTGCCCTCTCCGGCAAAAAGCAGGAAAACACCGTCGCGCGGCCCCATTTGGCGGTGGTCCATGGCGTGGTATAGAACAGGTTCATCAGTGCAGGGAAGTCCGGTCATGAATAAAGCATCATACAATCGTTCCGCGTTTCATCAAGTTTTCGCGATGGCGCTGGTTCTGGCGGCGGCCGGATGCACGACCAAGGGTGGATCGGAAACGCCCAGCGAGCCGAAGATATCAGAGGCCGAACTGCGCGCCTGGTGCCCCGGCGTGGTGCTGCGCGAAGGCACCGCCTTCTTCAATACTTACGAAAAGGGCGGCGAGCAGGACAAGTCCCGCATCGTCTATCAGGCCTCCATCGCCGATGTGACACGCGCCTGCCAGTACGGACCCGGCACGATCACCATGGACGTGGCCGCCGCCGGCAAGATCGTCCCCGGCCCGCGCTTCAAGGCCGGCACCATCACCATGCCCATCCGCGTCGCCGTGATGCAGGGAGACGCGGTGCTTTATTCGAAGCTGCATAAATATCAGGTCAGCGTCACCGATCCCTCGACCGCAACCCAGTTCATCTTCAACGATAAGGGCATCACCTTCCCGGCCCCCGCGCAAAGGGATGTGCAGGTTTTCATCGGTTACGATGAGGGGCCTGCCAAGGCGAACTAATCGGTTGACGTAATCACCTGCACAGCATTTTGCCGTTGTTGTCATGGATAGGAAGAGGATGGATTCCTGTGCTTGTCACAGGAATCCATCCTCACCATGGAGAGCAGCCGCAGCAATAAAAGAACGGCATTCCCCATCTAAACAGCACCATTCACCTTTGAATATCGAATTTAATCACGAAAATCCATGATTTTAAGCGTGGTTGCCTCTCTATGGCCACATTCTTTAATTCTTATGGTATAAGAATACTTTCATACCAAAGTATATTTCAAATATATCCGAAGAGATTTTATTAAAATTCTAATGATTATCAGATTTTATCGCCCATGAATGTTGGGCTGCAAAGTTTTCTTTCCATGGTAGGCAGTAAATTCAGTGACTGATCGTTTGCGCCCCATTTTCCGGACTTCGCCCATTTTCCTCGTGGTGCTGCTGGCGGCATTGCTGGGAGGGGTCTTCGGCCATGTGCTGGGCACTCGCCTGCGCTTATCCCATGATCAGGCGGAGCTTACGAGCTATTCGAACCAGTTGCTGACCCACGCCATGGCCGTCATCAACGAGGCCAATGGCGCAATCAACGTCGCCAATACGTCTCCCTATCCCTTTTGCTCGCAAACCGAGCTTCAGCTGCTGCGCAACATGCTTTTCGAGACGCGCAATGCCAAGGATATCGGGCGCGTCAGGGATGGCGCCGTCGTCTGCTCCACCATATTGGGCACGCCCAACAGAAGGGTCGGGATGCCCCGCCAAGCGCCCGTTGTGCTGCCTGACGGGTCGCATTTTTATGCCGACGCACCCTTGACCGTCTCGAGCGGCCGGGCGCCTATTCTCGCCAAGGGCGGTACCGATGTCGTCATCGACCCCAGGGCCTTCGATACTTTCAAGCAGCCACCTTACCATTTCGCGGTTTTTTACGGCAATCTCGAGACGCGCAGCTTCGGCCAGATGTTCGGCGACGAGGATGGAACCGGCCCGCAATCGACGGGGCCTGCGACCTGGATAGCGAAGGGCGATGTCCTTCGCCGCGACAGCTGTGACCCATCGGGCCTGTGCATCGCCGTCTGGGCCGAAATCAGTGCGCTCGACAGCACCAGCTATGTCAACGCCATCACCATGCTCGGCGCCGCGCTGGGCGCGCTTGCCGGGCTTGGCTGGGTCGATTTCCGCCGCCGCGACCAATCGCTGATGGCCCGGCTCAACCGGGCTCTCTCGCGGGAGGAACTGACCCTCGTCTACCAGCCGGTGGTCGACGTCACCGATGGCAGGATTGTCGCCGCCGAGGCGCTGATCCGGTGGCAGAGCAATGGCGATTTCGTGCCGCCCGATGTCTTCGTCGCCATCGCCGAGCAAAAAGGCGTGGGCGGGCGCATCACCCGCTACGTGGTTGACCATGTCATCAAGGAAATGGGCGAGACGCTGCGCCTGCACCGCGATTTCCGCATCACCATCAATGTGACAGCCTCGGACCTGAACGATCCGAAATTCCTGGTGGCGATCGAAGAGGGGCTGCATTATGCCGATATCGAGCCGCAGCAGATCGGCATTGAGTTGACCGAGCGCTCCGCCGCCGATTCCCATGCAGCCATCGAGGGCATCGCCCGCCTGCGCGCACGCGGTCATTCGGTCTATATCGACGATTTCGGTACTGGCTATTCGAGCCTTTCCTATCTGGGTGAGCTCAATGTCGACGCGCTGAAGATGGACCGCGCCTTCACCCGCACCGTCGGCACAGACGCGGTGACGGTCTCGATCGTGCCGCAGATCATCGACATGGCGGTCAAGCACAAGCTCGATATCGTCGCCGAAGGCGTCGAGACTGAAGCGCAGGCCGATTATTTCCGCAATCTGCCCGTCCAGGTGATGGGGCAGGGCTGGTATTTCGGCCGGCCCGTTCCGGCCTTTAAGCTGATCCGGCGGCTGGAACAGCAGGACGGAATCATCGCGCTGAGAAGACGGCGCAAGAAAAATAAACCGGGGGTAAAAGTCGGCTGATCAGTTTTGTGCTTAGTATTTAAACGAAATTTGATTAAAAAATGAGCGCGGGTGTGAGGAGAATATCAACCGGTTCGAATATAGGATGCTGCCCATGAAACCACGATATGAATGCATTCTCGAACCGACCGACACCTGGGCCATTTTCGACACGGTCACCGGTGTTCCCGTCATTATAGGCACCAAGCTGATGATCGGCCTTTCTCTTGAAGAGGCGGAGGAGACGCTCGCCATGCTCAACGAGCCGCCGAAGAGCCGGAAAAAGTCGGCGGCATAGCCTGAGTTTCGTTTTAAACGGAAGCGTCAAGAAGGGGTATGCCCACTGAATCTATCAAAACATGAACTGCTTTAAATGGGAGTCAGGCGCGCCCTTAGAGCAAGTCGTGTTTTAACGGAATCGCGAGGCAACCCCCTCTGCCCTGCCGCCGTTGCTTCTGTCTAAATAAATTGCCCTAAATCGCCTCCGACCACTCCGCCATAGCGGCGATCACCGCCGGTAAATCCCGGTGCCGGTTGATGACAGTCTCCGCGCCGGCTTCCGTCAGGCGATCGGCATGTCCGGGATAGGTGTGTGCGCCGCCGGTGAAGCCGATGACGCGCATGCCTGCCGCCCGTGCGCCATGGATGCCATGCACCGAATCTTCGATCACGATGACATTCTTCGGGTCGGCGCCGAATTTCTCCGCCGCGTAAAGAAACACGTCCGGTGCCGGCTTGCCCTTCTTGGTGCCCACCTCGCCGGCGGCGAAGATGTCGGGCGCGAAGAGGTCGTATAGCCCGACCCGCTTCAGCATCAGCTCCAGCCGTCTGGTCGACGAGTTCGAGCATATGCATTTGGGCAGCTTCAGCGCCGATGCCGCCTTGGCGATGCCCTCGATCGCTTCCACCTCGTTCGCCAGCCGCTCATCCAGGATCCGGTCGGATTTCTCGATGAGCGAGGCGGAAATGGGAATTCCGGCTTCCCGCTCCACCAGCATCAATATGCTCGGCCAGGTCAAGCCCGAAAACCGCTCGGCGATCTCGTCCGGCTCGATGGCATAGCCCGCATCGGTCAGAAGCTCGGATTCGACCCGTGCCGCAATGATCTCCGAATCGACCAGAACGCCGTCGCAGTCGAAAATGATGAGCTCTGGTGCGGCCATGTTGCGGGTATCCTGTTCAATGGCGGGGAGGGTTTTAAGACGGGCCTCGGGCTACACCTTAATTGGCCGGGCGTCAAAGTTTTATGGCAGGGGAGGGCGGCGCTTAACGCCATATTTACCCTGTCCGGTAACCATAAGGGCAATTCAGTAACGCGTCCGGTGCGGTGAAAATCGTACCCCAGTAGCCGAGTATCTTGATGTCCTTAGTCCGTAAAGTGAATGAGCTGCCTCATGCAGCACCGCAGTCTTCCTGGCTTGACACGATCCTCAAGGGCGATTGCGTCGCGGCGCTGGAGCGGCTTCCCGACCATTCCGTCGATGTGATCTTCGCCGATCCCCCCTACAACCTCCAACTCGATGGCGATCTGCATCGCCCCGACCAGTCCAAGGTCGATGCCGTTGACGATCATTGGGACCAGTTCGAGAGCTTTCAGGCCTATGATGCCTTCACCCGCGCCTGGCTGCTCGCCTGCCGCCGTGTGCTGAAGCCGAACGGCACCATCTGGGTCATCGGCTCCTATCACAACATCTTCCGCGTCGGCACCTCGCTGCAGGATCTGGGCTTCTGGGTTTTGAACGACATCGTCTGGCGCAAGACCAATCCAATGCCGAATTTCCGCGGACGCCGCTTCCAGAATGCGCATGAGACGCTGATCTGGGCCTCCCGCGACCAGAAGACCAAGGGCTACACCTTCAATTATGAAGCGCTGAAGGCGGCCAATGATGATCTCCAGATGCGCTCCGACTGGCTGTTCCCGATCTGCACCGGCAATGAACGGCTGAAGGACGAGAATGGCGACAAGATCCACCCGACCCAGAAGCCGGAAGCGCTGCTGGCCCGTGTGCTGATGGCGTCGTCAAAGCCGGGCGATGTGGTGCTCGACCCGTTCTTCGGCTCCGGCACGACCGGCGCGGTGGCCAAGCGCCTCGGCCGCCATTTCGTCGGCGTCGAGCGCGAGCAGGCCTATATCGATGCCGCCCTGGCGCGCATCGAGGCGGTCGAGCCGCTGGGAAAGGCCGAGCTGACGGTGATGACCGGCAAGCGCGCCGAGCCGCGCGTCGCCTTCGTCAGTGTGGTGGAGGCGGGGCTCCTGCGCCCCGGCACGGTGCTGACCGACGCCCGCCGCCGCCACGCCGCCATCGTCCGCGCCGATGGTACGCTCGCCGCCAATGGCGAGGCCGGCTCGATCCACCGCATGGGTGCGAAGGTGCAGGGGCTCGACGCCTGCAATGGCTGGACCTTCTGGCATTTCGAGAATGGCGGCACGCTCATGCCCATCGACCAACTACGCGGACAAATCCGCCAGCGCATGGCATCTGCGGGCGCATAAAAAGCTGGCGGCTCGCGAAAAGTTGAAGGACTTTCGCATGAGACCGGGCCGCTAAAAACAAAGTCTGGACACTATTCGGAGTCACACTCTCTCATCAATCGGACGACCTCCAGTCAAAGTCTGATCAGGAAGCGCTCGGGGTTCACGCCTCGGGCGCTTCGTGTTTAAGCATGGTCCCGAAAAGTTGCAGACTTTTCGGTCAAGATCATGCGGCAAAACAAGGCTAGATCTCGATGCCGAGTTGCTGCAGGTCCGTCTTCAATTGCCCGGATCCAACGAACTGCACTGCCTGCCATCCGGCGGCGCGGGCGCCTTCCACATTGGCGAGGGTGTCGTCGATGAACAGCGTCGCCGCCGGCTCGAGATCGAACGCCTTGGCATGATGCTCGTAGATCGCCACATCGGGTTTGATGAGGCCGATGTCGCCGGACACAGTCACGCCACGGCTGATCGTCAGGAAAGGAAAGCGGGCCTGCGCCTCGCGCAGCGTATCCGAGGCGAAATTGGTCAGCATCGTCACATCGCGGCCATCGGCAACGAGCTTTTCGAGGATCGCGACGCTGTCTTCATAGGCATGCGGCACCATCTTGTGCCAGTTCTTGCGGAAGGCGCGGATATGCTCGGCCCGATCGGGATGCATCCTGATCAGCAGCGCCTCGGCCTCCGCCCATGTTCGGCCCCGGTCCTGTTCCAGGTTCCATTCGTGGGTGCAGACATTTTCCAGAAACCAGAGCCGTTCGGCTTCGTCGGGGATGATCTCGGCAAAGCCCAGATGCGGGTCGTAATGGATCAACACCTTGCCGATGTCGAAGACGATGTGTTTGACGGGCTGGTTCATGCGGTATGGCTCTTCTCGGATGGGGTATTTGGCGTCGATGGAATCGGTGAAGCATTATCTTATCCGAAAAATGGTGTAAAAAAGCGGCTCCGGCGGGTTTCGCCGGAGCCGCTTTTTAGCTGTTTCCACGGCCTCGTTGGCCCGTCAATTGGCCGTGTTCATTGAACCGTAATTTGCACTGAATTTGAAGGCGGGCCTTGCATGTCCCCAACGCCTTGCGTCGCGGTCAAGATGTGCATGCCTTGCGAGGGCGGTTCCGAAGAAGCACAGGACCAGGGGGCAGGTCGAGCATCCCCTTCCGCTGTGGTCGCAGCCCGAGCGGTGCAAAGCGGTTTACCGTCGAGCATCACCCGCACTTCAGACCCCGTATATCCTGTGCCTGCGACATAAAGGAGATCACCGTAAGGTATCACCGATTGGGTTGCCGGTTGGAGGATTGTGGCGAGATAAGGAGGTTGAACATAGGTCGGTTGACCCTTTGTCTCAATAAACTGAATATAGGGATATTGTGCCTTGGTTTTACTGTAACCAATTGCGCAAGGCCCGGCAGTCAATTCACTCTTCTCTGAGGATGTTCCATTCTGGGCACAGCTCGGTGCAGCATTGTTGTCATATGTCGCGCCAAGAATGACATCCAGCCCAGCCCAATCCGCCACAAAGTAAAGTTCTGACCCCTCACCACCAAGTGCGTCGCCCTCTTTCCCGCCGCCGAGCATGTTGAATTCGGCTGAAGTCCATCCATTGGATATATCGAATCCCGGCACACTGGACGTAATCGCCCATAACGTATCTGTTTGTTGCACGACGATGCCGTCGAGCGGCTGTCCGTTTGCGGATCGGCCGCCAAACCCATATAATTTTATCTTCAAGAGATCGTATGCGCCGGTGTCGTTTGTCAGTAATCTGATGGTCGGGGTGTTATAAAAGCAGGTGCCGTTGCCGGTATCGCTCCAACCGGCGGGGCAGAAGCCCGCCGCCCAATATTGCATATACATCTGCGTACCATAAGCTGGCCCCTCGAGGAGGAATTGGAGCGAGATCGAGCATGGAGCGCTGTTGCATGTGGTATTTATCGTATTGGTAGTAAGTTGATAGGAGAATGCACCGTCCACTTTCGTCTGACCGTCGCTGGAAAGGCTGTAAAAGCCTATAGGCACTCCCGGAGAATATGGAAAATGGCCGACCGCTTGCTTGATGGACGCCGGAGCCTCCAGCGTCCAGTCGCTTTGGCCGCCCACCTGCTTGGAACCTGCTTTGTTTAAATTGTCCGTCTTCGGCGCGGACTTCACTGCTGGGAAACAGCCGTAATCCCTCCAGACCGTGTCAGGATACTGTGCGGAAAAACACCCCGGTTCAGTCGGGGAATTAAGTGCCATTTGCCACGCCCAGTCGTCCAGCGTCGTGTCTGATCCTGCAACAGTAATATTGACGGTATTTGAAGGCTTTCCCGGCCATCTTAACACGCCCTGCACCGCGTTCAGGGTATGTTTCCCTTCGGGAAGCGCTCCCACGGTACAGGACCATTGCCCCTCCTCGTCTCCCCACATGCCAACCTTGACATTATCGCAAGCCCGGGCGACCTTCCCGCCGATATAGTCTCCATCCACATAGACGACGATCAGGGCGCCTGGTTCCCCGGTACCCGAAATAGTATCCCCGGGCGAGAGCGTCGACAAATCCGCGGGTTGCGTGATGACAGGAGCAGTGGGCGTCCCCTTCCTTTCTATATATTGTATATAGCGGTAGTTCGTCAGGGGTTGCTTGCGCGAGTTTCTGCAGGCGCCCAGCTGTAATTCATTTGTGCCTTCTACCGGCGGAACAGTATTAAGGCACCGTGCCTTGGCGGTCTGAAAATTGTCATACGCCGCTCCGAGAAGAACTTGTAAGCCGACCCAGTCATTTAAAAAGGTAAGGTTTGACGAACCGTCGACGCCCACGGCGTTGTATCCGAAGGATGTCCATCCCTTCGAAACGTCGAACCACGGCACGTTCGACGTCACAGCGTAAAGCGTACTGTCTTCTACTTGTAATACAACGCCATCGAGGCCGGACCGGCCGCCAAAGGCATACATTTTCGTTTCGAAGAGACTGGCGACCTGTGGCCACTCCACAATCGTTTGCAGGGATATTCTAGGGCTGTCAAAGGAACATTCGTCGCCGTTTTGGGTCCAGCCGGCCGGACAATAATTCTTTACGCGGTATTTGATATATAATTGGGGAATCGTTCCGTCTTCAAAATCATCCACAGTTTCCAGGACGAATTGTAACGAGATTTGACAGGGAGTCCCATTGCATGTGTAATCCATGTAATTGGTTGTCAACCGGTTGCTGAAATCTTCATCGTCGTCACCGCTTGCGAAGCCCTCACTTATGCCTGGATAAAACGGAAAATAGCCGATGGCTTGCGTGATCGGGGTGGGCGTCTGCAACATCCATCCACGTGGAAACCCCCCCGACGCCGAAACTTTTTGCTCTGCCTTTTTCTCTTGCGCAGCGGTCTTGCTGCCGGAATCGCAGGAGATACTGGTCCAGTTAAGGGAGGGGTAATCGGCTGTAAAACAGCCCTGCGTAGTCGGGCTGTTCAGTGACATTTGCCACGCCCAGTCATCGAAAACAGGGTCCGATGCCTTGTTTGCGCTGACGGCTGGCCCGCTTAATGCCTGGGGTTTGGGAACAGGCCTTTGCTCCGTGGCATGAGCTTGAACGCTTGCCGTCGCGATCAAGCTGCTCAACAGCATGATTTTCCATTTCGGTTGCATGATAAATTCCTCAAAAATAATATGTTTTCCGTCAAACATTCGATCATGAATTGTATCACACTAATTATTGCAATCTTAAGGGGATAATGTCAAGATTTAACAAATGCTTGCGGCAAGGCTGCTGCTATGGCCTTCTTCATGACGGTGGGAAGGGCTTCGCCCGGCAATTCATGGCGGGGCGACCACCAGCCGCCCTCCGGAGCGGTTTCGGGGACATTGTCCGCGCGGTAAACCGCCAGCCGCAATTCGAAATGCGTAAAAACGTGGGTAATATTGCCCGCTGCAAGCCAGCGTGCGGCGAAGGGCGCGGCGTTGGCGGAGGTGTCGCCATCGACCCGCGCCGTCCAATCGGAGCAGGGGATTTCCGCCATGCCGCCTAGTAGGCCAGAAGCGGCGCGTTTACGCAGATACACAGCTCCGCCGGGCGAGACCGCAACAAAGGCCGCGCCCAGGCGCACCGGTCTCTCCTTCTTCGACGCCTTGACCGGAAAGAGTTCCGGGTCGCTCGTGCGAAGCGCCTTGCAATCGCCGTTAACGGGGCAGAGCGCGCAGGCCGGGCGTTTGGGCGTGCAGGTCGTGGCGCCCAGATCCATCATGGCTTGTGCGAAATCGCCGGGACGATCCTCCGGCGTCATGGACTGCATAGCCGCGCGGATTTCAGGCTTCGCGGCGGGCAGAGGCGTCGATATGGCAAAAAGGCGGGTGACGACGCGCTCGACATTGCCGTCCACAACAGCCGCGGGGCGGTTGAAGGCAATCGCTGCGATGGCCGCCGCCGTATAATCGCCAATGCCCGGCAGGGCCTTCAATTCCTCGACGGACGAAGGAAATTCGCCGTCCATCCGATTTGCAACGATTTCTGCGCATTTCTTGAGGTTGCGCGCCCGTGAATAATAGCCGAGGCCCGCCCAGGCCCGCATCACATCGTCGTCGCTCGCCGCCGCCAGCGCTTCGACCGTCGGCCAGCGCGTCACAAAGGCCTGGAAGTACCGCTTCACCGCCTCGACCGTCGTCTGTTGCAGCATGATTTCGGAAAGCCACACGCGATAGGGAGAGGGGACCTCGCCCTCCAAGCGCTCCCTCGGCGTCACGCGCCACGGCAACAGGCGATGATGTCGATCATACCATCGGAGTATCTGCCGGGCGTTGCGGTTCATCTGTTGCCTTTTGATTTGGATGGATCGGCAATGTCATAATATTAGAGCAATTCCAACAGCCGAATGCGGGCATCCTGTTGACTTTCGCGCCCGCGCGTTCCACCGCTGGAAGGAACGAACCCAGTCATAAGGCGACTCCTTGCCCATACCTGTCTACGTTATCAATCTCGACCGTTCGACTGAACGGCTGCAGGCGGTCCAGGACAGCGCGGCGCGGTTTGGAATATTGATCCGCCGGGTTCCTGCCGTGGATGGCAGCGCCTTGCCGCAATCCGCCCTTGGCGATCTGGATGCAGCGGGGTTCCGGCGCCGTCACGGCAAGCACGTGATGCCCGCGGAGATCGGCTGCTATTTCAGCCATCTCAATGTGCTCGAGGAGATTGCGCGGGGCGAGGCTCCCTACGCGGTCATCATCGAGGACGATATTGAATTCACAGCGGATTTTCTGCCTTTCCTGGAAGCGCTCACGCGTCTGTCCGGTTGGGATGCCGTCAAGCTCGTCAATCACCGCACGTCGCTCTTCCGCCGTTTTTGGCGGGTGGATTCGCATTATTCGATCGGCCGTTGCGGTCACGGTCCGCTTGGAAGCTCTGCCGCTTATGTGGTAACCCGTCGGGGTGCGAAAAAGATTCTTACTGCGTTGAAGCCTATGCGCCTTCCCTATGATGTGGCGCTGGAACGAGGATGGAGCGGTAATTATGCGATTTTCACCACGAACCGGCCGCTGGTGGCATTCTCCAGTCAGGCGGCTTCCACCATTGCCGGCCGCTCGGCCTATGCCAAAGCGAAGCTGCCTCCCTGGAAGCGGATCGGAACATTGATGTTCAGGACAAGCGACTATCTGCGCCGTTTGTGTTTTGCCTATGCTCCCAATCCATTGACGGACGGTCACGAATGAGCCGCCTGCGAAAAACCTTCCTGGTCCGGCGGCGCATCGATTCCTGGGTGCTGGGCGCCGGCGCGGCGGCGATGCCGGTGCGCATCGGCCTCGGGCCTGTCATCCTTTTCATCTTCTCCTGTATCGGGATATACTTGGCCTGCGGGAGACACCGGGCTGCGCGTCTTTTCGCGGGTAGATTTTATATTTGCGTGATCCTCTATGCCATGTGGTCGCTGGGATTGATCCTGGCCCGCGGCGAACCGATCATGGAGAACCGGCAGGTCGGTTATACCCTGCTTTTCGCGGTATTTGCCTTTGCCGCGCCGGGCATGGTGCTCGTCCGGGATCCATTGAAAGCCTTCGTCCTGGGATCGCGTATCGGGACGTTTCTAGCCTTCGTCGCGGCCCTGACGCTCAGCCTTTTCGAGAACGACCGGATCGGAGTCGGCGGCAACGCTGCGGTCTTCGCTTTTGTCGCCGCCGTTGCCGCAATCGGCGCAACGATCCCGGTGGCTAATCCGCCGCGTTTTCTGCCGAACGGCCCTTTATGGATCATTCTGGGGACAGGCGCCGTGCTTACTTCCCAGACGCGGGCGGTGCTGGTCGTCATACCGGTGTTCGCGTTGATCGAGATGGTGATCCATCTTCATAAAGCCCCACTGAAAACCAAAGTGATTTCCTATGTCCTTGTAGGCTTGGCGATGTATGGCGTCGCATCGATCGATCACATAAACAAGATAGAGAGCCGCTTCACTCGAATGGTCGAATACCATAAGCCGGACGATGCAGGCCGCGGTGAAGCCAAAAATCCGGTTGATGCAGGCGAGCAGGGCGCCAAGCCGCCCGCCAAAATCCGTATTGAGACGTCGGCTGCGACCCGCTTGGCCCTGTGGCACGGAGCGAAACAGGTTATAAGCGAGCATCCGTTTATTGGTGTGGGGCCGACCGCGAAAATGGCGGAAGTTCGCGCCAGGGCGGGAGAGAACGTGCCCGTGCTGACGAAATTCCGCCACGTCCACAACACGGTACTCGACGAGTTGCTCAATGACGGCGTGATCGGCCTGATCCTGCTTTCTGCCTGCGCCTGGTTCGGCCTGTCGCACCTTTTTCGCCATTCGGATAGTCCGGCAATGACGCGCTGCCTTATCTACTTCATACTTGTGTGCACGAGTTACGGCATGCTGCACAATCCTCTTCTGCATGAGGTGACGATTGCGTCGATCTTCTTCTTTTTCGGCGCGCTCAATGCCGCCGCCTCGCGCCGGATCTTGGCGGAGCGGCGCCGTTTGGCGCCTGCTTCAGCCGCAATCGAAAGGTAGGGATTGACCAAGGGCGAGGGCTATACCGGCTTCAGGCCGCTGGCGGACATGGCGTCGGGCGTCATCGACCCGGTGCTGCAGAAGCGCGCAGGCATCAACCTCGCGCTGGTGCAGTCCTGGGAGGACATCATCGGCCCCGCGCTCGGGCCCCAATCCCGCCCGCTCAAGATCCTCTGGCCGCGCCGCGCCCATGAGGACGACCCGTTTCAGCCCGCCACGCTGGTGATTGCCTGCGAAGGTTTCGCCGCCATCCGCATCCAGCATGAGACGGGCGAAATCATCAGCCGCGTCAATGCTTTCCTGGGCTTCGCCGCCATCGGGCGCATCAAGATCGAGCAGAAGCCCGTGACGTCTGGCAAGCCGGTTCGCCGCCGCCCGCCCGTCATCGACGCCGCCGCCGAAAAGCGCATCGAGGCGGTGACGAAGGATATCGAGGACGAAGGCCTGCGCGCTGCGCTTGCCCGGCTTGGCCGCAGCGTGGTTGCCGAGAAGATTAAAAAACGGTAATCTGACGAAAATCCAAAGACTTCGCGTCCGCGCTCGCATAGAAAAGAGCCAGATTGGACGAACCATATGGGTGATTCGAATGGCTGCCAAGTTGAACCGTAGAGACATTCTTTCCCTTGCGGCCATTTCTGCCGCCGGCCTGACGCTCGCCGCCTGCAGCGACTCCTCTGACGCGGCTTCGACGCCGTCGAAGGAGACCACGGGCGCCACGACCGCTGACGCGCCTGAGCCTCAGGGCACGGTGGACACCGCAAAGCTTTACCAGCCGGGCAAGCTCAAGGACGAGGTGCTGGGCAAGGCCGATGCTCCGGTCACAATCGTCGAATATGCCTCGATGACCTGCCCGCACTGCGCCGAATTCGCGGTCAACACGCTGCCGGAAATCCAGAAGAAATATATCGACACCGGCAAGGTGCGGCTGATCCTGCGCGAGTTCCCGTTCGACCCGCGCGCCGCCGCCGCCTTCATGCTGGCCCGCTGCGCGCCTGATGGCCGCTATTACCCGATGGTCGAGGTGTTGTTCAAGCAGCAGATGCAATGGGCCGCTGCGCAGGACGCCGAGGCGCCGCTGCTGCAAATCGCCAAGCTCGCCGGTTTTACACAGGAGTCCTTCAAGGCTTGCTTGACGAACCAGCAGCTTCTCGATGATCTGAACGCAACGCGCGAGCGCGGCGAAAAGGACTTCGGCGTCACCGCGACCCCGACCTTTTTCATTAATGGGAAGAAATACGTTGGAGCGCTGTCGGTTCAGCAGATGTCGGCAATCATCGACGGCCTTCTCTAAGTTACCTTTCTGGAGAAGGCGTGGGCGCTTGACCGTTCACCCCCCTCTGTCCTGCCGGACATCTCCCCCTCAAGGGGGGAGATTGGCCTTCATCGGTGTTCGGCGCCAATCACAGACGATTCAGAATAGAGAAACGGCGGCTCGTGCCAGCCAATCTCCCCCCTTGAGGGGGAGATGCCCGGCAGGGCAGAGGGGGGTGCTCTCGCGCCAACCTCTCCACGGAGGAGCACGCTAATGCGCTTCTCCAAGCTCCGCCTCGTCGGCTTCAAATCCTTCGTCGAGCCGATGGAGTTTGTCATCGAGAGCGGGCTGACCGGCATTGTCGGCCCTAATGGTTGCGGCAAGTCCAATCTGGTGGAAGCGCTGCGCTGGGTGATGGGCGAGAACTCCTATAAGAACATGCGCGCGTCCGGCATGGACGATGTCATCTTCTCCGGCTCCGGTACGCGCCCCGCGCGCAACACCGCCGAGGTGACGCTGTTCCTTCAGAACCACGACCGTACCGCCCCCGCGCCCTATAACGACGCTGACGAATTGCAGGTCTCCCGCCGCATCGAGCGTGAGGCGGGCTCCGTCTACCGCATCAACGGCAAGGAGGCGCGCGCTAAGGATGTGCAGCTTCTGTTCGCTGACCAGTCCACCGGCGCCCGCTCGCCTTCCATGGTGGGGCAGGGGCGCATCGGCGAGCTGATCCAGGCCAAGCCCCAGGCGCGCCGCGCCCTTCTGGAAGAGGCGGCGGGCATTTCCGGTCTCCACACCCGTCGTCACGAAGCGGAGCTTCGCCTGCGCGCCGCCGAGGGCAATCTGGAACGGCTGGAGGACGTCGTCGGCGAGCTCGGAGCCCAGCTGGAGAGTCTCAAGCGCCAGGCGCGGCAGGCCAATCGCTTCAAGGCGCTCTCCGCCGATATTCGCAGCGCCGAAGCCATCCTGCTGCATCTGAAATGGACGCTGGCGAAGACGCAGGAGGCGGAAGCGCAGAGCGCGCTGTCGGCGGCCACCGTGCTCGTCGCTGAGCGCGCGCAGGCGCAGATGGCGGCGGCGAAGGAGCAGGCCGTCGCCGCCCACCGTCTGCCTGATTTGCGCGAGGCGGAAGCCAAAGCCGCCGCCGCATTGCAGCGCCTCACCATCGCCCGCAGCCAGCTCGACGAGGAGGCGGAGCGCATCCGCGCCCGGCGCTCGGAGTTGATGAAGCGGCTGGAGCAGCTGGCGAGCGATATCGTCCGCGAAGAGCAGATGGTGCGCGAGAACGCTGATATTCTGGCGCGCCTCGACGAGGAGGAGCGCGCGCTCAATCTCGACAATGACCATGCCGAGGACCGCGAGATCGAGACCCGCGAGGCCTTCGAGGAAGCGGACGCGAAGCTGAAGGAAAGCGAAGCGGCGCTCGCGCGGCTGACGGCGGAGCGCGCCGAAGCCGCCGCTGAGCGCGGTCAGGTCGAGCGATCTTTGCGCGAAGCCGCCGAGCGCCGCGACCGGCAGGCGAAGCAGATCGGCGATGTGGAGCGCGAAATCGCGACGCTCGCCGCACAAATTGCCGCCCTTGCCGACCCCGCGCAAAAGCGCCTTGCCGTAGACCGCGCGGAAGAGGCGGTTGCCGCCGCCGAGGAAGCCGCCATCATGGCGGAAGAACAGGTCGAAGAGAGCCGCGCCGAGGAAGCCGCGCTTCGCCAGCCGCTGAACGAGGCGCGCGGTGAGGTAAGCCGGATCGAGACCGAGGCGAAGACGCTCGCCCGCATCATCAATGCCGACACAGCAGGCGAATATCCTGCTATCGTCGAGGCGGTGCGGGTGGAAAAAGGCTTTGAGACTGCGCTGGGGGCGGCGCTTGGCGAAGACCTCGACGCCCCCGCGGATGCGAACGCCCCGGTGTTCTGGGCCGGAGCCGGCGTCGAGGAAGACGACCCGGTCTTGCCGGAAGGGGTGGATGCCCTCGTTTTCCATGTGAGCGCGCCGCGCGAGCTCTCGCGCAGGCTCAAGCAGATCGGCGTGGTGGACGAGGCCGATGGCCCGATCTTGCAGAAATTGCTGAAACCCGGCCAGCGGCTGGTGAGCCGGGCAGGGGCGCTCTGGCGCTGGGATGGCTACACCGCCAGCGCCGAAGCGCCGACCCCTGCTGCCCAGCGCCTTGCCCAGAAGAACCGGCTGGCCGAACTGGAGCTGGAAGCGGTCGAGGCACGGCAGCGTTTGGCTGAGATCGAGAACGCCGTCGCGCGCGGTGAAGCGGCCGTTCGCGAGGCGGTGGAGCGCGAGCGCATGGCGCGCGACCATTGGCGGGCGACACAGCGCGCGCTCGACGAGGCCCGCGAGGCGCTAGCTGCCGCCGAACGCGCGGCGGGCCAGCTATCGAGCCGCCGCGCCGCGCTGGACGAGGCAAAGGCGCGCCTTGTCGAGACGCTGGAGGAGGCCGAGGCGCAGTTTGCGGAAGCCGAGGATCGTCTTGCAGCGATGCCCGACATCGCGGATGTGAATGCGCGGCTTGACGCGCAGACCGCCGAGGTCATGGCCGGGCGCGCCGCGCTGGCCGAGGCGCGGGCGGCTTACGAGGGGCTGCGGCGCCAGGCCGAGACGCGCATGAAGCGGCTTGAGGCCATTGACCGCGAGCGCAAGAGCTGGATTGCCCGCGCCGCCAATGCCGACAGGCAGATCGAGGCGCTCTCGGAGCGCCGCGCCGAAACCGCCGCCGAGGCGGAGGAGCTGGCCGACGCGCCCGACGAGATCGAGGCGCGCCGCCGCGCGCTCATGACCGAGCTGACCGAGGCGGAAGCGCGCCGCCGCGAGGCCGCCGACCGGCTGGCGCTGGCCGAATCGAAGCAGGCCGAGCTCGACAGGCTCGCCACCGAGGCGATCCAGAACCTCGCCGTCTCGCGCGAGGCCCGCGCCCGCGCCGAGGAGCGCGTCACCGCCGCCGAGGAGCGCCGCAAGGATGCCGAGCGCCGCATCGCCGAGGCGCTCAACTGCGCCCCCCATGAGGCCTTCCGTCTGACCGGGCTGAACCCCGGCGACCCCTTGCCCGATGTCGAGGATGTGGACCGGCGGCTCGAACGGCTCAAGCTCGAGCGCGAACGGCTTGGTGCGGTGAATTTGCGCGCCGACGAGGAGAGCCAGGAACTGGCCGAGCGGCTCGAAGCCATCGTCGGCGAGCGCGAGGATGTGATCGAGGCGATCAAGAAGCTGCGCCAGGCGATCCAGAACCTGAACCGCGAGGGCCGCGAGCGCCTGCTTGCTGCCTTCGATGTGGTCAACGCGCAGTTCCAGCGGCTGTTCACCCATCTTTTCGGCGGCGGCACGGCGGAATTGCAGCTGATCGAATCCGACGACCCGCTCGATGCCGGCCTCGAAATCCTCGCCCGCCCGCCGGGCAAGAAGCCGCAGACCATGACGCTGCTGTCGGGCGGCGAGCAGGCCTTGACGGCAATGGCGCTGATCTTCGCGGTGTTCCTGACCAACCCGGCGCCGATCTGCGTTCTCGACGAGGTCGACGCGCCGCTCGACGACCACAATGTCGAGCGCTTCTGCAACCTGATGGACGAGATGGCCGCCTCTACTGAAACCCGCTTCGTCGTCATCACCCACAACCCCATCACCATGGCCCGCATGAACCGCCTCTTCGGGGTGACGATGGCCGAGCAGGGCGTCTCGCAGCTGGTGTCGGTGGATTTGCAGATGGCGGAGAGGTTGCTGGAGGCGAGTTGATGCGGCGCGAACGCCCTCCCTCCCCCTTGCGGGGAGGGTGGCCCGAAGGGCCGGGTGGGGGTGGTGACGGTTGTGCTCTAACGGGCAATCGAAGCGCGCTGCCTTTACCACCCCCATCCGCCCGCTTCGCGGGCGTTCGTCGCGGGAAAAGCCAAATCGTTGGTTTTTCCTCGGCCTATGGCCGAACGCTCCTCAACCCCGTAAGGGGGAAGGAGGGTGCAAGCTTTGCCGCCTCGCTCGTCTTCCACGCTCTCCTCATTGCCCTCCTGCTCCTGATTCCCAAACCCCTGCTGCCGAAACTTCCCTCGGAGGAAGCCGTCCCGGTTGAAATCGTCATGCCACCGCAGCCGGTCCCGCCTGAACCGGCAACTCCTGTACAGGAACTGGCCGCACCTCCCAAAAGCCCCGAACTGCCCGCGCCCGCAGCACAAACAGCACCCGAACCACCCCCCATAATCCGCGCCACGAACCTCTACTCCGCGCGGATGCTGGCCGACCCGCGCAGCCGGCAGGCGCGGGAGGCGCTGGCGCAGCTCGCCGGTCCTGACCGCATGGAGCAATTATGCGATGCCGAGGCGATGGAGCAGATCGCGCGCTGGAGGCGGGAATTCCAGCCCGACCGTCTCATCGCCTATGCCATGGACGACACGAGACTCGACGGCGCGCTTGTCATCGCCGACGGCGCGGCCTTTCGCAGCAAGGGGCGATGGTACCAGATCAAATTCCGCTGCGGCCTGACCGCCGATTTGAAAACCGTCGCTTCATTCGAGTTCCAAGTGGGCGATCCCATCCCCAGGGAGCAATGGGCCGCGCATTATCTTTCCGTGGATGATGACGGCGAATGATGAAGCGCGGCGGCGAGCGGGTGGTCTAGGTTCCCCACACCGCCAGCTCGTTCCCCGCCGGGTCTGTGAAGTGAAACCGCCGTCCGCCCGGGAAAGAGAAAATGGGCTTCACGATCTTGCCGCCCGCCTTCTCCACCGCATCGAGCGTTTCCTCCAGATTTTCGGAGTAGAGCACCGGCAGCGGCTTGGTCGCCGGCTCCAGCGGCGTGGCATCAAAGCCGCCTTCCAGCCCTTCGTCGAAGGCCGAATAGGTGGGGCCGTAATCGGTGAAGGTCCAGGCAAAGGCCGCGCTGTAGAAATTCTTGACCTTATCCAGCGTCCCGCCGCCGGCCGGCAATTCCAGATAATCGAGCTTTCCCGTTTTGCGCATGATCATCTCCAGATTTTGTTCCCTTTATGTTCTAGACAAGGTTTGCGAAAAATGCAACAGATGAAAATGTAGGGTTTGGTGCCCGCGCTAATCGATTTGATTATGCAGTGCAGCATTTTTCCGGTTGTGGCCCGTCGCGTCCTTCGCTTAGCTTGAGCGGACGAGGGTTTGGAGGAAAGCGCGATGGCGAAGTGGGTGTACACATTTGGTGACGGCAAGGCGGAGGGCGCGGCGCGCGACCGTGATCTCCTCGGCGGCAAGGGCGCCAATCTGGCCGAGATGGCGAGCCTTGGCCTGCCGGTTCCGCCCGGCTTCACCATCACCACGAAGGTCTGCCGCTATTATTACGACAACGACCGCACCTATCCCGGCGAACTGGAAGCACAGGTCGAAACCGCACTCGCCCATATCGCCGCTCTGACCGGCCGCGCCTTTGGCGATGCTGACAAGCCGCTGCTCGTCTCGGTGCGTTCGGGCGCCCGCGCCTCCATGCCGGGCATGATGGACACGGTGCTCAATCTCGGCCTCAATGACGAGACGGTCGAGGCCATCGCGCGCGAGTCGGGCGACGAGCGCTTCGCCTATGACAGCTACCGCCGCTTCATCCAGATGTATTCCGATGTCGTCCTCGGCGTCGATCACTCCTATTTCGAGGAAATACTGGAGGACGCCAAAGCCAATCTCGGCGCGGATGTCGATACGGACCTCACCGCCGATGATTGGAAGAATGTAATCGCGCGCTATAAGGAAAAGGTCGAGGAAGAGCTGGGTGAGCCGTTCCCGCAATCGCCCCAGAAGCAGCTTTGGGGGGCGATCGGCGCGGTCTTTTCCAGCTGGATGAACGCCCGCGCCATCACCTATCGCCGCCTCCACAACATTCCCGCCGATTGGGGCACGGCGGTCAATGTGCAGGCCATGGTGTTCGGCAATATGGGGGAGACATCGGCCACCGGCGTCGCTTTCACCCGCAACCCCTCCACGGGCGAGAAGAAGCTCTATGGCGAGTTTCTCGTCAATGCGCAGGGCGAGGATGTGGTGGCGGGCATTCGCACGCCGCAGAACATCACCGAGGCGGCGCGCATCCAGGCCGGCTCCGACAAGCCCTCGCTCGAAAAAGTGATGCCCGACGCCTTTGCCGAATTCGTCCGCGTCGCCGAAACGCTGGAGAAGCATTACCGCGACATGCAGGACCTCGAATTCACCATCGAGCGCGGCAAATTGTGGATGCTCCAGACCCGCTCCGGCAAGCGCACCGCCAAGGCGGCGCTGAAGATCGCGGTGGAAATGGCTGAGGAAGGGCTGATCTCTAAGGAAGAAGCGGTGCTGCGCATCGACCCCGCCTCGCTCGACCAGCTTCTGCATCCGACCATCGATCCCAAGGCGGAGCGGAAGATCATCGGCAGCGGCCTGCCCGCCTCGCCGGGCGCGGCGACGGGCGAGATCGTGTTCTCGTCCGAGGATGCGGAGGCCGCAAAGGCAGAGGGGCGCAAGGTGATCCTCGTGCGGGTGGAGACGAGCCCGGAGGATATTCACGGCATGCACGCCGCCGAAGGCATTCTCACCACGCGCGGCGGCATGACCAGCCACGCGGCGGTGGTCGCCCGTGGCATGGGCAAGCCCTGCGTCTCGGGTGCGGGCAATTTGCGCGTCGATCACCGCAACGGCACAATGATGGCGATGGGCGTGACGCTGAAAAAAGGCGATGTCGTCACCATCGATGGCGGCACCGGGCAGGTGTTGAGAGGCCGGGTGCCGATGCTCCAGCCGGAGCTATCGGGCGATTTCAGCCGCATCATGGAATGGGCCGATACGGCGCGGCGCATGAAGGTGCGCGCCAATGCCGAGACCCCGGCGGATGCCCGCACCGCCCGCTCCTTCGGCGCGGAAGGTATCGGCCTCTGCCGTACCGAGCACATGTTCTTCGAGGGAACCCGCATCCTCGCCATGCGCGAGATGATCCTGGCCGATAATGAAGAGGGCAGGCGCGCGGCGCTCGGCAAGCTCTTACCGATGCAGCGTTCCGATTTCGTCGAACTTTTCGAGATCATGCACGGCCTCCCCGTCACCATCCGCCTGCTCGACCCGCCGCTGCACGAATTCCTGCCGAAGACGGAGGCCGAGATTGCGGAAGTGGCTGACGCCATGGGCGTGGATGCCGGAAGACTGCGCGAGCGGACCGAAGCCCTGCACGAGTTCAACCCCATGCTCGGCCATCGCGGCTGCCGGCTGGCGATCTCCTATCCCGAGATCGCCGAAATGCAGGCCCGCGCCATTTTTGAAGCCGCCGTGGAGGCAGGCCGCAAGACCGGCGCGCCCGTGGTGCCCGAAATCATGGTGCCGCTGGTGGGCCTTAAGGCCGAACTCGATTTCGTCAAGGTGCGCATCGGCGCGGTGGCGGCGGAAGTCGCCAGCGAGACCGGCGCGCGGATAAATTATATGGTCGGCACCATGATCGAATTGCCCCGCGCCGCCCTGCGCGCCGGAGACATCGCGGAGACGGCGGAGTTCTTCTCCTTCGGCACCAACGATCTGACGCAAACCACCTTCGGCATCTCCCGCGACGACGCGGCCTCCTTTATCGCCACCTACCAGCGCAAGGGCGTCATCGAACGCGACCCCTTCGTCTCGCTCGATTTCGACGGGGTAGGGGAGTTGATCAGGCTGGCCGCCGAACGCGGCCGCGCTGCGCGGTCCGGCTTGAAACTCGGCATTTGCGGCGAGCACGGCGGCGACCCGGCCTCGATCAGTTTTTGTGAGGAGGCGGGGCTGGATTACGTGTCCTGCTCGCCTTTCCGGGTGCCGATCGCCAGGCTGGCAGCGGCGCAGGCGGCGGTGACGGCGAGGAAAAACGGTTGACTTAGCACAACCCCCTTTACCTCGTCTGACGGGCTCGCGCCCTCCTTCCCCGCAAGGGGAAGGGCGCTCAACTGACCCCGGCAGGGCAGAGGGGGGTGATGAAGCGCGCAATCAAGCAGAATATCCATCATCAATTCAAAGTGATTGCTAGAAGTATTTCGCAAGTGTATGCTCGTGCCAAGAAGTAACATCGCAGGCAAGTGAATAAAATGCGATTTAATATTTTCGCGACCGCCTTCATCCTCCTCGTGCTGTCCCTCTCCCCCGCCCGCGCTTCCGACATCGTGGAACCCCAGCTCCACATCACCAAGGGAGGCGCGAACGGTCCGCAGGTGGCGTTGACGCTGGATGCCTGCATGGGGCAGACGGACCGGCGCATTCTCGACATGCTTGTGGAAAACAAGATCCCGGCGACGATCTTCCTTACCGGGCGCTGGATTAAAACCAATCCCGAGGCGCTCGGCATCATGAAAGCGCATCCGGAGCTGTTCGAGCTGGAGAACCACGGCCTCAACCATGTGCCGCCCATCGACAGCGTGCCGACCATGTACGGTATCAAGACGGCGGGCAGTCTCGAGGCGGTGCGAGCGGAAGTGCAGGGCGGCGCGGATGCAGTTAAGACGGCGACGGGGATCAGCCCCAAATGGTATCGCGGCGCGACGGCGCGCTATTCGCTCGATGCCGTTAAACTCATCAAGGACATGGGCTTCAAGATCGCCGGCTATTCATTGAACGGCGACCAGGGCGCATCGCTCCTCGCCCCAACGGTGGAAAAACGCATCGCCGCCGCCAAGGATGGCGATGTCATCATTGCCCACATCAATCAGCCCACCCATTCGGCGGGCGCGGGCGTGGTCAAGGGCGTTCTGGCGCTGAAAGCCAAAGGCTTCCGCTTCGTGCGGCTGGAGGATGTCGAGACGTCGGAAACGATGAATCCGGTGAAGTCGTGAGATAGTGAACAGTGAGTAGGAGTAGTCCCACTATCTCACGACTCACTATTCCCTACCTCACTGTTTTCGCCATTCCCTATCTCGCCGACCTTCTTCATCACGTCAGCATAATTCCGCCCGAGGCTTTCGAACAGCGCGTTGCCGCCCTTGAGCGGCGAAAGCGAGAGCGTCATACCGTCATTGAGCAGCGTGACGAAGATGATCTGGTCGTGCGGCGTGCCGGGAATGGCGATTGCCCCGATCCGCTGCGCCTCGCTGGTGTCGAGCGCCGGCATGTTGAACAGCACCTCGCCATTCACCAGCTTCGCCGCCTTGGCAAGCGCGCCGTCAAATCCATCGGACAGCACATCCTGTGCGCCCAGCGCAAACTCGACCTCGACCGCTTCCAGCGTGGTTTGGTTTTCGTCTTTTGGTGTCTCCCGCAGGAGGCTTGATATCGGGGGTTGGTTCATGTCCCACTCTTTTCTGATGTCGACTCCGAACAAGGCCCCCGCCTTTCATATGCTCGTTGAAATATGGCATCGCAATGTGTCTTTTCAATTAGCCACGAATGTTTGTTTCGATGGGGAGAGCGGCGGGGACGGCTTTGACCGGGAAAGCGCGGACGGGTAAGGTCGCGGGGTGCCGGCACCACCTCCCTTCTGCCGTGCCGGGCTCGCGCCTTCCTTCCCCCTTGCGGAGAAGGTGGCCGCGTTAGCGGACGGATGGGGGTGGTGACGTTTGCGCTTGCTTCGAAGACCGTGGTGCAAACGTCACCACCCCCACCCGACCCTTCGGGCCACCCTCCCCGCAAGGGGGAGGGAAGGGCGCGAGCCTGGCAGGACAGAGGGGCGAGAGCGAAGGGGACTAAGGTTGAAAAAACTACGCTATGAGCGTCGGAAATCGCGCTCCGCCATATGGGCGCTGCGGCTGGCGATGTTTTCCGCCGTGCTCTTTGCCTTTTCCACGGTGGGTCATCATTTCGAGGCCATTCGCACGCCGGATTTCATCATCCTCGCCGGGCTGGTCGCGGCGCTGGCGCTGCTGGCGCTGGCGCTGGCGTTGAAGGGCTTCGTCAATCTCTGGAGAAATGGCGACAAGGGCGGCATGCGCTCCCTCTGGGGTTCGCTGATTGCGATCTGCGTGCTCGCCCCGTTCGGCGCGGTCGCCTATCAGGCTTATGCCACCCCGCCGCTCTACGACATCTCCACCGATCTCGACGCGCCGCCCATGTTCCACGCCGCGTATCCGCGCGAAAGCGGCATGAACCCGATCGACGACAACGCCGCTGCCCGCGCGCCGCTGCAGGCCGCGGCCTATCCGCAGGTAACCGGCCGGCGCTATGAGGGCTCGCCCGACCGTGTGCTGGAGGCGGTGATGGCGGTGCTCAAAGACAAGGGCTGGACCGTTACCGGCCGCTTCGGTATGCCGGGCGAGCAGCTGGAAACCACCGTCGAGGCAGTGGCGCACGGCCTCATCCCCGGCCTCACCAGCGACGTTGTCATCCGCCTGACGGATGAGGGCGATACGACCTATGTCGATATGCGCTCCGTCTCGCGTTACGGAAGACGTGACCTCGGCGCGAACGCCCGCTATGTGACGGATTTCATGAACGCGCTCGATGAGAAGGTGCAAGGCGCGCCGGCGGAGGGGTAGGGGACGAGCTGGGCGCCCTCCTTCCCCGCAAGGGGGAAGGGGGGTGCCAACCCTCCATCACCCCACCCAGAACACCCCATCCATCGCCGCCGCCCCCTCCGTCAACACCAGCCCGCGCGCCGCCAGATCCTCCAGATGCGCCAGGACGGAGAGCGCGGCGGCGCCGTGCAGGCGCGGGTCGGTGTCGCGGTAGATGGCCTTCACCATGTCGGGGATCGTCCGGTCGCCCGCGCGCACACGCTCCAATATGGCGCGCTCGCGCATGCGGCGATGGGTGCGCAAGCCGCGCAGGAAGGCTTGCGGGTTGGTCACCGGGCCGCCATGGCCAGGGAAATAGATGGCGTCCTCGCGTGTCAGCAGCCGGTCGAGCGAGGCCATGTAGTCCGCCATCGCCCCATCTGGCGGCGCGACGATGGTGGTCGCCCAGGCCATCACATGGTCGGCGGAAAAGACGATGCCGGTGCCCTCGAGCGCAAAGGCCATGTGGTTGGTCGTATGCCCCGGCGTGTGGATGGCGCGGAGCGTCCAGCCGTCGCCCTCGACGGCCGCGCCATCGGCAAGACAAATGTCAGGCGAAAAATCCGTGTCCGCGCTGGCGTCTAATGCGTTGACCTCGCCGACATGCAGCGGGCGGGCAGGGCGGTGCGGGCCTTCCGCTACGATCACAGCGCCGGTCGCCTCCTTCAGCCGCGCGGCGAGGGGGGAATGGTCGCGATGCGTGTGGCTGACGAAGATGTGGCTGACCGGCCGTCCGGCGATGGCCTTGAGCAGCGCCGCCAGATGCGCCTCGTCTTCCGGCCCCGGATCGATCACCGCCAGCGTGTCCCGCCCCACGATATAGCTGTTGGTGCCGTGGAAGGTGAACGGCCCCGGATTGTTGACCGTCAGCCGCGCCACGCCGGGCGCGACCTCCACCGCATGGCCGTATTGAGGGATAAACGAATTGTCGAAAACCAGCGTCATGGAATGGGTGCTCTTTACCGCGGGGCCATTTCCCTCATATACCTTTACCGAAATGAAGCCGCATGATTTCGTCCGAAGTCTGCATTTTTGGCTTCATGCTCTTGCTAACCGCGCTCTGGAGAACGAGCCCATGAATCCTGTCCGCACCCCTGCCGCAACCGCCGCCCTGGCGCAACGCTTTCTTCCCGAGGGCCAGCTTGCCCGCGCCTTCTCGCTCGTCTCGCTGGCGCTTATCGGCACCGCGCTCCTGACGATTTCGGCCAAGATCAAGGTGGATCTCGTCTATGTCAACGTGACGATGCAGACCTTCGCCGTCTTCGCCATCGCCGCCGCCTATGGCTCGCGCCTCGCGGTCGCCACCGTGGCGCTCTATCTCCTGGAAGGTGCGCTCGGCCTGCCGGTCTTCACCGGAACGCCGGAAAAGGGCATCGGCCTTGCCTATATAGTTGGCCCCACGGGCGGTTACCTCCTCGGCTATCTCGCCGCCGCCTGGATCGTCGGCCGCGCCGCTGATCTCGGCTTCTCGCGCAACCCCTTTGCGCTCTCGGGCTTCATGCTGGCGGGCGAGGCGGTGATCCTGGCCTTGGGCAGCCTGTGGATGGTCTATCTCTTCGGCCTCGAAAAGGGCCTGACCTACGGCTTCGGCATGTTCATCGTCGGCGACCTCGTCAAGCTGGCGCTCGCCGCCTGCCTCATTCCGGCGCTGGGCGCGCTCTTCAAGCGTCGCTGAGCCACATCGAAATCCACGGAAAACCGGGCCTCGCGCCCGGTTTTTTTTATGCCAATTTATCCTCGCAATCCGGAGGAGGGCCTAGACTCCGGCAGGACGAAGGAATGAACCCGCGCGGCATGGCGCACAACGAAGGAAGGAACCATCCTTTGGAAAAAACGCCCAATCTGGCAATGCCGTATATACTTCCGAGCCAGGCCCAGAAACACGTCACGCACAACGAGGCGCTGCAGCTTCTCGACGCTGTCGTTCAGCTTTCGGTGCTGGATCGTCATCTGACCGCCCCTCCGGCGGCTCCCTTGGAGGGAGCCCGCTTTATCGTCGCTTCAGGCGCGAGCGGTGCTTGGGCGGGGCAGGCAGGCAAGATCGCCAGTTACGTGGATGCAGCCTGGAATTTTTATGCGCCGATGGAAGGCTGGCTCGCCTGGGTCGCCGATGAGGATGTGCTTCTGGCATGGAACGGATCCGCATGGAGCGCGGTATCGAGCGGGGGCGATGTTACGCAGGCCAGGCTGGCTGACGGTACGGTGAAGAACCTTGGCGTCAATACGCTGTCCGACAATGCCAATCGTCTGGCGGTGAAAGGCAATGCCGTCCTGTTCAGCCATGACGACGTCACGCCCGGAACGGGCGATATACGCGCCACGCTCAACAAGAAGGCGGCCGCCAACGATGCGGGGTTCGTGTTTCAGACCGCCTGGTCGACGCGGGCGCAACTCGGCCTCGCCGGCGATAACAGCTTCACCATCAAGGTCTCATCGAATGGCAGCAGCTTCACCACCGGCCTCAATCTGCGGCCCGAGGATGGCCATGTCGGGCTCGCCGGCTACACGGCCGACGCCAACAATGATCTCGGCGTAAAAGGCACAAATGTTCTGTTCGACCGCCGTACCGACCATATGCGCATCAATCTCAACAAGGCGGCGTCCGCCAGCGATGCCGGCTTCTGTTTTCAGACGGGTTATTCGGCCCGGGCACTGCTCGGCCTTTATGGAGATGATAATTTCGTCATCAAGGTCTCGCCGGATGGTTCGCGCTGGAACGAGGCATTGCGCATCGATGCCGCCACCGGCAAGGCGGATTTGCCTTCCAGCAGCATGCTGACCAGCTTTGCCATCAATCTTTATCCCGATAGCGGACGTTTCGCCGGCAATGGAGCGGTGGGGGTTACGGTCGGGGCGTTCGCCTTTCCGAACTATATGACGCTTTACAACGGATCCACGGTCAAAGGCGCGGGCAAGTTCATCAACGATAACAATGATTATGGGGGAGCAGCCGGAGCACTGGTGCCGACGGCCAAGGATTTGGTCGATAAGATACGCGATCCCGGATACCGCCGTAATGGAGTGGAATTCTGGATAGCCGAAATCACCATGGGCAGCAGCACCGCCGCCGCGACATCCTATAACGGCACGACCTACTATTATAGCGCCTTTACCAGGCAACAGATAAGAGCACCCGCTCACACCTTCCACGCCTATGTGCGGGCCGTGGATAGCGCCGTGCTCGTCATGGTGAACCCCAGCGCTACCGTGTTCAAGAATGGTGTTGAACATCGAACGCCAAACCAGGTGATCATAGCGCCATCGGAGGGCTGGGTTTCGATTACCATCCAGGACAGTCTGGAACTGCGCTCCGCATATGGATATCTCCCGATGATTTTTGGCCTTTATGCGCAGAAGTCCGGTGACCGCTGGCAGATTGCATGCCCCGCCTTGATGGGCGGCTTGACCCGGGTTCCCGACGACAGCGGCGTCATTGCCGGCGCTAACAGCTGGTCTTGAGCGGGGGAGGTGGGACAAGCGGATCCCGGTAGAGCTGATCCCGAATAATTGCAGACTTCCAGGCCAAGATCATGCGGTGAAACAAAGAGTTCGAGCAGGGTTCTTTCAGTCTTCGAACAGAAAAGCAAATTGACGGGACCGCGCAAAACAGCACAACACCTCCATTGCACGAATCTCCGAGAGCGGCTATAAGCCGCCCACCGCTGCCGCCATGCGACATGAGGCAGCGGCCCGTTGGGGCGTAGCCAAGCGGTAAGGCAGCGGTTTTTGGTACCGCCATTCCCTGGTTCGAATCCAGGCGCCCCAGCCATGTTCACTCCGGCGCTGTCAGCCGGTAGCCGACGCCGGTTTCGGTCAGGATGTAGCGGGGCTGGTCGGGTATCTCTTCGATCTTCTGGCGCAATTGCCGCACATAGACGCGCAGATATTGCACATCTGCGCCGCCGCCCCAGACCTGTTCGAGAAGGAAGCGGTGCGTCAGCACCTTGCCGGCGTGCTGGACGAGAGTGCGCAGGATGTCGTATTCCTTGGGCGAAAGCTTCACCTCCCGCCCGTTCACCCGGACGATCCGTTTGACGAGATCGACGGTCATATCCCCCGTCTGGAAGACCGGCTTCTCGCCCTGTTGCTGCAGCCGGTGGCGCAGCGCGACGCGGATGCGCGCGATGAGCTCGTTCATGCCGAAGGGCTTCGTCACATAATCGTCGGCGCCCATTTCAAGCGCGCGGACGATGCCCGCCTCGTCGGTGCGGCTCGAGAGGATCACCACGGGAACGGTCAGCCCTGCCATGCGCCATTGGAGGAGCAGATCGTGGCCCGGCATATCGGGGAGGCCGAGATCGAGTAGGATGAGATCGGGGCGCGCGGTCTCCATGAGTTCCATAGCCGTTTTCGCGTTCGGCGCTTCGAGAACGGTGTAGCCCTGCGTCGAGAGGCCGACGCGCAGAAGCTTGCGAATGGGCGGCTCGTCATCGACGGCGAGGATTTTGACGGCGTTCATGGCAGCTCTTCCGGATAGAGCATGATCCCGAAAAGTTGCAGACTTTTCGGGTAAGATCATGCGGCGAAAACAGAGGATTAGAGCAGGATGCCCGATTCAATTTGATTGCATCCTGCTCTAATCCTCTTCACGCGGCAGCGGCATGAGAATCGTGAACACCGCGCCGTGACTGTCCGCCCGGTTGCCCGCCGTGATCGTCCCGCCCATCGCCGCGACGAAGCCCCGGCAGATGGAGAGGCCGAGGCCGGTTCCGGCGCGCGTCTGGTCGCCCTTGCCGACACGGTAGAAGGTGTCGAACACCCGCTCCAGATCTTCTACCGGAATGCCCGGGCCTTCGTCCATCACTTCGATGACAGCCGCCCCGTCGCCCTCCCAGGCGTCGATGCGGATGGTTGAGCCGGGCGGGGCATATTTGGCGGCATTGTCGAGGAGGTTGAACAGCACCTGCTCGAACAGCACCGGATCGAGCCGCAGCATCGGCAGGCCGGGCGGGATATCCACTTCCACCTTGTGGCCGGCGGTGATCTTCTGCGCCCGTTTCAGCGCACTGCCCGCGATGTCACCGAGATAGTGGAGCCCGAGCTGCGGCTGCGCCGGCACCGCGCCGGATTCGATCCGCGTCATATCGAGGAGATTGGCGATGAAGCGGTTGAGCCGCTCAGATTCATCGATGATGGTGGAGAGCATCTCTCCCTTCGCCTCGTCGTCGAGCGCGCCGGAATAGTCCTTGAGCGTACCCGCCGCGCCGATGATCCCGGCAAGCGGCGTCTTCAAATCATGCGAGATGGAGGTGAGGAGGGCGGAGCGCAGATGGTCTGTCTCGGCGGCGCGCTCCACCCGGTCCATGTCCTCGACCAGATGCACCCGTTCGATGGCGAGCGCCGCCTGGTCGATGAGCGCGTCGAGCAGGCGGTGCTCGTCGGGCGTCAGCAGCGGCCCCGCACGGTCGGCGTCGATGCCGACAATGCCCACCGCGCCGCGTCCCGTGCGCATCGGTAGGAACAGGCGCTTGGCCCCGGGCAGCGTATCCGCGCCGCGCCCCGCCGGGCAATCATTCTCCCAGGCCCAGTTGGCGGCGGCAAGGTCCGCTTCGCCCAGCATATCCTCAGGCGGGTAACCGGCCTTGACGGCGATGGTGCCGTCCGCCTCCGGCAGGAGCAGCACGACGCGCACTTTCAGCATCAGCGCGGTCTGGTACGCGGTGGCCCAGAGCACATCGTCCAGCGTGCCGGCTCCCGCCAGCTTGCGGCTGAAGGCATAGAGCCGTTCCGTCGTGCGCGCCCGCGCCATGGCCGCCACGGCCTGCACCCGCGCCCGCGCGGCGATGTTGGAGACGATGAGCGCCACGATGGCGAAGAAGATGACGGCGATGACATCGGCGGGCCGCGCGACGCTAAAGGTATAATAAGGGTCGGTGAAGAAGAAATTATAGGCGAGCGTGGCCAGCACACTGGCATAGAGCGACGGCCACAGGCCGAAGCGCACGGCGATGCCCACGATGGCCGCGAGGAAGACGAGGTCGATATTCTCGATCCGCGACCAGGGCCACAACGCCATGCCGACGCCGACGCTCGCCGCCACGCCAAGCGTCGCCGCGATATAGGGGCGATAGCTGAAAACAGGGGAGGGGGCGGTCTTGACCGCGCCTTGCGCCGCGCTTTCCGCCTCGCCCGCGATGACATGCACGCTGATATTGCCGGCCCGGCGCACCAGCTCATGCACCACCGAGCCGTTGACGATCTCGAACCAGCGCGGCCGGCTGGTCTTGCCGATGACGATATGGGTGATGTTGCTGCCTTGCGCATAGGCGACGATGTCCTCGGCGATGCGCCGTTCGCTGCCGGGGATCGTCGCGGTTTCGCCGCCAAGGCTCTGGGCGAGCCGCAGCGCTTCGGCGATGCGGTCGCGCTGTTCCTCGGTCAGCGGCGGCCCGCGCCGGCTTTCGACATGGAGCGCGGTGAAAGGCGCGCGCAGCCGGTCGGCGATGCGCTTGGCATAGCGGACGAGCCCGGCGGAGCGCGGATCGGCGCTGACGCAGACGAGGACGCGCTCGCCCGCTGGCCACGGCCCCTCGATGGCTCCGGCCTGCATCTGGGTCAGCAATTGTGCGTCCACCTGCTCGGCGGTGCGGCGCAGCGCCAGTTCGCGCAGGGCGGTCAGGTTCGCCGGGGAGAAGAAATGCTTGAGCGCCCGCGCCGCCTGCTTCGGCGTATAGACCTTGCCCTCCTTCAGCCGCGCGATCAGGTCTTCCGGCGTGATATCGATGAGCTCCACCGCATCGGCGCGGCTCAGAATCGCGTCCGGCACCGTCTCACGCACCCGCACGCGCGTGATCTGCGCAATCACGTCGTTGAGGCTCTCGATATGCTGGATGTTGACGGTGGTGTAGACATCGATGCCCTGGTCGAGCAGTTCCACCACATCCATGTAGCGCTTGGGATGGCGGCTTCCCGGCGCATTGGTATGGGCCAGCTCATCCACCAGCACGATCTGCGGCCGCCGCGCGAGGATGGCGTCGAGATCCATCTCCTCGAGCTTGCGGCCCTTATAGGTGCTGTGCTTGCGCGGAATTGCCTCCAGCCCTTCGAGAAGCGCCTCGGTTTCCCTGCGCCCATGGGTTTCGACGACGCCGGCGACGACGTCGTATCCATCCTTCAGCCGCGCGCGGGCGGTTTCCAGCATCGCATAGGTCTTGCCGACGCCCGGCGCGGCGCCGACGAAAACCTTAAGCCTGCCCGCCCGCGCCTCCTCCCGCGCCGCCGCTTTCAGCAGCGCGTCGGGGGAGGGACGTTTGTCGGGGTGGTGTCGGTCGTTGGGCATCGAAGTATTTCACCATAAGCGGACTGCGGGCGGCAGGTTCGCACCCTCCCTCCCCCTTGCGGGGGTGAGGAGCGGTCGGCCGCAGCCGAGGAAAAGCCAACGATTTGGCTTTTCCAGCGACGAACGGCCCGAAGGGTCGGGTGGGGGTGGTGACGTTTGCGCTATTTTCTTCAGCAAAAGCGCGAGCGTCACCACCCCCATCCGCCCGCTAACGCGGGCACCTTCCCCGCAAGGGGGAAGGAGGGCGCTAGCCGATCCAGCAGCCCAGAGGGGGTTAGCGCCAACGCATAGCAATTTCACTTCCCATCCAGCGCCAGATTAAGCGCCAGCACATTGACCAGCCGGTCGCCGGCGAGAAAACCTCCCGGCTGGAAGGCCTGCTTCCTCACCAGCGCCTCCACTTCCGCCACCGGCACCCCGCGTGCGGTCGCCACCCGGGGCGCCTGATAAAGCGCGGCCCGTTCCGAGATATTGGGATCGAGGCCTGAGCCCGATGCCGCCGCGAGTTCCGCGGGAAGCGGGTTCTCCTTCGTTGCGCCATAGCGGGCCACGGTTTCCGCCGCCCGCGCGGTCAGGTCGCTGCTCGTCGGCGATTTGTTGCTGCCGCCCGCGCCGCCGCCATTGTAGTCCACCGCCGAAGGTCGCGGCCAGAAATATTGCGGCTTGGTAAACGCCTGGGCGATCTGGCTGCTGCCGATAACAGTGCCATCGGGTGCCGTGATGAGTGATCCGTTTGCCGTACCGGGCGTTACAGTTTGGGCGAAACCCCAGACAGCGGTGGAATATCCGGCAACGCAGATCGCCATGGTGGCGAGGCTGATGCGGATGCTGGCAAGAATGGATTCCATAGTTGGTCTCCTTTATTTCATATAGATGAGATGTTCGGCGATGGGGCCGAGCGTCGCCGCCGGGAAGAAGGTGAGCGCGCCCATGATGATGATCGTGGCAAGCAGCATTCCGGCAAAGGTGCCGTCTTCGACGCTTAAAGTGCCGCTCGATTCCGCGCTGCGCCGCTTGGCGGCAAGAGAGCCGATGATCGCCAGCGGCAGGATGATCGGGATGAAGCGGGCGAAGAACATGACGAGCCCCGTAGCCAAGTTCCACGGCACGGTGTTGTCACCAAGGCCTTCGAAGCCCGAGCCATTATTGGCCGCCGAGGAGGTGAACTCATAGAGCATTTCGCTGAAGCCGTGCGGGCCGGCATTATTGAGCGTATCGCCCCCCCACGAAGTCGAGGCGAAAATCGCCGTGCCGACGAGGATGAAGAAGCCATGGCTCAAGAGCGCCAGCATGGCGAGCTTCACCTCGCGCGCCTCGACGCGCCAGCCGAGATATTCCGGCGTGCGGCCGATCATCATGCCCGCGATGAACACGCCGACGACGATATAGAGAAACATGTTGATCATGCCGACCCCGACACCGCCGAAATCCTCGTTGAGCCACATGCCGATCATCGGCATCAGGCCGGTGAGCGGGTTGAGGCTGTCATGCATGGAGTTGACCGAGCCATTGCTGGTGGAGGTGGTCACCACCGCCCAGAGCGGGCTTGCCGAAGCGCCGAAGCGCAATTCCTTGCCTTCGAGATTGCCCGAAGTCTGCTCGATGGGCAGGCCGGCGAAGGCGGCGGTCGGGGCCGCTTCGAAAGTGACGGCGAAGGCGGTGCGGGTCAGCACCAGCGCCAGCATGACGCAGAAGAGCACGGCGGCGTGCTTCATCCGCCCGACAATGCGCCCGAACATCCATACGCAGCCCATCGGGATGATGACGATGCTGATAGTGGAGACGACATTCGTCCAGAAGCCCGGATTTTCAAAAGGATGCGTCGAGTTCGGCCCGAAGAAGCCGCCGCCATTGGTGCCGAGCTGCTTGATGGCCACGAAGGCCGCCACCGGCCCGCGCGCGATGGTCTGCTGCACGCCCTCGAGCGTGGTGGCGATGGCCGCGCCCTTGAAGGTCATCGGCGTGCCGCCCAGCACCAGGAGGCAGGCGACAATGAGCGCAACGGGCAGGAGCACGAGGAACGTCGCCCGCTGCACATCCACGAAGAAATTGCCGAGCTCCCGCCCAGCCAGCCCTCGCGCCAGCGCGGCAAGCGCGGCAATGCCCACCGCCGCCGAGACGAATTGCAGCCACATCAGCGCAGCGAGCTGCGAGAGATAGCTCATCGAGACTTCGCCGGAATAGTGCTGGAGATTGGTGTTGGTGGTGAATGAGATGGCGGTGTTGAAGATGAGGCTGCCTTCCAGCGCGCCTTTCCCATCCGGATTGAGCGGCAGATATTGCTGCAGCGCCAATATGCCGAAGCAGGCGATGAACATGACGATATTGAAGGCGAGGAGCGCAGCCAGATATTGCTTCCAGTTCTGTGAATTGCGCGTCGCCGCGCCGCCGACGGACCGGAATGCCCGCGTGAAGCCGTTCGGGCGGATGTCCTGCGGGTCCATGGCCCAGGCCATGTAGCGGCCGAGCGGCCAGGAGAGAAGCGCCGTGCCGCCGAGAATGAGCGCGACAAAGGGAATGGCGTGTAGCATCGAAAGTACTCCGGTCATGCCCTGTCGACGGCAGCGAGCAGGGCAAAGAGAAGCCCGAATGCTGCCAGTCCGAGAGCGAGATAGAGAATGGTCATTGGTTCTGTCCTTGTCTTTTTGCCCGCATGATCTTGTCCGAAAAGTCTGCAACTTTTCGGGATCATGCGCCGCTCACGCGAGGTGCAGCGCGACGACGATCATGTCGATGAGCTTGATGCCCGCGAACGGCACGATCAGCCCGCCGAGGCCGTAGATCAGCAAGTTGCGCCGCAAGAGCGGTCCCGCGCCGATGGGGCGGTAGGCAACGCCCTTCAGCGCCAGCGGAATGAGCGCGATGATGATGAGCGCGTTGAAGATGATGGCCGAGAGAATGGCGCTTTGCGGCGTTGCCAGCCCCATGATGTTGAGCGCGCCAAGCTGCGGATAGAGCGTGACGAACATCGCGGGGATGATGGCGAAATATTTCGCGACGTCGTTGGCGATGGAGAAGGTGGTCAGCGCGCCGCGCGTCATCAGCAATTGCTTGCCGATCTCCACGATCTCGATGAGCTTGGTCGGGTCGGAATCGAGGTCGATCATATTGCCCGCCTCGCGGGCGGCGACCGTGCCGGTGTTCATCGCCACGCCGACATCGGACTGGGCGAGGGCAGGAGCGTCATTGGTGCCGTCGCCGCACATGGCGACGAGCTTGCCGCGCGCCTGCTCCTCGCGGATGAGCCGCAGCTTGTCCTCCGGCGTCGCCTGGGCGAGGAAGTCATCCACACCCGCCTCCGCCGCAATCGCCGCGGCCGTCATCGGATTGTCGCCGGTAATCATCACGGTGCGGATGCCCATGCGGCGCAGTTCCGCGAAGCGCTCGCGAATGCCGCCCTTGACGATGTCTTTCAACTGGATGACGCCGAGCAGCCGCCCGTCGCGGATGACGGCGAGCGGCGTGCCGCCCGCCCTCGCGATGTCGTCGGCAATGGCCTGCAATTCCCGCGCCGTGCGGCTGTGACCCGCCTTGGGCTCGCTCTGGTCTAGATATTTCAGCACCGCATCCACCGCGCCCTTGCGGATGGATGAGCCCTCGAAATCGACGCCGCTCATCCGGCTCTGCGCCGTGAAGGGCACGAAAGTGGCGTGCAGGTTCGCCATGTCGCGGCCCCTTATGCCGTATTTTTCCTTGGCGAGCACGACGATGGAGCGTCCCTCGGGCGTCTCGTCGGCGAGCGAGGCAAGCTGCGCCGCATCCGCCAGTTCATGCTCGGTGACGCCGCTGACGGGGCGGAACCCGGTCGCCTGGCGGTTGCCGAGCGTGATCGTGCCGGTCTTGTCCAGCAGCAGCGTGTCCACATCGCCCGCCGCCTCCACCGCGCGGCCCGACATGGCAAGCACGTTGAAGCGGACCAGCCGGTCCATGCCGGCAATGCCGATGGCCGAGAGCAGCGCGCCGATGGTGGTGGGAATGAGGGTGACGAACAGTGCCACGAGGACGATGACCGGAATGGCCCCGCCCGCATAGGCGGCGAAGCTGGGGATGGTTGCCACCGCCATGACGAAGATCAGCGTCATCGCCGCCAAGAGGATGTTGAGCGCGATTTCGTTCGGCGTCTTCTGCCGCTCCGCGCCTTCGACGAGGGCGATCATCCGGTCGAGAAAGGTATTGCCGGCGCTAGCGGTGATGCGCACGCGGATCCAGTCGGAAAGCACCTGCGTGCCGCCTGTCACAGCCGAGCGGTCGCCGCCGGATTCGCGGATGACGGGCGCGGATTCGCCCGTTATCGCCGCCTCGTTGACCGAAGCGATGCCATCGATGATCTCGCCGTCGGAGGGGATGATGTCGCCCGCCTCCACCAGCACCACATCGCCTGCCCTAAGGCTCGTGCCGGGCACCAGCGTATAGCCGGACTTGCCGTCTCCGGTGAGGAGCTTCGCCTCGGTCTCGCTGCGCGAACGGCGCAAAGAATCCGCCTGCGCCTTGCCGCGCCCTTCCGCCACGGCTTCGGCGAAATTGGCGAAAAGCACGGTGAACCACAGCCAGAGGATGATCTGGAAGGAGAAGCCGAGATCATCAGCGCCCGTCGCCAGATCCCGCACGAAAAGGACGGTGGTGAGCAACGACACGACCGCCACGACGAACATCACCGGATTCTTCGCCAGGCTGCGCGGGCCGAGTTTCCGGAACGCCCCGCCGATGGCAGGAAGAAGGATATTGGCATCCATGACGGATGCGGATTTGGACTGGCTCATGGAAAGCTCCAGTTGAGACATGCGAGGAGGAGGACCGCGAGCGCTCCGCCGAGGATGAGGCCGGAAGCGCGCAAAGCCTTCCGCTCAAAAGCGCTCGGGATGGATGAGGGCATAGGTCAGATAAAGCGCGACAAAGACAGCCACCGCGCCGCCCAGCAAATAATCAGGAAACATCGTTCGAAACCTCCATTCGCGAAGGATTCTGACTCCGTTTCGCATAAAGGTTCGAGAGCGGGCGGGGAGGAAAGAAATAAAAATTCTATAAAGAAGGGGAGGGTGAGGGGAGTGAAATACTGGAGGCGGGTCGCTACATTAAACTATTTGCGCTTTAGATAGAAAAACACATATTCTTCCTCGTTGAGCCAGCACGGCTGTTGAGGCATGGATTCCTGTGACAAGCACAGGAATGACGGAGTGGAAATTTCCAGCGTTGCGAAGACCGTCGTCGCCAAGCGGAGAGGCCGGGAAACAGCTGCCGATAGCAAAGCAGCCGTCATTCCTGTGCTTGTCACAGGAATCCATGCCTCTCCATTTCCGCTATAAAAACGATGCCAAATGATATCCAAGCGATACAATCGACATGAGTCTCTAACCAGCCGACTAGTCTTCGATGCGCACTTTTCTATCTTGAATCAAAGGTGGGCGCTCTCGCAGGAAATCTTCGTCCGCCAGTGGTTCGTCTTTGAAAGACAGCCAATCTGGTCGTTTATCCTGATCACAACGCTCGGCGAAGCGTGCTTTGGCTCGCTCGCGCAATTCTTTGGAGAGAACTTCCACGTCCTCCCGGCCCCGCCATAGGCCGGAAGCCGCGCGTGTGGCCTCGCGCCAGTCCTTTTCCTCGTTTTTCTTCACGATATCATCTCCACTTTCCGGCTATACTCCAAACAATTATAACAACAACGCGCGATTGACATCCATGTCCCGCTGGTTTCCTATCGGAGCGGCAAGGATCGCCGGGTGGGGAAGCTCAAGACTGATTGCCCAGGAGGAATGGCATGCCGGTTCGCGTCGCTTGTCAGATGGCCCTGAGTATCGCGGCTGCGTTCATGATCGCCACCGGCTCGCTTGCGGCGGAGCGGCAGGTCATCACGTCAAAGGATTCCGATTATATCGGGGCGGATCTGCGGACGGTCGAGAATGTCACGCTGGAGCAATGCGAGGCGGCTTGCCTTGGCGAAAAGGCCTGCCGCGCCTTCACCTATAACACCAAGGTCCGGTGGTGTTTCCTCAAGTCCGATTTCTCCAAGCCGAGCCCTTTTCCCGGTGCGATTGCCGGTAAGGTGGTCGAAGCGGGGGCAGGGGCGGCGCCTGACATCGGCGCGCCGCCGGCTTTGAGCTTCCTGCCCGCCATGGTGATGGACGAAGCGCGGCAGGATCGGCAGCGCATAGTGGCGTTGGACAGTCCGGGCGCCGCAAGCCCTGTTCCGCCGGAAACCCAGCCCCGCGTGCTGCCGCAGCCGCGCATTCTGCCCCAGCCGGGCGAAGGGCATCCGGGGCCGCTGGCGTCTCGCCTGCCCGGTCTTCCCCTGGGCGGTCCGCTCGACGGCTACATCCACTCCGTCTCGAAAGCTCCGGACAACGTTGCCCTGTGGCTGGAACTGGCCAGCGAGGCGCTGACGGCGCAGCCCCCGGCGGGGACTCCGCCCGTCTTCTACCAGCGGCTCGCCACCTCCGCCGCCTATAATGCCTATTTGCTCTCCCGCACAGCGCTGGCCCGGGCGAGGGCGCTCGCCTTTCTGGCCGATGGGCTGCAAAAGCGGGAGCTCTACCGCCCCGCGCTCGAAGCCTATAAGGCGAGCCTCGCATTGTCGCCCGCACCGCAGGTCGAGGCTGCCTATAACGATCTGAAAGCCCGCCAGGGTTTCCGCGTGCTCGACAACACCGTCGACTCCGATAGTGCCACACCCCGCGCCTGTGTCCAGTTTTCCGAGCCGCTGGCGAAAACCGGCGTCGACTATTCCCAGTTCGTCACGCTCGACAACGCCGCGCCAAAGGCGGTGGACGCGGGCGACCGGCAGATCTGTATCGAGGGGCTTGAGCACGGCCAGCGCTACGCTGTCACCTTCCGCCCCGGCCTGCCGGATGCGGCGGGCGACAAGCTGGAAAAGCCGGTCACGCTCAATCTCTACATCCGCGACCGCGCCCCCTCCGTCCATTTCACCGGCGAGAATTTCGTGCTGCCGTCCTCCATGCGGCGCGGCATCCCGCTCGTCTCGGTCAACACATCGGCGGCTGATCTGAAGCTCTACCGCGTCAATGACCGCTCGCTTGCGGAACTGATGACCGGCTCGCAATTCTTGAAGCAGTTGAGCAGCTACCAGATTCAGAATATCGAGGACCAGCTCGGCGAGCCGGTCTGGCAGGGCAAGCTCGACATCACCCAGGACCGCAACAAGGATGTGGTGACGAGCATCCCTATCGATACGGCGTTGCCGCAGAGAAAGCCCGGCGTCTATGTGCTGACCGCCCTGCCTGACGGTGCGCGCGACGATGGCGGCGCCCGCGCCACGCAATGGTTCGTGGTCTCCAATATCGGCCTTGCGACCTATGCCGGGGAGGACGGCCTCACCGTCTTCGCCCGCTCGCTGGCGAGCGCCAAGCCGCTGCAGGGGCTGGCGCTGACCCTGCTTGCCCGCAACAATGAGGTGCTCGGGTCAGGCACAACAGATGCTGACGGACGCGTCACCTTCGCCCCCGGCTTGACGCGCGGGAGCGCCGGGCTTGCTCCCGCCGTGCTCACCGCCAAGGACGGCGAGAGCGATTATGTGTTCCTCGATCTCACCCGCGCGGGCTTCGACCTTTCCGACCGTGGTGTGGCGGGAAGGCCCGTGCCGGGGCCGATCGACGTGATGGCCTGGACCGAGCGCGGCATCTACCGCCCCGGCGAAACCGTCCATGCCACGGCGCTCGCCCGCGACCATGCGGCGATGGCGGTGGAGAATTTGCCGCTCACCTTCATCTTCTCCCGGCCCGATGGCGTCGAGGACCGGCGCATGGTGAGCCCCGGCGCGGCGCTGGGCGGCCATGTTGTGGATTTGCCGCTAACCAAAAATGCCATGCGCGGCACCTGGCACATGCGCATCCACACCGACCCCAAGGCTGCGCCCATCGCCGATATTGCCTTTCTGGTGCAGGATTTCGTGCCTGATCGCATCGAATTCGACCTGTCGAGCGCCGAGCCGGAAATCGCCATCGGAAAACCCACCAAGGTCAATGTCGATGGCCGCTATCTCTACGGCGCGCCCGCCGCCGGTCTGGCGCTGGAAGGGGAGGTGCGGCTGAAAACCTCCCGCGAGCGCGCGGGCTACCCGAACTATCTCTTCGGCCTCGCCGATGACGAGTCGGAGGAGGCAAGCCGCATCGATCTGCCCGGCCTGCCGGTGCTGGACGCCAATGGCAAGGCCGGCTTCGATGTCAACATCGACGACGCGCCTTCCACCACCCGCCCGCTCATTGCCGATGTGGTGGTGCGTATGCGCGAGATGGGCGGCCGTGCCGTCGAGCGGACGCTTGAACTGCCCGTCGTGCCGGAAGGCCCACAGATCGGCATCCGCCCGGAATTTGCCGGGCAGCAGGTGCCGGAGAACTCCACCGCCGCCTTCAAGGTCATCGCCATCGACCCCACGGGCAAGCGCGAAGGCCTCGCCGGGGTGAAATGGTCGCTCGTCCGGCTGGAGACGAATTACCAATGGTATCGCAATGGCGACCAGTGGAAATATGAGCCGGTGACCTATACCAAACAGGTCGCCAACGGCACGCTGGCGCTTGACCCGGAAGGCGATGGCGCGCCCATTTCTTTCCCCGTCACCTGGGGCCGCTACCGGCTTGAGGTCAACACCGATGACGCGGCGGGCCCCGCAAGCAGCGTCGAGTTCGATGCAGGCTGGTATGTCGCCGCGCGCTCCACCGAGACGCCCGACGGCCTTGAAATCGCGCTCGACAAGGAAAGCTATGCCCCCGGCGACGTCGCCAAGCTCCAAATCTCCCCCCGCTTCGCCGGGGAGGCGCTGATAACAATCGGCGCGGACCGGCTCCGGATGGTGAAGACCGTCAGCGTGCCGCAGGCCGGCGCGACCGTCGATATCCCCGTCGGCAATGATTGGGGCGCGGGAGCCTATGTGACGGCGACGCTGTTCCGCCCCGGCGACGCGCAGGCGACCCGCATGCCGATGCGCGCCATCGGCATCAAATGGCTGAAAATCGATCCGGGCGCGCGCAAGCTCGCGGTAAATCTGGCTACGCCGGAGAAGACGCAGCCGCGCCAGCCATTGCAAATCCCCATCGAAGTGCCCGGCCTGAAAGCAGGCGACACCGCCTATGTCACCGTCGCCGCCGTCGATGTCGGCATCCTGAACCTGACGAAATATCAGGCCCCCGACCCTGACGGATGGTATTTCGGCCAGCGCCAGCTGGGGCTGGAAATCCGCGACCTCTATGGCCGCCTGATCGACGGCTCGCTCGGCACCATGGGCAAGATCCGCACCGGCGGCGATGGCGGCGGCATGCTGGCCGAGGGCAGCCCACCGACACAGAAGCTCATCGCCTTCTTCTCCGGCCCGGTCAAGCTCGATGCGCAAGGCAAGGCCAATGTCAGCTTCGACATGCCTGAGTTTAACGGCACGGTCCGCGTCATGACCACCGCCTGGACCAAAAGCGGCGTCGGCCATGCGGTGAAGGATGTCATCGTCCGCGACCCCGTGGTCGTCACCGCCAGCCTGCCCGAATTCCTCGCCCCCGGCGACAAATCGCAGCTGCGCCTCGACATAGCCAACACGGACGGCCCGGCGGGCGATTATGCGCTTGGCGTGGATGCTGAGGGACCGGTCTCGGTGGATATGGCGAACGCGCCGAAGAGCGTGCAATTGGCGCAAGGCGGCAAGGCGAGCCTCACCATTCCCCTGACCGCGAGCGCGGTGGGCGCGGGCAGCCTCGCCCTGCGTTTGACCCATCCCGATGGCATCCATGTCGGGCAAACGCTGAACGTCCCCGTCCGTCCCGCCGCCATGCCCGTGGCGGCCCGGCGCGAGGTGACCTTGAAGCCCAATGGCGGCAGCCTCACCATCAACCGCGAGCTCCTGGCGTCGAGCCTCATGGATGGCGCTTCGGTTGATGTCAGCGTCTCGCGCTATCCCGGCTTCAACATCCCGGCGCTCCTCGCCGCGCTCGACCGCTACCCCTATGGCTGCGCCGAGCAGGTGACGAGCCGCGCCATGCCGCTGCTGTACCTCAACCAATTGTCCGCCCTGGCAGGCATGGACCAGACGCCTGACGTGAAAAAGCGCATCGATGACGCGATAGCGAGCGTACTCTCCTACCAATCCTCCACCGGCAGCTTCGGTCTGTGGAGCCCCGGCTCCGGCGATCTCTGGCTCGACGCCTATATCACCGATTTCCTCACCCGCGCGCGGGAGGAGGGCTATACGGTGCCTGACGAAGCGATGGGGCAGGCGCTCGACAACCTCCAGAACGCGCTCGCCTATGATACCAATGTCAAGGATCAGGGCAGCGGCATTGCCTATGCGCTCTATGTGCTGGCGCGCAACCGCCGCGCCAATGTCGGCGACCTCAGATATTACGCCGACACGCAGCTCGACAATTTCCGCTCGCCGCTCGCCCGCGCGCAACTGGCCGCCGCCCTGTCGCTTTATGGCGATGCGCCGCTTGCGCAGAGCACCTTCACGTCAGCCTATCAGCTGGCGCTTTCCACGCCTTCCGACCCGGCCCGCGCCGATTACGGCTCCGCCTTGCGTGACAGCGCCGGGATGCTGGCGCTGGCGGCGGAGAGCCGGCCCGTGCCCAATCAGGTGCCGCAGATGATCAATCTCGTCCAGTCGCTGCGCAACCAGACAACGGCGCTGAGCACGCAGGACGATGCATGGATGCTGCTTGCCGCCCGCGCGCTGAAAGGCAACGACAAAACGATCTCCCTGGCAATAAACGGCCAGAAGCAGACCGGTAATTTCGCCGAAACGTTGTCCGGACAGGATGTGCTCGACGCGCCGCAAACCATCGTCAACAGAGGCACAAAACCCGTGCAGGCGGTGGTGACGACCCTTGCCGCCCCCAAAGACCCGCTCCCCGCCGGCGGCAACGGCTTCTCCATCACGCGCAGCTATTATACGCTCGACGGCAAGGAAGCGGATGTGATGGATGCCAAGCAGAACGAGCGCTTCGTCGTGGTGCTGAAGGTGACGGAGAACAATGCCTGGACCTCGCGCGTGCTCGTCACCGACCTCCTTCCGGCCGGCTTCGAGATCGACAATCCGAGCCTCGTGTCGAGCGCCGATCTGCAGAATTTCGAATGGTTGGGCCAAACCGACACCGCCCACAGCGAATTCCGCACCGACCGCTTCGTCGCCGCCTTCGACCGCACAAGCTACAGCCCGCGCGAGTTCACGGTGGCCTATGTGGTGCGGGCGGTGACACCCGGCACCTACGCGCTGCCGGCGGCGAGCGTGGAGGATATGTATAGGCCGGAGTTGTCGGCACGGACGGCGGCGGGGTTGATGGAGGTGAGGGGGGGTGAATAAAGGAGAACGTGGTGTGGGCAATTCACATCGGGTTGGATAGGCTGGCGGGCCAACGCTCGCGCCCTCCTTCCCCCTTGCGGGGAAGGTGCCCGCGTCAGCGGGCGGATGGGGGTGGTGACGTTTGCGCTTTTGCTGAAGACCGTGGCGCAAACGTTACCACCCCCACCCGACCCTTCAGGCCACCCTCCCCGCAAGGGGGAGGGAAGGTGCGAACCTCCCGCCGACGTTTAAAATGACCCGCTCCAAACCCTTCATCCTCACCGCCGCGACATTCCTAACCCTCGCCGCGCTCCTCCTCGCAGCCCACACCCTCGACAGCCTCTATCCGCCCCCTCTCACGCCTGCCCTCTCCACCGAAGTCCTCGACCGCAATGGCCATCTCCTGCGCGCCTTTGCCACCAAGGACGGCCGTTGGCGTCTTAAAACCACCCTTGACGATGTCGACCCCCGCCTCGTCGAAATGCTCGTCGCCTACGAGGACCGCCGCTTCTGGTCGCATCACGGCATTGACCCGCTGGCGCTCCTTCGCGCGGCGGGGCAGCTCGTCACCCATGGCCGCATCGTCTCCGGCGGCTCGACGCTTTCCATGCAGCTCGCCCGCCTCATCGAGCCGCGTTCAGAGCGCAGCCTCACCGCCAAGCTGCGCCAGATGGCGCGGGCGGTGCAGATCGAGCGGCGGCTCACCAAGCGCGAAATCCTCGAACTCTACCTTACCCTCGCGCCCTATGGCGGCAATCTCGAGGGGGTGCGGGCGGCGAGCCTCGCCTGGTTCGGCAAGGAGCCGCGCCGTCTCACCATCGCCGAGGCGGCGCTGCTGGTCGCTCTGCCGCAATTGCCCGAAAAGCGCCGTCCCGACCGCAATCTCCCCGGCGCCCGCGCCGCCCGCGAGCGCGTCTTGCAGCGCATGGGAACAACCGGCGTCATCGACCCGCGCGAAATCGAGCGCGCGTCAGCCGAAGCGGTCCCCTCCACCCGCCACGCTTTGCCGGCATTCGCCGCCCACCTGGCAAACGACGCGGTGCGCGCCGACCCCAAGGCCCGCGTGCACAAGATCACGCTCGACCGCCGGGTGCAGGAGGGCCTCGAAAGCGTGGCAAAGAACGCCGCCGCCAGCCTCGGCCCGAAACTCTCCATCGCTATGCTGCTTGCCGATGCGTCCACGGGCGAAATCCTGGGTCATGTCGGCTCGGCGGATTATTTCGATGATAAGAGGTGGGGCTGGATCGACATGACCAAAATCCCGCGCTCCCCCGGCTCGACGCTGAAACCCTTCATCTACGGCCTCGCCTTCGAGGACGGCCTCGTGCGGCAGGAGACGATCATCGAAGACCGCCCCGCCAGCTTCTCCGGCTACCGCCCGCACAATTTCGACATGAGTTATCAGGGTGACGTGACGATCCGCGAGGCGTTGCAACTATCCCTCAACGTCCCCGCCATCCGCCTACTCGACGCCGTCGGCCCGACGCGGTTGGTGGTCCGCTTCAGGCGGGCAGGCGTGGAGCCGCAATTGCCGAAGGGCGAAGCGCCGGGACTGGCGATTGGGCTCGGCGGGGTAGGAGTGACGCTGCGGGATCTGGTGCAATTATATGCCGGGCTGGCGAATGGGGGGAGGGTGGTGCGATTGCGGGAGTATTTTCCGGAAAAGGAAGGGCGCGACGATACCCCCCTCTGTCCTGCCGGACATCTCCCCCTCAAGGGGGGAGATTACGCCTTCATAGACGCGCGGCACCAATCGTCATCGTTGCAGAACGAGAGCGAAGGGCCGTGCAAGCCAATCTCCCCCCTTGAGGGGGAGATGTCCGGCAGGACAGAGGGGGGTATCGTCGCGCCGACAGTTCCAATTAACGATATGCCGCCCCTCCTCCCCCCCGCCGCCGCATGGACCGTCGCCGACATCCTCTCCCACGTCCTCCCGCCCAAGGGCAGTCCGAAGCGCGGCATCGCCTATAAGACCGGCACGAGCTATGGTTATCGCGATGCGTGGTCGGTGGGTTATGACGGGCGGTATGTGCTGGGCGTTTGGGTCGGCCGCGCCGACAATGCCGCGACGCCTGATATCACCGGCTACGCCACCGCCGCGCCGATCCTGTTCGAGGGCTTCGCCAAATCCGGCCTCGCCCCCGTGTCCTTCCCCCGCCCGCCCGCGGGGGCTGTGCGCATGGCGCGGGACGAGCTGCCCGTCAGCCTGCGCCGTTTCTCCCCCGGCGGGCTCGTCACCGCTGGGGCCCGCGAGGCTGCGCCGCAGATCGTCTACCCGCCCGAGGGCGCGCGGGTGGAGCTTCTCTCCGGTCAATCCGGCGACCCCGCGCCTCTGATGCTGAAACTTCAAGGCGGCCGCGCCCCGTTCCGCTGGCTCGCCAATGGCCGCCCGCTCCCCGAGCCCTCCCGCCGCCGCACCACCGCCTGGACCCCCGACGGCGCCGGCTATTCCACGCTGACTGTCATCGATGCGGCGGGGAGGGCGGCGAGTGTGAAGGTTTTCGTAGAAGGGAGTAGGGGAGTAGGGGAGTAGGGGAATATGTTGGCCCTACTCCCTTATTCCCTTATTCCCCTACTCCCCTATCAATACGGACTCTCCACCCGCCCCATCTCCACATACACCGTCTTGATCTGGCTATAATGCTCCAGCGCCGCGAGACCGTTCTCGCGCCCGATGCCGGATTGCTTGTAGCCGCCGAAGGGCACTTCGACGGGGGTGAGGTTATAGGCGTTGATCCAGCAGGTGCCGGCCTTGATCTGGCTGATAACGCGGTGGCCGCGGGCGAGATCTGATGTGAAGACGCCCGCCGCGAGGCCGAATTCCGTGTCGTTGGCCCGCGCGATCACCTCGTCCTCGTCGGAAAAATCGAGGATGCTCATCACGGGCCCGAAGATTTCCTCCCGTGCGATGGTCATGTCGTCGGTGACATCGGTGAACACGGTCGGCTCGATGAAGAAGCCCTTCTCGAACCCCTGCAAATGAGGCACGCCGCCGCCGCAGGCAAGCGTTGCACCTTGCGCCTTGCCCTTTTCGATATAGCCCAGCACCTTCTCGCGCTGGGCGGCGCTGATGAGCGGGCCCATCTGTGTCGCCTCGTCCATGGGGTCGCCGATGCGGATGGCGCGGGTGCGCTCGATAAGCCGTTCGACAAACCGCTCGCGGATGCTCTTGTGCACGAAGACGCGTGTGCCGTTCGAGCACACCTGCCCGGTGGAGTAGAAATTGCCCAGCATCGCCCCGCCGATGGCGCTTTCAATGTCGGCATCCTCGAAGACGATGAGCGGCGACTTGCCGCCGAGCTCCATCGTCACATGCTTCAAATGCGCCCCCGCCTGCGCCATGATGCGCCTGCCCGTCGGCACCGAGCCGGTGAGCGACACCTTGGCGACGAGCGGGTGGACGACAAGCTCCGCGCCGACATCGCCGAAACCCTGCGCCACATTGAATAGCCCGTCCGGTAGCCCGGCTTCCTTATAGGCTTCCGCCAGCGCCAGCGCCGAGAGCGGCGTGTTCTCGGACGGCTTGAAGATGAAGGCATTGCCCATGGCGAGCGCCGGGGCGGATTTCCACGCCGCGATCTGGATCGGATAATTCCACGCGCCGATGCCCACGCACACGCCCAGCGCCTCGCGCCGCGTATAGGCGAAGGAGCCGCCGAGATCGACATATTCGCCATTGAACCCGGCGACGATGCCGCCCAGGAACTCCAGCGCATCCGCCGCCGAAGCCGCATCCGCCACCAGCGTCTCCTGCAGGGCCTTGCCGGTGTCGAGCGTCTCGAGCTCGGAAAGCTGCCGGTTCTTCGCGCGCAGGATTTCCGCCGTGCGCCGCAGGATGCGCCCGCGCTCGGCGGGCTTCAGCGCCGCCCATGCGGGCTGGGCCTTAGCCGCGGCACTGACCGCCTGCTCGATGATATCTGGCGTGGCGGAGTGGAGCCGCGCGACGGTTTCTCCGGTCGCGGGGTAGAGGACGGGCAGTTCCTTGCCGGATTTGTCCTCTACGAACTGGCCGTTGATGAAATGCGAGGCTTTCGGTTGTGCGCGCATTAAAGGGCTCCTGAAATTGAAAATATAGCGGCTGCGACACCCCCCTCTGTCCTGCCGGACATCTCCCCCACAAGGGGGGAGATTGGCTGTGAGGTCTGCCTTCGCTAATCACGAACGCTGCAGAATAAAGTGCCATCACCTATGCAGGCCAATCTCCCCCCTTGTGGGGGAGATGCCCGGCAGGGCAGAGGGGGTGTCCTGGCGCCGGCATTTCCATAAATCGTCATCTCACCGATCCGACACCCGCCACCGCGGATTAACCCATGGCTCCTGATTAGACCGCGGCAATGGACCAACCCCCAGAATATGATCCGCCGCCTTTTCCCCGGTCATAATCGAAGGCGCGTTCAGATTGCCATTGGTGATGCGCGGGAAGATCGAAGAGTCCGCGACGCGCAAGCCCTCCACGCCGATCACCCGGCATTCCGGATCGACCACGCTCATCGGATCATCCGCCGCCCCCATCTTGCACGTGCCGCATGGATGAAACGCGCTTTCCACATGCGCGCGGATGAAATCATCGATCTCCTCGTCGCTTTGCACATGCGCCCCCGGCTGGATCTCCCGCCCGCGATAGGGATCGAACGCCGCCTGCCCGAAAATCTCCCGCGTCAGCCGTACGCAATGGCGGAAATCGCTCCAGTCGTCCGGATGCGACATATAATTGAAGCGGATGACGGGCTTTTCCCTTGGGTCGGCGGAGCGCAGGGTGACGGAGCCGCGCGATTTCGACCGCATCGGCCCGACATGCGCCTGGAAGCCATGCCCGTCCGCCGCCGCCTTGCCGTCATAGCGGATCGCGACGGGCAGGAAATGATACTGGATATCAGGATATTCGACACCCGGCTTCGACCGCACAAAGGCGGCGGATTCGAAATGGTTGGTCGCGCCGTGGCCGTTCTTGAAAAACAGCCACTGCGCCCCGATCAGCGCCTTGGAGAACAGGTTGAGCCGGGAATAGAGCGTGATCGGCTCCAGACATTCCTGCTGGATATAGACCTCCAGATGGTCCTGCAAATTCTGCCCGACGCCCGGACGGTCGGCCACCACCTCGATGCCATGCTGCCGCAAATGCGCGGCGGGGCCGATGCCTGAGAGCATCAGCAGCTTGGGCGAGTTGATCGACGAGGCCGAGACGATCACCTCCCGCCGCGCCTTGATGGTGTGAATTTTCCCGCCGCCCTCGGCCTCGACGCCGGTGGCGCGCCCGTTCTCGATCACGATCTTCCGCGCCAGCCCCCGGACGAGGCTGACATTCTGACGCTTCAGCGCGGGCTTCAAATATGCATTGGCGGCGGACCAGCGGCGTCCCTTGTAGATCGTCTGCTCCATGGCCCCGAAGCCTTCCTGCTTCGCGCCATTATAATCCTCCGTCACCTCGAAGCCCGCCTGCCGCCCCGCCTCGACAAAGGCATGGAACAGCGGGTTGCGGCGGCTGCCGCGCTGGACATGCAGGGGGCCGCCCGTGCCGCGCCAGCCTTCTTCGCCGCCATGCGAATTTTCCATCCGCCTGAAATAGGGCAGCACATCCGCATAAGCCCAGCCGCGCGCCCCGCTTTCCGCCCAATGGTCGAAATCCCGGGCATGGCCGCGCACATAGACCATGCCGTTGATCGAGGAGGAGCCGCCGATCACCTTGCCGCGCGGCGTGACGAGGCTGCGCCCGCCAAGGTGCGGCTCCGGCTCCGAGGCGAAGCCCCAATCATAGGCCGCCATGTTCATGGGATAGGAGAGGGCGGCGGGCATCTGGATGAGCGGCCCCATATCTGTGCCGCCATATTCTATGACGATAACGGAGTGCCTGCCATTCTCCGACAGGCGATAGGCCAGCGCCGAGCCCGCCGATCCCGAACCGATGATGACGAAATCCGCTTCCATCCGGCTCATGCCTTCAGCTGAACGCTAATGTAATCTTCGACGAGCGCCACCGCCGACGCCGCATCCGGCGCGCCATCCCCCAGCGCGTGGCGGATATAGAGCCCGTCGATCATCGCGCCCGCGCCTTCGGCAATCCGTGTGGCCTTCTCCCGCCCGCAAAGGGGGCCCAGCGCGCCGGCGAGGTTGGAATGGAGCCGCCGGGCATAGACCCGCAGCAACCGCCGTGTCTCGGCCGATTGCTGCGCATGGACATAGAAGGTGAGCCAGGCCGCCACGGTGCGCGGCGCGAATTGCTTGGGCGAGAAATTGACCGCTATGATCGCCGAGACCCGCTCGCGTGGGCCGGAAGCCTCCCGCAGCGCCGCGCGCAAATCCTGCCCGAGTTCGGCAAGGAGATGGCGCATGGTGGCGAGCAGCAATTGCTCCTTGCCGCCGAAATAATGATGCGCCAGCGCCGGCGAAACGCCCGCCTCATGCGCAATCTGCGCCACCGTGACATCCAGCGAGCCGCGCTCCCCGATCGTGCGTATCGCCGCATCGATCAGCTCCCGCCGCCGCATGGGCTCCATTCCGATCTTGGGCATGGGGTGGGTTCCGGTTGTGGTGGTTGGGGTAGTGTATGTTTGATTGACTGATCAATCAATAAAAAACGGACGGGCGCACCTGACGACGTGGGAGGTGAAGAGGTGATAGCCTGAAACGCGGTGCGTGCCATTCACCCCCCCCTCTGCCCTGCCGGGCATCTCCCCCTCAAGGGGGAGATTGGCTGTTCCTACCGGTTCCGCTAATCACCGACCTTGCAAAATGAAGCGCCGGCATTGATGAAGGCCAATCTCCCCCCTTGAGGGGGAGATGCCCGGCAGGGCAGAGGGGGGTGGAGCGCGCGCGCGGAGTGACGAAGGAAGCGCTTCCATGTGATGCTCCTCATCCCTTATTCCCCTCCACCCTCATCGCCGCTATACAGTTCCCCGAACAAACTCCGAAAAAACGAAAGCGCGCATCATGAGCAATCCTGTTCTCGTCGAGGTTTATCGTGGCCCCCTCGTGGAGAGCCGCCATCGCGGGGCGGTCGCGGTGGTCGATGGCGACGGGCGCTTGGTGTTTTCGCTTGGCGATGTCGAGCGGCCGGTCTTTCCGCGTTCGGCGATCAAGGCGATCCAGGCGCTGCCGCTGGTCGAGAGCGGCGCGGCGGATGCCTTCGGCTTCGATAACAAGGACCTCGCCATGGCCTGCGCCTCGCATTCGGGCGAGCCGGAGCATGTCGCGCGCGCGGCCTCCATGCTGGAGCGCGCGGGCTTGGATAGCACAGCGCTCGAATGCGGCGTCCATTGGCCATTCGAGCTGCCGGTGACCTTGAAGCTCGCCAAGAGCGGACAGGAGCCGACGCCGCTGCACAACAATTGCTCCGGCAAGCATTCGGGCTTCCTCGCCACCTGCATGCATTGCGGTTTCGAGACGAAGGGCTATGTCGCGCTGGGCTCTGAGATTCAGGAACTGGTGCGCGAGACCATGGAGTCCGTCACCGGCGCGCCCCATTCCGTCGATCTCTGCGGCACCGATGGCTGCTCAATCCCGACCTATGCCATCCCGCTCATCGCGCAGGCGCGGGGCTTTGCTCGTATGGCGACCGGAAACGGCCTTGCCCCGGAGCGGGCGAAGGCGGCACGGCGGCTGGTGGAAGCCTGCATGGCCGAGCCTTTCTATGTCGCCGGCTCGAAGCGCGCCTGCACGGCCCTGATGACCATGGCCCCCGGCCGCGTCTTCGTGAAAACGGGCGCGGAAGGCGTCTTCACCGGCGCCGTGCCCGAGCTCGGCCTCGCCTTCGCACTCAAATGCGACGACGGCGCGACACGGGCTTCCGAAGCCATGGTCGCCAGCGTCCTCTCCCGCATCTTCGCCGCCGAGCCGGAGTTGAGCGCAAAGTTCGACCGCTATGCCACCCGCGAGTTGAAGAACTGGAACGGCATTCCGCTTGGTGCCGTCGCTCCCGCCGAGGAACTGACAGCCGCGAGGATCGGATAGGCAAGTTCACGACCTTTAGCCCCCGAATGGCCGCATTATGTCTATTTTAAAGCCTCATCGCTAGGCTGGCGGGCCTCGTTTTTCGCAAGTAGGGCGTTCGCATGATCCGCATTTACTGTCTCGATAGCGACCATCTGATACTGGTCGAGGAGGAAGCGGGAAGCACGCTGCCCGCAAATGCGGTATGGATCGACCTCCTCAACCCGACGCCGGACGAGGAAAAGACCGTCGAAACATGGATCGGCGCCGATATCCCGACCCATGCGGATATGGTCGATATCGCGGAATCGAGCCGGTTCTACATGGAAAACGGCGCGCAATATCTGACCGCGCCCATTCTTTATACCGTCGGCAAGGATCATCGTAAGACCGCGCCGATTTCCTTCGTGCTTTCAGGCAGGCTGCTGGTCACGGCCCGCTATACCGAGCCCAGGGCCTTCGCGCTCTATATCGAGCGGGCCATGAAGCCGGGCAATGGCCTTATCGATGCCAAATGTTCCGGCCTCGCCATCCTTCTCGGCCTTCTGGAAGCGGCGACGGACCGGCTGGCCGATATATTGGAAGCCGTCTCGGAGAAGATCGAGGAGGAATCCCAGTCGATCTTCCACTTGCGGGCTCATGACCGCCCGATGACGAACAGGGATTTCCGCCTGCTGCTGACGCATATTGGCGGCCAGGGCGCGTTTCTCTCCAAGGTGCGCGAGAGCCTGGCAGGCATCAGCCGCCTGCTCGTCTACGTCACCACCAATTTGCAGGCGAGCGGCGCAGACAAGGACAAGCGAGCCTGGATCAAATCGCTGGAGCGGGACGCGCAATCGCTGGAAAACTATGTCGATTTCCTCTCGAACAAGATCAATTTCCTGCTCGACACGGTGGTGGGCCTCATCTCGGTCGAGCAGAACGCCATCATCAAGATCTTCTCGGTCGCCGCGGTCGGCTTCATGCCGCCGACGCTGATCGCCTCGATCTACGGGATGAACTTCCACTTCATGCCGGAGTTGAAGGAGCCATGGGGCTATCCGCTGGCCCTGATCCTGATGGTGGTGTCCGCCATCCTGCCGCTGATCTACTTCCGCCGGAAGGGGTGGCTATAGCCGCAATTGACCAACGCTTCCGTCAAAAAAGCTAAACCGCTCTAAGCTGAAACCGGAACCATTCGAGCCATGGCAGGTTTTGCCTCGTTCGGAGGAAACGATCATGCAAATCAGCGGCCAGTGCCATTGCGGACATGTCACCTATGAGGCGGAGATTGACCCGGAGCGGGTCACGATCTGCCACTGCACTGATTGCCAGCGGCTGACCGGCTCGCCTTACCGCGTGACGGTGAGGGCCGCTCCCGGCGCTCTCACGCTCACCGGCAACGCGCCCAAGGTTTATGTGAAGACGGGAACGAGCGGGCGCAAGCGCTTGCAATATTTCTGTCCCGAATGCGGCTCGCCCCTCTTCACCAGCGGCGAGGATACCCAGAACGCGCCCTGGGGCATCCGCTGGGGCAGCATCGACCAGCGCCGGGAGCTGTCGCCGAAGCGGCAGATCTGGTGCCACTCGGCGACGCCGTGGGCGGCGGAGGCGTTTGAGGGGCTGCCGGGGAAAGACATGGATGATTGAAAGCCGTCGCTTCCTATGTTATACCATAAGTTATAACATAGGACATCGCAAATGAACCTGACTGTTCGGAAAATCGGCAATTCGGAAGGCGTTATCCTGCCGAAGGAAGTGCTTGACCGGCATAATATCCATGCGGGCGACACCGTTCTTCTGATCGAGGAGAGTGACGGGCTGAAGCTGCGCCCGCTCACGGAAAATCCGGAAGAGTTCGAAAAGAAGATGCAGATAGCGCGCGAGCGCATGAAAAAATACGAGACCGCCTATCGCGTTCTCGCCAAATGATCGAGTTCCATTCGCGGGAATTCATCGAGGCCATGCATAACGAGCAGCTGCGCCTTCATGGAGGCGCGGCTGGCTTGCGGGACGAAGGTGCGCTGGAATCCGTGCTCGGCAGGCCGTGCAAGAAGCATGGTTACGGCGCGCCGGACCTTTATGAACTCGCCGCGGCTTATCTTTACGGGATCGTCAAGAACCATTCCTTCGTCGATGGCAACAAGCGAACCGGCTTCGCTGCCGCCGATCTTTTTCTCCATTTCAACGGGCTGAGCCTGGAAGCGACCAATGAGGATGTGATCCACCTCGTCACCATGGTCGCCGCCGGTGAAATCGACGAGGACGGCGCGGCAGCGTTTTTCCGCGATTTCACGGTTGAGATCTGAGTGGTGCTTGTTTTGATGGAGCCGCCAAGCAACTCTTTCATCGAGTTGCGCGCCGCGCCAAGGGAACCTGGCAACGAAGCTTGATCTTCGTCGTTGGTGAAAATTCACTGTAGAGGAATGGATCCCAGTGACAAGCACTGGGATGACGGGGCGGAAAGGTATTCGCCCACCTCGGCAACTATTGTGGCATGCGGAACGGTTGGAGATTATCGAGAACAGTCAACCCATCCGTCATCCCAGTGCTTGTCACTGGGGATCCATTCCTCTCCATATCCATTGCTACAACGGCCCAAAACGGGATTCGGGCGATTCCATCAAACCATGAACCGCCCCAAAAAATCCCCCTCTCGCACAACCGGCAGCATGTCGGCGGCGTCGCTGCAATAGGGCAGGCCGCTCCAGAGATCGCGGTCGCCCACGATGAACAGCCGGTAGCGCCCCCGTGTCGCCGCAACATTCAGCAGGTTCGGCCTGGATGCGGCCCAGATGGCGGCGTCGCGGTGCTCGGCATCGGTTCCCAGCACCATGAAGACGATGTCTTCCTCCTTGCCCTGGCCGATCTCCTGCTCAACCTCCGGCGCGTCATCCTCCTCGTCCTCATCGCCGCCGGCTGGGACCATGTCGATAATCTGCGGCGGCTCCAATTGCTTGACGGATGTCTCCCGCTTCTCGCGAAACCGGATTTCGGCGAGCGCAACCGGACGGCCGGGCTTCGGGCTGAAACCCGCCCAGTCCTGCAGAAGGCGATTGAGGGCGAGGATTTCAGCCGGGGTGAGCGGCTCTGCGCCGTCCGCCTCCGCGGATCGGCCAAGATGCCGCTGCGCTCTGAAATTTTCCAGGAGCTCCTTCAGCTTCTTCATGCTTTCGGCAAAGGCGCTGAGGGAAAGCGCCGTCAGCCCGTCCTTGGCGATGCGCCCCAGCGCCCATGGCAGGGTCGAAATCGCAAACCGGTCAAAAAGCGGAACGCCGTTGGCGTCGAGTTCCAGGCTGGCAAAGCACGTATCGCCTTCGAGGTCGCCGCGCTCCATGTCCTCGAACGCGCCGAGTTCATTGGCCGGCGCACAAAAGCGCAGGATGGCATCCGCCATCTCCGACTTGTCGAACACGCCGAAGAAGAGCCTTATCTTGGCAATTTCCTTGCCCTCGGGGATGACAGGCCGGCGCAGGGAGGCGCTATCCTCTTCAAGCGTCTCGGCATGCATCCAGAAAGGCGCATAGCCCTCGCGCGGCTCGGCGCAGGCGGATAAATCGAAGGAATGAAGAACTCTATCCTGTGCCAATAGTCGAGAATGGCCAAAAGCCGTTCCCGGTCGATGGTCTCGCCGCTCATTCAGACCGTCTCTCAGCCGCCTCCAGCAGCGCATCGATCAGCCTTTCCGCCGCCTCGCAGATGACGGTGCCGGGCGGGAAGATTGCCGTCGCGCCGGCTTGCCTCACAGCCTCATGATCCTGCGGCGGGATAACGCCGCCGACGACGAGAAGAATATCATCGCCGCCCCGCAGTCGAAGCGCCGCCTTCAGCTCCGGCACCAGTGTCAGATGGCCCGCCGCGAGGGAGGAGACGCCGAGAATATGCGCGCGGGACTTGACGGCGAGATCGGCAACTTCCTCCGGCGTCTGGAACATCGCGCCCACAATCACCTCGAAACCCAGATCGCCGAACGCCGTGGCGATCGCCTTCTGCCCGCGGTCGTGTCCATCCTGCCCCATCTTGGCGATGAGGAGGCGAGGGCGCTCGCCGGTGCGCTTCTCGAACGCCGCCACCTTCTCGGCCACCCGCTCCGCTATCCTGTTCGGCCCCAACGCCCTCCGGTAGACGCCGGAGATGGTGCGCACCTCCGCCACATGGCGGCCAAACACCTTCTCGAGCGCGAGGCTGATTTCGCCCACCGTCGCCTTGGCGCGCGCGGCCTCAATAGCGAATTCGAGGAGATTGCCTTCGCCCGATTGCGCCGCCGCCGTCAGCCGGTCGAGCGCCGCCTCCACCGCACCCACGTCGCGCGTGCCCTTCAGCGCCTGCAATTTGGCAAGCTGCCGGGCGCGCACCTCGGCATTGTCGATCTTGAGCACCTCCACCGCGACGTCTTCAGCCGGGCGGAACATATTGACGCCGATGACGGGCTGCTCGCCGCTATCGATCCGCGCTTGGGTGCGCGCCGCCGCCTCCTCGATGCGCATTTTCGGAATGCCGCGCTCGATGGCCTTGGCCATGCCGCCGAGCGCCTCCACCTCCTCGATATGCTGGAGCGCACGGACGGCCAGCTCATGCGTCAGCCGCTCCACATAGGCCGAGCCGCCCCAGGGATCGATGATCTCGGTCGTGCCGGATTCTTTCTGCAGAAGAACCTGCGTGTTACGGGCGATCCGCGCCGAATGCTCCGATGGCAGCGCCAGTGCTTCGTCGAAGGCGTTGGTGTGCAGCGACTGCGTGCCGCCGCCCGTTGCCGCCATGGCCTCCACCATGGTGCGGATGATGTTGTTGTGCGGGTCCTGCGCGGTGAGCGACCAGCCCGAGGTCTGGCAATGGGCGCGTAGCGCCAGCGAGCGCTCGTCCTTGGGCTCGAAGTTTTTCTTCATCAGCAAGGCCCAGATGAGCCGCGCCGCCCGAAGCTTCGCCACCTCCATGAAGAAATTCATGCCTGTCGCCCAGAAGAAGGACAGGCGCGGCGCGAATGTGTCGATATCGAGCCCCGCCGCCAGCCCCGCCCGCGCATATTCGATGCCGTCGGCAATGGTGTAGGCGAGCTCCAGATCGGCGGTCGCCCCCGCCTCCTGCATGTGATAGCCGGAAATCGAGATCGAATTGAATTTCGGCATATGCTTCGCCGTATAGGCGAAAATATCGGAGACGATCCGCATCGAGGGCGCGGGCGGATAAATATAGGTGTTGCGGACCATGAACTCCTTGAGAATGTCGTTCTGGATGGTCCCGGCGAGATCCTTCTGCGCGACGCCCTGTTCCTCCGCCGCCACGATGAAAAGCGCCATGACCGGCAGCACCGCGCCGTTCATGGTCATGGATACGGTCATCTCACTGAGCGGAATGCCGTCGAAAAGCTGGCGCATGTCGAGAATGGAATCGATCGCCACCCCCGCCATGCCGACATCGCCCGCCACGCGCGGATGGTCGCTGTCATAGCCGCGATGGGTGGCAAGGTCGAAGGCGACGGACAGGCCTTTCTGACCGCTCGCAAGATTGCGCCGGTAGAAGGCATTCGATTCCTCGGCGGTCGAGAAGCCGGCATATTGCCGGATCGTCCAGGGCTGCCGCACATACATGGTGGGGTAGGGCCCCCGGATGAAAGGCGGCATGCCCGGATAGGTATCGAGATGGGGCAGGGATTTGAGATCGGCTTGCGTATAGGCGCGCTTGACCCTGATCCCCTCAGGCGTTTTCCACCTGTCCGCTCCGGGCTTCGGCGTTTTGGTTTTCGGTTCGCTCCAGGGGATTTGGGTGAAGTCGGGGATCATCGCGGGGAGGCTCCATGTGGAAAGGCCGGCGCCGCGACACCCCCCTCTGTCCTGCCGGACATCTCCCCCTCAAGGGGGGAGATTACGCTTTCATCGATGCCCGGCACCAATCGCCAACGTTGGAGGATGAGAGAGGAGCGTTGTGACAGCCAATCTCCCCCCTTGAGGGGGAGATGCCCGGCAGGGCAGAGGGGGGTGAAATCGAAGAGCGCCTTCATCAAACGTCTCCCACCATCTCATCCAGCCGCGTAAACACCAGCGGCTCGCAATGCACCGCCCCGTCATGGGGCAAAGTCCTGCGCTCCCTATCGAGCACCGCGACGGGGCCGTCCTCTGCAGCCGGATGAATCGTTGTCCCGACAATCCCCCGCTCGCCGCTGCGATAGCTTTCTGCCCGCTTTTCCCGGCATTCGGCGATCCTAGCCTGAAAATGCCCGTCGACGAGGCTTTGCAAAATGCCGCCCTCGCGTTCGAGCGCCTGGAACGCATTCCATGCCGCCTCGCAAAGGCATTCGGTCAGCATTTCGATCCCGCCGGACCCGGCGGCGGGATCGCTGACGAAACCGAGATGAGCCTCCCTGGCAAGGATCAGCTGCGTGTTGCGGGCGAGCCGCCGCGCGGCCGCGTCGGGCAGGCCATGGGTGATGGTGTGCGGCAGGATGGAAATGCCGTCCGCCCCGCCCGCCGCCGCGGCAAAGCCGGCGATGGTGGTGCGCAGGATGTTGGTCTCCACGTCGCGCGCGGTCATCATCCGCATCGAGGTTTCTGCATGGATCGCGGCGGGCGAGGGCGTGATGCCGCATGCTTCCTGCAGCCGCGCCCAGAGCTGGCGCAAGGCGCGCAGCTTGGCGATGGTGACGAACTGGTTCTGGTCGGCCGAGACGGCAAAGCCGATATGCGGCGTGGCGTAGACGACAGGCTGACGTGCGTCCTCGAACATGCGGAGATAACCGAGCGCGACTGACAGCATCGCGCCCAATTCCTGCGCCTCGGTCGCACCCGCATTGTGATAGGGGCGCCCATCGGCCTCCAGCACGATGCCGGGCAGGCCGGTGGCGAAGAAATTGCCGAGCGCCTGCGGCAGCGACGCTTTCAGCGCCTCGACGCTCATGCGCAGCCACCCGCATGAGGCGAGTGTCGCGGTCGGGTCGATCCCCAGGGAAAAACACGTACGGGCCGGATCGATGCGCCGGAAGCGCAGATAATCCGCCAGCCATTCGGCGCAGGCGCGGCTGTTGGGATGCGCGTCCATCCGCAGAGTGAGGCCGTCGAGATCGATATCCTCGAAGAGCCGTTCGATCGTGTCGGCTCCGATGGGAAGACCGAAGCCGAACGCATTCTGCGCGCCCTCGAACACCAGCGCCACGCCATTGGCGCCGTTTTCGATATCGTCCCTGAGCTGGCGGTTGGCGCGGGCTGGATCGGGGTCGTCCGCGCGCTGAACGATACGCCATGGCCGGTCCGGCGTCGCGCGGAACACTGGCTTCGCGTGCCTGTCCCGCTCATAAAGCGGCTCGATGACGATGCCGTCATCGGTTTGCGAGGTCAGCGCCTCCTCGAAACTCTCGCCCTTCAGCGCTTTTTCAGCGAGCCTGACCCAGCGGTCGTAATCCTCAGGAGGAAAGAGACCTTCCTTCAATATGCTCGCGTCCATGCCTTCTCCCGACCATGCGATGCTTGCATGGAGACTTTAGAGCATTATTTTCAGAAAGGAATAGCGTACACTCGTTTGTCATCGTGCGGCGGACCACCTTACGCCCTCCCGTAGAATTCCTTGTACCAGTCGACAAAGCGGCGGATGCCCTCTTCGATGGAGGTGCGAGGCCGGAAGCCGATATCGGCCGCCAGCGCGTCGATGTCGGCATAGGTCGCGGGCACGTCGCCCGGCTGCAGGGGCAGGAGGTTCCTGACGGCCTTTTTACCGACCGCATCCTCGATGCAGGCTATGAAATAATCGAGTTCGACAGGCTTGTTATTGCCGATATTGTAAAGCCGGTAGGGCGCCCTGGACGTGCCGGGATCGGGGTCCATCCCGTCCCATTGGCTGTTCGGCTCAGCGATGCGGTCGAGCGTCCGCACGACCCCTTCCGCGATATCGTCAATATAGGTGAAATCCCGGGCGTGCCGGCCGTAATTGAAGACGTCGATGGGCTCGCCGGCCATGATCTTCTTGGTAAAAAGGAACAGCGACATATCGGGCCGCCCCCACGGCCCATAGACCGTGAAAAAGCGAAGCCCGGTCACCGGGATGTTGTATAAATGCGAATAGGAATGCGCCATCAGTTCATTCGCCTTCTTGCTTGCCGCATACAGGCTGAGCGGATGATCGACATTGTCGTGGACGCTGAAGGGCATTCTGGTATTGGCGCCGTAAACCGAGCTCGATGAGGCGTAGACCAGATGCTCGACCGCGTTGTGCCTGCAGCCTTCCAGAATATTGAGGAAGCCGACCAGATTAGAGCTGGCATAGCTGTGCGGGTTTTCGATGGCATAGCGCACCCCGGCCTGCGCCGCCAGATGGACGACCCGCTCCGGGCGGAAATTCTGAAAAACCGCCTCGACCGCATTCCGGTCGGCAATGTCGATCTTCTCGAAGCGGAATTTCTCATAAGGCGTCAGGCGTTCAAGACGCGCTTGCTTCAGGGTGACATCATAATAGTCGCTGAGATTGTCGATGCCCATGACCTCGTCGCCGCGCTCCAGCAACAGGCGGGCGGTATGAAAGCCGATGAAGCCGGCGGCACCAGTCACTAGAATTTTCAACGCCGTCCTCCTGTGGGACTTTTCCTGTTCGAGGGTATTGAGGTCGCCTCGGGCCGCGACATGGTTTCCGCCGCGCGAGGCAAGCGCATTTTGAAAGCTTCGAATATCAGAGGCGCGGGCAATGAAAAAGGCAGCCCGAGAGCTGCCTTCCAAATCTCACGATATTTTTCGGGACGGTCAGACGAACTGACCGAGGCCCGGGATCGAATTGACGACATCGTCGACCGGGCCTGCGCCGGCCTTTTCGCGGGCATAGGCGATGGTCTGCTTGGAGACGCCGGAGATTTCGCCCATGCCGAGGCCCATGCCCATCAGCTGCGAGCCGAGGCCCATGACGCCGCCCATCATGCTTGAGAGGAACCCGCCGCCGCCTTCAGCCTGCGCGGCGGCAACCGCCTCGCGCGCGCCCGGAATGGCGTCGATGAGCGCGGAAACCTTGTCCGCCGGGCCTTCCTTCTCAAGGAAAGCAAGAATAAGCCCGACCGCCTTCGTGGCCGTGGCCGGGTCGATGCCGACATTCGAGCTGATGCGCGCGATGAGTTCGTCCATGGGGGAATCCTCCGGAAGTTTGACGTTTACGTAATATGCATTTGAGGCGAGGGAATGCAAGCGGGTGTGAGCGTTTCACTTTTTGATGGAAATGATTGCGTATTCTTGCTCGTTGAGGCAGCGTAACTGTTGAGGCATGGATTCCTGTGACAAGCACAGGAATGACGGCTGCTTTGCTATTGACGCCCAGTTTCCAACCTCCCGTTTGGCAAGAATGGTTTTCGGTGACGTGGAAAAATCACTACCCCGTCATTCCTGTGCTTGTCACAGGAATCCATGCCTCAGCAGCTCCGTTACTGCAACGGTGCCCAATGGTATCCAGGTGACTCCATTAAAGCATGAACAACTCTAAGGCGGAGCTTTTCAGTTATTCGCGACCTTGCGCGGTCTGCCTCCCTTGCGGCCATTTTGCCGGGAGGCTGCGGCTTTAGCCGGGGACGTGGCCCGTCCGGCGCGGCGGGCCATATAAGCCTTGGTGCCGAATATTCCCGCCAGCAGGCCGGGCACGGACAGGTCCACATCGAGGCTTTCCCAATGCAGGCCGTATCCGGCTCCGAGAATCTCGACTGTGGCGAGCTCTTCATCCGTAGCGGCTTCCAGCCCTCGCGCCATATGCGGGGGAAAGGCGAAGGTGCAGCCATTCGTGAGCTCGACAACCATACGCCCGTTGCGCTTGTCATAGCGGGCGGATGACGCGCGCGGCTCGGTTTGCTGCGCTATCCGGCCCCGCTCCACCGCGGCCTCATATTCGGCATCGGTCAGTTCAACCATGGATTTCCCTCCATCTGGCCAGGAATTGCTCCTGCTGGTCACCTGCGATCTGCAAGGCACGGCGCACATCGCTTCGCTTCATGCCCTCCGCCGACACGAGAACTGGAGCATCATCAGGCCCGATCAGATTGATCTTGGCTTGCCCGTCACCGAACACGTGGACATGGGCAGGTTCATGATCGTCTGTAAAGATGATGAGCGCAGCCCCTGCGCACGATGAATGGTGACCATGAATTTAGATAACCTATCACGATAGGTTCTTCAAGGTGGCTGATGCCAGGAGCCTGTGCCGCGACCGACAGTTCCGGCGACATTTAACTCGGCTGGTATCTCTCAACGGAACAAATCGGAATGCGTGCCGGTGCGTTCGAAATGGACGTTCTCGCCATCCAGCTTATAAATCAGAAGCCAGTCCGGCTCTATGTGCAGATCGCGATAGCCCGCCCAGTTTGATTTGAGCGAATGGTCACGCAACCGCGCGGGCAAGGGCGCGACCTCGATCAACAATTGCAGAACTTGGCGCAGCTTCGTCATGTCATGCCCGCGCTTCTCCATCCTTTTGACATCGCGGCGGAAATGGCTGGAATAGGACGGCTCGCGCACTTTAAGCATGATCCCGAAAAGTTGCAGACTTTCCGGATAAGATCGTGCGGCGAAACAAACATCTAGATGCGCAATTGCTTGAACAAATCGTTCGCATCCTTGGCCTTGTGGACCTCCTCTCCACGCGCGGTTTTCTCCATGGTCTCCACGGTTGCCGCATTCGGCACTTTAACCGGAAAAGGAATGGCCTTGTCGCGGGCGACGCGGACCAGCGCCATGCGAATATAATCGGAGACGGAAAGCCCCATCTCCGCGAGCGCCTTGGCGGCGCTGTCCTTCGTTTCGGCGTCGATACGTGCGCGCACGACGGAATCGGTTTTCATGGTCCGGCTCCTGAATAAAGTCTCAGTCTAATGTAGCTACAAACGGCCACGGAAGCAACGGGTAGGAGGGCAACAGCCCAATAGAGCCATATTCCTCATTGTCCGCATCCCCGCCGCCCACTATACGTTCGGCATGCCCCTGCGATGACGAAATGAGGACGCCCATGCCCGCCGATAGCATTTTTCTTGGCGCAAGCCGCAAGCCTGACGACAGCTACCAGCAGCCGGAGCATCTGCTGCTGAAATATGGCAACCGCCATGGCCTCGTGACCGGCGCAACGGGCACCGGCAAGACGGTGACCCTGCAGGTGCTGGCGGAAGGCTTTTCCGCTGCCGGCGTTCCCGTCTTCTGTGCCGACATCAAGGGCGATCTCTCCGGCATCGCGGCGGAAGGCGAGGTCAAGGAAGGGCTCATGCAGCGGGCGGACGATGTCCGGCTCACCGAATATGATCTCCTGCCGATGCCCGTCATTTTCTGGGATATTTTCGGCGAGAAGGGTCATCCGATCCGCGCCACCGTCACCGAAATGGGGCCGCTGCTCCTCTCGCGTCTCATGAACCTGACGGAGGCGCAGGAGGGCGTGCTCAACATCGCCTTCCGCCTTGCCGACGAGGAGGGGCTTCTCCTCCTCGACATGAAGGATCTGCAGGCGCTGCTCGCCCATATGGCGGAGCGCTCCTCCGAACTCTCAGGGCAATATGGCAATGTGACCAAGGCCTCGGTCGGCGCTATCCAGCGCTCGCTTCTGGTGCTGGAGCAGCAGGGCGGTGACAAATTCTTCGGCGAGCCGGCGCTGAAGGTCTCGGACCTGATGCGCACGACGACCGACGGGCGGGGCGTCGTCAATGTGCTCGCCGCCGACAAGCTGATGATGAATCCGCGGCTTTATTCGACCTTCCTGCTCTGGCTCCTGTCCGAGCTTTTCGAGGAACTGCCTGAGGTGGGCGACCCGGAAAAGCCGCGCCTCGTCTTCTTCTTCGACGAAGCGCATCTGCTCTTCAACGAAGCCCCGAAGGCGCTGCTCGAGCGCGTGGAGCAGGTGGTGCGGCTCATCCGCTCGAAGGGCGTCGGCATCTATTTCGTTTCGCAGAACCCGCTCGACGTGCCCGAGACGGTGCTTGCCCAGCTCGGCAACCGCGTGCAGCACGCCCTGCGCGCCTATACGCCGCGCGAGACCAATGCGGTGCGGACGGCGGCGGAGACCTTCCGCCCCAACCCGGATTTCGACACCTTCCAGGCGATCACCAGCCTCGGCACCGGTGAGGCCTTGGTTTCCACTCTGCAGGAAAAGGGCGTGCCCTCCATGGTCCAGCGCACGCTCATCCGCCCGCCCGCCTCGCGCATCGGCCCGCTGGAGCCGCAGGAACGGGCTGACATCATGGCTTCGAGCCCCGTCGCCGGGGTCTATGACGAGGCGGTCGATCCCGAATCCGCCTATGAAATCCTGCAGCGCAAGGCTGAAGAGAGCGCCAAGGTTGAGGAGACCGAGGAGGCAGAAGGTGGCAATGGCTGGGGCGGGATGCTGGGCGACGTGCTCGGCACCGGCGGCGGCAACCGCCGCTCGGGACGCCAGTCGGTCGTGGAAGCCGCGATGAAATCAGCCGTCCGCTCCGCCGCCTCGTCGCTTGGGCGGGCATTGGTGCGGGGCGTGCTGGGGAGTTTGAGACGGTAGGGAGTAGGGGAATAGGGGAGTATGTTTTTGTAAACCTACTCCCCTACTCCCTTACTGCCCTATTCCCTTAAATAACCAGCACCGGCGTCTTCGCCGGAACCCGGTCGTAGAGATCGATGATGTCCTGGTTGATCAGGCGCACGCAGCCGGAGGACATGGCCTTGCCGATGGACCACCATTCCGGATTGCCGTGGAGGCGATAGAGCGTGTCCTCGCCGTTCTGGAAGAGGTAGAGCGCGCGCGCGCCGAGCGGGTTTTTGAGGCCGGGGGCCATGCCGCCATTGGCGGCGCTGTATTGGACCAGTTCCGGCTGGCGGGCGATCATGTCGTCCGGCGGCGTCCAGCGCGGCCATTTGCGCTTGTACTGGATGACGGCGCGGCCCGACCAGGCAAAGCCCTGCCGCCCGATGCCGACGCCGTAGCGGATGGCCTGGCCGCCTTCGCGCACGAGATAGAGGAAACGGTTGGCCGTATCGACCACAATGGTGCCGGGCTGCTCGCCCGTGGGATCGGGCACGATCTGGCGCAGATATTTCGGGTCCATCTTCTGGATCGGAATGGCCGGAAGATCGAAGCCGCCATCCTGCATCGGCCCGTACATCGCCGCATAGGAGCCGAGTGCTGAAGCGGTCTCGGGCGAGGGCTGTACCGGGGCAGCCGGTGGCCTTGGCGCGATCGGTAACCCGTCGGGGCCGACATCGATGATCGGGACATTTCTGGCGACGGTGGTGCAGCCGGAAAGGCCGACGGCGGCCACGGCGCCCAAGGCCAGAAACGAACGGCGGGAAAGCTTGTTATCCATTCTTGAACCAGACTTTTCTTGGGGGGAGGCTTTTATAAGCTTCTTTTGGTTAAGGAACTCCAATGAGCTGCGAACGGGGCTCTTAACGCATGAGGAATGTGGCTGCGACTGGTTAACAATCGGGCGTAAACATGGCTTCACGGCGCTGTGATCCCCCTGCAACAGTATAAAGTACAACCAGCAAAACCGGCTGTTCACAAACCGGTGAAACGCACCGGGATTAAATTAGGTTCCTATTCCTCGCTTAAGCATTGCCCGCCGACGCCGGTCAGCCTATGTAAACCACCGTGATCGTTTTCGGGCTGGCCTATCCAGCCTCATCAGAGGAGAGTTCCCATGGCTTTCGAATTGGCTCCGCTGCCATACGCCTATGACGCGCTTGCGCCCTATATGTCGGCCGAGACGCTGGAATACCACCACGACAAGCACCATCAGGCCTATGTGACCAACCTGAACAAGCTGATCGAGGGCACCCCCCTCGAAGGCAAGAGCCTGGAGGAGATCGTCAAGGAAAGCTATGGCAAGAACCCCGGCGTCTTCAACAATGCCGGCCAGAACTACAACCACAACCTTTTCTGGAACTGGATGAAGAAAGGCGGCGGCGGCAATAAGCTGCCGGGCAAGCTGCAGGCGGCCATCGATTCCGACCTCGGCGGCTACGACAAGTTCCGCGCCGATTTCATCGCCGCCGGCGTGGCGCAGTTCGGCTCCGGCTGGGCCTGGCTGGCCTTCAAGGACGGCAAGCTCGAGATCACCAAGACCCCGAACGGCGAAAATCCGCTCGTCCATGGCGGCACGCCGCTGCTCGGCGTCGATGTGTGGGAGCACTCCTACTACATCGACTACCGCAACGCCCGCCCGAAATATCTCGAAGCCTTCGTCGATAATCTCGTCAACTGGGAATATGTCGAGGAGCTCTACGAGAAGGCCGCCGGCTGATCGCTTCTTGAGCACGATACTTGCGAAAAGCCCCTTTCCGGGGCTTTTCCTTTAATATGAGACTTTAATTCAGTTTTATCACAACTATGTGAGGTCAGGTTTCCGCCGGGCCTTCGCGCTATGCCTCCCCGCGGCCTTGGGTCATATTCTACCCAATGTGCCAATCTTCACAGGGGAAATCATGCGTAAACTGGTCGCTGCCGCCGCTCTTTTCATCGCCTCCGCTGGTCTTGCCCATGCCGATGTCGTCGCCGACCGCGAAGCCATCATGAAGGGACTGGCCAAGTCCGTGGGCCAGCTCGCGCCGATGGTGAAGGGCGCGAAACCCTTCGACGCCGCCGCCGCGTCCGACGCGCTCACCCAGCTCAACGACTACGCCCAGAAGCTCGACGTCGATGCGCTCTTCCCGAAGGGTTCCGATACCGGCGAGACGGAAGCTTCGCCGAAGATCTGGGAAAATATCGAGGATTTCAAAGCCCGGAACGAGAAATTCAAGGCCGATGTCGCCGCCGCCGTCGCGGCCAAGCCGCAGGATCTGGATAGCCTCAAGACGCAGTTCCAGACGATCTCAGCCAATTGCGGCAGCTGCCACCAGCAATTCCGGGTGAAGAAGAATTGATGCTTGCGCCCTCCTTCCCCCTTGCGGGGAAGGTGTCTGCGGAGCAGACGGATGGGGGTGGTGACGCTTGCACTTCTGCTGAAAACCTTGGCGCAAACGTCTCCACCCCCATCCGCCCGCTGACGCCGGCACCTTCCCCGCAAGGGGGAAGGAGAGCGCTGAAAACGGAAGGCGCTAAACCGTCATGCTCCGAAGGCTGCTCGCCCTTGCACTTTTCCTGATCCTCCTCGCCGCCGCGGGCTTCTGGTTCCTCACCGCCCCAAACCGGGTCGACAGTCAACTGCTGGCCGATCTCGCGCCCGGCGATACCGCCAATGGCGAGCGGATGTTCTGGGCGGGCGGCTGCGCTTCCTGCCATGCCGCTCCCGGGGCGGAGGGAGATGCCAGGCGCGTGCTCACGGGAGGCGGCGAAATCGTCTCGCCTTTCGGCACCTTCGTCGCTCCCAACATCTCGCCCTCGCCGCAGGGCATCGGCGCTTGGGAATTCGAGGACTTCGCCAACGCCATGCTGCGCGGCGTCGGGCCAGATGGACGCCATCTCTACCCGTCCTTTCCCTATACGTCCTATATCCGCATGAAACCGCAGGACGTGGCCGACCTCTTCGCCTATCTCAAGACCTTGCCGCAATCCGATAATGTCGCCGCCCCGCACCGGCTGGCTTTCCCCTATAATATCAGGCGCGGCATCGGTCTGTGGAAGCTTCGCTATCTCTCGCCCGATCCGGTGGTCGTGCTCGATGACCCCTCCGATGCCGTCAAGCGCGGCCAATATCTGGTAGAGGGACCCGGCCATTGTGGAGAATGTCATACGCCGCGCGACATGTTCGGCGGCCTGGAAAAATCGCGCTGGCTTGCCGGAGCCGTTTCGCCCGAAATTGGCGAGGACGGCAAGCAGGGCATCGTCCCCAACATCACGAGCGGGGAGGGCGGCATTTCAAGCTGGAGCGAGGGCGATATCGCCTATTCGCTGGAAAGCGGCTTCACGCCCGATTTCGATTCGCTCGGCGGCTCCATGGCCGATGTGGTGGCGAATATGAGCCAGCTCCCCGCCAGCGACCGCGAGGCCATCGCGGCGTATTTGAAGGCGATTCCGGGGCATGGGGATGGGTATCAGTAGAACCCTCCCTCCCCCTTGCGGGGAGGGTGGCCCGAAGGGTCGGGTGGGGGTGGTGATGTTTGCGCTTGCCTCGAAGACCGTAGTGCAAGCGTAGCCACCCCCATCCGCCTGCTAACGCGAGCACCTTCCCCGCAAGGGGGAAGGAGGGTGCGAGCCGTCCCGCGCCGCGTTCCAATTCAAAAGAACTTACCGCACCCTGCAAAACGCCGCCCGCGGCGCGCCGAAATCTCCATATTTGCTCTGCATCGTGTAGAGCCAGCCCCGGCATTCGTCCATCGAGCTGAAGCAGCGGTAGCGATCCACGGGCACGCGGGCGTCGTCGTCGCTGATGAAGGGCGATTCCTTCTCGCCGCTGAAAATGCCGACGATCACGCCGCTGCCGGCAGGGGGCGTGTTGCAGCGCTGCCCGGCATTCTCGGGCACATTCTTGAGAACGGCAGCCTCCGCCGCAACCGAAGCCGCGAACAGCACCGCCGCCGCGCCGAGAAGAAAGGCAAGAACGATCTGTTTCATGTCTTTACGCCTTCTGGGATGGTGGTTCCTCTGAATATGGTTTGAGGATGGTTTCTTTGCAATGTGCGAGGCGGTTCCCGCCCCTCCTTCCCCCTTGCGGGGAAGGTGTCTGCGGAGCAGACGGATGGGGGTGGTGACGTTTGCGCTTTTGCTGGAGACAATGGCACAAACTCCACCACCCCCACCCGACCCTTCGGGCCACCCTCCCCGCAAGGGGGAGGGAGGGCGCTTAAGCCACCTCCGCGGCCTTGACCCCCACCATCCCCGTCACCTTCAGCGCGAACGCGTAATTATGCGCGATTTCCTCCAGCCGTGAGAAACGCCCCGACGCGCCCGCATGGCCTGCGTCCATGTTGATGCGGAAGAGGACCGGGTTGTCGTCCGTTTTTAGCTCGCGAAGCTTGGCCACCCATTTCGCCGGCTCCCAATAGGTGACGCGCGGGTCGGTGAGGCCGGCGACGGCGAGGATGGGCGGATAGGCCTGGGAGGAGACGTTGGAATAGGGGCAATAGGAGGCGATGGTGCGGTAATCCGCTTCCGAGGCGACCGGGTTGCCCCATTCCGGCCATTCGAGCGGCGTCAGCGGCAGGGTCTCGTCGAGGATGGTGTTGAGCACATCCACGAACGGCACTTCGGCGATGATGCCGCCGAAGGCGCCGGGGGCCATGTTGGCGACCGCGCCCATCAGGAGTCCGCCCGCCGAGCCGCCCTGCGCAACGATGCGGTCATGCCTGGTGAAGCCTTCCGCCACCAGATGCTTCGCCGCGGCGATGAAATCGGTGAAGGTGTTCTTCTTTTTATCGCGCTTGCCGTTCTCATACCAGGCGAAGCCCTTGTCCTTGCCGCCGCGGATATGCGCGATGGCATAGACGAAGCCGCGGTCGACCAGCGACAGGCAATTGGTGTTGAAGCTCGCCGGAATGGTCAGGCCATAGGAGCCGTAGCCATAGAGGAGGCAGGGGGCCGAGCCGTCGAGCGGCGTATCCTTGCGGTAGAGGATCGAGACGGGCACCAGCTCGCCATCGGGCGCGGGCGCGAGCAGCCGCCGCGTCACGTAATCGGCAGGGTTATGCCCTGACGGCACCTCCTGCGTCTTCAGGAGCGAGCGCGAGCGCGTGCGCATGTCATAGTCGAATTCCTGCGCCGGGGTCGTCATCGAGGAATAGGTGAAGCGGATGACGTCGGTATCATATTCCGCGCTGCCGACGAGGCCCAGCGAATAGGCCTCTTCCTCGAAGGCGATGGCATGCTCCTCGCCGGTTTTCCTGTCGCGGATGACAATGCGCGGCAGGCCTTCGGCGCGCTCCAGCCAGACGAGGAAATCGCGATAGGCCGAGTGGGAGAGGATGATCGTGCCCGGCTTTTCCGGCACCACCTCGCTCCAGTTTTCACGCTCCGGCGCGGTGACGGGCGCGCTCATGATCTTGAAATCCTTGGCGCCGTCCGCATTCGTCAGGATGTAGAAGACATCGCCGCCTTCGGTCAGGCTGTATTCCACCCCGGTTTCGCGCTTCGCCACCAGGCGCGGCTCGGTCAGCGGCGCCTTCGCCGGAATGATCCACTCTTCCGACGTCTCATGGTCGGCGATGGAAATGAAGATGAAATCATCGAGGCTGGAGCCGCTGACGCTCATAAAGAAGCCGGGGTCCGGCTCCTCGAACACCAGCCGGTCATCCGCCTGCGGCGTGCCGACCTTGTGGTAATAAAGTTTTGAAGGGCGATGGTTCTCATCCACCTTCGTATAGAAGAAGCCCTCGCTCGCCGCATCCCAGACGCTGCCGCCGCTGGTGTCGCGGATAGCGTCGTCGAGATCCTCGAGCGTATCGAGGTCGCGGACTTTCAGCGTGTAGAACTCCGACCCCTTGTCGTCGAAGCCCCAGGCAAGCCGCCGATGGTCGGGGGAATGGTCGGCGGAAGAGAGGCGAAAATAGGCCTTGCCCTCCGCTTCCTTGTCGCCGTCGAGCAGCACCGTCTCCTCGCCGCCCTCGCGCGGCCGGCGGAAAAGGCGCGGCTGCTCGCCGCCGGTCCGGTAGGACGAGCCATAGGCATAGGGGCCGTCCTTGTAGGGAACCGAGGAATCGTCCTCCTTGATCCGTCCTTTCATCTCCGCGAACAGCGCCTCGCGCAGTCCCTGCATATCGCCCATCATGCCGGCATAATAGCTGTTCTCGGCGTCGAGATGCGCGCGGATATCGGGGGCGAGCGCGGACGGGTCCTTGAACACCTCCTGCCAGTTGTTCGCCCTGAGCCAGGCGTAGTCGTCGGTGCGGGTGATCCCGTGTCTGACGTCGCTGACGGGGTGCTTGGCGGCGATGGGGGCGGGGAGGGTGGGGAAGGAGGGTTTGGTCATGGGGGTCTCTGGGGATGGAGTTATCTATAGTGAAGGGGCATGGGTTCGCGCCCTCCTTCCCCCTTGCGGGGAAGGTGCCCGCGTTAGCGGGCGGATGGGGGTGGCTACGTTTGCGCTTTTGCTGGAGAAAGTGGCGTGAGCGTCACCCCCCCCACCCGACCCTATCGGGCCACCCTCCCCGCAAGGGGGAGGGCGGGTGCTAAACCTCAATCCTCATCGAACACCAGCGCGTGCCCATTCATGCAATAGCGCAGCCCCGTCGGCGGCGGCCCATCGGGAAACACATGGCCCAGATGCGCGTCGCAATCGGCGCAGCGGATTTCGGTGCGCACCATGCCGTAGGAGAGGTCCTCGAAGGCCTCCACCGCCTCCGGCTCGATCGGCTGGTAGAAGCTGGGCCAGCCGGTGCCCGATTCATACTTCGCCTCGGAGCGATAAAGCGGACGTCCGCAGCAGACGCATTTATAGGTGCCCTTCAGGCTGCTGTCGAAATTGGGGCTGGAAAAGGCGCGCTCGGTGCCATGCTGCCGGGTGATCTGGTACTGGATCGGGGTCAGCTGCTCGCGCCATTCCTCATCGGTCCTGACGATTTTCAGCGGCTTTCGCCGGGTCTCGGTCGCGCTCATGGCTGTTCCTTTCCAAGATGGGAGCGCTCCCATATTTATGTGCCGGAGGCAGCTTCGGCAACGGCAAGCATGCGGAGAGCTGTTTCTTATTGTCGCATCTATCCGCTCTACGCCCGCCCACAATCTTTCGGGCTGCGCCTTAAGGCGAATTATTTTCGCGCCGCCAGAAATTTGACGTAATGATCCGCTTTTTCATGGAAGCTACATCGAATGTTGGAGGCTGCGCTTAACCGATTCCACCGATTCACTTGAAAATATATTAAATAGATTTCGGATCAAATATTGGGAAAACTTCTATGTTTTATTCCAGCGATCTCTCATGGATACATGAATAGTTATGAAATTAAGGATATATAATTTTACTTTATTAAATATTGGAAAGAAACGCAAAGTTGTAGTACAAAATAATTGACAGACGGGTTTTCCTTGGCGATATGGTCGCCTCGCGCGGGATGGGCTAGGCACAGCCAAACGAATTGATCTGCTGCCAGCATTCAAAGAGTGGATGCCCTCGGCGGAAATGTCTTCGGATATTTCCAACGGGTGTATAATGAGGGAAGATAGATGGAACATCTTGAAATTAATGAAGCTGCTGAGGACGTACTGCTCGGGCTAACCGCAGAAGTTGTTGCAGCCTATGTCAGCAACAACTCGGTGAGAGCCGGAGAATTGCCTGGACTGATCGCGGAAGTTCATGCCGCGTTTGGTCGTGTCGGTACCCGCGAAGAAGCGATGGCGGTGGTTGAAAAGCCGAAACCGGCCGTCAACCCGAAGCGGTCCATTTTCGATGACTATATCATCTGCCTTGAGGACGGTAAGAAGTTCAAGTCGCTGAAGCGCCACCTGATGACGCATTACGGCATGACGCCGGAACAGTACCGCGAGAAGTGGGACCTGGATCCGAACTATCCGATGGTGGCCCCGAACTACGCAGCCGCCCGTTCGCAGCTTGCCAAGAACATGGGCCTCGGCCGCAAGCGCAAGCGCGCCTGAGACGAACAGCCCCATGGCTATGATTTGAAAAAACGGCGCTTCGACGCCGTTTTTTTGTAGGGGAGTAAGGGAATAGGGGAATAGAGGAATAGAGTGGACACCCTCGATGAATTTTGGAATTTCCCTTACTCCCTTACTCCCTTACTCCCTTACTCCCTTACTCCCCTCGATCCTCTCCCTCGCCTGCTTCAGCGCAATATGCCGGTTCAGGTCATAGCTCCAATGGCCTGACGTGCCCTTGAGCCGTTCGCGCTCGATGAGCCGTTCCAGCCGGCGGATAGCTTTGCGCTTTTCCTCATGCGATGCGGCGAGAATGCGGTCCAGATCGATGCCGCAGAGGATTTGCAGCGCCGCGCGCTGCATGGCTTCCCCCCGCAGCTTTTCCTTTCCCGCGAGAAATTCCTTCGCTTGCCTGACAAGATTATGGGTGGTCATTGCGTCCGTCCATTTGAGCAAGTCCGGGAAAAAGGCGAAGCAGCTTTCCGTTTGGACTTGCGAAAGAGAAGTGTTGGACAAACAGTTTCGCGCCGTCAGGCAATGTGGAGGATTAATACCTGCTTCTGTTTCTTATCCCAAAGAAATAACCTTTGCCGCACAAAAGCTTAATTAGAATTCGCGCGAGAGTTAATAAAAAATTTATCCCCGCAATGCCTATCGGTTGTATAAGAAGATATTCCTAGTTTCAGCAGGGGGAAATGAGAATGTCTTTGGGGGTTTCCGGTGTGATCCATACGCAATCCGAGGCGATCGACGCGCTCGTGACACTGGCTGTCAGGCATGGGCGCTCGCTGGCCATCGAGCGGCCTCAAATGATGGGGGAGAGGCGCCGCCGGCGCGTTCCCCGGGGCCGGATGATGGAGGTTTGCGACGCGTTCATCGACATACTGGCCGCCTTTTTCGGCGTTCCCGGCCATGAGCTGCGCTCCGGCGAGCGCTGCCGCCGCGAGGTGGCGCGGGTGCGGCAGATCGGCATGTATGTCGCCCATACGCAATTCGGCATGTCGATGACTGAGGTGGCGCACGGCTTCGGGCGCGACCGCTCGACCGTCATGCACGCCTGCCATCTGATCGAGGACGCACGGGAGGACAAGGAATTCGAACTGGTCCTGGCGGCCTTCGAGCGCCTGGCCGCCGCCACCTTCCTCAATGAGGGGAGGAACGGCTGATGAAGCAGGATGTGAGCGTCTTCACCATCGAGATCGACGGGGAGAAGCAATCGGTCGCGGTCAATCTCGCGGAGTCGCCGCTGAGCCAGCTCTACCGGCGCAAGGGTATGGACGGAAAACCATTCCTGACGGCGGGGGAGTTCGTCGCCGGTGAGCGCCTGCGCGCCGATTTCACCCGCGGCCATCTGATGCCGCGCGTCAGCGCAAATTGGGAAACGAGCGTGGCCGGGCGGACCCGCACCAGCGCCAACGGCACGGCGGACCTGACCGACGCCGCGCTTGCCGCACGATTGCGCGTCGAGAAGGCGCTGGAAAGCGTCGGGCCGGAGCTGTCGGGCGTGCTCGTCGATGTCTGCTGTTTCCTGAAGGGCCTGGAGACCGTGGAGCGCGAGCGCCACTGGCCGGCACGTTCGGCAAAGCTGCTGCTGAAAGCCGCGCTCGGCGCGCTCGACCGGCATTACCACCCGCTTGCCGCCCCAAAACGCGGCCGTCCGCGCATTCTGCAATGGGGCACGGTGGATTATAGGCCGGCGATCAGGTAGATACCGCCAGCGCCCCCTGCGCTTCGGTGCGGATGCGGGCGATCATGGCGCGCAGGCCGTTGGAGCGCTGCGGCGTCAGATGTTCGTCGAGCCCGAGCGTCCTAAGAATGCCGTCGGGATCGACGGCGAGGATTTCCGAAGCCTTGCGCCCCGAATAAAGCGCCAGCACGATGGCGACGAGCCCGCGCACGATATGGGCGTCGGAATCGCCGAGGAAGCTGATGACAGGATCGGCTCCCTCGCCGATCTCGGTCTTGAGCCAGACTTGGCTGACGCAGCCCTGCACCTTATGCGCTTGATCGCGGGCGTCGTCGGGATAAGGTTTCAGCCCGCGCCCGAGGTCGATCACATAGCGGTAGCGGTCTTCCCAATCATCGAGAACGTCGAAATCGGCAATGATGTCGTCAATGGTCTGAGTCATGGGCTTCATATAGAGCATCGTCGGAAAAGTTGCAGGCTTTTCGGACAAGATCATGCAGTAAAAATAAAAATCACGGGCGAGGATCGGTCTTCTCCGCCGCCTGCCGCAGCGCAGGCACCGGAATGCCGCCATCAGTCTTCTGTACCTCGTTCCCCAGGTTCTGCACCGCATTCGAAATCGCGGACTTGCCGGTTTCGCAAAGCAGGGGGTTCTTCTCACAGAACGTAGTGAGGCCTGTGAGCTTTTCCTTGGCATTGGACAAGGTCTGGAGCGCCTTCTCGGCGGTCTTGTCGGGCTCGGTGGCCGGATTGCCTGCCGGCTGGGCATTCGCCCAATGATCCATCTCGGCCTTGAGATCGGCGAGCGGCGTGTGCGGCAGCACCACGAATGCCAGCGTCAGCCAGAAGACCGTCTTTATAAGAAAGCGCATATGCCTGCCTTTGTGCTCATGACGCCGGTACAATGCCAGAGGGATAAGAAGATCGGATTGAAAATGCCGCATAATTTTGATTCAAATTTGAATGAAATTATGGTCGGCGGAAGGCGGGGCGCCGTGATCTCGCCGCATTCGGCCCCTTCTGGACAACCCTCTGTTTACCATAGGCTAAAAAGCGCTCGTCCCGCCGGTCGAATTCGCCCTTAAGGCCAGGCACCGCCTCGTACTTTATCCTTTCCTTAAAGCCTCCGCGCCAATCTCCGGCATAGAGCCGGAATCGTCTCAAGCATCTGTTCAGGGTGCTGGCGGGGAGACCGGCGAGCACAAAACGCATTGTAGTGAGTACGGCAGAGTGCACGCCATCCTTCTGAAATCCCATGAATTCGCAGGCGCTTTCGCGCGTGGCTGTGCACGCATGTCCGATAGTCTTTGCCGCCGCTGGGCGCCCGCGGGCGATGCCGCGCTGCGGCGCCTGATCGCCGCGTTCTGGGCCATGCCTTTCGCGCTGCTGGCCGCCTTTGTCGTCAGCGGCGCGGTCAAGGGACCGCTGGAAGCGGGGCTGGCCTTCGCCATCTTCGCCGGCGTTGCGATGATCCTCTGCGCACTCGCCGCGCTTTCGTCCCGTTCCTGGCTCGTCGCCGTCGCGGGGCTTGCCGTCTATGGCGGGGGACTCGGCCTTGCCGGTTTCAATACCGGCGCCAACCCCGCGCTCTGGGTCATGGCATCGGCGATCCCGTTCGAATGCTGGTTCATCGCCCGCACCGCGCGCGGCATGAATGCCGGCTTCGCGGCCAGCGCATTGGTGTTGGCCTTGTTTCTCGCTCACGCTCCCAATTCCGCACCTGCATCCATGGCGATGGCCGCGGGTCTCATCTTCGCCTACGCCGCTTCGCTCCTCATTCGCGCGACGGCCATCCTCGGCGCGAAGGCTGAGAAGGCTACGCCCGCCTCCGGCAGCGATATCGAGAACGCCATCGATGGCGTGGTGATCCGCCTTTCACCCGATGGCGTGGTGCAATCGCTTTCGCCGCAGGCGCCGGAATTCTTCGGCGTGCCGCGGCAGGTCATGCAGGGCACCCAGCTTCTCGACCGCGTCCATGTTTCCGACCGCGTGCACTATATGGGCCTTCTCGCCGACCTGCGCGAAGAGGGGCGCGCCGCCCATGTCCCGGTGCGGCTGCGCCGTGTCGATGTCGATCCGGAAACCGGCGTCCGCTCGGTCGCGTTCCGTCCTTTCCTGATCAACGCCGTCGCCGCGCGGGAGGAGGGGGCGATTGCCGGCTTCACCCTTGTCGCCCGCGATATTTCGCAGGAAGAGGCTGCCCGCGAAGAACTCGCCCGGGCCAGGGAAGAGGCCGAAGCCCTGGAACTCGCGCGTAACCGCTTCCTTGCCGCGACGAGCCATGAGCTGCGCACGCCGCTGAACTCCATCATCGGCTTCTCCGACGCGCTGCTGCATGAAATGCCGTGCCGCTTCCAGAACGAGACGCAGCGCGAATATGTCGGCCTCATTCATCAGGCGGGCACGCATCTGCTCGACGTGGTCAATGCCATACTGGAAATGTCGAAGCTGGAATCCGGCGCCTATCGCATTTTCCCCGAGGCCTTCCCGTTCCGCGAGGCGGTCGATCTGTGCTGCGGCGTGATGGGCCGTCAGGCGGCGCAGAAGGGCGTGATTCTCGGCGAGCGCATCAACGCCAATATCGGCGATCTCGTCGCCGACCGGCGCGCGGTGCAGCAGATCCTGTTCAACCTCGTCTCCAATGCCGTGAAGTTCACGGACAAGGGGGGCTGCGTCACTATAGACGCCGGGGTGCAGGATATGCGCGGCCAGCGCATGCTGGTCTTCTCGGTCTCCGATACCGGCATCGGCATGGCGGCTGACGATCTTGCCCGCCTCTGCCGCCCGTTCACCCAGCTCGACAATGCCTATACCCGCGCCCATGAGGGCACCGGCCTTGGCCTGTCGCTGGTCAAGGGGCTGGTCGACCTCCACGAAGGCGCGCTGGAAATCGCCAGCCGCCAGGGCGAGGGCACCATCGTCACGGTCCGGCTGCCGCTCGACGGACCGCTGGCGCATCGAACCCAAAACCAGAAGGAACAAGCCGGAACGGTGATCGACATCCACCGCATCCAGGCGGAAAGGCGTCATGAAGCAAGCGAAAACGACAGCCAGGGGGAGGTCTATGCGCAAACCCGCAAAACGGCGTAGCCTCGGCCGCCGCATCGTCGATGCGCTGTTCGCGACCGTCTCCGCCATGGCCATCGTGGCGGGCGACTTCATTGCGCGCAATCCGGTGGCCACCGGCGGCGCGATTGCCTTTCTCGTCACCCTCGGCTTCGTTTCCGCCAATGCGCTCTGGTACCAGCCGGAGGCGCATCAGGGCGTGTTCTTCAAGACCCGGCCCGATCTGGTCTACAAGCCTTCGCCGCGTGTCCATACGCTGATCGGCGAGAGAGCGGCGGCAGCGCCTGCGTCCGCCGCCCCGGCTGCTCCCGCCGTTGAGCAAAACCAGGCCGCTGCCCCCGCGCCCACGCCGGTCCCGGCGGAAATGCCCGCCCCCGCAATCACGCTCGGCCCGGGCGGCGACCCGGAAGTGGCAAAGCTGCAGCAGAAGCTCGCCGCGCTCGGTTTCTATGAAGGCCCGGTCGATGGCGTGCCCGGACCGCAGACCCGCAAGGCGCTGGAGACCTGGCGCGACGTGCAGGCGAGGGCAGGCATCGCGCCCGCGCCTTCCCCGGTGGAAGGACAGGCGGAATCGCCCATCGTCATCCCCGGCACGAGGCCGAAGCGCGCCGAGCAGGAGATCGACCGCACCACCACCACCGCCACCGCCACGCAGCGCCCGCAGGCCCCGTTGAAACCCCAGCCGCAGCCGGCAATGCCGGCTTCGTTCTCGGTGTCCTCGGAGGATATCATCAAGGTCCAGGCCGGGCTGAAAGCCTTCGGCAACGACCTCATCACCGTAGACGGCGTCCCCGGCAAAGCCACCGAAGACGCCATCCGCGAGTTCCAGAAGCTGTTCCGGCTGAAGGTGACGGGGCAGGTGGATGCGGAGCTGATTGCGAAGATGCGGGAGATCGGGTTGATAAGTTAGGGTGCTTCTTTTTCAATGGAACCGCCAGAATGAGGACGCTTGGCGATTCATCAAAACAGCAGCACTCCAGGCCCACGGTAGATTCTCGGGACATCCTCCGGGTTTAACCCGAGGACGAGAATAATGATCGGGGGGACACCATGACCATCTCGACCAGCTTCCGCGAACGTATCGTTCTCTATGCCCTGCTGACCTCTCTTACTTCTATCAGCATCGACGCTTTGCTGCCGGGACTGCGTGTAATCGGCGCGGAGGTCGGCATCTCTTCGCCGCTTTCCACCCAGCACGTCATTTCCCTCTTTATCTTTGGCATGGTGTTCGGGGAATTGCTGCTCGGTCCGCTCTCCGATGCCATGGGAAGAAAGCGGGCTCTCCTCCTCGGCCTCGCGGTCTACTGCGCCGGAACGATGATTGCGATGCTGGCAGGATCGCTGGAAATGGTGATCCTCGGGCGCTTCCTTCAGGGTGTCGGGGTTTCCGGTCCGAAAATCGCAACCCGCGCCATGATTCGCGACCAGTTTGAAGGCGATGCCATGGCGCGCGTGATGTCGTTCATGTTCACATTGTTCATTCTGGTGCCGATGCTCGCGCCGGTCTTGGGGCAAGCCATGATCGCCATCGGCGGATGGCGCAGCATTTTCTGCCTCTACCTTGCAACGGCATGCCTGGCCGGCCTGTGGCTGGTGCTGCGCCAAGCCGAAACATTGCCACCAGAGCGCCGCATTCCGTTCCGCCCGAGGCTCCTGATCCTGAATGGACTTCGCATCCTCGGCAATCGGCGCGTGGTACTGTTGATTGCGGCGACGGGCTTCGTTTTCGGCGCGCAGCTGCTTTACCTGAGCACGGCTGCCGATCTGTTCCTCGACGCCTACGGTATCGAAGAGACCTTCCCGTTCTATTTCGCCGTCCTCGCCGCAAGCATAGGGCTAGCCTCCTTCCTCAATGCCAGGCTCGTGCAGCGGTTCGGCATGGACGCCATGGCCCGCGCGGCCTTCATCGGATTAAGCATGGCGGGATTGGTGATGCTGCTCGCGGTATTATCCTGGGACAGGCGCCTGCCGCTTGCTGTCCTCATGGTATCGGGATTTGCCGCCTTCTTCGCAACCGGCGTGCTGTTCGGAAACCTCAACGCCATGGCAATGCGGTCGCTTGGCCAAGTCGCCGGACTGGGGGCATCGCTGATCGCCTCCGGTTCGAGCCTCGTCGCTGCCCTATTTGCGGTCGGCATGGGCCACTTCTATAATGGCACCCCTCTCAATCTGGCTTCCGGTTTCTGTCTGGCAGGTGTTGTCTCGCTCGTCCTGTCGGAAATTTCGGCGCGTGGCCCTGCTGGGCCGGTCGAGGCTGTCCGATAGGGTGCCTCAGAAATTCAGGAATTCTCCGACAAATCCGAGAAATTCCTCATCTTCACCGTATGGTCCGCGAAGCGCGCGACAATCTCCAACTCGCCACCCATCGCTTCGATAAAACGGCGCAGGGTTCCGACATACATATCCGCGCGCTTCTCGATCTTCGCGACCGAGCCCTGTGTAAGCTGTAGCATCTGCGCGATCTCTGCCTGAGATAGCTTCAATGCGCGGCGCAGTTCGGCGAGGTTCATCTCGTCGCCAAGTCTCTCGGCCTCGGCTGCTGCTTCGGCTTGCATCTGGGGAGACATGCGAGCGCGAAGCTCCGCGAAAGAATGTCTACCGGCCATTGTGTTTCTCCTTTTCCAATTCGGCCAGATGCTGATCGTAGAGGTCATCGGCCATTCGACCAATAATTCCATTCTTGAATAATTGCGAGGCTGCCCTCACCCTTACCCTCTCCCCGTAAAGAACGGGGAGAGGGGGACACGACCGTTTCATCTTGTTCTTGTTGCCAGGTGCAGGGGAAGAAAAAGAGATGGCAACGCTGATGTCCCCCCTCGCCCCGCCTGCGGGGAGAGGGTAAGGGTAAGGGGGCAATCGTGGCCGGCCTACTGAAAGGACTGTTCTTGCGCCTGACCTCCGACTTCTGGGTTTCCGCCCTCATCCGCCGCGTGAACGGCGAGGGTGGCTTTGCGCATCTGGCGCGGCGCGGTTCGGCGGAGGCGGGGGCGATCTTCATCAAGCTGCGCAGGCCGGATGGCGCATATGATCTTTACGGTCCAGCGCCGCAAATCGCCTATGACGCGGCGAAGCCCGATGAGCGCGTGTTCACACGCATCGCAGAGGGGCTGCCCGAATGGGAAGCGGACGAGAAATTGCGGAGCGAAACACGCTTCGACCCGGATTTATGGCTGGTCGAGATCGAGGGCGTCGTTGCGGTGAAACAGCTGTTTCCGGTCGTGGTTCTCTAGAACAGTCCGTTTTGAGACGGAAGCAATACGCATGTCTTCACCCTCGTGTCGGTGGCAACGTTGAGGCATGGATTCCTGTGACAAGCACAGGAATGACGGATTGTTTTGATTTCGCTGGTAATCCTCAACCCCGCAGCATGCACAACGCTTCTCGTTGAGGAACAGCCATCCCCACTTCCGTCATTCCTGTGCTTGTCACAGGAATCCATGCCTCAACATGTCCATGGCGACAACGGTTTAGGACGGTTTCGAGTGATTCCGTCTGAAACAATTCTAGGCTTGATTCCGTTGGACAAACCGGAATAACAGCACGTGGGGCCAGCGTCGTTTTCCCGCATGCCGGGGCGCTGCCGATCCTGTATGGAAAGCGGCTGTACCGAAGCCATGTGATTCCCGCCATGAAGCCCCGCGATCTCGCAATTTACGTCTTTCTGTCCCTTGCCTGGGGCATGTCTTTTCTCGTGGTGCTCAAGGTCGTCGCCGCCTTCGGCTTCGTCGCCGCGGTGGCGATCCGCGCGCTCATTGCCAGCGCGACGCTGTTCGTGATCGCGCGGGCCATGGGGCGGCGGCTGGATTTCTCCGCGGGCTGGGTGCCGTTCTTCGTCGTCGGCGCCACCACGGTCGCAGGCCAGCTGCTCGGGCTTTCCTATGCCACGCCGCTGATCGGAACGGCCATGGCGGCCATTCTCGTTGCCTCCATCCCGCTCTTTTCCATGGTCATCAGCCAGATCTGGGGGCTGGAGCGGATGCGGCTGAGCGGCCTGGTTGGCCTCATTCTTGGCGTGGCGGGCATCGTGCTGCTCGTCGGCTTTCCGGCGGTGCCGATGACGGGCGAGTTCATCTTCGGTTGCGCCGCCACGCTCGCCGCCTGCTTCTCGGCGGCCTTCGGCAGCAACTATGCCAGCCATAAGCTGAGACATGCGGGGCCGTGGGAGGTTACCATCGGCTCGTTCCTGTTCGGCGGGCTCATCGCCGCACCCTTTCTCGCCCTCGTGCCGGTACCGGGCATTCCGGCTCCGCTCGATATTCTGTACCTGCTCATCTCGGCCTGCGTGATGAGCGCCACCACCTATGTGCTCTATTTCCGCCTCGTCGGCTCCATCGGCGCGACCAAGGCGATCAGCGTCGAATTCGCCGTCACTATCGTCGCCGTGCTGGTCGGGGCGCTGCTTTTGAAAGAGCCGCTGTCGCCGCTGCAATTCGTCGGCGCAGGGGTGATCATTCTCGGCTGCATGCTGGTGCTCGGCCTTTTCCCGGCGCAGCGCGCCAAGCTGGCCGAAGCGCCGCCACAATAAACTACCGCGCCGCCTTCAACGGTGTGATTCCGTCGCTGTTGGCGGCGTCGAGCACGGGCTCGTCGTCCTCTGCCGCCATCTCGCGCAGCTTCTGCCGCAAGAGGGCGGTCATCTCGCCAGCCTTGCCGCGCCGCACGAGCTGCAGCGCCGTTTCCCGGTCGATGGAGCGGTAGAAATAAACGAAATCCCGCAGGCTGTGCCGATCGCTGCTGATCGGGCCGAGCACAGCAGTCATGACAAGATAGCAATCCTGCGCCGAAAGCCCCAGCGCCTTCAGCGCGATGGGCAGCCGCGAATCCGGCCATTTCCCGATGATCGCCTGCGCCTGCTCGAAGCTGACACCCAGCCTGTCCGCCAGCATGTTGCGGAAGAATAGGGGGTCGATGAGAAGCGCGGTGTCGATCATGGAATCGGCGGGCGAGGGGGCTTGCTCTTCGCGCTTGTCGATTTCCATTGGATAGGTTGGCGGGACAGTACCCCCCTCTGTCCTGCCGGACATCTCCCCCACAAGGGGGGAGATTAGCTGGGACTGCTCTAGGTGCATATTCTGCGGCGGCGATGATTGGCGTCGGGTGTCTACGAGGGCGTAATCTCCCCCCTTGTGGGGGAGATGGCCGGCAGGCCAGAGGGGGGTGCTATCCGGCTCCGAGTCTGCGAGCTCCCGCCGCACCGCCAGCGACCTGTCAATCGCCGGGTCGGCAAAGCTCTCCAGCACGCTCCCGACGATGCCGTCCACCTCCGGTCGCCGCGCGATGGCGCGGGCGTGGGCGAGGCCGTGTTTTCCGATGATGTCAACCAGATCGTTTGACGTCAGCACGCTTGAGCGCAGCAAGAGCGGCGCGGCGATTTCCACGGCCTCGGCGCAAAGCGCCAGCACCAGCTTTCGCGGCGCGCTGTCCAGTTGCGCCAGCACCGCCGCCGCATGGCGTTTGCCCCGCGCGGTGGCGTTTTCGAGAAGCGGCAGGGCCAAATCTTCGAGCTGCTGTATATCGCTTCTGGCCGGGCGCGTGATGGCGGTGAACGCGGTGACGGCTGCGGAAAGAAGATCGTCGGCCTTTCCGCCATCCACCCAGCCGCTTGCCTGAAGGGTTTCCAGGGCGCGGAACTCATCGTTTGTCACGCAGATACTCCGAACAACACGGCAATCTTAATGGAGCGCAATGCGCTCCTTTCCCTCAAATTAGCGCGGAAGACTTAGAAAGTTGTTAACCATGGTGCCGCCCCTCCCTTCCCCGCAAGGGGGAAGGAGGGCGCGGCATCACACCGGCAGCGTCTCGCACCCTGCCTCGTTCAGGAACCCCCGCACCGATGGAATCCAGGTCGGGTCCGGCGAGAAGGCGCGGATCAGCACGAAGCCTTCGCGCATGTCCTCCTCGGCGAGGATGGAATCGGCGGCTTCTTCCGGCAGGTCTTTCTTCAAATTCACCATCTGCAGCCGGTTGGCGACGACGAGGTCGAGCTTGCCGTCGGTCGAGGCGCGGTCGTTGACGCTGTAGAGCGTCTCGCCATTGCGGCCATGCACCGAGACCGACCAGAACGGCACATTGCCGGTGGCGGTGACCTGCACGGGCCCATCGGCGAGATCGAAGCGGCACGCGGCGAGCTGGAAGAGCGGGTCGTGGAAGCCGCCATCCTTGCCCGCATCGAGCACATGGAACCGGTAGGCTTCGCCCTCAGCCGTAATCCGGCTCCAGGCATTGCGGTCGGAATAGACGGGCACGAGCAGCAGCACGGCGATATGGACGATCCCCGCTCCGATGAGGCCGAGGCCGAGGGCGTAGGCGAGCCTACCCATGGCAGCCTCCTTCGCCCGCCACGAGGCTTGCGGAGGGCAGGGTGAGATCGGAAAGCCCGGTGGAGCTGGCGATGGGCGTGTCGTAGAACGTCATGACCAGCACGAACGGCCCCGAGCCGGATACGGGCAGCCAGTTGCCGGGCTGGGCCTGCGGCGAGACGGTGATGATGAAGCTGCCGTCCTGATGGCGCAGCAGCTCGCGCGAATGGAGCGCCGGCTGCATGCCCGGCGGCGGGGGGAGGGGCGAGAGCGAGCGGTCGGCGGCATAGAGCGTCCAGAAACGGGCGGGCGGCGTATCGCCGGTGATGCTGTAGGTGCAATTGGCCCGCAAGGGGTGCCCCTGCGCGTCGCGGACGGCATGGAAGGTCACGCCCTCCGCCGCGCCCAGCTCCAGCGCGCCGCTGCGCGCTTCCCGCGCCTTGGTATAGGGATCGGCCTCCCGCGTGCCCGCTTCCGGATAGGCGGTCCATTGACCCGCATGAAGCGCGCCGAAACCCTGCTCGCGGTTCAGCGCATAATAAACGCTCCCCACCCCGCCGCCGATGGCGACGAGGAGAGTCAGGGCCGTGGGGAGGAGGGTGCGGAGCATGCTCCCCCTCACTCGTCATCCTCGGGCTTGACCCGAGGATCCATGACGATGGCGCGAAGAACCCCCCTCTGCCCTGCCGGGCATCTCCCCCTCAAGGGGGGAGATTGGCTGACATAGGCTTCATCACCTGCCTTGCGACGTTGGGGATTGATACCGGGCGTCGATGGGAGCGTAATCTCCCCCCTTGAGGGGGAGATGCCCGGCAGGGCAGAGGGGGGTGTCTGCAATGCTATCATCTCACAACGCCGAAACCCTCGTCCGCCCGGCAGGCGCTGTCAGCAGCGGCGCGTTTCGGAAATGCTGGTTCAGCTCGCGCAGGGCGCGGGTGGTGGCGCTGGAGAGCACGCGGGGGCGTTCCGCGAGACTGTCGTGCTGCGCGCCATCGCCCTCCTCGCCCTCCGCCTTGGCGACGAGCTTCGGATCGGGGAAGGGCTTGTCGATGCCGGGGATCGGTTTCAGCTCGATGTTCTGATGCGCGTAGTTCATCATGCGCTGCCATGTCATGGCGGGCAGGATGCCGCCGGTCATCTCCTTGGTCGGGGTGAAATTGTCGTTTCCGTACCACACCGCCGCCGTGTAATTGCCGGTGAAGCCGACGAACCAGGCGTCCCGATAGCTTTGCGTCGTGCCGGTCTTGCCCGCCACCCGCGTCATCGGCAGCGCCGCGCGCCGTCCCGTGCCCCATTCGGGCACCTGCACCAGCATGGAATTCATCTCGGACGCCGCCTTTTCCGAGAGCACACGTTTCGGCTCCGGCCCGTCGCGGCTCCAGTCCCAGAGGACGTCGCCCTTGTGATTCAGGATCTGCGTGAAGGCATGGCGCGTCCCGGCGATGCCGCCGCTGGCGAAGACGTTGAAGCCCGTTGCCTGGTCCATCACGGTCATGCCTGAGGTACCGAGCACCATGGTCTTGTGCGAGGAGATCGGCGATTCGATCCCCATCGCCTTGGTCAGCGCGACGATGGGAGCGGTCGTCAAATGATCCTTGGCGAGCCGCACCGGCACGGTGTTGAGCGATTTGACCAGCGCCGTCGTCAGGTTCACCCGGCCCGCATAGGAGCGCCCGTAATTGCGCGGCGACCACGCGCCCCAGCTGATCGGCGCGTCCGATATCATGGTCATCGGCGTCATGCCGGCTTCCATGGCGGCGGCATAGACATAGGGCTTGAAGGAGGAGCCCGCCTGCCGCAACGCCTTGGTGGCGCGGTTGAACTGGCTTTCGCCATAGTCGCGCCCGCCCACCATGGCGCGCACCCCGCCATCATTGGCCAGCACCACCGTCGCTGCCTGCGTCACGTGATATTCCTTGCCGTACTGGCGCAGATGGAATTCGATCGCCTCCTCGGCGGCGCGCTGGACGTTGCGGTCGAGCGTGGTGCGCGCGATCAGCGATTGCGTCGGCAGGTCGCCGGCGATCTTCTTCACCTCCTCGAACGCCCAGTCGAGGAAATAATCGGGGCTTTCATTCTCGCCGCGGTCGACGACGCTGGCCGGATTGCGCCGCGCGGCGACCACCTGGCCCTCGGTCATGAAGCCGCCCTGCACCATGTTGGTGAGCACCACATTGGCGCGCGCGCGCGCCGCCGGCAGGTTGACATGCGGCGCATATTTGGTGGGCGACTTGAACAGCCCCGCCAGCATCGCGGCCTCCGCCAGCGACACGTCCTTGATATTCTTGCCGAAATAAAACTCCGACGCCGCCGCGATGCCGAACGTGCCGCCGCCCATATAGGCGCGGTCGAGATAGAGCCGGAGAATTTCCTTCTTGCTCATGTTCATTTCGAGCCAGACCGCCAGGAACGCTTCCTTGATCTTGCGCTCCAGCGTGCGCTCATTGGAGAGGAACAGATTCTTTGCAAGCTGCTGGGTGATGGTCGAGCCGCCCTGCACCACGCCATTGGCGCGCGCATTCTGCGACATGGCGCGGGCAAGGCCGACGAAATCGATGCCGAAATGGTCGAAGAAACGCCGGTCCTCGGTCGCCAGCACCGCCTTCACCACATGGTCGGGCAATTCGTCGATCGGCACCGAATCGCGGTGCAGGATGCCGCGCCGCCCGATCTCATTGCCATAGCGGTCGAGGAAGGTGATGGCGAAATCGTCCTGTGCGCGCCAGTCCTTCCTGGTCTCCTCGAATGCCGGCAGTGCCAGCGCCAGCATCAGCACCGCCCCGCCGACGCCCAGCGTGAAGCCTTCGTCAAGCACTTCCACCACAAAACGCCTGAAGCCGCGCACGCGGAAGCGGCGGAAGAAGATGGTGGTGTTCTCCCAGAACTCGGCCAGCGCAAAGCGCGTGTTGTAGAGCGCGCTGTCGACCCATGCGTCGAGCCCGATCAGCCGCGGGCTGCGGAACGGTCTTTGCGCCGCTTTACGCGGTTTTCTAGGGGAATTGCGCATGATCTCCGCCTTGGACCGAGCGCAGATTCTTCAATCATCGCGCCGCCGCCATGGAGTGTGTCGCATTTGAATAAAAAGGCAAGCAGCGGGACGGACACAGGGTAACTAAATTCCTTACGTGTGACATATGAAAAAATATTCGAGGTAGGAAAAAAGTCCTTGACAGCGTGACGGTGGTTTGGTAGGTTTTTGCTATCGTCGGAAAAGTGTAGCTGATAGCGCCAACGCCCCTCCTTCCCCCTTGCGGGGAAGGTGTCTGCGGAGCAGACGGATGGGGGTGGCTACGCTTGCACTACGATCTTCAAAGCAAGCGCATTCGTCACCACCCCCATCCGCCCGCTAACGCGGTCGTTCGTTGCTGGAAAAGCCAAATCGTTGGCTTTTCCTCGGCCTGCGACCGAACGCGCCTCATCCCCCGCAAGAGGGAAGGAGGGCGGCCAACCGGACATCTCCATGCCCCTCACTCCCATTGCCCGCATCCATGCGGGTCATCGCGTTGTGCTAAAATACGGCGTGCCGCATGTCGAGATCGCCGCGCTGCTCAACATCAAGGAATCCACCTATCTGCGCGGCCTGCGGCGGTTGGGACTGGATCACGATCCGGGCGAACGCGCCGACCGCCTTCCCGACATGGAGGAAATCCTCGCTCGCATCCGCACGGAGCTCATGCGCCTGACCGAGGGCGGCAAGGTGCCGGACAAGGGGGCGGTGGATGCGCTGGTTTCGCTCGCCAAGGCGCTGAAAACCATCGTCGATCTCGAGCGCGAGAGCGACATGCGGCCTGCGGAAGCCGCTCCGGCGGAGATCAAGCCGGCGGAACTGCGCGAGGCGCTCGCGCTCATCGACAGGAGGATCGACGAACTTGCCACGCTCCGCGCAGCTGAGATTATTCACCGCGGGATTGACCAAGGGGACGCGGATCGCGCTGGCGAGGGAATGGCTCATCCAAGGCCGTGACGCCCAGCAGCCGCCGCGCCAGCCATGGCGCACATGGCTGATCATGGGCGGGCGCGGCTCGGGCAAGACCCGCGCCGGAGCCGAATGGGCCGCCGGCATGGCGATGGGCCTTGCGCCTTTCTCGCATAGGAAAAGCGGCCATATCGCGCTGGTGGGCGAAACGCTGGCGGATGTGCGCGAGGTGATGGTGGAGGGGCCTTCGGGCATCCTCGCCGTCTCGCGCGCCGAGCGCCCCCGGCTGGAGGCCACGCGGCGGCGGCTCGTTTGGGACTCGGGCGCGGTGGCCTCGTTCTTTTCCTCCGAGGACCCGGACAGCCTGCGCGGGCCGCAATTCGACGCCGCCTGGTGCGACGAGCTGGCCAAGTGGAAGCACCCGCAGGAAACCTGGGACATGCTGCAATTCGGCCTCAGGCTGGGGCAGGCGCCCCGCGCCGTCGTCACCACCACGCCGCGCCCCGTCGCCCTCTTGCGCGCGCTCATCGATGACAAATCCGTGCCGGTGACCCGCATGCGCACGGCGGAGAACGCCGCGCATCTCGCGCCCGGCTTCATGGCGATGATCGAGGGCCGTTATGGCGGCTCGCGGCTCGGGCGGCAGGAGCTGGACGGCGAGATGATCGAGGATCGCGCCGACGCGCTCTGGTCGCGCGGGCTGATCGAGGGAACCGTTATGAGCCAGGTCCCGCCGCTGAAACGCATCGTCGTCGCCATCGACCCGCCGGCGAGCTCCGGCAAGAGCTCCGACGCCTGCGGCATCGTTGCGGCAGGGATCGACCATGACGGCTTCGGCTGGGTGCTGGCGGACGGCAGCCTTGCCCAAGCCAAGCCCTATCAATGGGCCCGCGCCGCCATAGCGCTATACCACCGGCTGGAGGCGGATGTGATCATCGCAGAGGTCAACCAGGGCGGCGACATGGTGAAGGCGGTGATATCAGCCGAAGACCACACGGTCCCGGTCCGCGCCGTGCGCGCCATGCGCGGCAAATGGCTGCGCGCCGAACCCGTTGCCGCGCTCTACGAACAGGGCCGCATTCGCCATGCGGCAAGGTTTCCCGCGCTGGAAGATGAGATGTGCGACTTCGCGCCGGGCGGCCTGTCGAATGGCCGCTCGCCGGATCGGCTCGACGCGCTGGTCTGGGCGCTGAACGAGCTGATGCTGGGGCGGGAGAAGGTGCCGCGGATCAGGCGGGTGGAGTGAAATGCGCGACGCCCTCCTTCCCCCTTGCGGGGAGTGAAGAGCGATCGGCCGAAGGCCGGGGGAAAGCCAACGATTTGGCTTTCCCAGCGACGAACGCGCGAAGCCATAGCGAAGCGCTGGCTGCGGAGCAGACGGATGGGGGTGGTGACGCTTGCACTTCTGCTGAAAACCTTGGCGCAAACGTCACCACCCCCATCCGCCCGCTAACGCGGGCACCTTCCCCGCAGGGGGGAAGGAGGGCGCAAGCCCGCCAACGTCCCAAACAAAGGAAACCACCCCCATGCCCATCCCTTGGCCGTGGCGCCGCCGCGCTGCGAACGCCTTCACGCGCACCGAAACCAAATCCGCCACCGGCTTCGTCGCCCTGCACATGGAAAGCCGTGCCTCGTGGATTGCCCGTGATTACACCACGCTCGCCCGCGAGGGCTTCATGCGCAACCCCGTCGCCCATCGCGCGGTGCGCATGATTGCGGAGGCGGCGAGCGCGGTGCCGTGGCTCCTCTACGAGAATGCCCGCGAGCACGAGGCGCATCCGCTGCTCGACCTCCTGGCCAGACCTAACAGGAGCAGCGGCGGCGCGGATTTCTTCGAGATGCTCTACGGCCATCTGCTCCTCTCCGGCGACGCCTATGTGGAGCGCGTCGAAACGCCGGGCGGCGCGCGGGAGCTGCATCTGCTGCGGCCCGAGCGCGTTACCGTCGAGACCGACGCCGATGGCTGGCCGCAGGCGCTCACCTATCGCTGCGGCGCGGTCAAACGCACCGTGCCGCTCGATGGGCCTGATGGAGGGCGGGCACTGCATCTGCGGCTGTTCCACCCGCTCGACGATCACTACGGCTTCGCGCCACTGGAAGCGGCGTTGATGGCGCTCGATATTCACAATGCGGCGGGCGCGTGGAACAAGGCGCTGCTCGACAATTCCGCCCGTCCGTCAGGCGCGCTGGTCTATGCGCCCAAGGACGGCGGCAATCTCAGCGATGACCAGTATGCCCGGCTGAAGGCGGAACTGGAGGAAGGCTATACCGGAGCGGCCGGGGCAGGGCGGCCCCTGCTGCTGGAAGGCGGGCTCGACTGGAAGGCGATGGGCCTTTCCCCGCGCGACATGGATTTCATCGAGGCCAAGAACGCCGCCAGCCGCGACATCGCGCTCGCCTTCGGCATTCCGCCGATGCTCCTGGGCATCCCTGGCGACAACACCTACGCCAACTACGCCGAAGCCAACCGCGCCTTCTACCGCCTGACGGTGCTGCCGTTGATTGCCCGCACCGCGAAAGCCCTCGGCAATTGGCTCGGCCCGCTCTATGGCGGCGACCTCAGGCTAGAGCATGACCTCGACCGGATCGAGGGCCTGTCGGCAGAACGCGACGCCCTGTGGGCCCGCATATCCGGCGCGGCGTTTCTGACGGACGAGGAGAAGCGGCAGGCGGTGGGGTATTGAGCGCCCTCCTTCCCCCTTGCGGGGAAGGTGCCCGCGTTAGCGGGCGGATGGGGGTGGTGACGTTGTACCTATGCTGGAGACTGTAGCGCAAACGTCGCCACCCCCACCCGACCCTAACGGGCCACCCTCCCCGCAAGGGGGAGGGAGGGCGCGAGCCGGCCAGCGCTCGCCCATCCAACGCATCAATGGAGACACCCATGACCGCCTTCCAGGAAATGGGCGACACCGCATGGCTATGGCTGGCCAAGGCGGCGGGCGCTGTCGCCGGGTCCGCCGTGTCGCTGGCCTATGTGTTGCCCAAGGGCAAGCGCGAGGCGGCGATCCGCTTTGCGGTCGGCATTATCTGCGGTCTCGTCTTCGGCGGCGCGGCAGGCGTGAAGCTTGCCGAACAGCTCGCAATATCAGGCATGCTCGGCAACACCGAGCTGATGCTGATGGGCTCCGCCGCCGCCAGCCTCGCCGCATGGTCGGCGCTCGGCATCTTCACCCGGTTTGCCGAAAGGAAACTCAATGAACGTGACTGAGACCAAACGGGCCGGAATAGCGTTGGAGCAGATCGACACCGACGGCAGCTTCTCGGGATATGCCAGCCTGTTCGGCGAGGTGGATCTGGGACAGGATATCATCGAGCGTGGCGCATTCGCCAAATCGCTCAACGCGCGCGGCGTGTCCGGCATCCGCATGCTGTGGCAGCACGATGCGGGCGAGCCCATCGGCGTGTGGACCGTCATTCGCGAGGACGCGCGCGGCCTCTATGTCGAGGGGCGTCTCGCCAAGGGCGTGCCAAAAGCGCGTGACGCGCTGGAGCTGATGCGCTCCGGCGCCATCGACGGGCTATCCATCGGCTTCCGCGCCGTCAGGGCCCGCAAGGACGCCCGCAGCGGTATCCGCCGTATTCATGAGGCCGACCTCTGGGAAATCTCCGTCGTCACCTTCCCCATGCTCCCCGCCGCGCGCATCGCCAGCGTCAAGCGGTGGAGGCTCCCCGACCTCCCAAGCCTAGCCCGGCGCATCCGCGCCGCCGCGAAGAAGTTCTAACCAGAAGGAAACACCGATGCAGGAAGAAATGAGCACCGCCCCCGAGACGAAGAGTGTCGAGGTCAAGGCGCTGGGCAGCGGCCATGACGTGGCCGACGCCTTCGACGAATTCATGTCGGCCTTCGACGAGTTCAAAAAAGCCAATGACGAGCGGCTCGGCGCGATCGAAAAGCGCATGAGCCCCGATGTGCTGACGGTCGAGAAGGTCGAGCGCATCAACCGCAGCCTGGAGGAGCAGAAGCAGGCGCTCGACCAGATGCTGCTGAAACAGAGCCGCCCGGCGCTGGGCGGCGGCGTCAGCCCGGCCGCTTCGCTGGAGCACAAGAACGCCTTCGACAGCTATGTCCGCCGCGGCGACGAGCAGGCCCTGCGCGGGATCGAAGCCAAGGCCCACTCCTACCACTCCGACGCCGATGGTGGCTATCTGGTGCCGGCGGAGCTGGAGGCCGAAATCGGCAGGCGGCTGGCCAAACTCTCGCCGATCCGCTCCATCGCCAGCGTCCGGCAGGTCTCGGGCGCGGTGCTGAAAAAGCCGTTCTCGGTCAGCGGCCCCGCGGTCGGCTGGGTCGGTGAAACCGATCCCCGTCCGGAAACGACCACGGCCATGCTCGCCGAGCTGCAATTCCCGACCATGGAGCTCTACGCCATGCCCGCCGCCACCGCCTCGCTGCTCGACGACGCGGCTGTTGATGTGGAGCAATGGATTTCGTCGGAGGTGGAAACCGCCTTCGCCGAGCAGGAGGGGGCGGCCTTCATCTCGGGCAACGGTAACAGCAAGCCGCGCGGGCTTCTTGATTATCCGACCATTGCCGAAGCGCAGTGGCAATGGGGCAGGCTCGGCCATATCATCACCGGCGTTGCCGGCGGACTGCCGGCTGACGACGCTTCGGACGTGCTGATCGATCTCGTCTATGCGCTGAAATCCGGCTACCGTCAGAACGCCAGCTGGGTGATGAACCGCAAGACGCAGAGCGCGCTCAGGAAACTCAAGGACCGCGACGGCAATTATCTCTGGCAGCCCCCGGCGGCGGTTGGCGCCAACGCCTCGCTGATGGGCTTCCGCCTGGTCGAGGCGGAGGACATGCCCGACATCGCGGCGAATGCGACCCCCATCGCCTTCGGCGACTTCGCCCGCGGCTATCTGGTCGTCGACCGCACCGGCGTGCGTGTGCTGCGCGATCCCTATTCCCACAAGCCCTATGTGCTGTTCTACACCACCAAGCGCGTCGGCGGCGGCGTCCAGGATTTCGACGCGATCAAGCTGTTGAAGGTGGGGCTTGAGGCGGGTGAATAATAAAGAGACGTCGGCGGGACAGCGCCCCTTCTGTCCTGCCGGACATCTCCCCCGCAAGGGGGAGATCGGCTGTCAGTTCCGCCTTCGCCAATCGTAACCGTCGCAGAATTAAGCGCCATCGTTGATGAAGGCCAATCTCCCCCCATGCGGGGGAGATGCCCGGCAGGGCAGAGGGGGGCGACGTAGAGCGCTGCCATCTGCGGTTTTCATTCCCTCAAGGACCTCCCCATGACCATGCACATCATCACGCCGCCGGCGGTGGAGCCGGTGACGCTCGCCGAGGCGCGCGCATTCCTGAAAACCTCCGCCGCCAGCGAGGACGCTGTTATCACCCAGCTTCTGCGCACCGCGCGGGAGACCGTGGAAACGCAGGCCGGGCTGGCGCTCATCACCCAGACCTGGCGGCTCCACCTCGACCGCTGGCCGCGCTCGGGGCGCATCGCGCTCTATCGCTATCCCATACGCGAGGTGACGGAGGTCCGCGCCTACAGGCCCGATGGCACGCCTGTCATCATCGTCCCCGGCGAGCGGCATCTCCATCAGGGCTCGCGGCCGCAGCGGCTTTACTTAAGCCAGCGCACCGATTCCTCCTCCCTGGGCGGGCTGGAGATCGACTTCACCGCCGGCTTCGGCGATACGGGCGCGGATGTGCCTGACGGCCTGAAGCATGCGATCCTGACGCTGACCGCGCATCTCTACGAGTTCCGCGGCGCGTTTGACGGCGAGGCGCAGCCGGTCTCCTTCCCGCCCGCCTTCGACCGGCTGGTACAGGTCTGGCGCAGGGTGTCGCTATGAACACGATCTTCATCGATGCAGGGCGCTTCTCGAGCGAGCTGGCGCTGGAACGGCTGGCGCCCGTCCCCGATGGCATTGGCGGCTATACCGAGGACTGGCAGGAAATCGCCACCCTCTGGGGCCGCATCGAGCCCGTCTCGGACACCGCCCGCACTTTCGGCCAGCAGCCGCTGGAGGAAATCACCCACCGCATCACGCTGCGCTTCCGCGACGATATCGCCAGCGGCATGCGGCTGCGCAAGGGGCAGCGGGTGTTCACCATCCTCACCGTCCACGATCCAAACGAGAGCGGGCGCTATTGCCTCTGCCGGGTCCGGGAGGAGGGGCGATGAAACTCTCCATGCGCCTCACAACGGATGGCCTGATCCGGGCCTTGCGCTGGCGCGGGATAACCACCGTTGAGAAGGAGAAACGCCATGACGAGCGCCAGCCTGGAACTGCAGAAGGCGATCTACCTCGCCCTTCTGGACGATTTTGCGCTGCGGGCGAAGCTCGGCGGCCCGAAGATTTATGACCACATCGCCGCGTCCGCTTCCTTTCCCTATGTCACCTTCGGCCAGACCGCCGTCTATGACTGGAGCACGGATACGGAGCGCGGCGACGAGCATCTCTTCACCATTCATGTCTGGTCCCGCGCCGGCGGGCGCAAGCAGGTGCTTGAGATCATGGAGATGATCGCCGCGCGCCTGCGCGATTCCGCCCCGACGCTGAACGGCCACCGGCTCGTCAGCCTCGCCCTGCAATACCAGCAGGCGCGCAATGAGGACGAGCAGGACGGCTATCATGGGCTGCTGCGCTACCGGGCGGTGACGGAGGTGGTTTAGCGCCCTTCCTTCCCCCTTGCGGGGAAGGTGCCCGCGTGAGCGGGCGGATGGGGGTGGTGACGCTTGGCGCTTTGCTGACGACCGTGGCGCAAACGTCACCACCCCCACCCGACCCTTCGGGCCACCCTCTCCGCAAGGGGGAGGGAAGGCGCGAGCCTTTAACCCTTCCACAAAATCAGGAGAACACCCCCATGGCCGCCCAGCGTGGCAAGGACATATTGCTGAAGCTCGCCCGATCGGGCGGGGGATATGAGACCTGCGCGGGGCTTCGCGCCAAGCGCATCGCCTTCAATGCCGAGACGGTTGACGTCACCGATGCCGACGCCGCCGGGCGGTGGCGGCAGTTGCTGGGCGGCAGCGGCGTGCAGCGCGCGTCGGTCACCGGCTCCGGCATCTTCAAGGACGCCGCCTCCGACGCGCTCATCCGCGCCGCCTTCTTCAACGGTGATATCCTGAACTGGCAGATCATCCTTCCGGATTTCGGCACGTTGAGCGGCCTGTTCCAGATCACCGCCCTCGAATATGGCGGCAATCACGATGCCGAAGTGACCTTCGAGATCGCGCTGGAATCGGCAGGCGTCATTACCTTCGGAGAAATCGCATGATGGTGAACCGGCATCGCGGCGAGGTGGCCGCTCACCTCGACGGGCGCGAATGGGTGCTATGCCTGACCCTGGGCGCGCTGGCGGAACTCGAAGCCGCCTTCGAGGCCGAGGACCTGACGGCCTTGATCGCCCGCTTTTCCTCCGCCCGGCTGTCGGCCCGCGACATGATCCGTATCATCACGGCGGGCTTGCGCGGCGGCGGCCACACCCTCACCGAGGAAGACGTGGCCGAGATGCGGGCCGAGGGCGGCGCGGCGGGTTACGCCCGCATCGTCAGCGAGCTGCTGACGGCGACCTTCGGCACCGCCCCGAAACCGGAAAGCGATTCTCCGCCAAACCCTTGAGGGCCGCAGTTGATTCAGCGCCTGCATTTCCGTGGGCGGCAGCCATGCGGGCGGGACTGGGACATCTGCGGCTTTCTCCCAAACACTTCTGGTCCATGACGCCGCGCGAGCTGGCGGCCGCGCTGGGCCTTGGCGAGCGCGAGGCGAATGCACCCTCGCGCGAGGCGCTGGAAGCCTTGATGCGGAATTTCCCCGATGGGTGAGACAGAGCGCCGTTGGCCGACAATCGCATATGACAGCGCAATCCCCCTCACCGTCCGCTTCGCGGTCCCCTCTCCCCCACTTACGTAGGGGAGAGGAGCGCGAGCGCTTCAAGTCTTGGCGCTCCTCGCCCCCGCTTGCGGGGGAGAGGTGGCCGCGAAGCGGACGGTGAGGGGGAATTCCGACAGAACAGGAAGCACTCCATGCCCGACAACGAAAACGTCACCGTCGCCGTTGACGCCGACACCAGCGCCTTCGACCGCGCGCTCGATGATCTGCAAAAGAAATCCGACCGCTTCGGCTCAAGCCTGACGGCGGCGCTGAAAAGCGCGGCGGTGAGCGGGCGTGGGCTCGACGATGTGCTGCGCGGGCTTGCCACCAATCTCGCCGGGCTCGCGCTGGATGCGGGGATGAAGCCGTTGCAGGGCCTGATGTCCTCGCTCTTCTCCGGCTTGCTCGGCGGTCTCGGCGGCGTGACGCCCTTCGCCAAGGGCGGCGTCGTCTCGAGCCCCACCTATTTCGGGATGGGCAATGGCGGGCTGGGCCTGACCGGCGAGGCGGGGGCGGAAGCCATCCTGCCGCTGGCGCGCGGCGCGGATGGGCGTCTGGGCGTGGCGGCTGGGGGCGGGGGGCGCAAGCCTATGCAGGTCGTCTTCAACGTCTCGACCCCAGACGCCGCCTCCTTCCGCAAATCGGAAGCGCAGGTATCGAGCATGCTGGCGCGGGCGGCCCGGCGCGGATCGAGGAGCTTATAAACCATGCCCCAGATCGCCTCCTTCCACGATGTCCGCTTTCCGCTCGGCGTCTCCTTCGGCGCGACGGGCGGGCCGGAATGGCGCAACGAGATCGTCACGCTGACATCAGGCCATGAAAAGCGCAATGCGCGCTGGGCGCAGTCGCGCCGCCATTTCGACGCGGGAACGGGCTTGCGCTCCCTGGAGGATCTGACCGAGGTGCTCGCCTTCTTCGAGGCTAGGCGCGGCTCGCTCCACGCCTTCCGCTTCCGCGACCCGTTCGACCATATGGCGAAGGGGGAACTGATCGGCACGGGCGATGGCGTGACCGCGAGGTTCCAGCTCGTCAAGCGCTATGGCGAGGGCGCGTATGCCTATCTGCGCCCCATCGGCAAGCCGGTGGCCGGGTCGGTAAAGGTGCAGGTGCATGGCGTGGAGATGATCGAGGGCGAGGCCTTCACCATCGACAGCTTCACCGGGATTGTCACCTTCGCGCCCGATGCCATTCCGCTTGCCGGCGCGCCGATCACGGCGGATTTCACCTTCGACGTCGCCGCGCGCTTCGACACCGACCGCCTCACCGCCAGCATCGCGACGTTCAAGGCGGGGGAGATTCCGTCGATTCCGATTGTTGAAGTGAAAAGCTGAGCCGAAGCGCCTGACAGGCTCGCGCCCTCCTTCCCCCTTGCGGGGAAGGTGGCCGCGTTAGCGGACGGATGGGGGTGGTGACGCTTGGCGCTTTTGCTGACGAATTCGCGCAAACGTCACCACCCCCACCCGACCCTTCGGGCCACCCTCCCCGCAAGGGGGAGGGAGGGCGCGAGCCCGTTGCTCCCTGCGTTTGAACGAAAGATCTGGCCATGATCCCCATCCCTCAACCCCTTGAATCCCATTTGCGAGGAAACGTCACAACCCATTGTTTCGTCTGGATTATCCGGCGTGAGGATGGCGTGGCGCTTGGTTTCACCGACCATGACAGGACGCTTGAAGTCTCCGGCGTAGCCTGCGAGCCGCAAACGGGAATGAGCGGCAGCGAGGCGAGTGCGGCGCTGGGCCTGTCGGTTGATAGCGCGGAAATCGAGGGCGCGCTGTCCTCGGCTGCCATCGACAAGGCTGACATCGAGCGCGGGCTTTATGACGGCGCGGCGGTGGAGACCTGGCTCGTCAACTGGTCTGCGCCGGATGAGCGCGTTCTGCTGCGCCGCTCGAGCATCGGCAAGATCACGCAAGCGGATGGCAGGTTCGTCGCGGAAGTCAAAAGCAGCGCCGCCGCCCTCGACATGATCCGCGGCCGCCGCATCATGCGCGCCTGCGATGCGGAGGTGGGCGACGGGCGCTGCCGCGTCAACGCCAGCGATGGCCGCTTTAGTGGGACGGGCACGGTGACGGAGGCCGGTGACGCCGCCTTCACCGCATCGGGCCTTGGCGGCTTCCAGCCCGGCTGGTTCGCCAATGGCATTCTGCGCTGGTCGAGCGGCGCGAATACCGGGCGCGAGGCGGTGGTGGTGAGCCATGTCTCGTCCGGCGGCGCGGTCCGGCTCGCGCTGCGCGACATTCCGGGCGCCGCGATAAAAGCCGGCGATACGTTCCGCGTCATCGCCGGCTGCGACAAGAGCTTCGCGACATGCAGGGCGAAATTCGCAAACGCCGTCAACTATCGCGGCTTCCCGCATCTGCCCGGCAATGATGCCGCCTACGCCTATGTCAGCGGCGACGACGAGTTTGACGGAGGCCCGCTGGTGCCATGATCGCCTTGAAAGTCTTGCACGAAGCCGAAAGCTGGATCGGCACGCCCTATCGCCATGGCGGCTCAATGAAAGGCGTCGGCTGCGATTGTCTGGGGCTTATCAGGGGCGTCTGGCGCGCGCTCTATGGCACGGAGCCGGAAACCCCCGCCACCTACGCGCCTGATTGGGCCGAGGCGGCGGGCGATACCGACCCGATGCTCGACGCCGCGCGGCGGCATATGCTGGAGAGGCCCGTCGAGGCGATGGAGCCGGGCGATTTGCTGGTGTTCCGCTGGCGCCCCCGCGTCGCCGCCAAGCATCTGGGCATCCTCGCGCCGGGTGATCGCTTCATCCACGCTTATGAAGGACATCGTGTGATGGCCTCGGCGCTGGTGCCGCAATGGCGGCGGAAGATTGCGGGGGTGTTTGTTTTTCCAACGCCCTCCTTCCCCCTTGCGGGGAAGGTGCCCGCGTCAGCGGGCGGATGGGGGTGGTGACGGGTGCGCTTTTGCTGGAAACAGTGGCGCACGCGTCACCACCCCCACCCGACCCTTCGGGCCACCCTCCCCGCAAGGGGGAGGGAAGACGCTCTCCAACCAAAGGCTCCCTCCCATGGCCACACTCCTCCTCCAGGCCGCAGGCGCTGCGCTGGGCGGCAGTCTGTTCGGCGCGATTGGCGGCACGATCGGTGCGGCGGCGGGCGCGCTGGGCGGATATCTCATCGACACCGCGCTCATCAATTCCACCCGCCATGCGGAAGGCCCGCGATTGGCCGGGGCGAAGCCGACAACGGCGGAGGAGGGGGCCTCGCTCCCCTTCGTCTATGGCACGGTGCGCCTTTCCGGCTCGCTCATCTGGGCCACCCGTTTCGAGGAACAGTCGAAGACCACCCGCCAGGGCGGCAAGGGCGGCGGGGCGAAGACCACGGAATATAGCTATTACGCCAATGCCGCCTATGCGGTGGCGGAAGGGCCGATTGCCGGCATCCGCCGCATATGGGTTGACGGCAAGGAGCTGGACCAGACCAAGGTGGAGATGCGGATCTATCGCGGCACCGAGGACCAGCTTCCCGACCCGCTGATCGAGGCGAAGCAGGGGGACGGCAACGCGCCCGCCTATCGCGGCACGGCCTATGTGGTCTTCGAGCGCATGCCCATCGACGATTACGGTCGTCGCCTGCCGCAGATTCAGTTCGAGGTGATGCGGCCCGTGGGCGCGCTCGCCAATAGCATCACCGCCGTCGCGCTCATTCCGGGCTCGACCGAGTTCGGCCTGTCGCCCGTGGCGGTGACGGATGAGCCGAGGCCGGGCGAGACGCGGGCGCTCAACCGCAACACGCTGCGCGCCGTCAGCGACTGGACCGCCGCGATGGACGAGCTGCAGGCGCTCTGCCCAAATCTGAAGCATGTGGCGCTGGTGGTGCCCTGGTTCGGCGACGATCTGCGCGCCGGGTCCTGCACCATCCGCCCGGGCGTTGTAGAGCAGACGGCGAGGAAGCCGAGCCGGACATGGAAAGTGGACGGCGTCACCCGCGCCGCGGCGTATCGGATCAGCCGTAATACGCTGGGGCAGGCGGCCTATGGCGGCACGCCCTCCGACGACAGCGTCATCGCCGCAATCCGCGATGCGAGGGGGCGCGGGCTGAACGTGACGCTCTATCCCTTCATCATGATGGACATCGCGCCCGGCAACAGCCTGCCATCGCCCTATGGCGGTACCCAGCCGGCCTATCCCTGGCGCGGGCGCATCACCTGTTATCCGCTCGGCGCCGACCGCACGGCGGCGGTGACGGCGCAGATTTCAGCTTTTCTGACGGGAACATGGGGCTATAACCGCTTCATCCGCCATTGCGCCGATCTGGCGGTTTCGGCAGGCGGCGTCGATGCTTTCCTGCTCGGGTCGGAACTGCGCGGGCTGACGACCCTTCGCGACGGGGCCAACGGCTTCCCCTTCGTGTCGGGCCTTTGCGACCTCGCCGCTGAGCTGCGCTCGCGCCTTGGGAGCGGCTGCAAGCTGACCTATGCGGCGGACTGGTCGGAATATTTCGGCCATCATCCGCAGGACGGCAGCGGCGACGTGTTCTTTCACCTCGACCCGCTCTGGGCCCATCCCGCCGTCGACGCCATCGGCATCGACAATTACATGCCGCTTTCCGACTGGCGCGACGAGGACGACCGGCATTTCGGGCCGGACGGCATTCCCGCCGCCTACGACAAGGATGGCCTCACCGCCAATATCGCGGGCGGCGAGGGCTACGACTGGTATTACGCCAGCGAGGCCGACCGCCGCAACCGCGTGCGCTCGCCCATATCGGATGGCATGGCGGGCAAGCCCTGGGTGTTCCGCTACAAGGATTTGAAAGGCTGGTGGGAGAACCTGCATTATAACCGCACCGGCGGCAAGGAGAGCACGGTGCCGACCGCCTGGCAGCCAAGGTCCAAGCCGTTCTGGTTCACCGAGCTTGGCTGTCCCGCGGCGGACAAGGGGCCGAACCAGCCCAATGTCTTTCCCGACCCGAAATCCTCGGAAAATGCCATTCCATATTTTTCGGACGGTTCGCGCTCCGATCTCGCGCAAAGCCGCTTCCTCTCCGCTCATCTCGACTACTGGAACCGGACGGCCAACACAGGCAATCCGGTCTCCCCGGTCTATGGCGGGCGGATGCTGGATGCGGCACGTATCTATCTCTGGGCGTGGGACACGCGGCCCTTCCCGGAATTTCCGCTGAAGCGCGATGTCTGGGGCGACGCCGACAATTGGCGTCTCGGCCATTGGCTGAACGGTCGCCTCAGCGGGGTGGCGCTTGGCGACCTCATCGCGGCGATCTTCGCGGATTTTGGGCTGGACGCGCCGGACACATCAGCCGCCGATGGTGCTCTCTCCGGCTTCGCCATCGGTGAGCCGTCATCGGCCCGCTCGGTGCTGGAGCCCTTGTTGGACCTATTCGGCGTCGAGGCGTTCGAGGCGGAAGGCCGTTTTGTCTTCCGCAGCGACGCGCGCCTGTCGCAGCCAAGCCTGATCGAGGACATGGTGCTCAGCGATGAAGGTGCGGCGGAAACCTCGGTGTTGGAGGACCGCAACGATCTTCCCGGCAGCGTGGAGGTCTTCTTCGGCGATCCCCTGCGCGATTACCAGACCGCCAGCGCCACCGCCCTGCGACACGAGGCGCGCGGGCAGGGCACCGAAACGCTGACGCTGGCGGGCGCGATGGAGGGGGGCCAAGCCAAGGCGCTGGCGGAGAGCTGGCTGAAGCGCCGCTGGGCCTCGCGGCGGACCAAAAGCCTCGGCGTGCCCTGGGACCATGCGGGCCTGACGGTGGGCGACCGGGTGCGCCTCGCCGGTGAGGAGGGGGAATTCGTCATCACCTCGCTGGAGGATGGTGCCGCGCGGCAATTGCAGGCCGTCGCGGTCGCGTCGCATGTGCGCACGCCCGACACGGGCGCCTTGCCGCCGCAGCCGCCCGCAAGCCCCGTCAGCGAAGGCAAGCCGCTGAGCTTCCTCCTCGACCTGCCCGCCTGGCCGGGCGCGGAGGACGCGGCGGCGCAATTGCGCCTTGCCGCTTATGCCAAGCCATGGCGTGGCGTCAGCGCCTATGCCTCGCCCCATGCGGAAGGCTATGCCGCCCGGACGCTCCTTGGCAAGCGGGCGATCGTAGGGGAACTCGTCTCGCCGCTGCCGCCTTTGCCGGGGAGCGGACGGCTGGTCCGCGCCCATGCCATGGATGTGCTCATCTATGCCGGTGAATTGAGTTCCCAGCCCATGGAGCAGCTTTGCAACGGCGCGAACACCGGCCTCTTGCAGACGCCTGAAGGCGGCTGGGAAATGTTCCAGTTCCGCGATGCCGAGGAAATAGCTGACAGCCAATGGCGGCTGACGGCGCTCCTGCGCGGGCAACTGGGCACGGAAGAAGAAGCCTCCGTCACCAAGCCCGCCGGAACGCCCTTCATCCTGCTCAGTGAAGCCGTCGCGCCCGCCGGTCTGCAGGCTTCGGAAATCGGTCTGGCACTCAACTGGCGCATCGGCACGGCAGGCCGCGATTTTTCGGACGCCTATTTCGACACGATGTCGATGGCCGGCGGCGTCCGCGCGCTTGAGCCCCTGAGCCCGGTCCACCTCAAAGCTCACGTAATGGCGAATGGCGACATTGCCGCAAACTGGGTCCGGCGCGGGCGCATCGACGCCGATAGCTGGCTAGGCACGGATATCCCGCTCGGCGAGGAGCAGGAACTCTACCGCGTCGAGGTGCGACGGGGTGGAGCGGTGGTCCGCACGGTGGAAGTCCGCGAGCCGCGCTGGACCTATGGCGCGGCGGATCGTGCCGCTGACCTCGGCGGCTTGGCGCAGCCCTTCGAACTGGCCGTGGCGATGGTCAGCGCGAGGATGGGAGCGGGGCGGTTCGGGCGGGTTGAAGTGAAATGAGAAACGCCGCCGACGCTCCCTATCGAACCCCAAACAAAGGAACCCCACATGAACACCATCAAACCCTGGTATCTCTCCAAGACCATCTGGGCCTCCGCCGTCACGCTCGGCGTTTCCGCGGCCGGGTTGTTCGGCTTTGCCACCGACACGGTGGATCAATCGACGCTGGTCGAGACGATCATGCAGCTCATCACCGCCGTGGCGGGCCTTATCGCCATTGTCGGCCGCTTCCATGCAAATTCCCGCCTTTCGTAATCTTCCGTAATGATTCCTTAACATTGCGGATTAACGATATGTAACAATATGTGAGGGAAGGCCTCGGCAAAGGGAGTCGGGGCCTTTACCGTTCATTCATTGTTCAGCTAAAAAGCGCTATGGAAGGCGCCATGATGAAACACTTGTTCGCTCCGAAACTGATCGCTGCCCTGACCGTTCTGGCCGGTGTCACCGCCGCTGAGGCCGGCAGCTTGCCGGTGACGTTCCCCGCGAAGGCGACACTGGTCGCCAAGGTGGCGGGCGATTGCGTCGCCGTCGGGCAGAAGGTTGCCGCCGAGCAGGGCGGAACGCTGACCAAGGCGACCCCCTCCACGCAGAACGGACGCGCGATGTGCGTCGTCGTGGTGCTGGTGCCCGGCCGCGATGGCGAGCGCCCGCGCCGTGTCGAGGTCGCGGTTCCCGCTAATTAAGCCAGCGGCCAGGGCATTTGCAGCCGGGCGAGGCCTGGCGTTGCAGAATGCGGCTGAAACAATGGAAGCATGCACATGCGCATCCTCATCGTCGAGGACGACAAGGATCTGAACCGTCAGGTCTCCGAGGCGCTGGTCGAGGCCGGCTATGTGGTCGACCGCGCCTATGACGGCATCGAAGGCCATTATCTCGGCGACAGCGAGCCCTATGACGCCGTGGTGCTGGATATCGGCCTGCCGCAGATGGACGGCATCAGCATTCTGGAGCGCTGGCGGCGCGACGGGCGCACCATGCCCGTGCTGATGCTGACCGCGCGCGACCGCTGGAGCGACAAGGTCGCGGGTATCGACGCGGGCGCGGACGATTATGTCGCCAAACCCTTTCACATAGAGGAAGTGCTGGCGCGCTTGCGGGCCTTGATCCGCCGGGCCGCCGGGCATGCCTCCTCGGAACTCACCTGCGGCCCGCTGCGCCTCGATACCAAATCCTCCAAGGCCAGCGTCGACGGCGTTCCACTAAAGCTGACCTCGCACGAATTCCGCCTGCTTTCCTATCTCATGCATCACATGGACGAGGTGGTCTCCCGCAGCGAGCTGGTGGAGCATCTCTACGACCAGGATTTCGACCGCGATTCCAACACGATCGAGGTCTTCGTCGGGCGCTTGCGCAAGAAGATGGGCATAGATCTCATCGAAACCGTGCGCGGCATGGGCTACCGCATCCGGCGGGATGGATAGAGGGACCACGTTCCGATGGAAACGCCGGTCACCCCCCTCTGTCCTGCCGGACATCTCCCCCTCAAGGGGGGAGATTACGCCTTCATAGACGGACGGCACCAATCGCAAACCTTGCCGTATGTACGGCGAAAGTCATGTCAGCCAATCTCCCCCCTTGAGGGGGAGATGCCCGGCAGGGCAGAGGGGGGTATTGTCCCGCCGCTCTCCCAATCTGAAAATGAAAGGCCGTAAACTGACCGCCCTCCGCTTCATCCCCGCCACGCGCTCATTGGCGCTGCGTGTCGTCACGCTGTCGACGGTGTGGGTCATCATCGGGCTGATGGTGGTCGCGACGGTCATTTCGGCGCTTTACCGCGAGGCGAGCGAGCAGAGCTTTCAGCGGTTGCTTTCGGCGCATCTCTATAGCCTCATCGGCTCGGTCAGCGTTTCGCCCGATGGCGTGTTGCAGGGAAAGCCGGAATTGGGCGACATCCGCTATTCCAGCCCGCTTTCCGGCTGGTACTGGGCGGTGGATCCGGTCACCGACAATCTCAAGGGCAATCTCGAATCCGACTCGCTCGCCAAGCGCACCATCCCGCCGGTACCGGTTTACCAAGTCCCCTTCGACCAATCCTACACGCGGCGCTATACGGAAAAGGGCCTGAAAGGCGAAGAACTTTCCGTGGTCGAGACGGAAGTGGTGCTCGACGCCGCCAATCGCGTGGCGCGCTTTCGCATCATGGGCAATTTGAGCGAGGTGAAGAAGGAAATCCGCGATTTCCGCAACACGCTCTATACCTATCTCGGCGTCTTCGGCCTTGGCAGTATCCTCATCAACGCCGCCATCATCCTTTTCGGCCTGCGTCCTCTCGACAAGGTGCGCGCCTCGCTGGCCGATATCCGCGAAGGCCGCTCCTCCCGGCTTGACGGCAATCTGCCGCTGGAGATCGCGCCGCTGGCGCAGGAGATGAATGCGCTCATTGAGAACAACCGGCGCATCGTCGAGCGCTCGCGCACGCAGGTCGGCAATCTCGCCCATTCGCTGAAGACGCCGCTATCGGTGCTCGTCAATGAGGGCCGCAGCATCGGGGGCGAGAAGGGCAGGGTGGTGGTAGAGCAGAGCGAGGCGATGCAGGTGCAGGTGCAGCATTATCTGCAGCGCGCGCGCATTGCGGCCCAGCGCGACAGCGTCGTCTTCCGCACGCCCGTCGCGCCGGTCCTGGAGCGGATGATCCGCGTGACCGCCAAGCTCAGCCCCAATTACCGCATCGATTTCGACAACCGCCTGCCGAATGCCGTCTTCGCGGGCGAGCGCGAGGATTTCGAGGAAATCGTCGGAAACCTGATGGAAAACGCCGCAAAATGGGGCCGTTCGGTCATCAAGGTGAGCCTTTCCCCGGTCCATTTCGAGGGGAAGGGCGACATGACGCCTCATGCCGGCTTCGAAGTGGCGATCGAGGACAACGGGCAGGGACTGGCCCCGGAAAAGATCAAGGAGGCGCTGATGCGTGGCCATCGCCTCGACGAAACCAAGCCCGGCACCGGCCTCGGCCTTTCCATCGTCAAGGATACGGTGCGCGAATATGGCGGAACGCTCAAATTGGAGAAGTCGCCGCTGGGCGGCCTCGCTGCACGAATCGTTCTGCCTCTTGTTGAAAATTGATCGCAATCGAATGCGCGGCTATAATGGACCGCTTGACATAAATCGCTATGAACATTCGATTATTCATGTTCGTGAACTGAGAGCCCGATGAAGCCAACAGCCCTCTCCGCCGCCCTTGTCCTTGCCCTGTTCGGCCTTTCCGCCTGCAGCACGGCCTCCGGCCCGCGACCGTCCCTGATCTCGATCGGACCGTCATCCAAGCCGGCAAGATCCGACGTTCTGGCCGCGCTGGGCAATGGCCTGATCGGCACCGCCGCGAACAGGCTTTCCTCCGGCGACCGCCGGAACGCGCTGGAAGCCGAGTACAAGGCGCTGGAATATGCGAAGGCCGGTGACGCCACGAGCTGGAAGGGCTCCGATGCCTCCGGTGAGGTGGTCGCCGCGCAGCCCTATCAGGTCGGCTCGCAGAACTGCCGTCAATATACCCACACCTTCACCGTCAACGGCGCGCCCCAGACCGCACGCGGCACGGCATGCCGGAACCCGGATGGAAGCTGGACGCCGTTGACGTAGGAAACGCCCTCCTTTCCCCTTGGGGGATTGAGGAGCGTTCGGCCGGAGGCCGAGGAAAAGCCAGCGATTTGGCTTTTCCAGCGACGACCCCGCGTTAGCGGGCGGACGGGGTGGTGACGTTTGCGCTTTTGCTGAAGAACGTGGTGCGCGCGTCACCACCTCCACCCGGCCCTTCGGGCCACCCTCCCCGCAAGGGGGAGGGATAGGCGCTTCGCCTTGACCCACCGCAATTTGCGGCGAATTGCCCTATTCGTAGCATCCCTGATTGGATTCGGCCCGCGGGGCGGCTATGTCTCGCCATCATGGGATTTTGGCTGATCGCTCTATTTCTGACGCTTGCCGCTACGCTTGCCGTTCTCCTGCCGCTGACGCGCAAGAGGGCGCCGGGTTCTGCTGCCGGGCCATATGACATCGAAGTCTACCGCGACCAGATGCGTGAAGTGGAGGCTGACGCCGCCCGTGGCCTGATCGATCCGCAGAGCGCGGAGGAAGCGCGCGCCGAGATCGGCCGCCGCCTGTTGCGCGCCGGGCAGGAGGCGGAGCAGGCACCCGCGGCGGGGCAAGGCGAGCGCTGGACCGTGCTCGCCGCTGTTCTCTCCGTGCCGCTGGTCGCGTGGGGCCTCTATGGTCTCACCGGCTCGCCTGATCTTCCGTCCGAGCCGCTGGCGAGCCGGGCTGCGCAAAGGCCGGTGGAAAGCTCGGTCGGCGATCTGATCGCGCGGGCGGAGGCGCATTTGAAGCAGAATCCCGACGATGGGCGCGGGTGGGATGTGCTCGCTCCGATCTATCTGCGCCTCGGCCGGTTCGAGGACGCGGTCAACGCCTACCGCGCCGCTATCAGGCTGCAGGGCGAATCGGCGGAGCGCGCGCTCGGCCTCGGGCAGGCATTGACGGCCGCCGCCGGCGGCACGGCCACGGAAGAAGCGCAGGAACAATTGGATAGCGCCGCGGCGCAGATAAATGCGATGGTCGCTGGGCTTGACGCACGGCTGGCGCAGAACCCTGACGATCTCGACGGCTGGAAGCGTCTCGTCCGCTCCTATCTGGTGCTGAATCGCCGCGACGACGCTGCCTCCGCCCTGAAGCGGGGCAGCGAGGCGCTGGCGCCGGAAAAGCGCAACGACCTCATCGCTTTCGCCAGGAGGCTCGGATTGGAGTTGACGGAGGCAAAACCATGAGCCGCAAACAGAAGCGCCTTGCCGTGATATCAGGCGCGCTGGCCGTTCTGGGTCTGGCGGTGGCGCTGGTGCTCGTCGCGTTCAGCCAGGATATACGCTATTTTCGCATGCCCGACGATTTGACCGCGGAGGATATGGCCTCCGGCGCGCGGTTCCGCCTGGGCGGGCTCGTGGAAAAGGGGACGGTTGTGCGTGGTGCCGGTACACGGGTGGAATTTTCCGTCACCGACACGATTAGAAGCGTGAAAGTCGTCTATGACGGTATCCTGCCCGATCTTTTCCGCGAGGAGCAGGGCGTGGTGACCGAAGGCCGTTTCAATCCGGACGGCGTCTTCGTCGCCGATAGCGTCCTCGCCAAGCATGACGAGCGGTATATGCCCAAGGAAGTCGCCGATGGCTTGAAGGAGAAGGGCCTCTGGCAGCATACGGAAGAGGCACGGTGAGATGGAGATGTCGGCGTCTGGACACCCCCCTCTGCCCTGCCGGGCATCTCCCCCCCAAGGGGGGAGATCGGCTTTCATCGATGACGGCGCCCTATCGTGCGACCTTGACGATTGGCGGAAGCGGGACTCCCATCTAATCTCCCCCCTTGTGGGGGAGATGTCCGGCAGGACAGAGGGGGGTAGGAGCGACTGGGCGGCTTCAACGAAATGTAAAGGGCGCCACGCATGACCGCCGAAATCGGACAATTCGCGCTTGCCCTGGCGCTGGCGCTTTCGCTGGTGCAGTCGGTGCTGCCTGTCATCGGCGCGCGGCGGCGCGATGTCAGGATGATGGGGGTCGCCGCGCCGACCGCCATTGCCGTCTTCGCCTTCATCGCGCTGGCTTTCGCCGTGCTGGTCCACGCCTATGTCGTCTCGGATTTCTCCGTGCTCAACGTGGTCGAGAACTCACATTCGCAGAAGCCGCTCCTTTATAAGATCACCGGCGTCTGGGGCAATCACGAAGGCTCCATGCTGCTCTGGGTGATGATCCTTGCCTTTTTCAGCGCGCTGGTCGCCGCCTTCGGCAACAATCTGCCCCCGTCGCTCAAGGCCAACGTGCTGGCCGTGCAGGGCTGGGTCGCGACGGCCTTTCTTCTCTTCATCGTCGCCACCTCCAATCCCTTCGCCCGCATCAGCCCCGCGCCGCTGGAGGGGCAGGATCTGAACCCGATCCTGCAGGATATCGGCCTCGCCGTGCATCCGCCGCTGCTTTATCTCGGCTATGTCGGCTTTTCGGTGTGCTTCTCCTTTGCCGTCGCGGCGTTGATCGAGGGCCGTCTCGACGCGGCCTGGGCGCGCTGGGTAAGGCCTTGGACGCTCGCCGCATGGATGTTCCTGACCGGCGGCATCGCGGTTGGCTCCTACTGGGCGTATTACGAGCTCGGCTGGGGCGGCTGGTGGTTCTGGGACCCGGTGGAGAATGCCTCCTTCATGCCATGGCTCGCCGGTACGGCGCTGCTGCATTCGGCGCTGGTGATGGAAAAGCGATCGGCCCTGAAAATCTGGACGGTGCTGCTGGCGCTTCTCACATTTTCGCTGTCGCTGCTTGGCACCTTCCTGGTGCGCTCGGGCGTGTTGACCTCGGTCCACTCCTTCGCCACCGATCCGGGGCGCGGCCTCTTCATCCTCGCCATCCTCACGCTCTTCATCGGCGGCTCGCTGGCGCTCTTTGCGCTGCGGGCGCAAAGTCTCGCAAGCGGCGGCCTGTTCCAGCCTGTCTCGCGTGAGGGTTCGCTGGTCCTCAACAATCTGTTCCTGACAACAGCGGCGGCAACTGTGCTCATCGGTACGCTTTACCCGTTACTGCTGGAGGCGCTGACCGGCGATAAGATTTCCGTCGGCGCGCCCTTCTTCAACATGACCTTCGGCCCGCTGATGATCCCGCTCCTCGCCGCTGTGCCGTTCGGCCCGCTGCTGGCGTGGAAGCGCGGCGATCTCTTGGGAGTGGCGCAGCGGCTGATGACGGCCTTTGCCCTGGCGCTCCTCGCTGTCGGGTTCGTGCTCTATCGCACCTCGGCGGGAGAAGTGCTCGCCGCCTTCGGCATCGGGCTCGCCGTCTGGGTGATGCTTGGAAGCCTGACGGATATTGCCCTGAAAGCGGGCCTCGGCAAGGTACCTGTCCGCACCGCCTTCGCGAGGCTGGTCGGCCTGCCGCGCTCGGTCTTCGGCACGGCGCTCGCTCATTTCGGCCTCGGCGTCACCCTGCTCGGCATTGTCGGCGTCACCACCTTTGGGACGGAGCAGGTGGTGGCGATGAAGCCGGGCGATATCGTCCCCGTGGCAGGCTATCAGCTGCGCTATGAGGGGCTCGCCGCCGCTAGTGGCCCGAATTACATGGAAGAGCAGGGCCGCTTCACCCTTATGGACAGCGCCGCGCGCCCGGTCGACACGATCATATCCGCCAAGCGCTTCTATCCGGCCCGGCGCATGCCGACCACGGAGGCGGGCATCGTCACCCACGGGTTCAACCAGTATTATCTCTCGCTGGGCGATGGCCTCGCCGATGGCGGCACCGTCGTCCGCATCTGGTGGAAGCCGCTGGTGACGCTGATCTGGCTCGGCGCGCTGGCGATGATGCTCGGCGGCTTCGTCTCCCTCCTCGACCGCCGCCTGCGGGTAGGCGCTCCGGCACGGCGCAAGGCTGCGCGGGCGGGGAATGCGGAGGTGGCGGTGTCATGAAGGAGGGCAGAATGGAAAGCTTGGCGCGAGGGGCGCTGTCCCGCCGACGTTTTCGCTTCACCCCCAAATCCCTCAGCGCCGCCCTTGCCCTAACCCTCCTCGCAGCCACCGCCGCTCACGCTGTCACCCCCGACGAGATCCTCCCAGACCCCACATTGGAGAGCCGCGCGCGTGCCATTTCGGCGGAGCTGCGCTGCATGGTGTGCCAGAACCAGTCCATCGACGATTCCAATGCCGAGCTCGCCAAGGATCTGCGCGTTCTCGTGCGTGACCGGCTGAAGGCGGGGGATAGTGACGAGCAGGTCCTCGATTTCATCGTGGCGCGGTATGGCGAGTTCGTGCTGCTGAAACCCCGGCTTGAAACCAGGACCATTCTGCTCTGGAGCTTCCCGGTGGTGGTTTTGCTCATCGGCGGCGGATTTCTTCTTGCCGCGTCGCGGCGAAGGCCCGCTGTTGAGGCCGTTCCACTCTCGGATGAGGAGCGCCGCAAACTGGCCGCGATCCTGGATGATAAGGATCCCCGATAGGTTTAAATAGAAACGTCGGCTCCAACCTTACGAAACTTTCATCTTGCGGAAATTTGCCGGTAAGGTTGCCGTTAGTATCTATGGCGCACAATGCCCATCTAGAGCGTGATGCGGCGCAATGCCCTTCCGTGCCAGCCTATCCTTTTGCCCAAGGAGTTTCTGATGTCGAAAGAAAAGTCTCCGTCTGTGTACCGCAAAAGCTTGTATGCGGTCGCGCTGACCTCGGCGCTTGCCGGTGCCGTCCTGGCGAATGGGCCGCTCAGCACCGTGATGCGCGCCTATGCCGAGCCCGTCACCGTGACGGCGCCCGCCCAGCCCGGCTTTGCCGATCTGGTGGAAAAGGTTCGTCCCGCCGTGGTCAGCGTTCGCGTCGATAGCGACAAGCAGCCGGACACCAGTGATAGCATACCGGGCTTCTTCTCCGCGCCGGGCTTCGATCAGCTTCCCGATAATCATCCCCTGAAGCGCTTCTTCCGCGAGTTCGGCCAGGATGGCGAGACGAAGCGTCCCGGCAAGCCGCGTCCGCGTCGCGAGCGTCCGGTCGCTCAGGGCTCCGGCTTTTTCATCTCCGAGGACGGCTATATCGTCACCAACAACCATGTCGTGTCCGATGGCAACGCCTATTCGGTGGTCCTGCAGGACGGAACCGAGCTGCCCGCCAAGCTGATCGGCACCGATCCGCGCACCGACCTCGCGGTCCTGAAGGTCGACGACGCCAAGCGGAAATTCACCTATGTGGCGCTCGGCGATGACAAGAATGTCCGCGTCGGCGATTGGGTCGTCGCCGTGGGCAATCCGTTCGGCCTTGGCGGCACCGTGACGGCGGGCATCGTGTCGGCGCTTGGCCGCGATATCAACGCCGGTCCCTATGACGATTTCATCCAGATCGATGCGTCGGTGAACCGCGGCAATTCCGGCGGCCCGACCTTCAACCAGCAGGGCCAGGTGATCGGCATCAACACCGCCATCTTCTCGCCATCGGGCGGCAGCGTCGGCATCGCCTTCGCCATTCCCGCCTCGACGGCCAAGACCGTGGTTGACCAGATCATCAAGACCGGCCATGTCCAGCGCGGCTGGATCGGCGTGAGCATCCAGCCGGTCAGCAAGGAGATTGCCGAGTCGCTGGGCCTTGCCGAGCCGAAGGGCGCTCTCATCGCCGAGCCGCAGGCTAACGGCCCGGCCGCCAAGGCGGGCATCGAGGCGGGCGACGTCGTCACCGCCGTCAATGGCGAGCCCATTGAGGATTCGCGCGATCTCGCCCGCAAGGTTGCGGCCATCGCCCCCGGCAGCAAGGCGGAACTGACCATCTGGCGCAAGAACGCAGCCAAGACCATCAGCGTCACCGTCGGCACCATGCCGAAGGAACTGGCGGAGACCCCCGCCGGGCGGCCGACCCTGCCTCAGGATTCCGAATCGCTGAATTCTTATGGGCTCACCGTCGTTCCCTCGGAAGACGGCAAGGGCGTTGTGGTCACGGATGTCGATCCGGACAGCGACGCGGCGGACAAGGGCATCAGCTCCGGCGATGTCATCGTCAGCGTCAACAACAAACCGGTGAAGGACGTTAGCGATATCAATGCTGCGATCAAGGAGGCAAAAAAGGCTGGGCGCAAGGCCATCCTGCTCCAGATCGTGACCAACGACCAGAGCCGCTTCGTAGCGCTTCCGATCGCCGAGGGCTAGGCGAGGTGCCGGGGACTTGTTTCCAGTCTTCCGTCCCTGGCATCCCCCACGGTTGGGCAGGCGTATCGGATAAGCGCAGGGCAGCGGGCTACAAGCGGCCCGCTGCCCGCTGCCCGCTTGATAAGGGAGTAGGTGAGTAAGGGAATAGGGGAGTAAGTGCTTCACCGACATACTCCCTTATTCTACGCCTGTCCGGACATGACATTCCAATTATGATCGGCCTCCATGAAGATCCTCATCATCGAAGACGACCGTGAAGCGGCCCGGTATCTGGAAAAGGCTTTCGCCGAGGCGGGCCATGCCGCCGATATCGCTGGCGATGGCGAGACGGGCTATGCGCTGGCCGAGAGCGGCAAATATGATGTACTGATCATCGATCGGATGCTCCCGCGCCGCGACGGGCTTGCCGTCATTGCCGGCCTGCGTGCCAGGGGCGACGAGACGCCGGCGCTGATCCTTTCCGCGCTCGGCCAGGTGGATGACCGCGTGACGGGCCTGCGCGCCGGTGGCGATGATTATCTGACAAAGCCTTATGCCTTCTCCGAGCTTCTGGCGCGCGTCGAGGTGCTGCAGCGCCGCTCCAGCCCGCGGGAGGCGGACACGATCTACCGCGTCGGCGATCTCGAGCTCGACCGTCTGGCCCATACGGCGCGACGGGGCGGGACCGATATCGTCCTCCAGCCGCGCGAGTTTCGCTTGCTCGAATATCTGATGCGCCATGCGGGGCAGGTGGTGACCCGCACTATGCTTCTCGAAAATGTCTGGGACTATCATTTCGACCCCCAGACCAACGTCATCGACGTCCATATCTCCCGCCTGCGCGGCAAGATCGAGAAGGGCTTCAAGACGCCGCTGCTCCATACCGTGCGCGGCGCGGGCTATGTGCTGAAAGCCGCGTCCGGCTCCACCGTCGAGGACGCCTGATGGGCCGCGTCGCCGCCCTGATGCGCACGACGGCGGCGCGATTGTCCGCGCTCTATCTCCTGCTTTTCATGCTGGGGGCCATCGCGCTCGTCATCTATATGAGCAAGCTCTCGGTCTCGCTCCTGACCGGCCAGACCGAGCAGGCGCTGAGCGAGGAGGTTGCCAGCATCGGCGCGGCCTATAACAGGGGCGGCATTTCGGCGCTGGTGCGCACCATCGACCGCCGTGCCCGCCAGCCGGGCGCCTATCTCTATCTCGTCACCGATTCCGTGGGGCAGATCCTCGCCGGCAATGTCGAGAGCCTAGAACCCGGCGTGCTCGATACGAACGGCATGGTCGAGCGCGCCTTTACCTATCAACGCTATGGCGAGCGCAATGCCACCAGCGTCCACAAGGCCATCGCCATCGTCATTGCTCTGCCCAACGGCATGCGGGTGCTGGTCGGGCGCGATCTGAGCGAGCCGGAGCACTTTCTTGGCATTGTGCGCCGTGCGCTCATGCTGGCGCTGGGGCTGATGGGCGTCGGCGCGTTCCTGATCTGGTATTTCGTAGGCCGCCGCGCGCTCATCCGCATCGACCAGCTGTCATCTGCCTCGCATCGCATCATGGAGGGCGACTTGACGGGGCGTCTGCCGGTTTCCGGATCGGGCGACGAGTTCGACCGCCTGTCGGGCAGTCTTAACGCCATGCTGGGCCGCATCCAGGAACTGAATGACGGGCTGCGGCAGGTTTCCGACAACATCGCCCACGATCTGAAAACGCCGCTGACGCGCCTGCGCAACCGTGCCGAGGCGACGCTGGCAGGCGGCAGCGACACGAAGGATTATCGCGCCGCGCTGGAGGATATCATCGCCGAGTCGGACCAGATGATCCGCACCTTCAATGCCATCCTGATGATTTCGCGGCTGGAAGCGGGCTATTCCAGCGAGAACATGCAGATCATGCCCGCCGCGCCCATTCTGCGCGACGTGGCCGATCTCTACGAGCCGGTGGCGGAAGATGCGGGCGTGGCGCTGTCCTTGGGCGATCTCGATGAAACGCCCTTGCGCATCAATAGAGAACTCGTCGGCCAGACCGTCTCGAACCTCGTCGACAACGCCATCAAATACGCCGCCGGAGAGGGTGCAGCGGTCACGCTCTCCATGGAGCAGCAGGATAAGAATCTGCTGATCGTCGTCGCGGATAATGGCCCCGGCATCCCCGAGGAACAGCACGACCGCGTAACCGAGCGCTTCGTCCGCCTCGAGGAAAGCCGCACCCAGCCGGGCCTGGGATTAGGTCTCAGCCTTGCCAAGGCAGTGATGAAATTGCACGGTGGGAGTCTGAGGCTGGAGGACAACAAACCGGGCTTGAGGGCGGTGCTGGTGTTTCCGGTGCCGGAGAATGGTGGGTGAGGTAAATGGAAGCGTCGCATGATGCCGGCTCGCGCTCTCCCTCCCCCTTGCGGGGAGGGTGGCCCAAAGGGTCGGGTGGGGGTGGTGACGTTTGCGCGACGGTCTTCGAAGCAAGCGTACACGTCACCACCCCCATCCGCCCGCTAACGCGGGCACCTTCCCCGCAAGGGGGAAGGAGGGTGCGAGCTCGGCCCGCCAGGATAGAGGCAACGTAAAGCGCCGATATTTCAATGATATAAAAAAGGGGAAAGAACATCTTGGCCGAACGGGGACAACCATTTTTCAAACAAAATTCAAAACCGCTCATCGCCACGGACGCCGAAAAGGCTGCGGCGCTGCTTGCCGATATGCGCGAAAAAGCGATCGAGGCCGATTGCCGGGGACTCTTGAAGCAACTCGGCAATCCCGCATCCGCAGCCTTCCTCTCGGCTGTCCTCGACCTCTCCCCCTTCATCCGCGAAATTCTCCTGCGCCGTCCAGCCCTTTTGGAAGCGCTCACCACAACGCCGCCCGAAGCTCGGCTGGAACAGCTTCTCGCCGAGGTCTCCGCCGCATGGAAAGAGGACGGCATCACCGAAACCACGCTCATGGCGTCCCTCCGCCAGTTGAAGCAGGAAGCCCATGTGCTGATCGCACTGGCCGACCTTGCCGGACTGTTCACCACCGCCGAAACCACCCTCTGGCTGACGCGGCTGGCCGAAAGCTCCATCCGCGCCGGTGTCTCCTTCCTGCTGCGCGAGGCCGATAGCGCGGGCAAGATCAATCTGCCCGACCGCGACAATCCCGAACAAGGCTGCGGCTGGATCGTGCTTGGCATGGGCAAGCTCGGCGCGCATGAGCTTAACTATTCCTCCGATGTCGACCTCATCGTCTTCATCGACGAAACCTCTGACGCCATCGGCGACCCGCTCGAATGCGTCGAGACCTTCTCGAGGCTGACACGGCGGCTCGTCCGCATCCTGCAGGACCGCACGGCGGATGGCTATGTCTTCCGCGTCGATCTGCGGCTGCGGCCCGATCCGGGGTCGACCCCGCTGGCGCTGCCGGTGGAATCGGCGCTGCATTATTACGAAGGGCGCGGCCAGAACTGGGAACGGGCGGCGATGATCAAGGCCCGTCCGGTGGCGGGCGATATCGCGGCGGGACGCAGGGTTCTGGCGGAACTCGCTCCCTATGTCTGGCGCAAATATCTCGATTATGCGGCGATTGCCGACATCCACTCCATCAAGCGCCAGATCCACGCCCATAAGGGGCTGGGCGACATCGCCGTGCGCGGCCACAACGTTAAGCTGGGCCGGGGCGGCATTCGCGAGATCGAGTTCTTCGTCCAGACCCAGCAATTGATCGCGGGCGGCCGGTTTCCCGAATTGCGCGGGAGCCAGACATTGCCCATGCTGGAGAAGCTTGCCGAGCGCGGCTGGATCACGCCGGAGGCGCGTGACGCGCTTGCGGCAAAATACACCTTCCTGCGCGATGTCGAGCACCGCATCCAGATGATCGCCGACGAGCAGACCCATGTGTTGCCGGAGGACGAGGAAGGCTTCTCCCGCGTCGCCCGCATGATGGGCTATGCGAGGCCGGAGGATTTTGCGAAGGATTTCCTCGCCGCGCTCGGCGTCGTGGAAAGCCATTACGCCGCCTTGTTCGAGCAGGCGCAGGAACTGGGCGGGGAGGGCGGCAATCTGGTTTTCACCGGTGATGTCGACGACCCCGGCACACTCGAAACGCTTTCCAGAATGGGCTTCCAGCGCCCCAGCGATATCTGCCGTGTCATCCGCACCTGGCATTTCGGACGCTACCGCGCAACGCGCTCGGCGGAAGCGCGCGAGCGCCTGACCGAGCTGACCCCGGCGCTCCTCAAAGCCTTCGGCGAGACCAAGCGGGCGGATGAGGCGCTCCTGCGCTTCGATGAATTGCTGAAGGGCCTGCCCGCCGGCATCCAGCTGTTCAGCCTGCTGCAATCGAACCCGCCCTTGCTCGGCCTGCTCGTGCTCATCATGAGCGCTGCACCGCGCCTCGCCGACATCATCACCCGCAAGCCGCATGTGTTCGACGGGCTGCTCGACCCGGCAATCTTTGCCGAAATGCCGACCCGCGCCTATCTGGAGGAGCGGCTGGAGAGCTTTTTGGGGCAGGGCAGAACCTATGAGGAAACGCTCGACCGCCTGCGCATCTTCGCCGCCGAGCACCGTTTCCTCATCGGCATACGCCTGCTGACCGGCGCCATCGACGGTCCGCGTGCGGGGCGGGCGTTCTCCGATCTTGCCGATCTGATGATCGGCAAGACGCTCGACGCCGTGCTGGAAGAGTTCAGCCGCCGCCACGGCAAAATTGCGGGCGGAAAGGTCGGCATTCTCGGCATGGGCAAGCTCGGCAGCCGCGAGCTGACCGCAGGCTCGGACATCGACCTGATCCTGCTCTACGACCATGACGAAGATGCCGAGGAATCCGACGGCGAAAAGCCGCTTGCGCCCTCGCAATATTATATCCGCATGACGCAGCGGCTGATCGCGGCCCTTTCCGCGCCAACGAGCGAAGGCGTGCTCTACGAAGTGGACATGCGCCTGCGTCCGTCAGGCAATAAGGGCCCCGTCGCCACCCACATCGCCTCTTTCAGCAAATACCAGCGCACTGAAGCATGGACCTGGGAGCACATGGCTCTGACCCGCGCCCGCGCCATCGCCGGTGACAAGGCGTTTCTCAATTGCATCGCAGGGGAAATCGACGCCATCCTCGCCCTACCGCGCGACCCGGCGAAAATCGCCAAGGATGTCGCCGAAATGCGCGCGCTGATCGAGGAGGAAAAGCCGCCGCGTGATATCTGGGATTTGAAGCTGAAGCCCGGCGGCATCATAGATCTGGAATTCATCGCGCAGTTCGCCGTGCTGACGGGGAATATGACCGGCGCGGAACACTCTACCGCCACCGAAAACGTTCTGCGCCACCTCGCGCCGTCGCTCGCCGGGCCCTCAATGGTGGACAATCTCACCGACGCGCATCGGTTTTACACCAATCTGAGCCAGACGATCCGCCTTTGTCTGACCGGCGAAGTCGAGCGCGATGACCTCCCGCCGGGGTTAGCTGATCTCCTCTGCCGCGCCGCCAATCTGCCGGATATCAAAAGCGTCGAGGCGCATCTAGATGAGGTGGGACGGGGGGTGCGGGGGTGTTTTGAGAGGACGGTGGGAAAGGTTGCATAATCGCTCCACAGCCGCCCGCGTCGCGTTCATGATGCGGGTATTCCATTGGGGGCGTCGATGAAAACCGTCACGGACATTGAAGAAAAAGAGGAGATCGGTCTGGTCGCTCCACAGGATAGCGAAGACGTTCCTTCCTGGGACGATTAAGGTTCGTCATATTTTGATGCTGTCAGTGCCAAGCGCCTTCGTGGTTCGAGGCAGTTCCCGCTGCGCCCTTCATCCTCATGGTGAGGTGCGGAGCAAAGCGGAGCCTCGAACCACGAGGGTGAAGGGATCGTTTGGCGCTGTTTATGAATGCCGGGCGCTCTATGCTGCCACGCTTTCGGGCTGCTGTACATCCTCCACAGGAATCCGTATCGACACGATGGTCCCGACCCCCTCGGTCGAGCGGATTTTCAGCGTGCCGCCGTGCAATCGCACCAGGGAGCGGGAAATCGCAAGGCCGAGCCCCGAGCCGGCATGGGATTTGGTGAACTGGTTTTCCACCTGCTCGAAGGGCTGACCGAGCTTCTTCAGCGCCGCCTTGGGAATGCCGCAGCCCGTATCCTCGATGGCGAGCACCAGGGCGGTGGCGGTCTTGCGGGCGCGCACGGAGATGCGTCCGCCTTCGGTGGTGAACTTCACCGCATTGGACAAGAGATTGATCAGCACCTGCTTGATTGCGCGGCGGTCGGCCTTCAGCGTCATCGTCTCGGCGATATTGGTCTGCACCGCGATTTTCTTTTCCTGCGCCTGCAGGGAAATCACCCGCACGGTCTCGCGGATCAGCGGGCATAGGTCGATTTCGCTGCGGTCGAGCGAGAAATGCCCCGCCTCGATCTTCGACATGTCGAGAATGTCGTTGATGACGTTGAGGAGATAGGTGCCGCTGGTGTGGATGTCGCGCACATATTCCTCATAGCGGTCGGAACCGAGCGGGCCGAAGGTGGCCTGGCTCATGATTTCCGAAAAGCCGATGATGGCGTTGAGCGGCGTGCGCAGCTCGTGCGACATGTTGGCGAGGAATTCTGACTTGGCGCGGTTGGCGCTTTCGGCGCGTTCCTTTTCGACGGCATATTTGCTGGCGAGTTCGGAGAGTTCGCGCACCCGGTCCTTCTCGCCTTTGCGGGCGAGGCTCAGATCGTGGATGGTTGCCATCAGGCGCCGCTCGCTGTCCACCAGCCGCTCCTGATGCAGCTTCAACTGGGTGATGTCGGTGCCGATGGAAACGAGACCGCCATCCTGCGTGCGCCGCTCGTTGACCTGCAGCCAGCGCCCGTCGGCCAACTGCCGCTCATAGGTCTGCGCGCCGCTGCGGTCGTTCTCATTGGCCATCCGCCGCTCGAACGAGAAGGGCCGCATCATCGCCTGGATTTCGTTGCGCGTCACGCCCGGCTTCAGCGCTTTGGCGGGAAGCCCTGCATATTCGTTGAACTTGCTATTGGACATGACCAGACGGTTGTTGGCATCCCACAGCACGAAGGCTTCCGAGATGTTCTCAATCGCCTCGCGGATGCGCATATCGGCCTCCGCGGTCGCCTGCGCGAAGCGGTGCTGCTCGCTGACGTCGAAGGCAATGCCGACCAGATGCATGTCGGTATCCTCCGCGATTTCGGCGCGCACGCGCATCCACACCCAATAGCCGTCCGCATGGCGCATGCGGAACACCTTGTCGAGCTGGCGGATGTCGCCCGCCGCCGCCTGCGTGGCAATCTCATAGAGGTCGCCGTCTTCCGGATTGATGATCGCCGCCACGTCGCCGAAGGAGAGAATGGCGTCATGGGCCTCATAACCCAGCATCTCATACATGGAGCGCGACCAGTACATGCGCCCGCGCGCCATGTCCCAATCCCACAGGCCGCAGCGCCCGCGCGCCAGCGCCAGATTAATGCGCCACTGAATCTGCTCGGAAATATGGTCCGCGTCGCGCGCCCGCGCCGCCTGGCTGAAATAGGCGTAGAGGATGGCCATCATCACCCCCGCCGTTCCCGCGAAAAGCGTGATGTTGAGCGAGACAATCCGCCGCCATTCGGCATAGATCGAGCTGTTCGGCTCCGCCGCCAGCACGGCGAGATTGCCGTTGGCGGTGCGGTTGAGCGCGGCGAGTGCTTCCTCGCCCGCAAATTTGATCCGCATCACGCCGGCCCGCTCGCCGAAAAGGAACAGCGGCTGTGCGTCCATGACCACGTTCTCGATGTTGCGCGCCTTCACGCTGTCCATGCCCGATGTGGCGAGGATGGCCGAAGCGCCGTCTGCCACGGCGATCCGCACCGATTGCGAAATAAGACCGCGCGAGCGGAAATCGGCGATAATGTTCTCGATATCAGCCGCCGAAAGTCCCTCGGTGCTGCCCGCCTTGGCGCGCGCGGCGGCCAGGCGGTCGATGGCGGCGGAAACATGCGTGGTGGCGAGCGCCAGCGCGGAGCGCGCATTGCGCTCGATATCCTCGCGCCAGGCCATGAGCGACAGCACGCGAGCCACGGCCAGCACGATCAGGAACAGGATGATCAGCGTCGGGATCGACCGCCGCAGCCACGGCTCGAGCCTTACGATTTTTTGATAGGCAGGGCCGGCGAGCAGACCCGCATGGCCGGAAAGCCCGGCGCGCGATCGTCTCTTGCCGGAGGCGTAATACCTCCCTGTCGGCGCGTCATACGCGTCCGCATTTGCCATCCCCTGGCCCCTCTAAGCTGGAACTTTCCCTTGAAAGCGATTCGGGACGCCGCACATCCGAACCAAGGCCAATGAATCAAAACCGATTCGGCCTGTCCAGTCTTTTAATAAAATTTTAATCAGAGCCGAGGGTGATTCGGGCAGGATGGTTGTGCTTTTAATGTAATTCTCGTAAAAAGGGAATTGGGTGTCGGGCGTGTTTGTGCCGTTTCGTTACAGCCGACATTTCTAAACGGAACGGTCGGCGCGCTGCAACACCCCCCTCTGTCCTGCCGGACATCTCCCCCTCAAGAGGGGAGATTGGCCTTCATTTATGACAACGCCTCATTCTGCAACGTTTGCGATTGACGAAAGCGGATCTCACAGCCAATCTCCCCCCTTGAGGGGGAGATGCCCGGCAGGGCAGAGGGGGTGTCTGGCGCTTCCGTCTAAACAGGAACCGCGTCCCACCTTTCACCCCAGCGTCCGCTCCACAATATCCCGCACGTCGGTAGACAGCTTCTGCGTCCCCGCGATTTCCGCCAGCGCGGCGCGGGCGTGTTCGCGCCTTACGGGCTCCAGCGAGCGCCAGGAGCGCAAGGCGGTCAGCAACCGCGCGGCGAGCTGCGGGTTCTGCGGGTCGATCTTAAGGATCGTTTCGGCGAAGAAGCGATAGGCCGCGCCATCGGCCCGGTTGAAGCCGGTCTGGTTGGCGCTGGCGAAGGCGCCGATGAGTGCGCGGGTGCGGTTGGGGTTGTCGAGCGAAAAGAGTGGATGGTTCATCAGCGCCTGCACCGTATCGAGCGTAGCCGCTCCGGGCCGCGTCGCCTGAATGCCGAACCATTTGTCCATCACCAGCGGGTCGCAGCCGAATCGCGCCTCGAAAGCGGCAAGCGCCTGCCGGGCACCGTCGCTCTCGCCGAAATGATGAACGACGATGCCCAAGGCCATCGCCCGGTCGGTCATGTTGTCCGCCGCATGGAACTGAGCCGCCGCCCGCGCCGGATCGTCTTCCGCGACGCTCAAATAATTGAGCAGCGTGTTGCGTAGGGCCCGGCGTCCCGCGCTTTCCGCATCGGGCGAGAAGGGACCTGTACCCGCTAGCTTTTCATAAAGCGCGGCGAACGGCGCGGCATGTGCTTGCGCAATCGCCTTAACGAGCGTCTCTCGGCTTGCCAATATCGCGTCCGGATCGATGTCGCTGCCGATCTCGCGGGCAATGTCGCTCTCGCCGGGAAGCGTCAGGCAAAGGGCGCGGAAGGCAGGGTCGAGCGTCTCGTCCGCCGCGATACTGCCCATGAGCGCGACGATTTCGCCGTTGACCGAAGGCGCTTTGCCGCCCCGCGCCTGCTTGACCCCGACCATCAGCGCGCCGGTCAGGAGCTCGGTCAGCGCCTGCCAGCGCCCGACCGGGTCGCCGTCATGGAGCGCCAGGAAGGTGAGGTCCTCATGCGGCAATTCGCTTGTGAGCGTCACAGGAGCGGAAAAGCCGCGCAGGAGCGACGGAACGGGCCGCTCGGAAATGCCGGTGAAGCGCACCATCTCCTTCCGCTGGCGCAGATGGATGACATTCCCGGTCACCTCCATGCCTTCAGCGGAAGCCGGCGTGATCTCTCTCCCGTCAGGCCCGATGAGGCCGAATTCGATGGGGATGTGCATCGGCTTCTTGCGGCTCTGGCCGGGCGTGGCCTTCAGCGACTGCTCGAATTCGATGGTGAACGTTTTCGCCGCCGGATCGAAATCATAGCTCACCGAGAGGTTCGGCGTGCCCGCCTGCTCGTACCAGAGCGCGAACTGGCTCAAATCCCGGCCCGAGGCGTCGGCGAACGCCTTGAGGAAATCCTCGATCGTCGCCGCCTCGCCATCATGGCGCTCGAAATAAAGGTCCATCCCCTTGCGGAAGAGGTCAGGCCCCAGGATGGTGCGGATCATGCGCACCACCTCCGAGCCCTTTTCGTAGACCGTCGCTGTGTAGAAATTGTTGATCTCGCGATATTGCCGCGGGCGCACCGGATGGGCGAGGGGGCCTGCATCTTCAGGGAATTGATGTGCCTTCAGCGTCTTCACCTCGGCGATGCGCTTGACCGCGCGCGAACGCATGTCGGCGGAGAACTCATGGTCGCGGAAGACGGTCAGCCCTTCCTTGAGGCAAAGCTGAAACCAGTCGCGGCAGGTGATGCGGTTGCCGGTCCAGTTGTGGAAATATTCATGCGCGATGACGGCCTCGATGCCGGCATAGTCCGTATCGGTCGCGGTCTCGGCGTCGGCCAGCACATATTTGTCGTTGAAAACGTTGAGGCCCTTGTTCTCCATCGCGCCCATGTTGAAGTCCGACACGGCAACGACATTGAAGACATCGAGATCATATTCGCGCCCAAACACCTCCTCGTCCCATTTCATTGAGCGCTTGAGCGCGTCCATGGCATAGAGCGCGCGCGATTCCTTGCCGTGCTCGACATAGATCGCAAGATCGACCGCGCGGCCCGAGCGGGTGGTGAAGCGGTCGGTTATGAAGTCAAGATCGCCTGCAACCAGCGCGAAGAGGTAGGACGGCTTCGGATGCGGGTCGTGCCACACGGCGAAATGCCTGCCGCCGTCGAGGTCGCCGCTGTCCACCGGATTGCCGTTCGAAAGCAGCACGGGCGCTTCCGTCTTCCGGGCTTCGACACGCACCGTATAGACGGAGAGCACATCCGGCCGGTCGAGATAATAGGTGATGCGCCGAAACCCTTCCGCCTCGCATTGTGTGCAATAGACGCCGCTAGACCGGTAAAGGCCCATGAGCTGGCGGTTGGTGGTCGGGTTGATTTCAGTGACGATTTCGACGGTAAAGCGCTTTTCCTCAGGCAGCGCGGTGATTTCCAGCCGCTCCGGCGTCGCTTGATAGCCGTTCTCGCCAGGCGCACCGTTGACGGTGAGGCTGACCAGCGTCAATTCGTCGCCGTCGAGCACCAACGGCGCACCCACAGCTACGCCCTCGCGCCTTTCGATCGTGAGGGTTGCGCGGACGATGGTTCGCTCCGGATCGAGTTCGAAGACGAGCGCTGTCTCGGGAATCAGATAATCCGTCGGACGGTAATCCTCGAGACGGAAGGTCTGGCCGGTATCCGTGCGCATCGTCATTTCCTTATGTCATGTTCCCTGCGGTGTTCCTAAAGCATTTGTGTAGAAATGGAAACGCTGGCGCGGCCGCTCGGGTCCTCCCTCCCCGCAAGGGGAGGGAAGGTGCGAATTCCCACTGGCATTCCTAATGAATGCGGCCTATGGAGAATCAAACCCGCCCGCGTCATATGCTCCTTGAGGACTAATGCCTTGAACGCTTCCTCGCGCCCGGAGCCTGTCGAAACCCGTGCCGAACCGAACGTCATGGTGGGCATCGGCTTCAAGGTCGCCTCCGTCTGTATTTTCGTCGCCATGTCGAGCCTGCTGAAGGGGGCGGATGGCATTCCGGTCGGGCAGCTTGTCTTCTTCCGGTCCTTCTTCGCCATCTTCCCCATCGTCGCCTATCTGGCCTTCACCCATCAGCTGAAGGGCGTGTTCCGCACCAATGAGCGTTTCAGCCATGTCTGGCGCGGGCTGGTCGGTGTTTCCTCCATGAGCTTCAGCTTCTTTGCGCTGACCAAGCTACCTTTGCCCGAGGCCATCGCGCTCAATTACGCCGCGCCGCTCTTCGTCGTCGTGTTCAGCGCGATTCTCCTGCACGAGGCGGTGCGCATCTACCGCTGGAGCGCGGTGGTGATCGGCCTTCTGGGCGTGCTGGTCATCCTGTGGCCCCGCATGACCGTGCTGACGAGCGGGGAGATCGGCGTCGACGAGACGCTGGGCGCGCTCGCGGCCCTGACCGGCGCGGGCCTCAGCGCCATTGCTATGCTGCTGGTGCGCCGCCTCGTCCAGACGGAGCGCACGCCCACCATCGTCATCTATTTCTCGCTGACCTCGACCATCATGGCGCTGTTCAGCCTGCCTTTCGGCTGGGTGATGCCGACGCCCGCCCAGGCGGCGATGCTGGTGGGGGCGGGGTTCGCCGGCGGCGTGGCGCAGATCTTCCTCACCCAATGCTATCGCTATGCGGAAATGTCCACCATCGCGCCCTTCGAATACACCTCGATGCTGCTCGGCCTCGCCATCGGCTATCTGATCTTCGGCGAGGTCCCGACCATGCAGATGATCGTAGGCAGTACCATCGTCATCGGCGCGGGCATCTTCATCATCTATCGCGAGCACCGGCTCGTGGTGGCGGAGCGCAACAAGAGAGCGCAGGCGGCGGGGAGGATATCCTGACTTAAGTCTCGCTGCGCGGATCGAGCTGCGACGTCTCGGGAGTCGGCTGTATTTCCGCTGCCTGGAACTTGAAATCCGTCTTCTGATCGGCGGGTGTCGTGGCGCTGCGCCGCATGATCCGCCATAAGGCGTGACCGCCATAGAATGTGTAGGCGAGCGCCATGGTGATGAAAAGGCCCTGAGGGCCGGTGGCATCCATCAGCCGGCCCGCGATTTGCGGCCCCATCATGCTGCCCGCGCCGTAAACGATCAGTAAGCCGCTCGATATCTTCACAAACTCGCTGGCATCGGCGGAATCGTTCGCATGCGCCGTGTTGAGGCTGTAGATCGAATAGAGCACCGAGCCGAACAGAAACATCATCGCATAGATGAGCCATCCCGGCCCGGGGTGAAGCAACACCATCGCGGCGGAAAGCACGAGGCCGATAATGCCGGCCACCACCATGACGTAGCGCCTGTCCACGAAATCCGAGGCGCGCCCGAGCGGATATTGAAAGATCGCGCTGCCGATCATCGCGGTGGCGAGCATGGTAGCGATGCCGAAGGTGGAAAGCCCGATCTGTTTGCCATAGACCGGCGCGAGAAACCCCCACGCCCCCGCGATGATTCCGGCGAGGAGCGAGCCCACCACGGCAGCGGGCGAGCGGCGGTAAAGGCCCGGAAGATCGAGCGAAACTCGTGTCAGCGGCCTCGGTGACTGCGCGTTGGAAAGCGCCGTCGGGATGAGCGCGCTCGCATAGATCAGCGCGCAGACGATGAAGAGCGTCTGCGTTGCCGGGTCGCCGAAGGGCAGGATATATTGCCCGGCGAGCAGCCCCACCATCGAGACGATCATATAAACGGAAAAGACCATGCCGCGCGTTTCGTTGACGACGCGCTCGTTGAGCCAGCTTTCGACAATCATATAGCCGCCCGCCAGCGAGAACCCGGCGATGCCGCGAAACACCATCCAGGCGATGGGATCGATGATCAGCGCATGAAGCAGCAGCGACATGCTGAGCAGCGTCAGGAGCACGGAGAACACCCGCACATGGCCGACGCGGCGCACCAGCCGGGGAACGATGAGGCAGCCGAGCGTGAAGGCGAGCGCATAGGATGTTCCCATCCAGCCGATGGCTGTCGGCGACCAGCCATCGAGCCCCGCGCGTAGCGGCAGAAGAATGCCCGCAAGCCCACCGCCCGTCAGCATAAGGAACGTGCTGAAGAGCAGCGCGGCAATCGGCAGGAGTTGGCCAGCCATGGAAGACCTCGATCAAGACAAGGCACGGAGAATAAAGGAAAAATCGCCCTGCCACGCAAGAGTTTGCGACGCGGATGATGGCGGAATTCCGACAGGGTGCTTAGCGATGATCGATGACGATTGGATGGCGGGGTTGACGCGCAGGCGCGTGCGTCCTGAGCCGGCTTCCCAATTGCGTTTGACGGAATCGCGAGACCCCCCTCTGCCCCGCCGGGCATCTCCCCCTCAAGGGGGAGATTGGCTGACATTACCCTCCGCTGCCCATTCTGCGATGTTTGCGATTGGTGCCGCCCATCGATGAAGGCGTAATCTCCCCCCTTGTGGGGGAGATGCCCGGCAGGGCAGAGGGGGGTATCAATGGCGCCGCCAGAAAGCGTCGCGGAGCGCGCGCCTCTACCGCACCTCCAGCACCTTCACGCACGAGTCGAGATCGTTGGTCGCCAGATGGGCGTAGCGCATGGTCATCTGCAGGGTCTGGTGGCCGAGCCACATCTGCACGCGGCGGATGTCGATCCCGCCGCGCACCAGCCGCGAGGCGCAGGTGTGGCGCAGGATGTGCGGCACCACCTGGTCGTCCCGGCCGAGGCCCACCTCCAGCTTCGCCTCGTTCCAGATCGCCCGGTAGCGGATCTGGTTGAGCATCGAGAACGGGCCTTTCAGCTTTTCGTGGGGGATGTCGAGCACCTTGCGCACCCGCCGGGTCAAAGGCACGGTGCGGCTGCGGTTGGACTTGGTGAACCAGAAGGTGACGCGATGATCCTGAATGTCGTTCCAGGTGAGGCCGATAGCCTCGCCCAGGCGGCAGCCCGTATCGACCAGGAAGATGGAGAGGCGGTAGCTGTCCTCGCACCGGCTTCGGATGGCCGCAAACAGGCGCTGCTCTTCCTCATATTCGAGAAAGCGGATGCGTCCCGCCCGCTCTTTCTGGCGGATGAACTCCGGCAGGCTGAAGATTTCGCCCATCTTATACGCCTTTCGCAGCAGCTTGCTCAGCGCCGCCATCTTTCTGTTGATGGTGGCATTGCTATTGCCGCGTTCGCGAAGCGTACCGATGACCCGGTCGAGCATTTCCTGGCTGAAGCCGCTGAACCGCTCGCCTTTTAGAATCTCATCGATCTCGCCGAGGAAGGATTTCACATTATATTTGTGGGAACCGTCGTCCCAGAGAATGTTGATATACCTTCGTGTCAGCTCGGCGAGCGAATGCTGATTGACCAGTCTGTGGGTGGAACCTTGGGAAGACGTATAGTTGAGATTATATCCTAATATAGGATTGTATATCTCACCGTTCCCGATGGAATTGCTTTTCATAACAACCATCATTGCCTCCCAAAATACAAAGTATTGGAGGAATGGTTAACGGATGTATTAACGAAAAACAAGTCGAGTTTACTTATGCTTTGTATTGGCATCATCCATTTTCCCGCATCCAACGAAATAACCCACCTCTCGTTGGTACTTCCCCCAAATTCTTTCAAAGCTTCAGTTGTCTATTCATCACCTCACATCTTGGCTTCGACATTCGCTTTCACTTTCGTGAACGCATGATCAGGAAAGAAACGCCGGGGAGATTCTCCGGCGTTCCCTTGCATGATTCTTAGAACGAGCGCTGGAAGCGGAGGATACCGCCCCAATAATCATCCTTGCCGCCGGTAAGCTCCTTGGATTCCTTGACGTAGAGGACCTCAGGCGTGATGGTCAGGCCGGGCACGAGCTCGTAGGCCACGTTGGCCGCCACGGCCATCTCCTCGAAATCGTCATAGGAGAACTGGGCGTTGAAGGAGGTCTGCTGGTTGAACTGGTAGCTGCCGCCGACCCAGACGATCCAATCCCCGCCCCAGGAGGCGTAGAAATTCTCACGATAGTGCGCGAGGCTGCCTTCGGACTGCCAGCCGCCCATGAGCCACAGCGAGATGGCGTCGGTGACGTTGATGTCCGCGCGGGCCTTGATCGCGTACTCTTCCATATTGGCGTCGTAGGCGCCGGCGACGCCGAACGAACCCCAGCCCTGCGCCCATTTGGCGCCGACCACGACATGCGGCGTATAGCTATCGATCGTGTACCAGCCTTCGCCCTGTTCGAGCGAGACGATGGCCGAGATGCCGTTGCCGGCGGTAAAGGTGTAGCTGATGAGGGTGGTGTCGTAGCCCTGATTCTCCAGCGTATCGTCGTTGATGACGGCGCCGGCATAGCCGAGGAAGGTGCGGAACGCGGTTTCGTCCTTACCGATGCGCAGGCCGCCCAGCTCGATATAGGCGAAGTTAAGCGTCACCGGATCGTTCTCCGCCCAGGCGCCCCAGCCTCTGTCGCGCTGATAGACTTCCTCCATGAAATCCGAGTCGTTGTAGTTTGTGTCCCACTGGAAGCGGGTCTCGGTATAAGTGCGCAGCGTGCCCAGCTCGGTCTCGGAGGCGGTGTGCGTGCGTAGCGCGAAACGCAGGCGCTTGTTCCAGGTGTCGTGATAGTCACGCACCGCGTCTTCAGGGAGGGGGCCCGGATTGCTGGGATCAAGCGGACGGTTGTCCCTGCGGTCGATTGCGGTCACTCCCAGCGCATCGCCGACGCCGATGTCGTAACGCAGATAGCCGGAGATACGAAAGCAGGTCTGGGTGCCCGGAATATAGAAATAGCCGGCGCCATAGGCGTCGCAGACCCGGACAAATTCGACGGGCTCAGCCTCGGCGGCGACGACAGCGTCGGCGGCCTGAGCGCCGGAGACCGCGGCAAGAGCCGCAGCGGAGCCGAGAAGAAGGCTCTTGATGTTCATTTTCTGACCTCCAGTCTAGAATCGGAGGCAGGCGAAAAACATAAGACAAATCAATCAATTAACAATTTATGCCCTAATGCGGCCATCTTTCCGCCCCGCCGGTTCCGGTCACGCGCCGCTGCGCCCTGTGGATGAAATTCCGTCCTATCAGCCGCAAATCGCTTGAACTGCCGTGCTTTACCGGCTATCTCGCCCTTACCGGAGAGGTGGCCGAGTGGTCGAAGGCGCTCCCCTGCTAAGGGAGTAGACCTCAAAAGGGTCTCGTGGGTTCGAATCCCATCCTCTCCGCCACCCTACGCCCTTCGGGCTTCGGGTGGCAGGCCACCAAATCATCATCTTCTTCTACATATACAGTGAAGCGTCACGCGATGGCGTCATTCTCGGGCTCGTCCCGAGAACCTGCCAAGGGTGAAGCGAGGAGCTGGGGTGCCGATACGGGCAAGCGAGAGCGTAGGATTAGAACAAGCCCGAGGGATGATGGCAGGTCTAATGTCCCATGGGCGTCTGCGGACTCTCCGCCGCTGCAGCTCTAATGGAAAGGCGGAATCATCGGTCCACTTCCGTCATTCCCGTGCTCGTCACGGGAATCCATGCCTCAGCCTCCCCGCCATCACAACGGTACAGGGACTCCGTTCCCCCTCGATTCCCCTCTTTTAAGGGATGAGTCGCCTGGAAAACGCCCCGATTCCGGCCCTCGCATATTAATAACCTCTAAACATCTCGCCTTCCCCACGGCAATTTCGTGTCTTTTCTGCAACAATGGGTGGGCATAGAGCGGGGTATAACTTAAGCGAACGCTATTGGGTGTTGAAACGCGAAACCCGGCGAGTATGGTCACCCAAGAAGAAGGAGCGCTTCGGGGCGACTTTTTCGAGGGGATGGGGACAGGTTGTCCTTCAGCCAAATCAGAATGCCCAGACCCATTTTTAACTTTGACTGGAGGTCAGAAAATGAACATCAAGAGCCTTCTTCTCGGCTCCGCTGCGGCGCTCACCGCAGTCTCCGGCGCTCAGGCCGCCGACGCCGTCGTCGCCGCCGAGCCGGAACCCGTTGAATACGTTCGCGTTTGCGACGCTTACGGCGCTGGTTACTTCTACATTCCGGGCACCGAAACCTGCCTGCGCATCTCGGGCTATGTCCGTTTTGACGTTGGTGGCGGCGACAACCTCGGCGCGGTCAACATTGATCGTCAGGACGGTGATCTGAACGACACCTGGAACATCCGCACGCGCTTTACGCTGCGTACGCATACGGCTTCCGAGACCGAACTCGGCACGCTGCGTACCTTCACCGAGACCCGTTTCCAGTACGACACCAACGCCAAGACCCGTACTGAATATGTTCTGCTTCCTGATGGCAGCATAGACACGGTTGACGTTTTTGACGGTACTCAGGCTGAGTTCGAGTCGCCGACGATCAACTTCGCTTACATCGAACTGGGCGGCCTGCGCCTCGGTAAGGACGAAACCGCGTTCCGTACCTTCCTCGGCTATGCCGGTAACGTCATCAACGACGATACGCTGGAGTCGGAAGGCTACGACACCAACCTCATCAGCTATACCTTCACGGCTGGCAATGGCTTCTCGGCTGTTGTCTCGCTCGAACAGGGTGGTGATGACTACACCATCGACAGCTACACCCCGCATGTCGTCGCCGGTCTGAAGTACGCTCAGGGCTGGGGCTCGGTCGGTATCGTCGGTGGCTATGACGCCAACTACGAAGAGTGGGCGGTCAAGGCTCGCGCTGACATCAATGTCAACGATGCCTTCTCCTTCTTCGTGATGGGTGCGTGGCGTTCGGACGGCGAAGTCGAAAACCGCGGCAACAACTTCTACGCTTCTTGGGGCGGCGACTGGATCGGCTGGGTCGGCGCGAGCTACAAGTTCAACGACAAGGCGACCGCCAACCTGCAGGTTTCGTATGACGAAGCCGAGGAACTCGCTGTTGCCGCCAACGTTGCTTACCAGCTCGTTCCCGGCTTCACGATCACTCCGGAACTTCTCTACACGAAGAACTCCGAAGACTTCGCCGGCAACGACGACGATTACTGGGGTGGCATGGTCCGCTTCCAGCGCTCGTTCTAATCCAGTCCGGATTGGTTCAAAGAAGCCCGGCAACGAAAGTTGCCGGGTTTTTATTTGAGTTTTAGTCAGGAATATCTTTTTGTCTCGTTATTTAAGTTTATAATTATTGTATAAAACGCAACACATGGTGGCTTTCCACAGCTTTAATAAGTAAAAACCTCTCTATCTAATCTTGATATCCTCAGGTTTTTCGGCAAAGGTTCGGCTCTCCTGCTTCGCAATACATTTCGAATCCACTTCGGAATCTGCGGGAGGCGTTCTCGTGCTTGTATCGGTATGCGTATTCACGGGCGTTATTTGACGAGAGACAGGAGAGGGCTCATGAAAAGCTGGCTTTGGCCCGGCGTTGCGACGACGACCGTATTGACGGCGCTTGCCACATGGTTCGGCGCGGGGCCGGTCCAACACGATCTCGTATCCCGCGCCTCGGCGGCGCTTGTCGGAAACAATCAGCCCTGGGCGACGGTCGATGCCGATGGCCGGGACCTGACCTTGCGGGGCACCGCGCCGGACGAACCGGCGCAGGCCGCCGCCGCCCAGGTCGTTTCGGCGGTGCCCGGCGTTCGCGCCGTGGACAATCAAACCGTTCTTCCCCCGCTATCGCAGCCTTTCACCTTCCGCGCCATCAAGACCGGCGACGGCGTTACCCTGACCGGCGATGTGCCGCCCGGGCCTGCGCGCATGGAGATCGTGGCTCTCACCGAGCGCGCCGTGCCGGGCATCCGAGTCGTCGATGATATGTCGGTCGCGCGGGGCGCTCCGGAGGGCTTCCCAGCCCTCGTAGGCTTCGCGCTCGCTCAGCTTGCCGATCTGAAGGAGGGCGAGGTGGCGGTCAGCGGAGTCGATTACTCGGTCAGGGGCAGCGCCGCCGGGCGCGATGCCTATGAACGGCTGACCGCAGCCGTCGCCGGCGTGCTGCCGGGACAGGGTCGGCTCGCTTCCGCCCGCATCGCACCGCCTTCGAATTAATTCATCCATAATACTTAATTTCTATAGTTAAGAAACGTGGATGAATAAGTAAAAATATTTCGAAACGGAGTTTCTGTGTTATTTTACTTTTGACGAATCGCGAGGGATTGAGATGGAGTATCTTATAAATACATTCTGGCTCGTTCTGCTTGTTGCGTTTTGTATAGGCCTTTACGTCGGATTGAAGACGCCGGACGGAGATCTTGTGTAAGGGGCCCAGTGAATCATTGCGTTCGTGAGGTGCGTTTCCTGCGCGTCGGTTGGCTGCGCGGATATGTGCCGGGCATGATCTATGACCGGAGGCTGATGCGGCAAAGCAGGCTTACCGACAGGGTCATGATGAGGAAAGAAATCGTCAGTCAAAAAGTTGTCGGTGCCGAATAAGGCCTTCCGCCTGAAGGAGATGTCCGCATGTTGTTGCTCATCGTTCAATTGGCCATACTGATTGCTGTTGCATTTGTAGTGGGTTGCATCATCGGATCATTGTATAGGCGCTACAAGGCCACGCAGAGCGGCCGCACCGCGGCGTCGCCCGCCCTGGCCCTTCCATATTCTCCAAGGACAGCCGGCGCCGCGCGGGCTGTCAAATCCGCTGCCCCGACCGCCTCCCAAAAACCCGGCAGGTCCCGAACCGCGAGCGCAAAGGCGCCAACAAGGCCCGCACCGGCGGCAAAGGTTGCGCCATTGCGCGCCCCGGCTGGAAGGACGGTGGCCGACGCCGCCAAAGCCGCCGCCTCGGCCGTGGCCTCCGTCAGCGCATCGGTGATCCCCTTGGCGAAAACCGCTGCCAAGCCCGCGGCACCCGCCCCATCGGCTGCGCCCGCCCCGGGTGCAAAGGCAAAGCAGGCTGCGTCGTCCGCGGCCAGGCAGGCCTTGCCATCTGGCGCGGTCACGCCGGTATCACCTCCGCTGCTTAAAGCGCCGCGCGGCGGCAAGGCCGATAATCTGACGCTGATCGACGGTGTGGGCGACAAGCTCGAGAAGGATCTGAACAGCCTCGGCATCTTCCATTTCTCCCAGGTCGCTGCCTGGACACCGGCGGAAATTGCCTGGGTCAATCGCAAGATCGGCTTTCCTGGCCGCGTCGAACGGGAAAACTGGGCCGGGAAGGCGGCGCTCCTGGCATCGGGCGTGCGCACCACTTTCTCCAAGCGCGTGGAGGCGGGCAAGGTCAAGACCAGCCATCGCAGCCGAGGCGGCGCCGCGAAGACCGCTGCTCGGGCCCTGTCGTCCAATACGCCCTCGACATCCGCGAGCCCTTCCTCGTCCTCGCGCCCGGCATCGCCCTCCAGCGTCACGCGCGCCGTCGCGTCGGATGTGAGCCGCGCCGCAACCTCGGCAGGCCAGGCGGTCTCCGCCGCTGCGGCGTCAGCCGAAAAGAGCGTAGTTGGCGCAGCGAAGACCGTTGCCTCCGCCGCCAAATCCGCTGCCACCACCCCTGCCTCGGCCGTCAAGGCGGGCGCGGCCAAAGCCTCCACCACCGCCGCCAAATTGGTCACCGGCGCCTCCGCCCCGGCAGCGGTCAATACAGCCGCACCCGCCATAAAAGCCGCCGCCTCCACGGTGACGGCAGCGGTCGTGAAAGCCGAGACGGCGGTGAAGAAGGCTGAAACGGCGGTGAAATCGGCGGCCAGATCCACGACGCGCAAGCCGTCGGGAAAGAAATAGATTGCGCGCTGCGCCAAGTACCCTCCTCACCGTCCGCTCCGCGGCCACCTCTCCCCCACTTACGTAGGGGAGAGGAGCGCAAGGCTGGATAGCTTGGCGCTCCTCGCCCCGCTTTACGGGGGAGAGGTGGACGCGAAGCGGACGGTGAGGGGGGTACTTGGCGATTGCATCAAAGAAAAAACGCCCCTACTTCCTCCCCTGGACCAGATCCTCCTCGATATCCATCTTGCCGTAGAGCCGGGTCTTGTAGACCTCGTAATTTTCCATCACCCGCTGCACATAATTGCGCGTTTCGGTGTAGGGGATGCGCTCGATCCAGTCGACCACTTCGTCGATCGGCTTGCCGCGCGGGTCGCCATATTTGGCAACCCATTCCTGGGCGCGGCGGGGGCCCGCATTATAGCCCGCGAAGGTGAGAATATAGGAGCCGTCGAAACGGTCGATCTGCTCGCCGAGGAAATGCGCGCCGAGCGTGGCGTTATAGGCGGCGTCGGTGGTCAGGCGCGGCTTGGAATAGGGCATCCCGGCGCGCTCGGCCACTTCCTTGGCGGTCGCGGGCAGCAATTGCAGCAAGCCGCGTGCCCCTGCGCCCGACACGGCGGAAACGTTGAACTCGCTTTCCTGCCGGGCAATCGCATAGGCGAGCGCCTTGCCCGATCCATTGATATCGGCGTTTTCCGGGATCGCGCCGATGGGATGCGACAGCGCGCCGATATCGAGCCCGCGCCCCGCGGCTATCTTGCCGACCCGCAGCGCCATATAATGCTTGTCGTTGCGCTCAGCCATCGCCGCCAGCAGCGCCAGTTCGCCCGGGCTGTTCAGTTCCTCCGCCAGGTCGCGGTAGAGCATTTCCGCCCGCGCGCCATAGCCGATGGCCTCGAGCCGCCGGATCGCCTGCACCGCCTGGCGCTCGTCGAATCGCGTGCGGTCGGCGGCGGTCGGCTTGGGGTAGGGCAGTTGCAACCGCGCCTCGCCGAGCTTTGCGGCCGCGAGCTGGCCGTAGAAGGTTGTGCCGTAATGCGCGGCCTTGGCGTAGTGCGCCTTGGCATCGCCGCCCGCGCCCGCTTCCGCTGCGCGCCCCATCCAGTAATGGGCGCGGGAGGCCGAAATCGGCTTGGAAGAGATTTCCGCGATCCGCGTGAAATGCTTCATCGCCGTCTTCGGCTCGTTCAGCGCGCGCAGCGCATACCACCCGGCATGGAACTCCGCCTCGGCAGCCATGGCCGGGGTTTCAGCAGCATGCACCGCGGCGAGGCGATAGGCGATCTGCGGCTTGCCGAGATCAAGCAGCTCGCGCGAAAGAATGCGCCGCTCCACCCACCATGCATCGGGGTCTACCAGCTTGCTCGCCTCGCGCGGCGCGCGCAGCATCAGCTCCGCCGCTTCGCTATAGCGCTCCCGGCTGCGCAGGTGCTTTATCTGTGCGAAGGTGTAGACCGGGTTCGTGTGCCAGGCGGCATCGACGGCGGCGAGCTTCTTCGCAGCGTCGGGCGCCTTGCGCGAGACGGCGGCGAAGGCCTCGTAGAGCGATTGCGCGTTCGCCAGCTTCGCCACGCGGCTCGCCGATTGGATGCGGTTGTCATAGAGCATCCGCACCATGCGGCGCTGATGGTCCTCCCGCGTCAGCACATTGCCGAATTCGCGCAGGATGATCTGCTCATCCCTAAAATCGAGTTTTTCCTCGCGCCAGCTATGCGCCAGGATCTGCCGCGCCTTGGCGCTGTCGCCCTTGGCCATATGCGCACGAGCGAGAAGGATCATTCCATCAGTTGTCTTCGGACGGGCTGTTCCGAAGGCCGCGATCACCGCATCCGGCGATGGATTTTCCTTGGCGAGCGCATATTCGAAATTGCGGCGCAGCGCCGCGACGCCCGGCCAGCCCGGCAGTTCCCGGGCCGCAGCGGCGATATCGGCGCTCGACAGCCCGTTCGCGCCTGAAAGGCCGATCGCCCATGTCAATATGTGGCGGTCGAGCGATTTGGGCGGCATGGCGTTGCGGACGGCAAGAGCTTTCGCGGCATCCTTGCCATAGAGCGCGTCCAGCCCCAGCTTGAGATTATCGTTGAGGATAGGCTTGTCCGGCTGGGCGATGCCTGCTGTCGTGAGTGGGTCGGGCTTGATTGCGGCGGGGAAGGACCGCGCCGCGGTGGCCGCGAAGGGGCGCGCGTAAGGGGTGGGCACGCTCTCCGGCAGCACGGGGTCCGCGCCCGCCGGGCCTATCCCCGCCATTACAGAGCCGGCGAAGAGGGCCTTGCGCCAGAGATTTTTCACCAAAGCTGCTGAACGCATGGATGACTGCGCCCTTCTTTCCACGGTTTCGTCACTGCACGGATGGTATTCCCGCCCGGTGAAGAGATGATTAACGAAAGGTTAGCGTATTCGCTCGATTTATCCCAGTTGACTTCGGTCGAATGCTCTTGCCCCAGCCCTGTGGCAAGACTATGGTGCAGCGCTTTAGGCCATGGCTGTCCGCCTGGCCTGGGGGCGCCCGCCACTCATTATTCAAGCATGATTCTGGAGAATTCACCGATGCTGAAGGGGTCCATTACGGCACTTGTCACGCCATTTACACCCGATGGCGCCTTTGACGAGAAATCCTTCCGCGCCCTGGTGAACTGGCAGATCGAGGAAGGCTCGCATGGCCTGGTGCCCGTCGGCACCACGGGCGAGACCCCCACGCTCACCCATGCGGAGCACAAGCGCGTCGTGGAAGTCTGCATCGAGGAGGCGAGGGGCCGCGTGCCTGTCATCGCCGGCGCCGGCTCCAACAATACGCGCGAGGCAATCGAGCTTGCCCAGCATGCAGAAAAGGCGGGCGCAGATGCCGTACTCGTTGTTACGCCCTATTACAACAAGCCGAACCAGCGCGGGCTCTATGCGCATTATTCCCAGGTGGCGAAGGCCGTCTCGCTGCCGATCGTCATCTACAACATTCCCGGCCGTTCGGTCATCGACATGACGCCAGAAACGATGGGGCAGCTCTCTCGCGACCACAAGAACATCGTCGGCGTGAAAGATGCGACCGGCAAGATCGAGCGCGTTTCCGAGCAGCGTCTCGCCTGCGGGCATGAGTTTATCCAGCTCTCGGGCGAGGATGCCACGGCGCTGGGCTTCAACGCCCATGGCGGGGTAGGGTGCATCTCGGTGACGGCCAATGTCGCTCCGCGCCTCTGTTCCGAGTTCCAGGAGGCCTGCCTCGCCGGTGATTTTGCCAAGGCGCTCGGCATCCAGGACCGTTTGATGCCGCTGCACAAGGCGCTGTTCATCGAGCCAAACCCGTCTGGCATCAAATATGCCCTGAGCGTCGTCGGGCGGCTGGAGAATAGCCTGCGTTCGCCCATGGTGCCGGTTGAAGCCGCCACGGCAGAGCGCATCGATCAGGCGATGAAATATGCGGGGCTGATCAATTAAGGGGGCAGGTGAGTAAGGGAATAAGCCGAATTCTTCCCGATTCTGCACTTTCTGCCTACTCCCTTATTCCCTTACTGCCCTATTCCCTTATACAAAACCGTCATGAACAAGCCCAACAACGCTCCGGCGCGCAAGATCGTCGCGGATAACCGCAAGGCGCGCTTCAATTACGAAATCCTCGATACGCTCGAGGCTGGCCTCGTGCTGCAGGGCACGGAGGTGAAATCGCTGCGCTCCAATCAGGCCAACATCGCCGAGAGCTATGCGAGTTTCGAGAATGGCGAGTTCTGGCTGATCAATTCCTATATCCCGGAATACACGCAAGGGAACCGCTTCAACCACGACCCGCGCCGCCTGCGCAAACTGCTCCTGAGTCGCCGCGAGATGGCGCGGCTGGCCAACTCGGTCGACCGAGAAGGCATGACTGTCGTGCCGCTCAAGCTCTATTTCAACGAGCGCGGCCGCGCCAAGCTGGAACTGGCATTGGCGCGCGGCAAGAAGCTGCACGACAAGCGCGAAACGGAAAAGCAGCGCGATTGGAACCGCGAGAAGTCTCGCCTGCTGCGGGATCGGGGATAAATTCGTCGGAACTTGAATTCTTGGGGTGTTTCACATATATTTCCGGAGTGGCTCTAGGAGCCTGAAACTCCCAGAGCCGATTTACTGTTTAGAACTCAACCCGGACGGTAATTATCCAGCCCGTCCGGGTTTTTCGTATCTGCAGCGTGATCCTGATAGGTGGTATAGGATACCACATCATTTCTCACCTCCGTAGTTCGAGAGCGAGGCACTCGCCTGTGCCGGCGCAGCCAGCGCCGGTGCGTTGGCTGGTCCCAACGCTTTCTGCGTTCCGTCTCGAACCTGTACTTTGTAGCAGAGATTTTAATCAAGAAAAGCAGGTTTAAGCGGAGCGTCAGCGCAGGCTATCCAAGTATTTTCGCACATTCTCAAATACACTGCGGAACATATCTTCCGTCAGTACACCAGTGTTGGTGTTGTAGCGCGAGCAATGATAGCTCGAGAAAACCTCAAGATTTGAAATAGTGCTCACCCGCCCATGGCCGAAGGGATGCTTCGCGACGGGCTGCCCCAGGGCGCGGATGGTGGAATCATGCGCGATCTTGCCGAGTGTGACTATAGCGCTGAGCTTGGGGAAGCGGCGGATGACGGGTGTCAGGAACTGCCGGCAATGGTTGATTTCGGCGGCAGTCGGCTTGTTCTCGGGCGGCACGCAGCGCACCGCATTGACGATGGCCGCATCCGTGAGTTCGAGGCTGTCGTCCGGCCGTGCCTCGAATGTGCCGCGCGCAAAGCCGAAGTCGCCGAGGGTGCGATAGAGCAACTCGCCCGCATAATCGCCGGTGAAGGGGCGCCCGGTCCGGTTCGCCCCGCGAAGGCCCGGCGCCAGTCCGACGATCAGCAGACGAACGTGATCGTCCCCGCCTGCGGGCAGAAAGGGCGGAACGGGCGCGTTATGCCAGCCCGGCTCCTTCTCACGCCATTCGGCGAGGAAAGCATGCAGACGGGGGCAGATCGCGCAATCGGGCGAAGGCTCGCAGGACATTTTATCGATGACAGGATGCTCCCATCATCAATAATCTTCATCCTCGATTTCTTCCTGGCGCCGCACGACCCGTTCAGGCCGCTCGGAAGGATCGCGCCCGATCTCGGCTTTCAGCGAGGCTAAATCGATGAAATGGTCGGCCTGACGGCGCAGATCGTCCGAGATCATCGGCGGCTGCGTGGAAAGGGTCGAGACGACGCTGACCTTGCGTCCCCGGCGCTGGAGCGCTTCCACCAGTGAACGGAAGTCGCCATCGCCGGAGAAAATGACGAAATGGTCGATCGTATCCGTCAGCTGCATGGCATCGACGGTCAACTCGATATCCATATTGCCCTTGACCTTGCGGCGTCCGGTCGAGTCGGTGAATTCCTTGGCTGCCTTCGTCACCACGCGATAGCCATTATAATCGAGCCAGTCGATCAGCGGGCGGATCGAGGAATATTCCTGATCTTCCACCAGCGCCGTATAGTAATAGGCGCGAAGCAGATAGCCACGCTTCTGGAAGGCCTTGAGCAGCTTGCGATAATCGATATCGAAGCCCAGGGTTTTGGAAGCGGCGTAGAGGTTGGCACCGTCAATAAAGAGCGCGAGCTTCTCGCGGGAGTCGAACATGCCTCAAATATCCATCTTGGCCTGCATGGGAAATGGCGGGCCTGGTTTGAAAATATGGGTGGTGGCAGGCAAATGGCTCTTCGCCATGCCTTCCCGCCCTTGTACGCCGCTCCAACGCAAAATCCAAGCAATTATAAGTTGGCAGAATATGCAACCATAAAGGGAGTGTGAGCGTAAAGGAAGAGGGGCACATGTTTATAGGCGGAAAATAAACCATGGGGTCGTTTCCCTTATTCCCCCACTCCCTTATTTCCGTTCCGCTTGTCTTTTCCCCCCACAAGCGCTATGTGGCAAGAAATCCCGTTGAACGACCAGAAGAATGAAAGGGGCAGCAATGGCCCGCGTCACCGTAGAGGATTGCGTCGATAAGGTTGAAAACCGGTTCGAGCTGGTACTGCTGGCAAGCCATCGCGCGCGCCAGATTTCGCAAGGAGCCGGCATCACCGTCGATCGCGACAATGACAAGAACCCCGTCGTGGCTCTTCGCGAAATCGCGGATGAGACGCTGTCGCCCGGCGACCTGAAGGAAGACTTGATCCACTCGCTGCAGAAGCATGTGGAAGTGGACGAGCCGGAGGCCGTCGCCCAGCCGCAGCTGACCGGCAATGCCGAGGAAGTCGCCGCCGAAATCGCCGATGCGGCGGAAGACGATATCGTTTCCTTTGACCGCATGTCGGAAGAGGAGCTGCTTGCCGGTATCGAAGGTCTCGTCGCTCCGGAAAAGAACGACGACTATTGATAAAGCGAAACAGGCCCTGGCGATATCCTCAGGGCCTGTTTACTTTCTTGCACCATTTTCGACATGCGCCGTTGCTCTCAAGCCGCGGCGCATGTTTGTGTAATGTGTACGGGTATTTACAAGGAGAACAAGGCCGATGATGCGCCAGTACGAGCTTGTCGAACGCGTCCAGCGTTACAAGCCGGACGTCAACGAGGCGCTTCTCAACAAGGCCTATGTCTACGCCATGCAGAAGCATGGCAGCCAGAAGCGGGCTTCCGGCGATCCTTATTTCTCCCACCCGCTCGAAGTCGCCGCCATCCTCACCGACATGCATCTGGATGAGGCGACCATCGCCATCGCGCTCCTGCATGACACGATCGAGGATACGACCGCCACAAGGCAGGAGATCGACCAGCTCTTCGGCCCGGATATCGGCAAGCTGGTGGAGGGGCTGACCAAGCTCAAGAAGCTCGACCTCGTCTCCAAGAAGGCGGTGCAGGCGGAAAACCTGCGCAAGCTCTTGCTCGCCATCTCCGAGGACGTGCGCGTCCTGCTCGTCAAGCTTGCCGACCGTCTCCACAACATGCGCACCCTTGGCGTCATGCGCGAGGACAAACGCCTGCGCATCGCCGAGGAGACGATGGATATCTATGCGCCGCTTGCCGGGCGCATGGGCATGCAGGATATGCGCGAGGAGCTGGAGGAACTGGCCTTCCGCTATATCAACCCCGAAGCGTGGAAGGCGATCACTGACCGGCTCGCCGAGCTCCTGGAAAAGAACCGCGGCCTCCTGCAGAAGATTGAGCGCGACCTCTCCGAGCTTTTCAAGAAGAACGGCATCAAGGCCACCGTCAAGAGCCGCCAGAAGCAGCCCTGGTCGGTCTTCCGCAAAATGGAGACCAAGGCGCTCTCCTTCGAGCAATTGTCCGACATTTTCGGCTTCCGCGTCATCGTCGATACGGTGGAGGAATGCTATCGGGCGCTGGGCATCATCCACACCAGCTGGTCGATGGTGCCGGGCCGCTTCAAGGATTATATCTCGACGCCCAAACAGAACGATTACCGCTCCATCCACACCACCATCATCGGCCCGTCGCGCCAGCGCGTGGAATTGCAGATACGCACCCGCGAGATGGACGAGATCGCCGAATATGGCGTCGCCGCCCATTCTATTTACAAGGATCGCGGCAGCGCTGAAAATCCGCACACCATCTCCACCGAGACCAATGCCTATGCCTGGCTGCGCCAGACCATCGAGGCGCTGGCCGAGGGCGACAACCCGGAAGAGTTTCTGGAGCACACCAAGCTCGAACTCTTTCAGGATCAGGTCTTCTGCTTCACGCCCAAGGGCCGGCTCATCGCCCTGCCGCGCGGCGCGACGCCTATCGACTTCGCCTATGCTGTCCATACCGATGTGGGCGATAGCTGCGTCGGCGCCAAGGTCAATGGCCGCATCATGCCGCTGATGACGGAACTCCAGAATGGCGACGAGGTGGAGATCATTCGCTCCAAGGCGCAGGTGCCGCCCGCCGCCTGGGAATCGGTCGTCGTGACAGGCAAGGCCCGCGCCGCCATCCGCCGCGCCACTCGCGTGGCGGTGCGCAAGCAATATTCGGGCCTCGGCATGCGCATTCTGGAACGCGCCTTCGAGCGCGCGGGCAAGACCTTTTCCAAGGACAGCCTGAAGCAGGGCCTGCCGCGTCTGGCGCGCAAGGATGTGGAGGACGTGCTGGCCGCTGTCGGGCGCGGCGAACTGCCATCCACGGATGTGGTGCGGGCGGTCCATCCGGATTACCAAGATACGCGCGCCACGCTGCACAGCCCCGCCAAGGGCGGCGAAAAGGGCTGGTTCAACATTCAGAATGCCGCCGGCATGATCTTCAAGGTGCCGGAGGGCGGCGAGGCGGAGGCGAAAGCGGCGGCTGTCGCCAGGACCCCCGAGGCCGGCGGCAAGCGCGCTTTGCCGATCCGCGGCGCCAATGCTGATCTGCCGGTGCGCTTCTCGCCGGAGGGCGCGGTGCCGGGCGACCGCATCGTCGGCATTTTACAGCCGGGGGCAGGCATCACCATCTATCCCATCCAGTCGCCGGCCCTGACCGCCTATGACGACCAGCCGGAGCGATGGATCGACGTGCGCTGGGATATAGACGAGCAGATGAAGGAGCGCTTCCCCGCCCGCATCAGCGTCACCGCGATCAATTCGCCGGGCTCGCTTGCTGAAATCGCGCAGGTCACTTCCAGCAACGACGCCAATATCCACAATCTCTCGATGGTCCGCACGGCCCCTGACTTCACCGAAATGATCATGGATATCGAGGTGTGGGACCTGAAGCATCTGAACCGCATCATCTCCCAACTGAAGGAAAGCGCCTGCGTCAGCGACGTGCGGCGGGTTAACGGATAAAACTAGGAATACCCATGAACACCGACGACGTCCTTGCCGTCTTCCGCGAGGCGGGAGCCATCCTGGAAGGCCATTTCATTCTGACATCAGGCTTGCGCAGCCCCGTCTTTCTTCAGAAGGCGCGTGTCTTCATGCATGCGGACAAGACCGAGAAACTCTGCAAGGCACTGGCCGAGAAGATCGAGGGAGCCGGGCTGGGCCGGATCGATTATGTCGTGGGTCCGGCCATCGGCGGGCTCATTCCATCTTATGAGACCTCCCGCCATCTCGGCGTTCCCTCGATCTGGGTGGAGCGTGAGAACGGCGTCTTCCGGCTGCGCCGCTTCGAGATTCCCGAAGGTGCGCGCGTGGTGATCGTCGAGGACATCGTCACGACAGGCCTCTCAATCCGCGAAACCATCGACTGCCTCAAGGGAATCGGCGCAGAGGTACTCGCCGCCGCCTGTATCGTCGACCGCTCGGCGGGCAAGGCCGATGTCGGCACACGGCTGATCGCGCTGGCGGAATATGAAGTGCCTGCTTATGCGCCCGACAATCTGCCGCCGGAACTGGCGGCGATACCGGCGGTGAAGCCGGGGAGCAGGAATATTTGAAGGACTGGCGCCCTCCTTCCCCCTTGCGGGGAAGGTGCCCGCGGAGCGGGCGGATGGGGGTGGTGACGTTTGTGCTTTTGCTGAAGAACGTGGCGCGCGCGTCACCACCCCCACCCGACCCTTCGGGCCACCCTCCCCGCAAGGGGGAGGGAAGGGCGCGAGCCCGCCCGGCAGGACAGAGGGGCGACGTAGAGCGCCCGCATTTCCACATTTGATCCCCATCAAGGCCGCTATCGCCGAATGCCATACAACGGGTAATCGGAAATGGAAGCGGACGGGGCGAATGTCAGTTACCGCGATCGATCATACCTACATCAAACGCTATGCGGCACTGGCCGTGCCGCGTTATACCTCTTATCCCACCGCCGCCGATTTTTCGCCGGTCACGCCGGAGCAGCATGCAAGCTGGCTTGCCAATGTGCGGGCGGAGGATGCGGTATCGCTCTATATCCACGTCCCCTATTGCCGCCAGATCTGCTACTACTGCGGCTGCTTCACCAAATCCGCGATCCGCAACGATGTCATCCGCACCTCGGAAGAGACCATCATCGACGAGATAAACCTCGTCGGCGGCCTGATGCGCACACGGCCGGGCGTGACGCGACTGCATTGGGGCGGCGGCACGCCTACCATTCTGGGCGCCGATGGTCTTCGCCATATCGTCGAGACGCTGGAGCGCTATTTCCATTTCTCGCCATCGATGGAGCATGCCATCGAGCTTGACCCGCGCTATGTGACGCCTGACATGGCAAGAGAGTTGGCCGCGCTCGGCGTCAACCGCGCGAGCCTCGGCGTGCAGGACGTGGACCCCACGGTGCAGCGTGCCATCGGCCGCATCCAGCCTTTTGAGACCATCGCCAGGGCGGTGACCAGCCTGCGCGATGCAGGCATCGAAAACCTCAACTTCGATCTTATCTACGGCCTCCCATACCAGACCGTTGCTTCATTGCGCGCCACCTGCGAGGCGGTGGCGGGCCTGTCGCCCGACCGTGTCGCCTGTTACGGCTATGCGCATCTGCCGCGGCGCCGCGCCAACCAGCGCCTGATCGACGAGCGGGCGCTGCCGGGCAGCGTCGAGCGTTTCGAGCAGGCGAGGGCGGTGGCGGCAAGCTTCGCGGCCCATGGCTATGCCCCCATCGGCATCGACCATTTTGCCAGGCCCGGCGACGCGCTGGCAATTGCGGCGGGCGAGGGGCGTCTCCACCGCAATTTCCAGGGCTATACGGACGATAATTGCGAGACGCTGATCGGCTTCGGCCCATCCTCCATCTCGCGCTTCGGCGAGGGATTCGCTCAAACGAGGGCCGATATCGGGCAATATGGCAGAGCGATTGCGGAGGGCAGGCTCGCCACGACGCGCGGTCATGTCTTCACCGAAGAAGACCATATCCGCTCCGGCATCATCGAGTGCCTGATGTGCGATTTCGCCGTCGATCTCGCAGGCGCCGCGCCCTCTCTCGACCTCTCCGGGGAGAAAATGGCCTTGCAGCGCCTGGCCGTCGAGGGAATCCTTCGCCTGGAGGGAAACAGGGTCACCATGACCGAGCGCGGAAGACCCTTCGTTCGCCTCGCGGCGGCGGTGTTCGACGCCTTCCGGGAGGATCATGCACATGCGTTCAGTGCGGCGGTTTAAGGGAGTAGGTGAATAAGGGAATAAGGGAGTAAGGGAGTAGGAAATACGCTGCTAACATATTCCCTTACTCCCCTATTCCCCTACTCCCTTAACCCTTCCGCATATTCGGCAGGAACACCGTCAGCAGCCCGAGCAGCGGCAGATAGGAGCAGATCGTATAAACATACGATATGCCCTTGGCGTCCGCGACAAGACCGAGCACGGCGGCGGCGATGCCGGCCATGCCGAAGGCGAAGCCGAAGAACAGCCCGGCGATCATGCCGACCCGGCCCGGCACCAGCTCCTGTGCGAAGACGACGATGGCGGGGAAGGCCGAGGCGAGGATGAAGCCGATGATCACGGTCAGCACCGCCGTCACCGGCAGGCTGGCGTAAGGCAGCGCCAGCGTGAAGGGCAGAACGCCGAGGATCGAGAACCAGATGACGGCGCGCGAACCGATCTTGTCGCCGATGGGGCCGCCAAGGATCGTGCCGAGCGCGACCGCGCCGAGGAACAGGAACAGCAGCAGCTGCGAGGCCTGTACCGAAACGCCGAAGGTCTGCATGGTGTAGAAGGTGTAATAGCTCGATATGCTTGCGAGGTAGATGTTCTTGGTGAAGGTCAGGATCGCCAGCACCACGAGCGCGACGATCACCTTCTGGCGGGGCAGGGGCAGCGTCCGGTTCGGCGTCGGGCGGTTGGCATTGGTCGAACGGTAGTGCGCATACCAGTTGCCCACCCGCCACAGGATGAACATGCCCAGCAGCGCGGCGACGGAGAACCACGCCACGCTGCCCTGGCCGCGCGGCATCACGATGAAGGCCGCCAGCAGCGGGCCGATTGCCGTGCCGAAATTGCCGCCGACCTGGAACAGCGATTGCGCCAGCCCGTGCTTTCCGCCCGAGGCAAGCCGCGCCACGCGCGAGGATTCCGGATGGAAGATCGACGAGCCGATGCCGACGGAGGCCGCGCCCGCCAGAAGCAGCGGATAATGCCGCGCGAAGGCAAGCATGACCAGCCCGATGAGGGTGAAGCCCATGCCAACCGACAGGGAATAGGGCATCGGCCGCTTGTCCGTATAAAGCCCGATGATCGGCTGCAGAATCGAGGCCGTGACCTGGAAGGTAAAGGTCAAAAGCCCGATCTGCCAGTAATCGAGCTGATAATTGTCCTTCAGCATCGGATACATCGCGGGCAGCAGCGACTGCATCATGTCATTGAGCAGATGGCTGAAACTGACCGCGAGGATGATGCTCATCGTCGTCGTCTCGACGGCTGAGCTGATGGGCCGGTCGGCCGCGGCGGTGGTATCGGTCACGATAGACTCCGGAAAATTGCTTGCGTGGCCGTAAGCCCCGGCCACGGGATCGTTGCAGGGGCCGGTTCTACAGAAGTTGCAAGCAACCTGCTTTCGTGGTTTGGTCCATTTCTTTCGCGATTGGGCCAAACTGATGAGACGGCAGCTATTCCCCGAATTTCTCTCGATGGAGAGGGAAGAACTGCAAAAACTGCATCAGCAGCGTCTTTTCATGCTCGAAAATATGCAGGGACCGCTGATTGCGCTTCCGACGAGATATCCCGACGGCTATTTCGTGCCGCGTCACAGCCATAGCCGCGCCCAGCTTCTATGCGCTTCGCAAGGGGTGGTTTTGGTGACGACGGATGCCGGACGCTGGATGGTGCCGGGCGACCACGCGATCTGGATACCGGCGGGCGTGGAGCATTCGGTGGAAATATTAGGCGAGGTCCTGATGCGCTCCATCTATGTCGCCGTCGATGCGGTCGCCGGTGTGCCCGACCATCTCCATGTGGTGGGGCTGACCGACCTGATGCGCAGCCTCATCGACGACGCCACCTCCTCCGACAGCATACCCGAACCCGGCAGCCGCGACGCGCTGGTGATCGAATTGATCCTGCGCGATCTGCATACCCTGCCGGAAAAGCCGCTGGGCTTGCCTTTCCCCACCGATGCCAGGCTCGCCGCGCTCTGCCGTCGTTTCATCGAAAAGCCGTCTCCCCGCGCCACGATCGATGAATGGGCCGAAAAACTCGCCATGAGCCGCCGCTCCTTCACCCGAACCTTCCAGCGCGAAACGGGCCTCAGCTTCTCGCTCTGGCGCCAGCAAGCCTGCCTCTTCGCCGCCCTGCCGCGCCTCGCCGATGGCGAGCCGGTGACGAGCGTGGCGCTCGATCTGGGATACGACAGCGTCCCCGCTTTTACGACCATGTTCAAGCGGATGCTGGGTGTGCCGCCAAGGTATTATGGGGGAGGGAAGTAAGGGAGTAGTAGAAACGAATGCCCTACTGCCCCGATTTCCGACCATTTATTGTTTTTCCATCGGTCATCACATATATATGTGATTGGAGATTTCACTGATGCTGAAAAACACCACATTCAATCTGCCTGACAAGCTCGTAGCCCGGGCCAAGGCTTATGCCGCCAGCCATGGGACGACGATGACCGCGATTGTCCGTGAGCATCTGGAGGCGATTACTTCGGATATCTCCAATATTGGGGAGGATGACCCTTTGCTGGCCTATTCGAAGGGGCAAATCGCCCGCGACGAAGCGATCCGACGGCTCGGCTTACGTGATTACGAGGAACTGCTGGTCGCGCTTGGCGATGCCGACCTGCCGATGCCGCTTCCCCCCGCTCACGAAATCGAAAATCAGGCCGTCACCTTGGCCCGGCTTTGGAAACAATCATGAAGCGCTGCACGCTCATTATTCCGGATTCCGGGCCGTTCAACAGCCTGTGGGTGGCGGATCAATTGCACCTCCTGCTGGCGCTTGAAATGCCGCTCGTGGTTGTCGATGCGGTCTATGACGAACTGACAAGCGACCCCGCCTATCTCAAGGATAGGGAAGTCAAGACATTCATCGACGGCAACCGGCCGCCCTTTATGATCGAGGCCACCGATATCGGACAGGAGCAGCGCCGGAAACGGCAGCGCGGCGAGCGGTTGAAGAAGAATGCCGGAGAATTGGCCATTGTCGATTTCATGTCCTCGGACGAGGGCTTGCGCAAATTTCTGCGCCCCGGCGACCCGGTGGCGATCCTGTTCGAGGATGCAGCCATCCGTGTTTTCAACAAGCCGCCGCATCTGCATCTTCTCTCGACCGTTGGAATGCTGCGCGGGCTGGAACGCGTCGGCGTGGTCGCATCGGCGGATGAGATCATTCATGAAATGACGCATCCGACCAAGCCGGGCCGGCGCCCTTCCGACTCGCGCGCCTTCACCGACCTTCCGGAAGGCATTGATGAACCCGCAGCCATAGGCAGCAAATGGGTGCCGGGCTGAGACGTGCCTGCTTACTATGCTTCGCCTATTCCCTTAGTCCCTTATTCCCGCTATGAAACTCTCATGCTTTTTCAACGCCGCAAACCAGCAGGTTTCAGAGAACGGCTGCGCACCTGGCTTTGGCCGCGGCGGTCATTTTCCCGTTCGTTCCGCTATATGGGGAAGCGCCTGATGCGGATCACCGCTTCGCCCCATGCGGTCGCGGCGGGGCTGGCGGTCGGTGTGTTTTCGGCTTTCACGCCGTTTTTCGGCTTCCACATTATCATCGCCATTATTCTTGCCTGGCTATGCGCGGGCAATGTGGCGGCGGCGGCGCTGGGCACGACGGTCGCCAATCCACTGACCATCCCCGTCATCTGGGGCGCGACCTTCGAGTTCGGCCGGTTCCTGCTGACCGGGAATCTCTCGTCGGCGGACATGCCGGACCATCTCGGCCGGTTCCTTCAGCATTTCAACCTCGCCGATATATGGGGGCCCGTGCTGAAGCCGATGCTGTTCGGCTCGACGGTGCTCGGGCTTGTCTTCGCGCTGGCCGTCTATGTGGCCGCGCGCTGGGCCACCGCCGCCTTCCGTCGCAAGCGGCTGGAACGGCTGAGAGCGAGGGCCTGCGCGGCATGATCATCGGCATCGGCAGCGATCTCATCGATATCCGCCGGGTCGAAAAGACGCTGGAGCGCCATGGCGAGCGCTTCACCCACCGGGTTTTCACCGACATCGAGCGGGCAAAGTCCGATGCCCGCGCCCAGCGCGCCGCCTCCTATGCCAAGCGCTTCGCCGCCAAGGAGGCCTGCGCCAAGGCGCTCGGCACCGGCATGTCGGACGGCGTGTTCTGGCGCGACATGGGTGTGGTCAATCTGCCGTCGGGCAAGCCGACCATGAAGCTGACGAATGGCGCGGCGGCGCGGCTTGCCCGAATTGTGCCGCCCGGTCACACCGCTGCCATACATTTGACCATTACCGATGATTTCCCTCTGGCGCAGGCATTTGTAATCATTGAGGCGCTGCCTTCGTCCTGACATTTACCAATCCTCAGGCATTCGCATGGGCTGGATTGCTTCACGCAATTGTAACGGCTAATAAAACGCCGAGAGTGTAATCGGAGAACTGATGAGCGTGTCCGACAAGAGCGAAGCGAAAAAATCCGGCGGCTTCGGGGAAACCTTGAGCGTCGTCGTGCAGGCCCTGATCCTCGCGCTGATCATAAGGACATTTCTGTTCCAGCCTTTCAGCATCCCCTCGGGCTCGATGCGGCCGACGCTGCTGGAGGGTGATTATCTCTTCGTCTCCAAATTCTCCTATGGCTATTCGCATTTCTCGCTGCCTTTCTCGCCGGATCTGTTCTCCGGGCGCATCTGGGCGAGCGAGCCGAAGCGCGGCGACATTGTCGTCTTCAAGCTGCCGAGCGACCCCTCCGTCGATTATATCAAGCGCGTCGTCGGCCTTCCGGGCGACCGTATCCAGATGCGCCAGGGCGTGCTTTACATCAACGACGTGCCGGTCAAGCGCGAGAAGATCGGCGAGATCAACAACCCTGACATCACCGAGCAGAATCGCCCGGTCGAGGTCTATCGCGAGACGCTGCCCAACGGCGTCAGCTACGACACGCTCGAGCTCGCGCCCAACTCCATCGGCGACGACACGCGCGTCTTCGAAGTGCCTGCCGGCCATTATTTCATGATGGGCGATAACAGAGACAATTCGCTCGATAGCCGTTTCACGGTCGGCTACGTGCCGTTCGAAAATCTGGTCGGGCGCGCCAATGTCATCTTCTTCTCCATCGCCAGGGGCGCAAGCCCGCTGGAGATCTGGCGCTGGCCGGCGGATCTGCGCCTGAGCCGTCTGTTCACTTCGGTCAATTCCGAGCCGCCGCTCAAGAAGCTGGAAACCGAGTAGGCATGACGGGCAAGATCGATATTGCGCGATTTCTTGAGGAAAAGACGGGGCACACATTCAGCGACCCCGCGCGGCTCGAACGGGCATTGACCCATGCGAGCGCGCGGCAGCAGGCCGGCGCGAATTATGAGCGGCTGGAATTCCTGGGCGACCGCGTTCTGGGCCTGGTCGTTGCGGAAATGCTGTTCGCCGCCTTTCCGAAGGCCGCCGAGGGCGAATTGTCGGTGCGGCTCAACGCGCTCGTCAATGCCGAGACCTGCGCCGCCATCGCCGACGAGATCGGCCTTCATGCGCTCATTCGCACCGGGGCCGACATCAAGGCGCTGATGACCGAAAAGCGGCTGATGAATGTGCGCGCCGATGTCATCGAGGCGCTGATCGCCAGCATCTATCTGGAAGGGGGGCTCGATGCGGTCCGCCCCTTCATCCGCCGCTACTGGGAGCCGCGTTCGCGCGAAACCGAAGCGGGCCGCCGCGATGCGAAGACCGAATTGCAGGAATGGGCGCACCAGCAGAAGGGCGCACAGCCCCGCTATGTCATCAAGAGCCGCGTCGGGCCGGATCACGACCCCCAATTCACCGTGGAGGTGACAGTGGCGGGCTTCGATGCGGCTGTCGGAATCGGCCGGTCCAAGAGAATCGCCGAGCAGAACGCCGCCGCCGAGATATTATACCGTGAGGGCGTGTGGCAGCGTCCGGAAGCGGAAGAAGGAGTGCAATGACCGAACCATCCATCCCGCAAGGCGAGAACGATGGCCCGACGCGCTCCGGCTTCGTCGCGCTCATCGGCGCGCCGAATGCGGGCAAATCCACGCTGGTGAACCAGCTCGTCGGCACCAAGGTTTCCATCGTCACGCACAAGGTCCAGACGACCCGCGCGCTGGTGCGCGGCATCCTGATCCACGACCGCACCCAGATCGTGCTCATCGACACGCCGGGCATCTTCCGCCCCAAGCGCCGGCTCGACCGCGCCATGGTGACGACCGCCTGGGGCGGCGCGCGCGATGCCGATCTGGTGCTCGTCATCATCGACGCGCAGGGCCGGCTCAACGAGGAGGCGGAAGCCATTCTTGACAGTCTCAAGGATGTGCGCCAGCCGAAAATCCTTGTTTTAAACAAAGTTGACCGCGTCGATCCGCCCTCTCTCCTCGATCTTGCCGCAAAGGCGAACGAAAAAATCCACTTCGAGCGCACTTTCATGATCTCCGCGCTGACCGGCTCCGGCTGCAAGGATCTGCGCGACTATCTCGCCAAGGCGTTGCCGGTCGGCCCCTGGTATTATCCGGAAGACCAGATCTCCGACATGCCGATGCGCCAGCTCGCCGCGGAAGTCACGCGCGAGAAGCTGTACCTTCGCCTCCACGAGGAACTGCCCTACGCCTCGACGGTTGAGACGGAGCGCTGGGAAGAGCGCAAGGACGGCTCGGTGCGCATCGAGCAGGTGATCTATGTCGAGCGCGAGAGCCAGAAGAAGATCGTCCTCGGCCACAAGGGCGAAACGGTCAAGGCCATCGGCCAGGCCGCGCGCAAGGAAATCGCAGAAATGCTGGAACAGCCGGTGCATCTGTTCCTTTTCGTCAAGGTGCGCGACAATTGGGGCAACGACCCCGAGCGGTATCGCGAGATGGGGCTGGAGTTTCCGGGGTAGGGGGCTTCCACGCCAACGTTTGAATGGAACCTATCCCATGGAATGGCGCGATGAAGGCATCATCCTCGGCACGAGGCGGCATGGCGAGACGAGCGTCATTGTCGAATTGATGACCCGCGCCCATGGGCGGCATCTGGGGCTGGTGCGGGGGGGGCGTTCGCGCAAGCAGCAGCCTCTGCTGCAGCCCGGCAACCGCGTCGATGCGCTGTGGTATGCCCGGCTCGACGAGCATATGGGCACATTCCAGATCGAGCCCCTGAGCTTCGCCGCCGCGCGCCTCATTGAAATGCCGGTGGCGCTCTACGGCATCCAGCTCGCCGCTGCGCACTTGCGTCTCCTGCCCGAGCGCGACCCGCATCCGGCTTTGTACGAAACGCTCGGCCTGATGATCGAGCATTTCGGCGATCCGATGGCGGCAGGCGAATTGCTCTTGCGCTTCGAGGTGATGATGCTGGAGGAACTGGGCTTCGGCCTGGACCTGACCGCCTGCGCGGCGACGGGCAGCCGCGAGCACCTCGCCTATGTCTCGCCGAAATCAGGCCGCGCCGTTTCGCGTGACGCAGGAGCGCCCTACGCCGACAAGCTGCTGCCCCTGCCGGAATTCGTCTCCGACACCCGCGTCCGCGCCGATTCCCTCGCCGAAATCGACGCCGCCTTCCGCATGACCGGCTATTTCCTGATGCGCCACGTCTGGGAACCACGAGCCTTGACCCCGCCGGAAGCGCGGGCGGGGTTCATGGCGGCGTTGGGGAAGGTGGTAAACGCGCCTTTTCCCGATTGATTCTTCTTCCGCGCCATGCAGATAATTTGATGGTGGCGAGGTGCGCATTACTGATCGCAGCACTTATGCTTTTCATAACCCGCAAGGACCGGGCCAAAAATGATAGCAAACCGCGGCAATCGAATTAAGCTGCAGCAGTAGGCATGGCTTGAGCTAAGGAGGCTCTCGTCATGACTCTCTTCGAACTCTACGCCTTTTTCGGCGAGTAGCCCTCACTCCGCCGCCTGCAGCGCTGGCCTCTCCACCGGGCTCTCGCGGATCGGCCAATGCACCAGCGCCGCGAAGAGACCCAGCACCACGCCGAACCACCACACCGGATCGTAGGAGCCGAAGCGGTCATAGAGATAACCGCCGAGCCAGACGCCGAGGAACGAGCCGATCTGGTGCGAGAAGAAGACGAGGCCGCCCAGCATTCCTAGATAGCGCGTGCCGAACATGATGGCGACGAGGGCATTCGTCGGCGGCACGGTGGACAGCCAAAGAAGCCCCATCAGCCCCGAGAAGATCAGCACCGACATGCCCGACTGCGGCAGCAGCAGGAAGGCGGCGACGAGCACCGAGCGCGCCAGATAAAGCAGCGACAGGAAAATCGGCTTCGACGTCCTCTGGCTGATGACGCCCGACGCCAGCGAGCCGATGATATTGAAGAAGCCGATCAGCGCCAGCCCCCACACGGCATAATGCGGCTCGATGCCGATATCCGCGATATAGGCCGGGAAATGCGCGGTGATGAAGGCCACCTGGAAACCGCAGACGAAGAACCCGGCAGTCAGCAACAGATAGCTCTTATGCCCCAGCGCCTCGCGCAATGCCGCGCCGATGGATTGCTTGTAGGCATCCTGCGCAATTCGCCCGCTCGACGAATTGCCCCTGAGCGGCACCGCCAGCACGGGGATGACTAGCATGGCGATACCCATATAGACCAGCGCGTCCGACCAGCCGAAGCGCTCGATAAGGCCCAGGCTGATCGGCGCGAAGACGAACATGCCCGCCGACCCCGCCGCCGTGCCGAGCCCGAAGACGAAGGTGCGCTTCTCCGCCGGCACATTGCGCGCGAAGGCGGAGAGCACGATGCCGAACGAGCCCGCTGCAACGCCGAGACCGATGAGAATGCCGCCACCCATATGCAGCCACAGCGGCGCGCTCGCATGGGCCATCATCAGAAGCCCGCTCGCATAGAGCAGCGCCGACATGACCAGCACCCGCCATGTGCCATATTTATCCGCAATCGCGCCGAAAAAGGGTTGCCCCGCGCCCCAGAACAAATTCTGCAGCGCCATGGCGAGGCCGAATGTCGTGCGGTCCCAGCCCTTCTCGCTCAGCATCGGCAGTTGGAATATGCCCATGGCCGAACGCGGCCCGAAGGTCATCAGCGCAATCAGGCAGCCCGAGGCGATGATGAGCCAGGGCAAATGGTTTTGCTTCGCGGAGGAGGTCATGGGATGATTCCTGCGTCAATCGGAAGATGTGAATGTAACCACGGACATCGATCATTCAAACGAATTGGTTTGAACCTTTGATCAGGGAATTTGATCTTCCGCCTTTCCCTCCCTCCTCCCCTTGCGGGGAGGGTGGCCCGAAGGGTCGGGTGGGGGTGGTGACGTTTGCGCTACGTTCGTCGGCAAACGCGCAAACGTCACCACCCCCATCCGCCCGCTAACGCGGCGTTCGTCGCTGGAAAAGCCAAATCGTTGGCTTTTCCTCGGCCTTTGGCCGACCGCTCCTCAATCCCCGCAAGGGGAAGGAGGGTGCGAACTTTTTATGACAACCCCGCTTGCAGCGCGGCCATTATGGTCATACTGTCCTGCGCGACGGCATTGGCCGTTTTTCTTTTGCGCATGATTATGCTCAAAGTGAGCATAAATAGCGGGAGGGCATGGCATGACGGCGAATGCGGCAGCAGCAATCACGGCGAAGGCGACCGCGGCGGAGCGGTTCGGGATAAAGGAAATGCCCGCGCTGGAATTCACGCCCGAGGTGGCGCGGGAGACCGAGCATCTTTACGAGCGCGTGGCGCACCATATCCCGCGCATCGAATGGCCGGTCCATGCGCCCTATATCGCCGCGATCAACCGGCTGAAGAAGGAGCGCGGGGCCGTCATCCTCGCCCATAATTACCAGACGCCGGAAATCTTCCACTGCGTGGCCGATATCGTAGGCGACTCGCTGCAGCTCGCCCGCGAGGCGACAAGGGTGGATGCCGAAATCATCGTCCAGTGCGGCGTGCATTTCATGGCCGAAACGTCGAAGCTGTTGAACCCGGAAAAGACCGTGCTGATGCCCGACATGGCCGCCGGCTGCTCGCTGGCGGAATCCATCACCGGCGCCGATGTGCGGCTGCTGCGCGAGACCTATCCGGGCGTACCCATCGTCACCTATGTCAACACATCGGCCGAGGTGAAGGCCGAGAGCGACATCTGCTGCACGTCAGCCAATGCGGTGGAGGTGGTGGAAAGCTTCGGCACCGACCGCGTCCTCTGCATCCCCGACGAGTTCCTGGCGCAGAATGTCGCCGCGCAGACAAAGGTCAAGGTGCTGACGTGGAAGGGCCATTGCGAGGTGCATGAGCGCTTCACGCCTGAGGAATTGCTCGCCTACAAGGAAACCGACCCTTCCATCCAGATCATCGCCCATCCCGAATGCCCGCCGGAAGTGGTGGCCGTCTCGGACTTCGCCGGCTCGACCAGCGGCATGATCGATTACGTCCGGAAGAACCGTCCCGCCAAGGTGCTGCTCGTCACCGAATGCTCCATGGCGTCGAACATCGAGGCGGACTTGCCCGGCGTCGAATTCGTCAAGCCCTGCAACCTCTGCCCCCACATGAAGCGCATCACCTTGCCGAAGATTCTGGACAGCCTCCTCTTCATGCGCGAGGAAATCCACGTCGATCCCACAATAGCCGAGCGCGCCCGCCGCGCGGTGGAACGCATGGTAAATTTGCGGAATTGAGGGAACGTCGATGCTGTTTACCCCCCTCTGCCCTGCCGGGCATCTCCCCCTCAAGGGGGGAGATTGGCTGGCACGACGCTCCGCTTTCCTTCTGCAACGTTTACGATTGGTGCCGACCGGCCATGACAGTGTAATCTCCCCCCTTGAGGGGGAGATGTCCGGCAGGACAGAGGGGGGTGTTCGTCAAGCGCAACGCTTTTCCAACGAGGCCCCCCATGCCCACTAACGACATCATCATCGTCGGCGGTGGTCTCGCAGGCCTCTTCTGCGCGCTCAAACTCGCGCCGCGTCCGGTCACTGTTCTCGCCGCCGCGCCCATCGGCCATGGCGCGTCGTCGGCGTGGGCGCAAGCTGGCATTGCGGCCGCCGTGGCGGACGGCGATACCATCGAGCAGCATCTGGCCGATACGCTCGCCGCAGGCGACGGCATCGTGGACGAGGAAATCGCGAAAGGCATGGTCACTGAGGCCGCCGCGCGTGTCCATGATCTCCTTTCCTACGGCGTCCCGTTCGACCGTGATCTTCAGGGGCGTTTGCAGGTCTCCCGCGAGGCGGCGCATTCGCAAAGCCGGGTGGTCCGGGTGCGCGGCGACATGGCGGGCCGCGCCATCATGCAGGCGCTGGTGGAGGCGGTGCGCCGCACGCCCTCCATCGAGGTGCTGGAAAACTGTATCGCCGAAGACATTCTTAAGGAGGGGGGCCGGGTGACCGGCATTCTCGCCCGTGGCGAAGGTGAGCGCTTCCATCTCCCCGCCCGTGCCGTGGTGCTCGCCTCCGGCGGCATCGGCCATCTCTATGCGGTGACCACCAATCCGCCCGAAGCCCTGGGCATAGGCGTCGGGATGGCCGCGCGGGCCGGGGCAATCGTGGCGGACATGGAGTTCGTGCAGTTTCACCCCACCGCGCTCGACGTTGGCAAGGACCCCGCACCGCTCGCGACGGAAGCCTTGCGCGGCCATGGCGCGATGCTCGTCAACGACCGCGGCGAACGCTTCATGCAGGCGCTCCATCCGGCGGCCGAGATGGCCCCGCGCGACGTGGTGGCGCGCGGCATTTTCGCGGAAGTCATGGCGGGGAGGGGCGCATGGCTCGACTGCACAAAGGCCGTCGGCGCAAGCTTCCCTGAGGAATTCCCTACCGTTTATGGCTATGCCCGGGAAGTCGGCATCGATCCGGTGACGCAGCCGATCCCCATCGTCCCGGCAGCGCATTATTTCATGGGCGGTGTTTTGACCGATACCCAGGGCCGAACCTCGCTCGAAGGGTTATGGGCCTGCGGCGAAGTGGCCTCGACGGGAGTGCATGGCGCCAACCGGCTGGCGTCGAATTCGCTTCTTGAGGCGGTGGTGTTCGCCGCGCGGGTGGCGGGGGATGTTGAGGCGTGTTTTTCGGTTAAAACATCGCGCAAGGATCACCCCCCTCTGTCCTGCCGGACATCTCCCCCTCAAGGGGGGAGATTGGCCTTCATCGGTGACGGTTCTTCCTTCGGCAACATTGACGATTGGCGAAATCGGGCCTCCCAGTCAATCTCCCCCCTTGAGGGGGAGATGTCCGGCAGGACAGAGGGGGGCGTCCATTTTAGCTCGACAGTCGATCATGATAATGCCGTAGCCATCACCCTCCTCCGCAAAACCATGAGCACCCATTTCGGCGTTATCCGCGACCGCACGGGCATGGAGGAGGGCCTCCACACCATCCTCGCCCTCGAACGCACCAACCGTAACCCCGCCTTCACCAACGCGCTCACTGCCGCCAAACTCGTCGCCGTCAGCGCCTTAAAACGCCAGGAAAGCCGCGGCGCGCATTTCCGCACCGATTTCCCCGACGCCAAGCCTGAATGGCAACACCGCTCCCGCCTTACCCTTGCCGAAGCCGACGGCTTTATCCAGAACCACAGGGAATTTGCCTGATGACCCCCAGACCCAACCCGCCCGTCCTGCCGCGATTACTCATAGAGGATGCGGTGCGCGCCGCGCTGGCCGAGGATCTGGGCCGCGCGGGCGACATCACCACGCAAGCCACCATCGCCGAAGGCGCGCAGGCGGAGGCGGTGCTCACCACCCGCGAGGCGGGGATCATCGCCGGCCTGCCGCTGGCCGAAGCCGCATTCACCCTGCTCGACCCCACCCTTTCCTTCATCGCATTGGCTAGGGATGGCGATAAAGTCACGCCCGGCCAGCCGCTCGCCCGGGTCGCCGGACATGCCCGCGCCATTCTTTCCGCCGAGCGGGTGGCATTGAATTTCCTGATGTATTTGAGCGGCATCGCCACCTACACCGCGAAATTCGCGGATCTCATCGCCCATACGAACGCCAAGGTCTGCGACACGCGCAAGACCGTGCCCGGCATGCGCGCCTTCGCCAAATATGCGGTGCGCTGCGGCGGCGGCGCCAACCACCGCTTCGGCCTTGATGACGCCATCCTCATCAAGGACAACCACATCGCCGTTGCTGGCGGCGTCACGGAAGCCATCGAAGGGGCGCGCGCCTATGCCGGGCATCTGGTGAAGATCGAGATCGAGGTGGATACGCTCGAGCAATTGGAACAGGCGCTGGGGGCAGGCGCGGACGTGATCCTCCTCGACAACATGTCCCCGCCGGTCCTTGAAAAAGCCGTAAAAATGACCGCAAATCGCGCCAAATTGGAGGCTTCCGGCAACATTTCCTTCGATACGATCCGGGTTATTGCGGAAACGGGTGTCGATTATATCTCGACCTCGAAGATCACCATGGCCGCGCCGACGCTGGATGTGGGGCTGGATATAGGGGTCAACCCATGAACGTCATTTCGACCATCGCGGACCTCCGCGCGGCCTTAAAAACGGAACGCCGTTCCGGTAATACCATCGGCCTCGTGCCGACCATGGGCTATCTCCATATCGGCCATCTGACGCTGGCGCGGGAGGCCCGCAAGGCTTGCGATATCACCGTCGTGTCGATCTTCCTCAACCCGACGCAATTCGGTCCGAACGAGGACCTTTCCACCTATCCCCGCGACCTGAAGCGCGATCTGGAATTGCTGGAAGCGGAGGGTGTCGATTATGTCTTCACCCCTGAGGTGGCTGAGATTTATCGCCCCGGCGCTGAAACCATCGTGGAAGTGACGAACCTCTCCCGCGTTCTGATGGGAAAACTCCGCCCCGGCCACTTTCGCGGCGTGACGACCGTTGTCACCAAGCTTTTCAACATCGTCCAGCCGGATCGCGCCTTCTTCGGCGAGAAGGACTACCAGCAACTCGCCATTATCCGCCGCATGGTGACGGATCTGGATATGCCGGTGGAAATCATCGGCGTGCCGACCGTGCGCGAAGAGGACGGCCTCGCCTGCTCCTCGCGCAACGCGCTGCTGACGGCCGAAGACCGCAGGGCCGCCGTGGTGCTGTCGAAGGCGCTGAACGCAGCGCAAAGCCTGGCCGCACAAGGCGAGCGCTCCGTGACAGCCATCCGCAAGGCGGTGATGAACGTCCTTGAAGCCGAACCGCGTGGATCCATCGAGGCGGTGGATATACGCGATGCGGCGGATTTATCGAAGCTTACCGGGAAATTCGAGAAACCCGTCGTGGTGCTCTTAACCGTCCGCTTCGGTAAGGTGCGGTTGATCGATCAAAGAGTGATAGGGTGAATAGCCGCTTTCACCATTCACTATTCGCCAAGAGGTGCCCATGAGCCGAGAAATCACCACCCGCCGCGTTACCGCCCCGGAAATCCGCGCGATGAAGGGCGGACGGCCCATTGTGTCGCTCACCGCCTATCACGCCCATACTGCGGCGATTGTCGACCGCTACGCGGATTTCATGCTGGTGGGCGACAGCCTCGGCATGGTCATGCACGGGATGGATTCTACTATCGGCGTCACGCTCGACATGATGATCGTGCATGGCCGCGCCGTGGTCCGTGGCTCGAATAAGGCCCTCATCGTCGTGGACATGCCCTTCGGCACCTATGAGGAAAGTCCCTCGGAAGCCTTCCGCAACGCCGCCCGCATCATGAAGGAAACCGCTTGCGGCGCGGTGAAGCTGGAGGGTGGCGCGCGCATGGCCGAGACGATCCGTTTTCTCACCGAGCGCGGCATTCCCGTCATGGCGCATATCGGCCTGACGCCCCAGTCGGTCAACATCCTCGGCGGCTTCAAGACGCAAGGCCGCGACCCCGCCCATTGGCCGGCGATCAAGGCGGATGCCCAGGCAGTCGCGGAAGCCGGCGCCTTCGCCGTCGTGCTGGAAGGCATCGTCGAGCCGCTCGCCGCCGAGATCACCCGTGAAACCGCCATCCCCACCATCGGCATCGGTGCCTCGAAGGAGTGCGACGGGCAGATCCTGGTGCTGGAGGATATGCTGGGCCTCAACCCCCGCCCGCCGAAATTCGTCAAGCAATATGGTGCCGTGGGGGCGGCCATAGAGGAGGCTGTGAAGGCCTATGCGGAGGATGTGAAGGCGCGGGCGTTTCCGGGGGATGAGCAGGTTTATAAGATGAAGTAGGGGATGGGCTATCTCAACTTGCTAGTGGAACATTTGCATGTCGTCATTCCATGGATCGAATACGACCGCACCGGACGATCTCGTATCCTTCACGTCTCGTGTAACCAGATAGAGCTTATATTCAAGCGCGGTCGCGGCGAGCATCGTATCGATTACAGGCGGCGCATGTCCGCTCCCACGTTTGATCTCGCCTGATATCCGTCCCCAGCGCCAAACGATTGCATCGCTAAGGGAGAGAACACGGTCGCCGAAGCGATCCGCCAGCGCATCGCGTGTCGCCATATAGCGTGGGCGGTCTGGATGATTGGCGGGTAGATTGTGAATACCTTTGTCGTATTCGCCTAGCGTAAGCACACTGATGAAGAGGCTTTCTTCATCCTGAGCCTCGGCCCAGCGCTTCACCGATGGAGCGCCATTCGGATTGATCAGAGCGGCTACGACATTGGTGTCAAGCAGCCAACCCCTCACAGCTCGACGTCCCTTCCGCGATCTATTTCACGTTCGAGGTCAAGGCCATCAAGGTGAAGGCTTTCCATGAACTGAACAAATGGCACACGGGGTACCTCCGGCACGAGGCGTTCGAACTCCTCAACGCTCATCACCACGACTGCATCGCGGCCACGTACGCTTACGCGCTGCGGCCCCTCTTCGCGGGCGGTTCGCACCACCTCGCTGAAGCGCGCTTTCGCGTCTTCAAGCTTCCATCGGCCTGTCACCGCTCGCTTCGTTTTTGTTACTTCTATTCGCTTGCTCATCGCTTCACCTAGTCAGATAGTCAGTAAGATACACGGAAAGCCTCCGATAGGCAAAACAAAAAACCCCGCGGATGTTCCCATCCGCGGGGTTTCGTTTTCAGTGGCTCTGCGCCGCCGGCGCATGGCCTGCGCCTTCCGGTGGAACGGGGATCGTCCCTTCCCCCGTATGCTTCAGCGGCTTGTTTCCGCTGAGTGCGCGCAGCAGCACGTAGAACACCGGCGTCAGGAAGATGCCGAAGGCCGTCACGCCGATCATGCCGGCGAAGACGGCGATGCCCATGGCCTGGCGCATTTCCGCGCCCGCACCGGTTGAGAGAACCAGCGGCACCACGCCCATGATGAAGGCCATCGAGGTCATCAGGATCGGACGCAGACGCAGGCGGCTTGCTTCCACCGCGGCTTCCCTCGGTGTCATCCCGGCGAATTCGAGCTCTCGGGCGAACTCGACGATCAGGATGGCGTTCTTCGCCGATAGGCCCACCAGCACGATCAACCCGATCTGGGTGAAGATGTTGTTGTCGCCATGGCTGAGCCAAACCCCGGTCATCGCCGCCAGAAGCCCCATCGGCACGATCATGATGATGGCGAAGGGCAGGGCGAGGCTTTCATATTGCGCCGCCAGCACCAGGAACACGAGCAGGATCGCCAGCGGGAAGATGATCAGGTTCGAGTTGCCGGCAAGGATCTGCTGATAGGTCAGGTCCGTCCACTCGAAGCCGATGCCCGGCGGCAGCGTCTCCTGCGCGATCCTCTCGATCGCATCCTGCGCCTGTCCGGACGAATAGCCCGGCGCGGGCCCGCCATTGATATCGGCGGAGAGGAAGCCGTTATAGCGGATCGTGCGTTCGGACCCGGCGCTTTGCTCGACATCGAGCAGCACCGCGAGCGGGATCATCTCGCCCGAGCTGGAGCGAACCTTCAGCTTGCCGATATCCTCGGCCCGGGCGCGATAAGGCGCGTCGGCCTGCATCCGGACGGAATAGGTCCGGCCGAACTGGTTGAAGTCGTTAACATAGAGCGAGCCCAGATAAATCTGCAGCGTTTCGAACACATCCGTCACCGCCACGCCGAGCTGATGCGCCTTGGCGCGGTCGATATCGGCATAGAGCTGCGGCACGTTGATCTGATAGCTGGAGAACAGCCCGGCCAGCTCAGGCGTCTGATAGGCCTTGCCGAGGAACGCCTTGGTCGCCTGGTCGAGCGCTTCATAGCCAAGACCGTTGCGGTCCTCGATCTGCAGCTTGAAGCCGCCGATCGTGCCGAGACCCATCACGGGCGGGGGCGGGAACATGGCGATGAATGCGTCCTGGATGCCGGCGAACTGCTGGTTCAACTGCATCGCGATGGCGTTGCCCGAAAGCTCCGCGCCTTTCCGCTCCTCGAAAGGCTTCAGCATCACGAATACGATGCCCGCATTCGAGGAGTTGGTGAAGCCGTTGATCGACAGGCCCGGGAAGCCGAGGGTCGTCTCCACGCCCGGCTGCTTGGCGGCAATGTCGCTCATCTTCCGGATGACGGCATCGGTACGGTCCAGCGTCGCCCCGTCGGGCAATTGCGCGAAGCCGACGAGATACTGCTTGTCCTGCCCCGGCACGAAACCGCCCGGCACCTTGTTGAACATCACGAAGGTAAGGCCGACCAGCACGAGATAGAGCCCCATGATGATGGTCTTGCGTGACAGGATGCCCCGCACGCCACGGCTATAGCCGTTGGAGCCGGCTCCGAAGGCGCGGTTGAAGCCGCGGAAGAACCAGCCGAACACCCCGTCCATGACGCGGGTGAGCCAATCCTTCGGCGCGTCGTGGCCGCGCAGCAGCATCGCCGCCAGCGCCGGGGAAAGCGTCAGCGAGTTGAAGGCCGAAATGACCGTCGAGATCGCGATGGTGAGCGCGAACTGGCGGTAGAACTGGCCGGTCAGGCCCGATGTGAAGGCGAGCGGCACGAACACCGCGACCAGCACCAGCGCAATCGCGATGATCGGGCCGGAAACCTCGCGCATGGCGCGATAGGTCGCCTCGCGCGGGGATAGGCCTTCCTCGATGTTGCGTTCCACATTCTCCACCACCACGATGGCGTCGTCGACGACGATACCGATGGCGAGCACGAGGCCGAAAAGGCTGAGCGCATTGATGGAGAAGCCGAAGACATACATCACCGCGAAGGTGCCGATGATCGACACGGGCACGGCGACCAGCGGGATGATCGAGGCGCGCCATGTCTGCAGGAACAGGATCACCACCAGCACCACCAGCGCGACGGCCTCGAGCAGCGTATGAATCACTGCGTCGATAGAGGCGCGGACGAACTGCGTCGTGTCATACGCGATCTCGTATTTCACGCCTTCCGGCATGGTCTTCTGCACTTCCTCCATCACCTTGCGGATATCGTCCGATATCTGGATGGCGTTGGAGTTCGGCGCCTGGAAGATACCCATGCCCACCGCCGCCTTATTGTCGAGCAGCGAGCGCAGCGCATATTCGGACGCGCCGAGCTCGATGCGCGCGACATCCTTCAGCCGCGTGATCTCGCCATTCGCCCCGGTCTTGATGATGATATCGCCGAAATCCTCGACGGTGCGAAGACGCCCTTGCGCGTTGACGGAGAGCTGGAGATCGACGCCCGGAAGGCCGGGCGAGGCACCCACGGTGCCTGCCGCCGCCTGGACGTTCTGCTCGCGCACCGCCTGAACGACGTCGCTGGCCGAAAGGCCGCGCTCCGCCACCTTCTGCGGGTCGAGCCAGATGCGCATGGAATAATCGCCGCCGCCGAAGATCTGCACCTGGCCGACACCGTTGATGCGGGCCAGCCGGTCCTTGACGTTCAGGACGGCGTAGTTGCGCAAATAGGTGATGTCATAGCGGTCGTTCGGCGAAAGCAGATGCACGACCATGGTCAGGTTCGGCGAGCTTTTCACCGTGGTCACGCCAAGGCTGCGCACTTCCGCCGGAAGCCGCGGCTCTGCCTGGCTGACGCGGTTCTGCACCAGCTGCTGCGCCTTGTCCGGGTCGGTGCCGAGCTTGAAGGTCACGGTCAGCGTCATCACGCCGTCCGCCGTGCCCTGGCTCGACATATAGAGCATGTCTTCGACGCCGTTGATGGCTTCCTCGATCGGCGTCGCCACCGTCTCGGCGATGACGCGCGGGCTCGCACCCGGATATTGCGCGCGCACCACCACGGATGGCGGCACCACTTCCGGATATTCGGAGATCGGCAGTGCGCGCAGGCCAAGCAGCCCCGCCACCACGATCAGGACCGATAGCACGCCCGCGAAGACGGGACGGTCCACAAAGAATTTGGATAGGTTCATGTCACTTCCCTCTGGGAGTGTGATTTTTTTGAAATTTCGCACCCGTCCTTCCCCCTTGCGGGGATTGAAGGAGCGTTCGGCCGAAGGCCGAGGAAAAGCCAACGATTTGGCTTTTCCAGCGACGAAACCCGCGTTAGCGGGCGGATGGGGGTGGTAAAGGCAGCGCGCTTCGATTGCCTGTTTAGGACAACCGTCACCACCCCCACCCGGCCCTTGGGCCACCCTCCCTGCAAGGGGGAGGGAAGCCTCCTGCTACCTCGCCGCCGTCGCCACCGGCTCCTCGCTCGCCTTCATCGCCACCATCTGCGGCTCGATCAGCGCGCCGGGGCGCACCCGCTGCAGGCCGTTGACGACGACGCGCTCGCCCGGCTCGAGGCCACTCTCGACGATCCGCAGGCCCTCGGCCGCCTCGCCCAGCTTCACCTCGCGATAGGCAATCTTATTGTCCGCACCGACGACAAGGACGAATTTCTTGTCCTGGTCGGTGCCGATGGCCCGCTCGCTGATGAGCAGTTGGCGCTCCGGCTTCGGCTCGCCCATCTCGATGCGGACGAACTGGCCGGGGATCAGCCTGCCATCCTTGTTGTCGAGCACCGCGCGGACGCGCACCGTGCCGCTGGCCGTGTCCACCTCATTGTTGATGAGCTGCAGACGGCCTTCGGTCGCCGTGCCGGTCTTGCCTGACGTCGCGATCCGCACCGGGATCTGCTCGACGGCCGGCGCGCCGTTTTTGCTGGCGGGCAATTCGGCCAGCGCCTTCGCCACCAGTTCCTCGCTGACGTCGAAGCTGGCATAGATCGGGTCGACCGAGACGAGCGTGGTCAGGACAGGCGAAGCGGAGCCTGCCGCCACCAGATTGCCGGGTGTGATCTCGAACTTGCCGGCGCGACCCGAAATGGGAGCGCGGATTTCGGTGTAGCCGAGGTCCAGCTTCGCCGATTGCAGCGCGGCTTCCGCCGACCGCAGCGAGGCTTCCGCCTCATGCGCCGTGGTCATGCGCTGGTCGAGGTCGCTCTGCGAGACGGTGCGCGAGGCGACGAGCTTGCGCCCGCGTTCCAGTTCGAGCCGCGCCAGCTCCACCCGCGCCTTGGCCGCCTCGACCTGGGCTTCGGCCTGCGCCACCGCGGCCTGGAACGGAGCAGGGTCGATGCTGACGAGCAGGTCGCCCTCTTTCACCAGCGCGCCCTCGCGGAAATGCACCGCCTGGATCGCCCCGGCGACGCGCGAGCGAAGCTGCACGCGGTCGACGGCTTCGAGCCGGCCGGAGAATTCCTGCCAGAGGGTGACGTCGCGCGCCTCGACGGCGGCGACCGATACGGGAATGGCCGGGGTGGCTTCGGGGGCAGCCGCGCTGGTTTCGGCCTGCGCACCGCCGCCGGGGAGGTTGGTATAGAGCGCCACGCCGGAAACGGACGCAAGAAGGATCAGGCCGGCGCTCCATAGGAGCCGGCGAGGGGCAGTCTCAGTCATGTGTGATCTCCGTGATCGGCGCTAGGGCCGGTACAGGTTAGAAGTGATTAGTGGGGAGGGGCTCCCGTCTCCTGGAAAAACGCCTTGAAATAGTCGCAGATCGTCTCCCCCCATGGCGGACGGACGCTCGGGCACTCGCAATAAGCGGTGGGCCATCCCGTCTTTCCGGCCAGAACATGGTCCTGAACCAGAACGCCCGCCTCCCGCAGGCGCCTTGCATAGTTCAGGCTTTCGTCGCGCATCGGGTCGTCCTCCGCCGTCACCACCAGCGCAGGCGCGACCCCGCCGAGCCGCAGCGAATAGCCGGGCGCGGCGTATGGATGGCAGGCGCCGAAGCCGAGATAGTGCTTCCAGCCTTCCGCCCATTTGCATTCCGTCGCGCCGCCCTGCGTCTCGCGAAACGAGCCCGTCGCCACGCTGGGGTCCAGCATCGGCGAAAGCAGGATCTGCCCCTGCAGGCCGCCCAGCGCCACGTCCCGCGCCTTCAGCGCCAGCCCGGCGGCGAGATTGCCGCCCGCTTCCTCGCCCGCGACGTAGAGCGCGGATTTCTTGCTCGCGAGCGCCCCGCGGCCTTTGCACAGGCACCCCAGCAGCTCGTAGGTGAATTTGAGCGCCGAGGGGAAAGGCTCCTTGGCGGCATCGCAATAATCCGGCGACACCACCACCGCGCCCGCATCGGCGAGCAGCGTCGAAACCAGATGCCCGCATTTCGCCGAGCCCTCCAGAAACGCGCCGCCATGCAAATGCAGCACCAGCGGCGGCGACTTCGCGCCGGAGTCTCCCCGATAAAGGCGCACCCTCACCGGGCCCGCATTGCTGTTGAGTGTCTCCTCTGTCCAGACCGCTCCCATGATTCCTAAACTCCGCCTCCGCGCGCCATTCATCTGTCGGGTTGCAAAGGCTTTGGTTTATCCTATTGCACAGCCCTCCTGACACCCTTTTGTCAGCAGGATTGCTGCAAAGCACAATGTGGCCCTAAGATGGTATTGTTTTGGGCCGTAAAAAATCCCAACTACGCCACAACACTGTTTCTGTGGGTGAACAATAATCGCATGATGGGGATGAGGGGATGGACCAGCTAGCAGCCATGCGCGCCTTTATCCGGGTGGTGGAGGCGGGCAATTTCTCGCGCGCGTCGGAATCGCTGGGGATGCCGAAGGCGACCGTGACGAAGCTCATCCAGAGCCTGGAATCGCACTTACGCACCAAGCTGTTGAACCGCACGACCCGCCGGGTGCTGGTGACGCATGACGGCGCGCTCTATTACGACCGCGCGCTCAGGCTCCTCGCCGATCTGGAAGAGCTCGATTCGAGCATGGCCGACGCGCAAGGGACGCCGCAAGGGCGGGTGCGGGTGGAGATGTCGGGCGCGCTGGCCAATCTCGTTCTCATCCCGAACCTCTGGGATTTCAAGACCCGCCATCCCGGCATCCGCCTCGATCTCGGCGTCTCCGACCGTCCGGTGGATATTCTGGCGGAAAATGTCGATTGCGCCATCCGCATCGGCGAGATCACCGACCAGTCGCTCATCGCAAGGCGCATCGCGCAGCTCCACTTTATCACCTGCGTCGCCCCGTCCTATCTCAAGAAATTTGGCGAGCCGCAGCACCCGCGCGAGATCGAGCCGGATCACTACGTCGTCGGCTATTTCCGCGCCCAGACCGGCCAGCAGCTTCCGCTCGAATTCACACGCGAGGGCGAGGAGGACATGGAGGTCTTCGGTCGCTACCTCATCGCCACCAACGAAGCCATCACCTACCTCGCCGCCGCCGAGGCCGGCATGGGCATCGTCCAGATCCCCCGCCTGATGACCGAAACACCCTTCCGCGACGGCACGCTGCAACCGATCCTCACCGAATGGAACCGCGAGCCGCTGCCCGTCTTCGTCGTCTTCCCGCCCAACCGGCATTTGAGCAGCAAGGTCCGCGCGTTTGTGGACTGGGCGGCGGAATTGTTCGGGAAGGTGGGGTTGTGAGCGAACGGGGGTGATCTCTCCTACCTCACCCTCAACCCCGGCGCAGGCCGCTCCTCCAGCACCTCATGGCGGAAGCGGTAGAGGGCGGCGGGGCGGCCGCGGGTTTGGGTGATGGTTGTGCCGGTGGGCTCCACCAGATTGGCGCTTTCCACCAGCCGGCGGAAATTCTGCTTGTGGACGTGACGACCCGATATGGCTTCGACCATCTCCTGCAAAGCGGTCAGCGTGAAATCCGGCGGCATCAGTTCGAAGACAACCGGGCGATATTTCAGCTTACCACGAAGGCGGGCAATGGCTGTCGCGAGGATACGCCGATGGTCGAAGGCCATGGGCCGTCCGAGGGAGACGGGCGGCGGGTGCGGCGCATTCCCGTCATTGAAGGCTTCCTCGACTAGCCCCGCTTCGTAGAGAAGCTCATAGCGTTCGAGCACCCGTTCCTCATCCCATGGTACGCCATCGAGGCCGAATGCCAGCCGCAGCCGGGTGGGGCGGGGAAGGCGCGACGCTTGCGGTTTCGGCTTCTCCTGAGCCCAGCGCTCGAGGGCAGGGAGGATAGTCTCCTCGATGAGCGCGGGCTTGCCGCCGCGCCAATCCTCCCACGGCAGAAAGGCATACCATTCCCGCCAGCGCCCGGTTTCGGCGGTCGGTCTTTCCTCGGCATTCACCGCCGCGCGGGTGAGTGCCAGATAGCCCACCGACACGACATGCGCGCCGTCCTCGGCTGCGGTTTTATGGCGGCCCCGGTCGCCGAATGTATAGAGCTGTTCCACATAGCCGAGCTTCAGCCGCGTCTGCGCGCTCACCCAGCCGCGCAGGCCCGTTTCGAACGTGCGATGGGCGAGGGGATCGAACGGACCGAAGGGGAGTTCGTCTAAAGCATGATCCCGCAAAGTTGCAGACTTTTCGGATAAGATCATGCGGCTGGAAGATTCGGGTACAGCGCTGGCCGGTGTGCAGAGAATGAGCGGCTCGTTTTCCGCCACCGCGACGATGGCGGCGGAGAGGCCGATTTCGACGGCGGTGGGATGACTCTCCATCACACTTCCAGCGGCAACACGAACGGCACGCCTTCGAACGCCTCCGCGCCGCGTCCGATGGCGGTCACCGCATCGACCATGCGCCCGCCGCGTCCCAGAAAATCGTCCGCCAGCCGCACCAGGCGGATATTGGGCGTGGCTGATGGCGCGCGCTCGCGCAGCAGCGTGGCGAGCTTGACTGCATCAACATCAGGATTGAGCGCACAGGCCACGATATAGGCTGCAGCCGTGGAGCGGGAAATGCCGGCGAAGCAATGGATGAGCAGGGGCGTTTGCCGGTCCCAGCCCCGGGCGAAACCGATAAGGCTCTCTACATGCTCCGCCGCCGGGGCGGTCATGCCGGGCAGTTCCTCGACGATATCGTTAAAGCCGAGCACCAGATGCCGCTCCGCCACGATGCAGTCCGGCCGCGCGACTGGCGTGCCGGTGTTGAGCAGGGTCACCATGTCGCGCGGGCCATGCGCAAGGGCGGTCTCAGTGAGGCGCGAGAGCGGTGAGACGACAATATGCGGCATCAGGGAGCCTCATTCTTCCGCGCCGCTTCGAGCGCATGGAAACGCGCGAGAAAATCCTCCTGCACGTTTTGCGTCGCCCTCGGCGTCAAGTCCAGCCCTTGCGGGTCGATCCCGCGCGGACGCCCGAAATATTTGACCGCCTCCGCCTCCGAAAAGCCCGCCAGTCGCGTCGCCTCGAAGAAGGCGGCAATGGTGTCGGCCCGCTTGATCAGCGTCTTGAGCGGGCCTGATGTCGCTGGTGGCAGCGAGAAACGCAGATGGATGGCGGTTTGCAGCCGCGTTTCCACCGCCTTGTAATCGCCGCCCACGGCGGTCTTGAACGGCGAGATCATGTCGCCGATGACATATTCCGGCGCGTCATGAAGAAGGGCGGTGAGCCGGTCCCGCACCGAGGCCTCGGGCGCTATTCGCGTAAAAATCTGCTCGACCAGCAGCGAATGTTGCGCCACCGAAAAGGCATGGTCCCCTGATGTCTGGCCGTTCCACCGCGCCACGCGCGCGAGGCCGTGCGCGATATCGGTGATTTCCACATCGAGCGGCGATGGGTCGAGGAGATCGAGCCTGCGTCCCGACAGCATACGCTGCCACGCCCGCGTTTTTTCGCCTGCGGCCATCAGGCGGTCTCTTGCGTCTCTGGGAAGCCGAACCTGGCGGCGGGCGGAATGGCGAGCGTCACCGCCACTTCACCTGCGAAGATGGGCATGCCTGCATCCATCGCCTCCTTCACCCGGTCGATGCGCACAAGCGCCAGCGCCTTGTCATTAGCGACGCTGCCGAGCGTGCCGATCTCGCGCCCGCCTGCGCTCAAGGGCGTGCCGGGGGCGGGCAGGGCGGCTTCGCCCGTGGCGACAAGCACCCGGCGGCGCGCCGTGCCGCGATGCTGCATGCGTGACACCACCTCCTGCCCGATGAAGCAGCCCTTGCGGAACGAGACGCCGCCGGTCTGGTCGAGATTGACGTCATGCGGAAAGGCATCGCCGAGCGCGAAATCATCGCCGGATTCAGCCACGCCGTGGGCGATGCGCAAGGCCATCCATTGCGTCTCATCAACCGTACTGCCGGGTACGCCGTAATGCCGCAGCACCTTCAATTCGCTCTGAAAACGCCGGTCGTATAGGATTGAATCATTATATGAGGAATCGGAATCGTTCTTCCAGGAAACGCTAATATACGCTTCATTTTGCAGGGAAATTTCCGCCTTGGACCTGAGCCTGTAGAGCGTTAGCCGCTTGGCGAAATCTGCCGCCTTGCTAGCAGGCAAGTCGAAGCGCAAGCCGCCCTCGACGCGCGAGACGAGGAAATCGAACAGGATCTTGCCTTGCGGCGTCAGCAGCGCGCCGGGCTTCAACTCGCCCTCGCTCAGGTCGCTCAAATCGGTGGTGATGATCGCTTGCAAAAATTTCTCCGCCTCCTCGCCGGTGACAAGGACGAGCGCGCGGTCGCTCAAACGGATAGGTTCAATCATGCCTTTTACCCCTTTTGGTCCCGTGATAGGTAAGCCGGAACGTGAAAGCCGGCAAGACGGAGAAACTGAGATGGCAGAGACTTTCGACACGATCCTGAAGGGCGGAACGCTGGTCAATCAGGATGGGAAAGGCTTGCGGGATGTCGGCATTCGCGATGGCCGCATCGCCGCCATCGGCGATCTCTCCGGCCATGACGCCGGCGAAATCATCGACTGCACCGGCCTTCATATCCTGCCCGGCGTTGTCGACAGCCAGGTCCATTTCCGCGAGCCGGGGCTGGAGCATAAGGAAGATCTGGAGACTGGCTCCCGCGCCGCCGTGCTGGGCGGCGTCACCGCCGTCTTTGAAATGCCGAACACCAAGCCGCTGACCACCTCCGCCGAGACGCTCGCCGACAAGATAAAGCGCGCCCGCCACCGCATGCATTGCGACTTCGCCTTCTGGGTCGGCGGCACGCGCGACAATGCTGATGACGTGGCCGAGCTGGAGCGCCTGCCGGGCGCGGCGGGCATCAAGGTGTTCATGGGCTCCTCAACAGGCGATCTGCTGGTGGAGGACGATGAGGGCGTGCGCTCGATCCTGCGCAACACGCGCCGCCGTGCGGCTTTCCATTCGGAGGACGAGTTCCGCCTGCGCGAGCGGGAGCGTCTGCGCGTTCCCGGCGACCCTTCGAGCCATCCGGTCTGGCGCGATGAGATCGCCGCGCTTTCCTGCACCGAGCGCCTCGTGCGCATCGCCCGCGAAACCGGCGCGCGCATCCATGTGCTGCACATCTCGACCGCGGAGGAGATCGAGTTTCTCAAGGGCCACAAGGATGTCGCCACCTGCGAGGCGACGCCGCATCATCTGACGCTGGATGCGGAAGCTTACAAGACGCTCGGAACCCTCATCCAGATGAACCCGCCGGTACGCGCCGCGCATCATCGCGACGGTATCTGGCATGGCATCGATCAGGGCGTCGTCGATGTGCTTGGCTCCGACCACGCGCCGCACACGCTGGAGGAAAAAGAGAAGCCTTATCCGGCTTCGCCCTCGGGCATGACCGGCGTGCAGACGCTGGTGCCGATCATGCTCGATCACGTCAATGCCGGGCGGCTCTCCATCGAGCGCTTCGTGGATTTGACTTCCCACGGCCCCAACCGCATCTTCGGCATGGCGCGCAAGGGCCGCGTCGCGGTGGGCTACGATGCCGACCTCACCATTGTCGATCTGAAGCGGCGCGAGACGATCACGAATGCGCAAGCAGGCTCCCGCGCCGGCTGGACGCCCTATCACGGCCGGACCGTCACAGGCTGGCCCATCGGCACCTTTGTCCGCGGGCTGAAGGTAATGTGGGAAGGCGAGATGGTCACGCCCGCGCAGGGCGAGCCGGTGGAATTCGTCGAGGCGCTGCCGAGGCGGTGATTTTTGGGGAGAGTGGGCGGTATAGCGCCTCGCTGCCCTGGCGCGCGGGTTCGCGCCCTCCCTCCCCCTTGCGGGGAGGGTGGCCCCGTAGGGGTCTGGGGGGTGGTGACGTGTGCGCCACGGCTTCCAGCAAAAGTACGACGTCACCACCCCCATCCGCCCGCTAACGCGGGCACCTTCCCCGCAAGGGGGAAGGGGGGAGCCAAGCAAGGCGGAGGGCGCGAGCCGGCTCCGCAGGGCTGTCTCACCAACATTTCCAACAAAAGGGCGATCATTAATGTCGACCATCACCACCATCGGCTTCGATGCCGATGACACGCTCTGGCAGAACGAGCAGTTCTTCCGGCTGACGGAGGAGCGCTTCGCTTCATTCCTCGCGGACTATGCTGAAAAAGACCATCTGACGGAGCGGCTGCTGGAGGCGGAGCGCCGCAATTTGCAGATTTACGGCTTCGGCATCAAGGGCTTCACGCTGTCCATGATCGAGACGGCGCTGGAGGTGACGGAGGGCAGGGCGCCGGCCCATGTCATCCAGGCGATACTCGATGCCGGGCGTGAGATGCTGGCGCATCCGGTCGAGACGCTGCCTGACGTGCGCGAGACGCTGGAGCGGCTGGCGGGCAACTACCGGCTCGTCATGATCACCAAGGGCGATCTGTTCGACCAGGAGCGCAAGCTGGCGCAATCGGGGCTGGGGGAATTGTTCGACGCGGTGGAGATCGTCAGCAACAAGGATGCGCAAACCTACGCCCGCGCCTTCAGCCGCCATGGCGATGGTCCCGCCCATGCCATGATGGTCGGCAATTCATTGAAATCCGACATCATTCCCGCCATCGCGGCGGGAAGCTGGGGCGTCTACATTCCGCACGACCTCACCTGGGCTTTCGAACATGCCGAAGAACCGGCGGACGCTCCGCGCTTCCGGCGGCTGGAGCGGATATCGGGCGTGGTGGAACTGGTGGAGACGCTGGGATAGGGTTCCTCCCCGCTGTCGCGGGAAGGAGATTGCTTGGCGTGGATTACCAGGCCTGATCGACCGGCAGCACGAACAGCTCCGCGACATTGACATGCGCGGGCGCTTGCGCGGCGAAGAGGATGGTATCGGCAATATCCGCGCCGCTGAGGAAGCTCAGCTGATCGCGCAGGCCTTCCATCTGCTCCCGGTAATTGCCGTCGCTGATATGCTCGAACAGCTCGGTTGAGACCGCGCCCGGCTGAATGCAGGTGACGCGGATATTGTGCTTCTGGCCCACTTCCATGCGCAGGCCGTCGGAGAAGGCCGCGACAGCGTGCTTGGTCGCGCAATAGACCGAGAGGCCCTTGAACACCTTGCGCCCGGCAATGGATGACGTGCTGAAAATATGCCCCGAATGCTGCTTGATCATCTGCGGCAGGACGGCGGCGGTGGTATTGAGCAGCCCCTTGATATTGACGTCGACCATCCGATGCCACTCATCGGTTTTGAACTGGTCGATGTCGGATGCGGGCATGAGACCCGCATTGTTGAAGAGGATGTCGATGGAGCCATAGGCGTCGATCAGCTTGGCGACGCCGGCTTCGACCGATGCCGCGTCCGTCACATCCATTTCGATCGGCAGGGCTTCGCCGCCTTTCGCCGCGATCTCGTCCTTCAACGCTTGCAGACGGTCCGTGCGCCGCGCGGCGAGGCCGACCTTGACGCCGGCTTCGGCGAGCTTGCGCGCCGTGGCCGCGCCAATGCCGCTCGACGCGCCGGTGATGAGGGCAACTTTTCCATTGATATCTGTCATGATTGACTCTCCTTGTCGATGCTGGGATGCCCGTGAAATCAGGCATTCGCAGAGGACTTAAGGAGAAGAGAGGTTCCAATCTCTCGTGCTTTTGCGGAAGCTGTCGCGATCTTGCTACAATCGTCAATCGCGGCGATAGGCGCTGGGCGAAATGCCGGTTTCCCGCCGGAAGATCTGGGCGAAGTGGCTCGGGCTAGAATAGCCGACCGCCATGCCGATTTCGATGATGCTGGCGTCGGTCTCCTGCAGGAGTTGCTGGGCTTTCAGGATACGCTGCTGAATGAAGTAGCGCGAGGGCGAGAGGCCGGTCGCCTGCCTGAAAAGCCGGGTGAAGTGGAAGGCGCTCAATCCCGCCGCCTGGGCCAATTGTTTGAGGTCGAATGGCTGATCGAGATGCGCTTCCATATGCGCGACCGCCCGCCGCAGCTTCGCGCCGGGCAGGGCGCTGCGTGGGGACGTCTTCGCATCGCTCGCCGCATACCGGCGCACCAGATGCGCGGCGAGGCTCTGGGCCAGCCCTTGGACGAAGAGCGGGCTGGCTTCGGTGCCGGTTTTCAGTTCTTCATGCAGCAGCGCCAGCATGTGCGACAGCATCGCGTCGCGTTCGCCCGAGACATCCCGCAGCGTGACGTTCGCCTGGCCGGCCGTCTCCCGCGCCACCTTTTCAAAAAGCGGGACCGAGAGATAAAGATGCATCACCTGGAATGGTTCGTCTCCCTCGGCCCGCCAGCGCAATTCATAGGGAACCGGTGAGCGGGTCAGGAAGAAGTCGCCGACGCTCACCCGGTTGGCGGTCCATCCGCCGCCAAGGTCGCGCTCCTCGACGGTGGCGCGCCCGGACATGATCCATACCACGAGCGGCTCGGCCACCGCAGGCACGAGAAACGGCTGCTGCATGGCGTTGCGGGAGAAGATCTGGATAAAGACGTCCTGCCAGGCAGGGCCATCGGCGCTCTGGAGCGTCCGGCCGCTGATATAGTGGGCAAGCCCCGCCGGAGAGGTCCGGTCCGGGGCAACAGGCAGCCGCGGAGTCATACCGGTGGGACGATCAATCCCCCGCCACGAAGAAATCCCACTTCCCATCCGGTCTGATGCCGATGCGGTAGAAGACATAGGCGCCGAAAGTCTTCATCTCCTCGAAATCTCCGGCGGTGAGGATCTGGTAGAGCTCCACCATCTGCTGCGGCGTCAGCTTGTCGATCGGATAGGCGAAGAAATAGGGCCAGACATAGAGCTCGTTCTGCCCGCCCGCGTCGAGATGCACATAGCCGGTGTCGAGGAGATCGACGAGAATGGCGAGCACCTCGCGGCCGTCGCTGTCGCCGGAGAGGCTCTTCAGATATTCGATCGGGTCGCCCTCATAGCCGCTGAGCGAGAGCGTGGTCATGTTGTCGCCGGTGCCGATAAGCGGGCGCAGCGCCTCGATATCGCCCGACTTGGCGGCAGTCAGGATGCGCTCGCGCATTTCCCGGACCGGTGCGGGCAATTTGCTGTAATCATATTCCACCACCGGCGGCGTGCCGTTTTCCTTTACCTGCGGACGGGCGGGATCATGCAGGTTTTCCTCCGGCTCGGCCTGCTCGGGTTCCGCTTGCGACGGCTCGGCCTGCGATGGCGCGGGCTGGCTCTCTTCGGCCGGAGTCTGCTGGACGGGCTCCGGCGCGGGCACCTGCGCCGCCGGGTTGGCATCCGCAGGCGCCGCCTGCTGCGTCGTCTGAGCCTGCGTCTGGATGTCGCTCAAGGCCAGCCGCTCCGTTTCGCCGGGCGCGCGCGCATAAGCCTGCGCCGCCGCGCTGACGAGGAGGATGGTGAGGATCGAGCGGAGATTTCTGGGGGACATGGCAACGAATCTGAAAAAGGGAGGCAGATGACGGAAGCCATGGTGGCACAGAAAAGGGAGTAGGGGAATAAGGCAGTAGGGGAATAAGGGAATAAGGAAATCAAAGCCCGGGAATATACGAAAACATACTCCCTTACTCCCCTATTCCCTTACTCCCATAAATTACTGCAGCACCCGATCCGTGACGAACTCGCCGGCAATGATTTGCTCGCGCATCTTCTCGATCAGCGCCAGCGCAGAATCGTCTCCCGCCTCACGGATGAGTTCGGTCAGCGCGGTCGCGAAGGCTGCCTCGGCGAGGATTTCGGGCTCGATGCCTTCGGAAATCCCGTCAGCCCAGGCTTCGTTCTGATATTCGATCGCGGCAAGCTTTTTCTCGCGTGCGATGAGTTCATCGAGATCGGTTGGAGCTTGTGCCATCTTATCACCCTGGGCTTTACGCCATTTCGTTCGTACTTACGGGACAGTCCGGACTGATTTAAAGTCCCGTTAACAGGTTACCACCAATTTTAATCATCCGGCAGCGCAGATGATTCCAGCAGTTAACGCAATCTTAATCGCATGAAACTATCCGAAAAGTCTGTCACTTTTTGTCATGCGCTCAATTGCCATAGCGCGAGGCGATCTCGTTAGACAAGCTTTCCCCTTCTTTCATGTAGCGGTCAATCGCCGCAACCGCTGAATCGGTACAGCTCGTATAGGTCTCGCTGAACGCCCGGTAGCCGCGATTGAAGCTCGCCGTCAACTGCGCCCGCCGCGCCTCCTCGGGCTTTTCCGCGGCAATTATGGCATTCATGCGGTCTCGCCATTCGCTTCCTTCCTCGCCGCAGAGATTGCGCAGATAATGAAGCGAGCCGAGAATCTCCGCCAGCCGGGTCAGCTTCGCCTCGTAAGGGGCCTCGTCCGCCGCCTTGGCCGCCGCCGGTAAAGCCATCAAAGCGGCTGCCAGCATCGCTATCCATGTCTGTTTCAATGAGACCCTCAATTCTCTCTCGCTCTTGTGACGCGAAACAATTCCGGCTTCAAGACACGATTATGGAACAAGCTTAACGCGCTCCGCCATCCTCGAAGCGTGCGACTTCGCGGGCGACGATGAGCGTGCTGTGCGTGACCTGTAAAGCGGCCATTTCATCGAGATCGAGCCATACGATGGCGGCGGCATCGTCGGCGGCCCGCGCCTCGCCGGTGACGCCATGGGCGCGGAAAACCGCGAGATAATAGCTCGTGTCATACGTGCCGCCATTATCCTTGGAGAGGTCGACGGTGGCGAAATGCTTCAGGGTTTCGGCGGTAAGGCCGGTCTCCTCCATCAGCTCCCGGCGCGCCGCCTGCTGCGGCGTCTCGCCCGCATCGCGCCCGCCCCCCGGAAAGGCGAGCCATCCCTTCCACGGCTCCCGCCCGCGCTCCACCAGCAGGAAGCGGCCATGCTCCCGGCAGATGACCGAAACACCATGAATGATGGGAGGAGAGGTAACCATGGATAATGGGTATGCCGCGTCCGGCAGATTCGCAAGACCTTGACGGACACGGCAAAAAGCGGAACATCGCTCCCCATGTGTGGACGGTTTTCATTGACGGCGACGCGGCAGGAGGTGGAGGCGCTTTTCGAAGCGATGGTGGATGATTTTCCGCCGCGCTACAACATTGCGCCCACCCAGCCCATCCTGACAATTCTCTCCGGCGATGCGCTGGCTCCGGGCGGCAGTCTACCGTCCCGCATGGGGCATCTGGTGCGCTGGGGCTTCATACCGGCCTGGGTGAAGAACCCGCGCGACGTCTCCCTCATCTTCAACATCCGCAGCGAGACGGCGATGGAGAAGAACTCCTTCCGCGCCGCGCTCACCTATCGCCGCGCGCTGGTGCCGGCCTCCGGCTTTTACGAATGGCGGCGCGAGGGGAAGAAACGGGCGCAGGCCTATTGGGTGCGGCCCCGCCATGGCGGCCTCATCGCCTTCGCCGGGCTCATGGAAAGCTGGCTCGGCGCCGACGGCTCGCAGATCGACACCGGCGCCATCCTGACGACATCAGCCAATGCAACGCTCAAGCCCATCCATGAGCGGATGCCTGTTGTGATCGACCCCATCGATTTCGAGCCCTGGCTCGATTGCCGGCATAATCCTCCCCCCGATGTCGCCCGCCTGCTGCGCCCCGCCGAGCCGGATTTCTTCGAAGCGATCCCCGTATCCGACAAGGTCAACCGCGTGAGCAATGTCTCGCCCGATATTCAGGACCCCGCGCAAGAGGGCTTGACGGGGGAGGCTGGACCGCCAAAAGAAGAGCCGGAAAATATCCAGCTCTCGATGTTCTGACCGTCAGGAATTTCCTTCATGTTCTCCGCCGCTCTTTCCGGCTTCCTTCTGGGCGCCTCGCTCATCATCGCCATCGGCGCGCAGAATGCCTATATCCTGCGCCAGGGCCTGCTGCGCCAGCATGTCTTCGTGCTTTGCCTGATCTGCGCGCTTTCCGATGCGCTATTGATCACCGCCGGGGTGGCGGGGCTGGGAACGCTGCTCGCGCATTCGCCCATGCTCATCGCGGCGGTGACGCTGGGCGGCGCGGCTTTCCTGTTTTCCTATGCGTTCGTGGCTTTCCGCCGCTCCTTCAAGCCCGAGGCGATGGAAGCCCGCGGCAAGGGCGCGGCCAGTCTCAAGGCGGCGGTGGCGACATGCCTGGCGCTCACCTTCCTGAACCCGCATGTCTATCTCGATACGGTGCTGCTCCTGGGCAGCCTTTCGGCCCGCTTCGAAGGGGCGGACCGCATCGCCTATGGCGCCGGAGCGGCTGTCGCATCCTTCGTCTGGTTCTTCGGCCTCGGCTATGGCGCGCGCCTGCTCCAGCCGGTCTTCGCCAGGCCTGCCGCCTGGCGCATCCTCGATTGCGTGATCGGCTTCGTCATGGCCGGAATCGGCATCAGCCTCCTCCGGCAATTTGCGGGCGGGTTCGGTTAGAGCATGATCCGAAAAGTTGCAGACTTTTCGGGTAGATCATGCGGCAAAACAAAGAGAGCGTGATGCCCGCACGGGCGCATCACGCTCTAAGCCGGCTTTTTGCGGGTCAGGATCGAGCGGCGATTGTCGTTGCGCGCATCCGAGCGGCCGCGCGGCGCGGCAAGCAGGGCGGCGACCAGCGCGGCCGGCCCGATCTCGCGATAATGCTCGGTCAACCTATCCCGTCGCGGCGTCAGGGCTTTCTTGGTCATGGCAGGGCTCCTTCTCGTGTTCTGGAGCCACATATTCTTCGGTGGATTCGGACTGAAAAAAGGCTGCTTGCCGCCGGATTTGGGGAATTCAGGTTAATTTGGATTAACCATGAAATGTGTTGCCGGAAGGCCACGTATTCAGTGGGTGAGTTGTGGCTTGACGCCGTCCGCTCCGGCGGGAATAGTGCGCCTCATGAAAACGCCATCCGCACCGATTTGCATTTGTGTGATCATTATCGGCTAGCAATCTGCTGGCCCGGCCGTTTTCGTCTCCTTATCCCTTGAAAAGATGACAACGCCCCGGCCAGCCGGAATGGGTCAATTTCGCCCGATGACCGGGCAGGGAGACATATATGACGAAGGCCGCGCAACTGCGCCTCTATAACACGCTGACGCACCGGAAGGAGGACTTCGCGCCGATCGATCCGGAGAATGTGCGCATGTATGTCTGCGGTCCCACGGTCTATGATTATGCCCATATCGGCAATGCAAGGCCTGTGATCGTCTTTGACGTGCTGTTCCGGCTTTTGCGGCATGTCTATGGCGAGAGCCACGTCACCTATGCCCGCAATATCACCGATGTGGACGACAAAATTAACGCCCGCGCCGCCAGGGATTATCCCGACCTGCCGCTGAATGAGGCGATCCGCAAGGTGACGGAGGCGACCAATGCCCAGTTCCAGGCGGATGTGGCGACCCTGGGCTGCCTGCCTCCCACCACGCAGCCGCGCGCGACCGAATATTTGGAGGAAATGCGCGCGCTCATCGACCGGCTGGTTCAGCGCGGCTTCGCCTATGTCGCCGACGACCACGTGCTCTTTTCCGTCGCCTCGATGGACGGGGCGAAGGGCCTGCCGCGCTATGGCGCGCTTGCCCGCCGCTCGCTCGACGAGATGATCGCCGGCGCCCGCGTCGATGTCGCCTCCTACAAGCGCGACGAGATGGATTTCGTGCTGTGGAAGCCGTCGAAAGAAGGCGAGCCGGGCTGGCCGTCGCCCGCGGGCATCCCGGTTCCGGGTCGTCCCGGCTGGCATATAGAGTGCTCGGCCATGTCCATGGCCAAGCTGCTGACGCCCTTCGGCGGCGGGCTCGAATGCGACGATCCCCAGAAGAACGTCTTCGACATCCACGCCGGCGGCATCGATCTGGTCTTCCCGCACCACGAAAACGAAATCGCCCAATCCTGCTGCGCCTTCGGGACGGAGCGCATGGCCAATGTCTGGATGCACAACGGCTTCCTGCAGGTCGAAGGCCAGAAAATGTCGAAGAGCCTGGGCAATTTCGTGACGATCCATGAGTTGCTTGCGACCGAGAAGCTGGGCGGGCGCCAATGGCCGGGCGAAGTGCTGCGGCTGGCGATGCTGATGACGCATTACCGGCAGCCGATCGATTTCACGGCCAACGCGCTTGCCGAGGCGGAGAAGACGCTCGACGCCTGGTACCGCGCCGTGGGCGACATCGATGCGGACGATGATGTCAGCGCCGATCTTTTTGACGCGCTGGCCGATGATTTGAACACTTCGAAGGCCATTGCCGTGTTGCACGAACTTCGCGGTGAGGCGTTCAAGGGGTCGGACGAGGCGAAACGCAGCCTGAAGAAGAGCGCCAGCCTTCTGGGATTGCTCACTGTTACGGAAAGCGAATGGCTGGCGAGCAAGGCGCGAAACATCGCCATCGACGAAGCAGCCATTGAGGCGAGCATCGCGGAGCGGCTGGTGTTTTTAAAGGAGAAGAACTTCCCCGAGGCTGACCGCATCCGCAATGCGCTGCTGGAAAAGGGCGTGCAGTTGAAGGACGGCAAGGACCCGGCGACGGGTGAGCGCGTGACGACGTGGGAGGTGAAGAGGTGACACTCGGCAACGCGGTGCGTGCGATTCACCCCCCTCTGCCCTGCCGGGCATCTCCCCCTCAAGGGGGGAGATTGGGCCTTCATCGAAGTCGGCATCAATCGTGGGCGTTGAAGGTTAAGCGGGAATGGCCGTGTCAGCCAATCTCCCCCCTTGAGGGGGAGATGCCCGGCGGGGCAGAGGGGGGTGTCTAGCGATGCCCTCTCATCGTGCTGTTCCCGCCATCAACCGCCAGAATGCGCGCAAGATGCGCAAGGCGATGACCGATGCCGAGCTGAAGCTCTGGAATGAACTGCGCGCTCATCGTCTAATGGGGCTAAGCTTCCGCCGGCAGCTTCCTATTGCTGGCTATATCGTCGATTTCGCCTGCCCTGCAAAAAAGCTGATTATCGAGATTGATGGCTCGCAGCACGGCGAAGAGGAAAACATCAGGGCGGACCACGCACGCACCCGCAAGCTTGAAGCGCTTGGCTGGCGCATCCTCCGTTTCTGGAACGATGACATCCTGCGCGACATTGATGGCGTATGCCGGCATATCGTTGCCATCGCCGGTTCGCCAACGGAGGAGATACTGCAATGACCCAGAACGAACTCTACACCGGCGGTTGCCAGTGCGGCGCTGTTCGCTTCCGCGTGGAGGGCAAACTGACAGACGGCTCGATCTGTCATTGCCGCATGTGCCAGAAAGCATTTGGAAACGTCTTTGCGTCGCTCGTTTCCGTCCCCGAGGAAGGGTTGACCTGGACGCGCAGCACACCGAAGCGTTTTCAGTCGTCGAACCATGTCAGGCGAGGCTTCTGCGAGAATTGCGGCACGCCGCTGACCTATGAAGCGCCTGACGGTATCGCGCTCGCCATCGGCGCCTTCGATCATCCGGAAAAGATCGAAATGGCGGTGCAATGGGGCCTGGAGGGCAAGCTGCCGCAAACCGATACGCTTTCGCAGCTGCCGGGACATACGACGATGGAAGACCCGCACGCCATCAACTTCCTGAAAGGGCTCGTCTCCTATCAGCATCCCGACCATGATACCGACCAATGGCCCGCATGATCGGGGGCCGCAGCCGAGCGCCAGCCCACAGGGTCGAAAAGGATCAAAATCAGTGAAAAAAGAGCGCATCTATCTCTACGACACGACCCTGCGGGATGGCCAGCAGACACCGGGCATCGATTTTTCGCTCGAGGCCAAGAAGGCGATTGCCGCCATGCTGGACGAGTTCGGCATCGATTATGTCGAGGGTGGTTATCCCGGTGCAAACCCCACCGACACGGCCTTCTTCAAGCGCAGGCAGACCGCGCGGGCGAAATTCGTCGCCTTCGGCATGACCAAGCGGGCCGGAATATCCGTATCCAACGATCCCGGCCTGTCGGCGCTGCTGCAAACGGTCTGCGACGCGGTCTGCTTCGTCGCCAAAAGTTGGGATTATCATGTGAAGGTGGCGCTCGGCTGTACGAATGAGGAAAACCTGGAGGGGATCACCACGTCAGTCACCGCCGCCCGCATGGCCGGCAAGGAGGCGATGGTCGATTGCGAGCATTTCTTCGACGGCTACAAGGCGAACCCCGATTACGCGCTCGCCTGCGCCGCCGCCGCCTATGAGGCGGGCGCGCGCTGGGTGGTGCTGTGCGACACCAATGGCGGCACGCAGCCGGGCGAGGTGGCGGAAATCGTCCATGCGGTGAGAAAGGTCGTGCCCGGCGAGCGGCTCGGCATCCACGCGCATAACGATACGGAGCAGGCGGTGGCCGTCTCCCTCGCCGCCATCGATGCGGGCGTCCGTCAGGTGCAGGGAACGCTCAACGGTATCGGCGAGCGCTGCGGCAACGCCAATCTGGTGGCACTGATCCCGACCCTGATGCTGAAGCCCTATTGGGCGGATCGGTTCGAGACGGGCATCACGCCGGAGGCGCTGGCGAACATCACCCGCCTCTCCCACACTTTCGACGATATATTGAACCGCGCGCCGGACGAGCAGGCCGCCTATGCCGGCACTTCGGCCTTCGCCACCAAGGCCGGCATCCATGCCTCGGCGTTGCTCAAGGACCCCGCGACCTATGAGCATGTCCCACCGGAAGCGGTCGGCAACCGCCGCCGGGTCATGGTTTCGGACCAGGGCGGCAAGTCCAATTTCATTGCAGAGCTCGAGCGGCGCGGCATCAAGGTAGCCAAGGACGATCCGCGCCTCGATACGCTGATCGCTCTGGTCAAGGAACGCGAGGCGGCGGGCTACGCCTATGAAAGCGCCGATGCCAGCTTCGAGCTCCTGGCGCGGGGCGTTCTCGGCGCGATTCCGCATTTCTTCACAGTCGATTCCTTCCGCTGCATCGTGGAACGCCGTTTCGACGCCATCGGCAATCTGAAGACCGTCTCGGAGGCGGTGGTGAAGGTCGAGATCGACGGCGAGGTGCGCATGTCCGTCGCCGAAGGCCGCGGCCCCATAAATGCGCTCGATATCGCCCTGCGCAAGGATCTGGGCCGCTATCAGGTCGAGATAGAGGACATGGAACTGGCCGACTTCAAGGTGCGCATCCTCAACGGCGGCACCGACGCCGTCACCCGCGTGCTTATAGAATCGCAGGACGGCACCGGCGCGCGGTGGAGAACCGTCGGCGTCTCCGACAATGTGATCGATGCGTCGTTCCAGGCGCTGATGGATTCGGTGGTATACAAGCTGATGAAGAACCGCGAAATGGCGGGGTTGGTGGCGGCTGAGTGAGGTGCCGGCCAACCAATCACCAAAATTCATCATTCATCACAATAATTCAATGGATTTCATGCCAGCTTGAGAGCAAGAGCCGGATATCCAGGCACGCGCAACAGTGCCAAATATCGAGGTCAGGGAGATAAATCATGACAGACACAACCCTTGACCGGGGCCGGATGTCGGACGGCGTTCGCGGTTTCGGCTTTGCATTTTCCGCCTTTCTGATGTGGGGCTTCCTGCCTCTCTATATGAAGCAGGTCTCGCATATTCCTCCGGCCGAAGTGGTGGCGCACCGCGTTCTCTGGTCGATTCCCGCCGCTGCCATCGTGCTTTTCCTGATGGGCAACCTCAGGGACATCATGACTGCGCTGCGCAATCCGCGCACGCTCATGATGGCATGCCTGACCGCCGGGCTCATCACGATCAACTGGGGCATTTATGTCTGGGCGATCGCCGATGGGCGGACGCTGGAGACGGCCCTCGGCTATTACATCAACCCTATTCTCAACGTGCTCCTCGGCGCGGTGCTCCTGCATGAGAAGCTCAACCGCGCCCAGATGGTGGCGGTCGGGCTGGCGGTTGCCGCCGTGGTGCTGCTCACCGTCAAGGCGGGCGGCCTGCCATGGGTCTCGCTCGCGCTGGCGCTGAGCTTCGGCTTCTACGGCTTCTTCCGCAAGACGCTGCCCATCGGCCCGTCGCAAGGCTTCATGCTGGAGGTGCTGATCCTCTCCATCCCGGCGCTCGGCTATCTCATCTGGCTGCTCGCCCATGGCCAGGATCATTTCGTCGCCGGGCCGTCGTGGAACGTGTTCCTGCTAATGATGGCAGGCCCGGTCACCGCCGCGCCCCTCATCTGCTATGCCTTCGGAGCCAAGCTCCTGCGCTACACCACCATCGGCATCATGCAATATATCGGCCCGACGATCATTTTCCTGATCGCCGTGTTTTGGTTCAGGGAGCCGTTCTCGACCGTCCAGTTCATCGCCTTCCTGCTGATCTGGGCGGGGCTGGGGATTTATACCTGGTCGAGCCTGGCGGAGGCGAGGAAGAAGGATTAGCGCCTCCTTCCCCCTTGCGGGGAAGGTGCCCGCGTTAGCGGGCGGATGGGGGTGGTGACGCTTGCGCCACTTTCTCCAGCAAAAGCGCGGACGTCACCGCCCCCATCCGTCTGCTCCGCAGACACCTTCCCCGCAAGGGGGAAGGAAGGCGTGAGCGCTACCGCCCCGCGCCCCCAATCCTCCTGACAATTAAAAACACCCCCGCGGAGATCGCCAGCGCGACGATCACCACCGTCCAGAAACCGTGCGGCTGGTCGGCGAAGGGCGCGCCGGCGGTGTTCATGCCGAAGAAGCCGGAAATGACGGTGGAGGGCAGCAGCACCGCCGTCATCACCGAGAGCACATAAAGCAGCCGGTTGGAGCGGTGGGCGAGCTTGGCCATCAACTCTTCCTGCAACAGCCGCGCCCGCAATTGCAATTGCTCGCTCTCCTGATGGAGCGCACCCGCACGCTGCGAGAGGTTTTCCACGATATCCGCCAGCGCCTCGGGAAATTCCTTGCGGTGGGCCTGTTCCAGATGCCTGAGCAGATTGGCGGTAATGGAGAGATAGCGGTGCGAGGCGACGATCTGGCGGCGCACCGGCACCAGCCGCTCGCTTTCGTCCTGCCAGGAATCGTCGACGATATGGTCCTCGATGGAATCGAGCTTCTGGCCGAGTTCCGAAAGCTGCAGCCGCAGCCGCTCCAGAAAGCGGCGCATAATGCGCTCGAACAGGCGGGCCGGGGAGGGCGGTTTCAGAAGACCCTGATCGAGCGCCTGCCTGATATCGTCAACCGATTGCAGCGGATGCTTGCGCCCGCTGATGAAGCGGTCCTCGCTGAACGAGAAGCGGAAATAGCCGGGCTCACGCCCATCACCATAATGCTCGTGCTGCATGTCAGGGATTTCGCCGAAGAGCCAGCCATCCTCATATTCAATGTAATAGCGGTCCGAGCCCGAAAGCAGGCTCTCCTTGACGAGCGCAGGCACCGTTTCCGCCTCGATGGCCTTGCGTCCGCGCGTGTCGGCCAGCGCGTAATGAAACCATGTCCAGCGCGCATCGTTAGGAGCCACGCGCTCGCCGGAAGCATCGAAGGCATAGAAGGAGATAATGCCGGCCTCGCGGAAGAAGGCGGCGGGTTGATGAATGGGAGATTGATCCGCCATGCCGCCTCCTTGGTGAATGGTGAAATAGTGAATGGTGAATAGGGCGTTCTATTCGCTATTTCACCATTCCCTATTCACCGTTTACATCCTTTCGATGACGCTCTTGTCACCGTCCGCCTCGCCTCGCGACGCGGCATCGAGAATGGCGGGGATGATGTCTTCCGCGTTGTCCACGATCAGCGGCCTGACGAGATGGCCGGTATGGATGAAGCCCTCGGCGCGCATATGGTCGAGCATGGCGATCATCGGCTGCCAGAAGCCGCCGATATTGGCGAGCACCATCGGCTTCCTGTGATGACCAAGCTGCGCCCAGGTCATCATCTCCACGATTTCCTCTACAGTGCCGATGCCGCCGGGCAGGGTGACGAACGCATCCGCGCGCTGGAACATCAGCTGCTTGCGCTGGTGCATATCCTCGGTGACGATGAGTTCGGAGAGGTGCTCGAGCGCCTCTTCCGTGGCTTCCTTGCGCATCAGGAATTTCGGGATGATGCCCGTCACCTTGCCGCCCGCCGCCATGACGCCCTCGGCGACAGCGCCCATGATGCCGCGCGTGCCCCCGCCATAGACCAGCGAAAGTCCATGCTCGGCAATCGCCCGTCCCAGCGCGAGGCCGGACTGTTTATAGAGTGGGTTCAGGCCCGTGGACGAGCCGCAATAAACGCATATGGATCGAATCTTGCTCATGAGGCGGAATAGGGCAGGTCAAGCGGGAGGCGTCAAGCGGGATTAAGGGAGTACGGGAATAGGGGAGTAAGGGAGTAAGGCGTCTTTCCCTACTCCCCTATTCCCTTATTCCCCTACTCCCATAAATTAAGGCAACTACGATTTAACCAGTGCAATTCCCTGCATTTTCTTGTCGGCCCGATGAAAAAGCGATAAATCATAAGTGAAAAAGGGACAGGGGACATGCAGAAAAGAACCACTTATGCGCTGTTAGGCTTCCTCGCGGTAATTATTGCAGCGGGGATAGCCGGTTATCGGGGTATGCTGCCGGGCACCGCGCCGCAGGAGCCGGTGGCCGCATCCGTCCCGCCCGCCGCCGCGCCTGAAACGCCGGCTTCCAATCCGCAAGCCACCCCGCCCGCAGAGAACAAGACGGAGGTCACGGTTCCCTCCTTCGATGTTCTGCGCGTCGAGCCGGATGGTTCGGTCGTCGTCGCCGGCAAGGCCGCGCCGGAGTCGAATGTCGATATCGTCGCGGGATCGACGGTGGTGGGAACGGCAAAGGCCGCCGGGAACGGCGATTTTGCCGTCGCGATCGACAAGCCGCTGAAGCCGGGCGACCACCAGCTGGTGCTGCGTGCCACCGGCGCCGACAACAAGGCCGCGACCTCGGCGCAGACGGCGATTGTCTCCGTGCCGGAAAAGAGCGACGGCGAGGTGCTGGCGCTGGTCGAGGAGCCGGGTCAGGCAAGCCGCATGATCACCACGCCGCAGGCGAAGGCGCCTGAAGCCGTGCCCGCTCCGGGTGCTGCCATTGCCGCTCCCGCAATGCCGCAGGAGCAGCCCAAGCCCGCCCCGATCACCGTCGAGGCGGTGGAAATCGAGGGCGACACGGTCTTCGTCGCGGGCAAGGGCGTGCCGGGCAAGCAGGTGGCGGTCTATGCAAATGAGGCGCTGCTGGGCAAGACGCCGGTCGAGCCGACAGGGCGCTATCTGGTGGAACGGCATCACCCGCTCGCCGTGGGTGATTACATCATCCGCGCCGACCTTCTGGAAAAGGACGGTACCGTGATCGCCAGCGCCCGCGTGCCCTTCCGCCGCGAGGCGGGCGAGAAAGTTTCCGCCGTCGCGCCGCAGATGGGCACCGCGCAGCCTGCCGCCGACAACCAGCCCGCTGCCGCAACGCAGGCGCAAGCCGCCCAGCCGCTTGAAAGCGTCGCCGGTTCGGTCATCATCCGCAAGGGCGACAACCTCTGGACCATTTCCAAGCGCACCTACGGCCGCGGCATCCGCTACACGACCATTTACCTCGCCAATGCCGACCAGATCAAAAACCCCAACCTGATATGGCCGGGGCAGGTGTTCTCCATGCCGAACGAACCGCTGCCGGATGACGAGGCGGAGCGGTTGTTGAAGGCGAAGCGATGAGGGCTCGCACCCTCCTTCCCCCTTGCGGGGAAGGTGCCCGCGTTAGCGGGCGGATGGGGGTGGTGACGTTTGCGCTTTTGCTGGAGAACATGGTGTAACGTCACCACCCCCACCCGACCCTTCGGGCCACCCTCCCCGCAAGGGGGAGGGAGGGCGCGCGCGCCAGCCCGGTAGGAGGTACTATCCCGCCGACATTCAACATTTTGCTACTTCCCACCCCTTGCCGTAGCATATTTTATCGTATATCGCCGATGAACGATGAAAGAATGCTCTCGCCACGATCTGGAACCATCCCCCGCCGGTGAATGCGAGGATGCGCGGGCTGTGCGTATTTATAATGCGCTGGCCCATGGGGTGCGCCTGCGCATTCTGCGCCAGCTCATTACTCGCGATGCCTGCTGCTGCAAGGACATCGTCTCCACCGTCGATCTTGCCCAATCCACCGTGTCGCAGCATCTGAAGGTGCTGGTCGAAGCGGGGCTTGTCGATTACCGGCCCGAGCGCCAGTCATCTCGCTATAGCGTGAACCCTCAAGCCTTGGCCGCCATCCGATCTCATTTGCGCGAACTGGCAGATTACAAGCAAGTCCAGGAAAAGTGTGACGCGGTTTTCCCGGGAAAAACAGGGACTGTTTTCCCAGCGGACTTGCGTCAAAACAATGCTTGATCAGCGGAAAAAACCACAAAATCATGTCTAATAAGAAAAATCAGAAAACCGTTTCCGCCGATTCCGGCCACACGCTGCAGACGATCCGCAATCTCTGGCCCTATATGTGGCCGGATAGCCGCCCGGACCTGAAAATGCGCGTGGTCTGGGCGACATTCTATCTTGTTATCGCCAAGATCATCCTGATCCTCGTGCCCTATTTCTTCAAATGGGCGACGAATGCGCTGAACGGCAAGTTCCAGGCTCCGGACTATATCCCAACGCTGTTCATCGGCGCGACCATGCTGGTCGTGGCCTATAATGTCGCCCGCATCGTGCAGGCGGGTCTGAACCAGCTGCGTGACGCGCTCTTTGCCAGCGTCGGCCAATATGCGGTCCGCCAGCTTGCCTTCCGCACCTTCGTCCACATGCATGAACTGTCGCTGCGCTTCCATCTGGAGCGGCGCACCGGCGGCCTGTCGCGGGTGATCGAGCGCGGCACCAAGGGCATTGAGGCCATCGTCCGCTTCACGATCCTCAATACGCTGCCCACGGTGCTGGAATTCGCGCTGACGGCACTCATCTTCGCCTTCGCCTATGGCTTCTGGTACCTTCTCGTCGTCGCCGTCACGGTCTGGCTCTACACCTGGTTCACCATCAAGGCGAGCGACTGGCGCATCGACATCCGCCGCGAGATGAACGATTCCGACACCGACGCCAACACCAAGGCCATCGACTCGCTTCTCAATTTCGAGACCGTCAAATATTTCGGCAATGAGGCGATGGAAGCCAAGCGCTTCGACGCTTCCATGGCGCGCTACGAGAAGGCCGCGACCAGGACATGGACCTCGCTCGGCTGGCTCAATTTCGGCCAGGCGGTGATCTTCGGCGCAGGCATGGCCATCCTCATGATTATGTCGGCGCGGGAAGTGATGGCCGGCACGCAGTCGCTGGGCGATTTCGTTTTCATCAACGCGCTGCTGATGCAATTGTCCGTGCCGCTCAACTTCATCGGCTTCATCTATCGCGAGGTGCGGCAGGGCCTGACCGATATCGAGCAGATGTTCGACCTTCTGGATGTGGAGCAGGAGGTGAAGGACAAGCCCGATGCGAAGTCTCTCATAGTCACCGAGGGCAATATCCGCTTCGACGACGTGCATTTTGCCTACGATCCGGCCCGCCCAATCCTGAAAGGCATCAGCTTCGAAGTGCCGGCGGGTAAGACAGTAGCGATTGTCGGCCCCTCCGGCGCAGGCAAGTCCACCATCTCGCGCCTGCTGTTCCGGTTCTACGACATTCAGGAGGGCGCGATCACCATCGACGGGCAGGATGTCCGCGACGTAACGCAGGAGAGCTTGCGTAAAGTGATCGGCATGGTGCCGCAGGATACGGTGCTTTTCAACGATACCATCGCCTACAATATCCGCTATGGCCGCATGACGGCGAGCGAGGAAGAGGTCGAGCGGGCTGCGGAGCTGGCGCAGATCTCCAATTTCATCAAGCTTCTGCCCGACGGTTACCAGTCCATGGTCGGCGAGCGCGGGCTGAAACTTTCCGGCGGCGAAAAACAGCGCGTCGCCATCGCCCGCACCATCCTGAAAGCCCCGCCGATCCTGATCCTCGACGAGGCGACCTCGGCGCTCGACACGGCAACCGAGCAGGAAATCCAGTCGGCGCTCGATATCGTCAGCCGGGGCCGCACCACGCTCGTCATCGCCCACCGCCTCTCCACGGTCATCGGCGCGGACGAGATCATCGTGCTGAAAGACGGCCTCATCGCCGAACGCGGCACCCACCGCACGCTGCTCAACAAAAAAGGCCTCTACGCCTCCATGTGGGACCGCCAGCGCGAAGCCACCGAAGCGGAAGAACGTCTGCGCCAGATGCGGCAGGAGGATGAACTGGGAGTGCTGGATAGGGGCGTGCCGGCGGGGGAGTGAGGGCAAACACCTCCGTCCCGTCCTCCATGTTTGGGCCAGTTGTTGTCATGGAGGCGTTGAGGGATGGATCCCAGTGACAAGCACTGGGATGACGGGGTGGAGATGTTTTGCCCGTATCGGGTATGTTTCTGCCAAGCGGCGAGGATGGAGTTTGCCCCCCCCCAACAGCCAAGCAACCCGTCATCCCAGTGCTTGTCACTGGGATCCATTCCTCGGCGCCTCCGCCTCGACTACGGTACGAAATACTTGCGCAGAATATATATGCGCGTAACATCCGCTTTATGGCACGGCGGGGATATGTCTATATTTTGGCGAAGAAAAACGGGACGCTTTACGTCGGCGTGACAAGCGACCTGCCGGGCCGTCTGTTGCAGCATCGCTCAGGGCAGGGGTCCAAATTTGTCGCTCGTTATGGTGTTATGCGGCTGGTATGGTTCGATGAGTTCGAACTGATAGTCGATGCCATCTCTCGTGAAAAGACGGTCAAGGGCTGGCCGCGGCAGTGGAAAATCAATCTGATCGAGCGAACAAATCCTCACTGGAATGATATCGCCTGGCATCTCGTTTAGCTGTTATTATCTGCGCCTTATGGCAAAACACATATAATAGCTCGGCCCCCCAATGCGCCAAGCCCGCACAATCACGTTTGCTCATCGCTCTATTCTCCACTATGGAGTGGGCAAATAGAGGATTGACCATGAGCCTATTCGATACCATCCGCAACACGTTCGTGCCCATTCACCGCGAGGGCTATCCCTTCATTGCGGCGTTTTTCCTGGCGTCGCTCGTGCTTGGCTGGTTCTGGGACCCGCTGTTCTGGGTCGGCCTGGTGCTGACCATCTGGTGCATTTATTTCTATCGCGACCCCGAGCGCGTCACGCCGCAGGACGACCGGCTGGTGATCAGCCCCGCCGATGGCAAGGTGTCGTCCGTCGGCCCGGCCATTCCGCCGCGCGAACTGGATCTTGGCAGCGAGCCGATGCTGCGCATTTCGGTGTTCATGAATGTGTTCTCCTGCCATGTAAACCGCGCGCCGGTGACAGGCCGCATCGAGCGGATCACCTATCGCCCGGGCAAGTTTCTCAATGCCGAGCTCGACAAGGCAAGCGCGGAGAACGAGCGCAACGGCGTAGTCATTGACAGCGTACACGGCAAGGTCGGCGCGGTGCAGATTGCGGGCCTCGTCGCGCGGCGCATTGTCTGCTGGGTCAAGGAGGACGAGCCGCTGGCGACAGGCGAGCGTTTCGGACTCATCCGCTTCGGCTCACGCGTCGATGTCTATCTGCCTGAGGGTGCGAGCCCGCGCGTCGCGGTCGGCCAGACGGCGGTTGCGGGCGAGACCGTTCTCGCCGAATTCGGTAGCGACCGGCCAGTTGCACTTGTGCGGACGATCTGACGCCCATGGAAACGCCGTTTCCGCCTTTCGAGCCGAACGGTCCCGCCGAAGAGGGCAGGGGACCGCGCCTTTCGCAGATACCGATGCGGATGGTGATCCCCAATGTCATCACCGTCCTCGCCATTTGCGCGGGACTGACGGGCGTGCGCCTCGCCTTCGAGAATCGGTTCGAAATGGCGGTGTCTATGGTGCTCGTCGCAGCCTTCCTCGACGGCATAGACGGGCGCGTTGCGCGCATGATGAAGGGCTCGTCGAAATTCGGCGCCCAGATGGATTCGCTCGCCGACATCGTCAATTTCGGCGTTGCCCCGGCGCTGGTGCTCTATTTCTTCATGCTCGACCAGGCGCGCGCCTTCGGCTGGATCGCGGCGCTGCTTTATTGCATCGCCTGCTGCCTCAGGCTCGCGCGGTTCAACGTCATGATCGAGAACCCGCGCCAGCCGCCCTGGCTCGGCAATTATTTCATCGGCGTGCCCGCTCCGGCGGGAGCCATGCTGGTGCTGCTGCCGGTCTATCTCGGCTTTCTCGGGCTCGATCCCTCGCGGACCATCGCCTATTTCGCCTCGATCTACACCGTCGCCATCGCCTTCCTGCTGGTCAGCCGCCTGCCGGTTTATAATGGCAAGGCAGCGGGCCTTGTCCGCCGCGACGCTGTCATGCCGCTCATTCTCGGCGTCGTGCTCTATGTCGCCTTCCTGATGAGCTATACATGGCAAACGCTGGCGCTGACGGCGCTCGCCTATCTCGCCTTCCTGCCTTTCAGCGTCGCCGCCTGGCGCAAGCGTATGGCGGCGGAAGCGGCAAGCCGGGGCGGCGATTAACTCCTCAGGCGGGCTCCTTGTCCAGCGTCATATAGTCGAGCGGCAGCTCGGTCGTGTATTTGATCTGCTCCATCGCGAAGGAAGACGACACGTCGCGAATGTCGATCTTGGCGATGAGGCGCTTGTAAAAGGAATCGTAGGCGGCGATGTCGGGAACGACCACGCGCAGGAGATAGTCGATATCCCCGCTCATGCGATAGAATTCCACGACCTCAGGAAATTCCTGCACCACTTCCGAAAAGCGCTTCAGCCATTCATGATTATGTGAGCTCGTGCGGATGGCCACGAAAACCGTCACGCGCGCATTGACCCGCACCGGATCGAGGATCGCCACGCGCCGCTTAATGACGCCGTCCTCCTCCAGCTTCTGGATGCGCCGCCAGCAGGGCGTGGTCGAAAGCCCGACCTTCTTGGCGACGTCGGCAACTGCCAGTGTTGCATCTTCCTGCAGAAGCCGCAGAATTTTCCGGTCCAGTCTGTCCATGGCGTCGCCTCTCCATAATGCACGATCCCGAAAGCCCGTGCGCTTAAGAATGGAATACCTTATGCAGCATGAATGCTAGAGTATCCAAGAAAGGCTTTCTACTTATATCGTGCTTAGGCGAATTTATTTTCCGTTATCGGGCAATTCCCGAATAAGCCGCTGCAATTCGGGCACGAGCTCGCGGTCAAACCAGGGATTGCGTTTCAGCCAGCCGCTATTGCGCCATGAGGGATGGGGCAGGGGCAGCACGATCCGTCCGGCCTCATCGGGCGTCTCGATAAAGGCGCGCCAGTTCTCGACCGTTTGCGTCAGGCTCTTTTGGAGCCGGTCGGGCATGTGATAAGCCTGCGCATATTGGCCGATGGCGATGATCAGCTTCAGCTGCGGCATGCCGGCGAAGACGCGGTCATGCCAGATCTCGCGGCATTCCCTGCGTGGCGGCAGGTCGCCGCCATTGGCGTCATAGCCGGGAAAGCAGAAGCCCATGGGGATGACGGCGAAGCGGGCCGGATCATAGAATTCCTCCCGCGTCACGCCCAGCCATTGCCGGAGGCGGTCGCCGGAGGGATCGTTGAAGGGCACGCCGGTGTTGTGAACGCGGATGCCCGGCGCCTGTCCGCATATCGCAATGCGCGCCGTCCGCGACATCACGCATACCGGGCGCGGCTCATGCGGCAGCGGCTTGCCATGGCGCGGCGCGTCGAAGCACACGCGGCACTGCGAGATTTCGTCCCGCAAGCGGCTTTGATAGGTCACATTGGCTCCAGAGTGGTTTTGATAAGGCCTTTAACCCAAAGATAGAGCTTCCGCAGGAAGGTTTCGAGGGGGGAAGGCGCATCGGCAAGCGCTTCCGGCGTTTGCCGCGCCTTTCGCCAGTCCTGGGGACGCTCGAAAGTTCCGGCCCATAGGCCCCGCCGCATGGTCCGGGCCATCTCCTCTTCTCCGGCATAGCGCCCATAAGCGACGGCCCATCCTTCCTCGACCATCTGGCGATTGAGGTCCGCTGGCCCTATCCGGCAATCGCTGAGCAGCCGCTGATATTTGTCGATGCCGCGCCCGGTGCAGCGCACGCTTCGCCCGTCGATCAGGCTTTTCAGCGCGTTGCGTGCTTCCATGCCGCAGGCATAATCCTGGGCGCCGCGGCGGCAACTCTGGCCCATTTCGGGCGCATCGATTCCAGCAAGGCGGATATGCTGGCCATTGATGATGAGCGTATCGCCATCAATGATCCGCGCCGGTCCCGTAACCGGCTCGCCCGTGGGCGGTGAGGTTTCGAGACGCGCCACCACCAGCGCGCCGAGGGCGAAGAAGGCGATTGCCAGGAACCAGTCCAGCAGACGCCGCAACGGCCGCCGCCTGGGAGGCTCGCGGTCGTAATACCATCTGCCGCGCCGGTAAATGCGCCGATACATGGTTCCTACACTGCTGGATTGCGGTATTTGAATATTTATCTAACGTAAAGCTTGAGGTTCTTTTAATCATTTCTCCATATTCTGTCCGCCTGTGATCGATTCTGGGCTGTGGAACATGAGGCGGAAACTGCGGAAATGACACTGTCATCCCCGCTTATCGACAAGAATGTCGTCGACCGCCGTCGCGTCCCGCGCAACCCCGAGCTTGCGAAGGCCATGCGGAAAACCCGCGACCGCCTGCTCCAAAAGGCCGGACAGGCCAATTACGAATATGAAATCCTGCGGATATACGCCCGGGCGGTAGCGGCAAGCGCCGTGCCCATCGGCCTGCTCGTGGCCATGGTGGCCGCTGCGGGCTTTCTGGTTGGCCTGGAAAGACAGATGGTGATCTGGCTGGCTCTCACCATCGGCTGTTCCGCTTTCCTTGTTCTCGCAACGTATAAATTCATCCATGCGTCGCAGGAAGCGCTCAATATCGAGCATTGGAAGAACATCTTCTTCGCCGGCCATGCGCTGACGGGCATCGGCTGGGCCTATTTCGCCTCGATCCGCTGCAACACATGCGGCATCGATTTTTTCCCTTTCGCGCAGGCGCTGGTTTTGCTGGTTGCGATGGCCGCGACCGCGATCATCTGCTCGGCGCTGCGCGGCGCGACCGTTGCCGCCTTCGCCTTGCCCATCGTGACCTACAGCCTGGCCACCGGCCGGGACCTGCCGCCCACTTTCCATGCCACCATGGTGGTGATGCTGGTCATGGCGCTGATCTTCTTCACCTACATCGCCACTCATTTCAATCGCTCGGCGCGAATGACGCTCGCCTTCCAGAGCGAAAAGGATGCGCTCATCGCGGAGTTGGAGACCGCCAACGCCATGTCCGACGAGGCTCGTCGCCGCGCGGAGGAAGCCAATCTCGCCAAGTCGCGCTTTCTCGCTTCGATGAGCCATGAGCTGCGCACGCCGCTGAACGCCATCCTGGGCTTCTCCGAGGTCATGTCCAAGGAAATCCTCGGCAAGATGGGCAACGAGACCTATCGCGACTATGCCCGCGACATTCACACCTCCGGCCAGCACCTGCTCAACCTGATCAACGAGATTCTCGACCTGAGCCGCGTCGAGGCAGGACGCTACACGCTCAATGAGGAACCCGTGCGTCTGGTGGATGCGGTGAACGAAAGCATTCACTTGATGCAGATCAAGCTGCAGAAGAAGAACATCAGGCTGACGGAGCATTTCGAGCAGGAGTTGCCGCTGCTCTGGGCCGACATTCGTTCCGTCCGCCAGATTGTCCTCAACCTTCTGTCGAATGCTGTGAAGTTCACCCCGGCGAACGGGGAAATCCAGATCAAGGTCGGATGGACGGCGGGCGGGGGCCAATATATTTCGGTCCGCGACAACGGCCCCGGCATCCCAAAGGAGGAAATCCCCATCGTGCTGTCGGCCTTCGGGCAGGGCAGCATTGCCATCAAGAGCGCGGAGCAGGGAACGGGCCTGGGCCTGCCGATCGTACAGGCGCTCATGGCCATGCATGGCGGCGAGTTCCGGCTTTACTCGAAACTGCGCGAGGGGACGGAAGGCATAGCCATCTTCCCCGCCGCCCGCGTCATGGAAGCGATGCCCGCGATCAAGCCGAAGACACGACCGGCCAAGAGGGCGGCGAAGGGGTCTCGGGCTGCTGCTTAGAGTATCCTTTTAAATGGAAACGGTACGTTCCGGCGGTGCGGCTGCTTCAACGCCCTTTCAGTGAAACCTTCCGCAGCGCTTCAAACAGCTTCTTTTTGTCCGCAGCCGAAAGCATTGGCTCGTTGACTATCTTGTCGAAAAGCGCACGTTGGGCCGGCTTGATTTGACCTTGTGAAATCAGCACCGCGCGCAACTGCGTCAATATCGCGTCTCCCGTTTCAGCGATGCTGGCGCGCAGCGCGGGAAGCGGAATGGGTTTCGTATTCTCTTGCGGAACGGATAGCCAATCGGCGCGATAGCGGTACTGGATAGCCTTGGCGGCGTCGATTTGCGCGCGCAGAAGCGGAACGAGGGAGTCCGGCGCAAGGCCGATCCTGTCCGCCTCGGCTTTGGAGGCCGCGATGACCTTTTGTTCCTGCGCGATATCCTCGACCGGTTGGTGGCTCGCGGCCTTATAGGAAGCCACATCCTTCATATAGGCCAGCCGCTCGTCTATGAGACTGAAGAGTTTCTGGTCTTTCGCCGCAAAAGCCATGGAAGGGGCCATGAAGATGGCGATGATGCATAGTAATCTAAGCAAGACAGTTTTCCCCATAAGTAACAGTCTGTGGAAAACTTGTCTTATTCATGGATATCAGTCCACTTATTTCTGATGTGCTTGGCTTATCTTTCAAGCCGTGCCAGCAGGGAAGACGTGTCCCAGCGACCGCCGCCCATTTTCTGGACGTCCTTGTAGAACTGGTCGACGAGCGCGGTGAGGGGGAGCGCCGCGCCGTTGCGGTCGGCTTCGGCGAGGCAGATGCCGAGATCCTTGCGCATCCAGTCCACGGCGAAGCCGAAATCATATTTCCCTTCATTCATCGTCCGGGACCGGTTCTCCATCTGCCAGGAGCCAGCCGCCCCCTTGGAAATGATTTCCACCACTTTTTCGATGTCGAGGCCCGCCTGCTTTCCGAAATGGATGCCTTCGGCCAGTCCCTGGACGATTCCGGCAATGCAGATCTGGTTGACCATCTTGGTCAATTGCCCCGCGCCTGACGGTCCCATCAGCCCGACGGAGCGCGAGAAAGCGCCGATAACAGGCTTTGCGCGCTCGAAGACCGCCTCATCGCCGCCCGCCATCACCGTCAGCGCGCCGTTTTCCGCGCCCGCCTGTCCGCCGGATACGGGCGCATCGAGGAAATGGAAACCGCGCTCCTCAGCCTTCGCCGCAAGCTCGCGAGCCACTTCCGCCGATGCGGTGGTGTTGTCGATGAAGATAGCGCCCGGCTTCATGGTGGAAAAGGCGCCGTTTTCGCCTGTCGTCACCTGCCGCAGATCGTCATCATTGCCGACGCATGAGAAGACGAAATCCTTGTCCTTTGCCGCTTCCGCCGGGGTAGGGGCATATGTGCCGCCAAATTCCTGCGCCCATTTTTCGGCCCTGGCCGCCGTGCGGTTATAGACCGTAACGTCATGTCCGCCGCGGGTCTTCAAATGGCCGGCCATCGGGTATCCCATCACTCCCAAACCGATGAATGCAACTGTCGTCACGGTCCATATTCCTCTTCAACCAATAGTGTGGGATGCTTCGCATCGTTCCTGAGTCTACGATCTCAAAGGGGAAACTAGGCGAATGCGTCGCATCATCAAAGTTCTTTTGTGGCTTCTGTTCTCCCTTCTTCCCCTCGCATTACTGGCAGCGGCAGCGTTCTTTCTCTGGATCGACAGGTCCGTCACGCCGCCGGATGGCGAGGCGCAACTGGCCGGCCTTACCGCGCCTGTGACCATCGTGCGGGACCGCAACGATGTGCCGCATATATCGGGCGCGTCGCTCCCGGATGTGGCGATGGCGCTGGGCTTCGTCCATGCGCAGGAGCGTCTGTGGCAGATGGAGGTCGCGCGCATGGCGGCGCAAGGACGGCTCTCCGAGCTATTCGGCGAAACGACTGTTGGCACCGATATCTTCCTGCGCACGCTCGATCTCCATGGCGCAGCCGCCCAGTCGCTGAACGCACTGAGGCAGAGCGACCGTGAGGTGATCCAGGCTTACGCTGACGGCATCAACGCCTTCATCGATGGACCAGGCAGGCCGTTCGCTTCGAAATACCCGCCGGAATTCGTCATCCTCGATCATAAGCCGGAGCCATGGCAGCCCGCAGACGTGGTCGCCGCAGTCAAGATGATGTCGCTCTCGCTCGGCGGCAACATGGCGCATGAGATCGAGCGGCTCAAATTCGCCCGCCTCGGGATGACGGATGCCGAAATAGATGACCTCTTGCCGCCGCTCAAGGCAGACAATCCGCCGCCCTTGCCGGATCTCAGGAATCTGCTCGGCCTCGGCAGCGGGCCGATCAATGCCGCATCTGCGGCCGAAGAGCAGCGTTTTGCCTCCATCGACGCCATGATGGGCAAGGGCGCATCGAATAATTGGGTGCTGTCGGGCGAAAAGACCGAGACGGGCAAACCGATACTCGCCAACGATCCGCATCTGGAATTCTCCGCCCCGTCGCTTTGGTATCTGGCGCATCTGCAGGTGAAGACGCCTGGCGGCGAGACGCGCAATGTCGTTGGCGTCACCTTGCCCGGCGCGCCGCTGGTCTTTCTCGGGCGCAACGACCGCGTGGCCTGGGGTTTCACCAATACGGACCCTGATGTGCAGGACCTCTTCATAGAGCGGATCAATCCGCAAAATCCGGATGAGTATTTGACGCCGGACGGATACCGGCCCTTCGACAAACGGACGGAAACGATCAAGGTCAAGGGCGGCGCCGACAGGAGGTTCGAACGCCGCGCTACGCGGCATGGGCCGGTGCTTCCCGGCAGCTATCGCGGCCTTCAACGCTACCTCCCCGAGGGAACCGTGGCCGCGCTGCAATGGACGGCCTTCGCCACCGACGACACGACGATGTCGACGGGATTCGACCTGTGGCATGCCGGATCGGTGACGGAATATTTCGATGTCGTGCAGAATTTCGTGACGCCGATGCAGTCGATGGTCGTGGCGGATGTCGACGGCAATATCGGGCTTATCGCGCCGGGCCGTGTGCCGGTGCGCGATCCCGCGAACCTGGTCATGGGCCGTGCGCCGGTGCCCGGCTGGGACGCCACCTATGACTGGAAGGGCTATATCCCCTACAATGAATTGCCGCGCCAGTATAATCCCCCGCGCGGCGGCATCAGCACGGCCAACACCAAGATTGTGGATTCCAATTACAAGCCCTTCCTCACGTTCGACTGGGACGAGCCATGGCGGAAGGAGCGCATCGACACGCTGCTGCTCGACAGCAATGCCAGGCAGACGCTCGAAACCAGCCGCGAAGCGCAGGGCGACGATTATTCCCCCGCCTATGCGGCGCTCGGGCCAGTCATGCTCGGGCTGATCGAGGGGCGCAGCGATGTGGACCTGGAAGCCGTCACGGCGCTCCAGCGCTGGGATTACCGGCAGGACAGGACACGCAGCGAGCCGCTCATCTTCGAGGCATGGCTTCGCGCCGCCACAAGGCGCATTGTCGCCGATGATTTGGGCGAGGCCTTCCCCGATTACTGGAAGGCACGGGCAACTGCCATGCCGCGCTGGCTTGGTCCCGACCCGGCGCGCGACTGGTGCGACGACCGCCGAACCCCGGAAAAGGAAAGCTGCGCCGACGAACTGGTGCTCGCCCTCAAGGACGCGCTGAGCGATCTCGAAACGCGCCTCGGCGCCGACCGCAGCAAATGGAATTGGGGCGCCCTGCATTATGCCTATGGCGCGCACCGGCCCTTCGCGCGGGTGAGCCCGCTCAACCGGATTTTTGATGTGAACGAGCCGATGTCTGGCGGCTCCTATACGCTTGACCGCGGCACTTCGAACTGGAACGACGACGCCAATCCCTACCGCGCGACCCACGGCACCAGCTATCGTGGCATTTTCGACCTGGCCGACCTCGATCATTCCACCTATATCCAGACCACCGGCCAGTCGGGCAATGCGCTATCGCCGCACTATCGGGATTTCGCCGCGCGCTGGGGCAATATCGAGGCGATCACCATTCCCGTTGCGGAGGATGCATACCAGGACGGCGCGCTGGGCACATGGCGGCTGGAGCCGAGGTGAGCGATCAGAGAGGATAATTGAGGAGATGTCGACGAGACAGCGGGGGCGCTGTCCCGCCGGCGCTAAACAATTATCCTTAAGTCAGCGGCACCATCACTATCTTGGCAAACGCCGGCCGCGCCTTCAGCCTCTCATACCATGCCATCAGATTCGGAAAATCCGGCCGCCCCGGCAGTGGCAATTCCGCCCACGGGTAGATGTAAACGCCGAGCGGAATATCCCCAATGCCGAATTCGTCGCCGGAAAGCCAGGGCTGGCTGGCAAGCGTCTTCTCGGGCACTTCTAGCGCCTTGGCGAAGGAGGCGACGGCGGCGGAGACAATGGCCGGATCGCGCTGATCTTCGGGCAGGCGGATGGTGTGCCAGATCAGATCGCGGAAGGAGCTGCTGAGGGTCGTGCTCGCCCAATCCATCCATTTTTCTGCATCGGCCCGGCGGGCAACATCGTCGATCCAGAGCGTTCCCGCCCCGTATTTCGCGGCGAGATAGCGGACGATCGTGTTCGATTCCCACAGGATGAAGCCGTCATCCTCGATGACGGGCACCAGGCCGTTGGGGTTGAGCGCGCGGTATTCGGGCGTATCGACAATGCCATAAGGGCCGCCGGCGGGGACATTCTCATAGTCGAGGCCGAGCTCCGACGCCGTCCAGAGCGCCTTCTTCACATTGGTCGAATTGGGTCTGCCCCAGATTTTCAGCATGGCATTATCCTTAGGAGGTTAGCGGACGAGATGCCGCGTCAGGCGCCCCTCGAAAAAATCCCAGATGTTGCGGATTAGTTCGACGATGGCGAAATAGATGAGCGCAGCCCAGAGATAGGTCTGGAAATCGAACGTCTGCGCATAGGCGCGGCGCGTCTCGCCCATCAAATCATAGACGGTAATGATGGCGACGATGGCCGAGCCCTTGAGCAGCAGAATCAGCTCGTTGCCATAGGGGCGCAGCGCGACGATGAGCGCCTGGGGCAGGATCACTTTCCAGAAAGTCACCCGTTTGGAGATGCCGAGTGACGCCGCGCCTTCCCACTGGCCGGTCGGTACGCTCTTGATCGCGCCGCGCAGGATTTCCGCCTGATAGGCGGCGGTGTTGAGCGTGAAGGCCAGCACGCCGCAATTCCAGGCATCGCGGAAGAACACCCAAAGTCCCAGATCTTGCAGAACCGGGCGGAACTGGCCGAAGCCGTAATAGATGAGGAAGGTTTGTGCGAGCAGCGGTGTGCCGCGGAAGAAATAGACATATCCGCTCGAAAGCCGGCGCAGCCAGCGGTTCTTCGACAGGCCGCCCATCGCAATAGGAACCGAAACGATCATGCCGAGCAGAAAGGAAAGGCCGACAAGCGCAAGCGTGATCTGAAGACCGGACCAGTATTTGGGCGCATACCGGTTTACGAGATCAATGCTCCAGACATCGTAGAGATAAAGAGCGAGGCCCGCGAAGAAGGCAAGCCAGATGCCGACAAGGATGTAGCCCGCGACGCGTTTGCCCGTCCAAGGACGAGGCAGGGCGGGCGGGCGCAGCGCCGTTGCGGTCGAGGACATGACGGTATCGGTCGACATCACGCGCGCCCCTTCACGTTCTGGCTCTGATAGGCCCAGTTCTCGATCCGGTTGATGAAATAGGACGAGATGAGGGCGAGGACCAGATAAAGCATGCAGGCGACACCGTAGAACAGGAAGGCTTCCTTGGTGACGCGGGCGGCAACGCCGGTCTGGCGCATGATGTCGGCAAGGCCGATGACGGAAATGAGCGAGGTATCCTTGAACAGCACCATCCAAAGATTGGCGAGACCCGGCAGCGCGATACGGACCAGCTGCGGCAAGATGATCTTGCGCATCGTCAGCCCGTTCGAAAGGCCGATGGCATAGCCCGCCTCATATTGCCCGGCAGGAATGGCGCGAAAGGCCGACAGGAACACTTCGCTCGCATAGGAGGAAAAGACGACGCCGAGCGCCACCATGCCGGCAACGAAGGAATTGATCTCGATGGTGGCGTCTATGCCGAGCAATGTGATGAGCTTCTGCAGCCCGATCTGCGCGCCGAAATAGACGAGGAACATCGTCAAGAGTTCCGGCAAGCCGCGAAAGATGGTGGTGTAGATATTGGCGGCGAGCCTTATGGAGGGCTCCTTGGACTGCTTGCCCATGGCGATGAAGAAGCCGATGAGCAGGCCTAGGGGCAAGGTCGCCAGCGCCAGCGCCACCGTGACGAGCACGCCGCTGGCTATGCTTCTTCCCCAGCCCCCGTCGCCGAAGCTTAAGAGCGACGCATAATATTCCATCCACCTGTTCCCTTTCAGGCCCCCTGGAGCATGATCCCAAAACGCGGAAGGCTTTGGGATCATGCGGGCTATAATTTTAGCCGGTTTGGCGTTTACCCGAAGGCGCCACCGAAATGAACCGATTTTTCCGAAAAAAGCGGCGGAATCGCTTCCGCCGCTTTTCGTCCATTCAGACGCCTTCCCGCAGTTCAAACCCTACCAGCCAATCTCGTCCCTTGAGGGAGAGACGTCCGGCAGGACAAAGCGGAGTGGCCAGCGCTTCCATCAAAACGTCGGTTTCAGTTCAATCGCCATACACATCGAAGTCGAAATATTTGTCGTTGATCTTCTTGTACGTGCCGTTGGCGCGGATGGCGGCGAGGGCCTCGTTGAACTTCTTGACGAGTTCGGGCCGTCCCTTCTTGATGGCGATGCCCATGCCGGGGCCGAAAATCGCCGGGTCCGCCTTGGCGGAGCCGATAATCTTGCAGCAGGCGCCGTCGGGCGTCTTCAGCCAGTTATCGATGACGACGCGATCGTCGACAGCCGCATCGAGACGGCCATTGGCGAGATCGAGCTGATATTCCTCGGCGGTCGGGTAGGATTTGATCGTCGAGTCCGTATAGGTCTTTTCCGAAAAAACGGAAAAGGTGGTCGATCCCTGCACGCCGATCGTCTTGCCGGCTAGGTCTTCCTTGGTGATGCCTTTGATATCGGTATCCTTGGGCGCGACCACGGCCGGCGGCGTGCTCATATATTTATGGGTGAAATCGACCTGCTTCTCCCGCTCGGGCGTAATCGACATGACCGCGATATAGGCGTCGAACTTTCCGGCCTGAAGCGCGGGAATAGCGCCCTCCCAGTCCTGCGCCACGAATGTGCATTCCGCCTTCATCTCGTGACAGAGCGCCTTGGCGATATCGATATCGAAGCCTTCCAGCTTGCCGTCGGGTGAAAGGGTGTTGAAGGGGGGATAGGCGCCCTCCGAGGCGATTGTCAGCTTCAGCTTGTCCGCTGCCTGGGCAGGGTTCATGGCAACCGCACCCATCGTCAGGGCAAGGACGGCTGCGGATGCTGCCAGAGCAAAACGCTTCATGATATGCATTGTCTGCACCTCCTGTTGCGAGCCCAGGCTGTTCCCCGTCTTTTTCATTCAGCCTTGGGGCACAAAACGCGGCAATCCGCGTGTGAAGGCGAATAATCCCATTATTTTCAAGGGAAAAGCAATAGATTTCAGCAGGCGAACCCAAGCGGGCAAAAGCGGTTTGTTTTCAAGCCTGTCGAGAAATTTTATTGCGTTAAAAGTCTGTACATCGCAGTATTGTGAAAATCGCTCGGGGATATCCGAGGCAATAAGCGGCGGAATTTCTCCGCCGCATCTCCTCAAGCTCTCTGATTAATTCCCTGCACCATAGGCATCGAAATCGAAATACTTGTCGTTGATTTTCTTGTACTCGCCGTTTGCGCGGATGGCCTTGATCGCATCGTTGAACTTTGCGACCAATTCCGGCCGGCCTTTCTTGATGGCGATGCCTTCGCCTGGGCCGTGAATTGCTTCGACCGGCGTGATGGTGCCGACAAGCTTGCAGCATTCGCCTTCCGGCGTCTTCAGGAATTGCTGAAGCGCGACGATATCGTCAACAGCCGCATCGAGACGACCATCAACGAGATCGAGCTCGTAATCCTCTTCCGTCGGATACGACTTGACCGTGCTGTCGGTATAGGTCGTCTCCGAATAAATCTCGTGAGAGGTGGAACCCTGCACGCCGATCGTCTTGCCGGCGAGGTCTTCCTTGGTCACGCCCTTGATGGTGGTATCCTTCGGCGCGATCATCGCCGGCGGCGTGTCTGCATATTTGTTCGTGAAGTCCACCTGCTTTTCGCGGGCGGGCGTGATCTGCATGGATGAGATGAAGGCATCGAATTTACCCGCTTGCAAAGCTGGAATCGCGCCGTCCCAATCCTGTGTGACGAAGGTGCACTCCGCCTTCATCTGGTCGCAGAGGGCCTTGGCGATGTCGATGTCGAAGCCTTCCAGCTTGCCATCGGGCGAAAGCGTGTTGAAGGGCGGATAAGCGCCTTCGGAGCCGATGACGAGCTTCAGCTTTTCCTGCGCATTGGCGGTGTTCATTGCGGCCGCCTCCATCGTCAGGGCGAGGGCGGCTGCCGATGCTGCCAGAGCAAAACGCTTCATGATATGCATTGTCTGCATCTCCTGTTGCGAGCCCAGGCTGTTCCTCCTCATTCAGCCTTTAGGGCATAAAACGCGGCAATCCGCGCGTGAAAGCGAAGGGTCCCATTATTTTCGACGCAAAAGCAATAGATTTCAGCAGGCGAACCCAAGCGGGCAAAAACGCTTCGTTTTCAAGCCTTTCGAGAAATTTTATCAGGCAATAAGCGGCAAAATCGCAGTATTGTGAAAATCGCTTGAAGGTATCGATGCGAAAAAAGCGGCGGATTTCTCCGCCGCTTTTGCCTTGAACTTAAGCTCTTCGATTATTCTCACTCGCCATAGGCGTCGAAATCGAAGTACTTGTCGTTGATCTTCTTGTACTCGCCATTGGCGCGGATGGCGGCGATGGCTTCGTTGAACTTGGCGACCAGTTCTGGACGGCCCTTCTTGATGGCGACGCCGGCGCCGGGGCCGTGGATTTCGTCAACCGGCTTGATGGTGCCGACAACCTTGCAGCATTCGCCTTCCGGCGTGTTCAGGAACTTCTTGAGCACGACGATATCGTCGGTTGCCGCGTCGATACGGCCATTGGTCAGGTCGAGGAAATATTCCTCGGCGGTCGGATAGGACTTGACCGTGCTGTCGGTGAAGGTCTTTTCCGCATAGGTCAGGTGGGTAGTGGAACCCTGAGCGCCGATGGTCTTGCCGGCGAGGGCTTCCTTGGTCGCGCCCGTAATGTCGGAATCCTTCGGCGCGATGACGGCCGGCGGTGTGTTGTAATATTTGTTGGAGAAGTCGACCTGCTTCTTCCGCTCGTCGGTGATCGACATGGATGCGATGAAGGCATCGAACTTGCCGGCCTGCAGGGCGGGGATAGCGCCGTCCCAATCCTGGGTAACGAAGGTGCATTCCGCCTTCATCTGATCGCAGAGTGCCTTGGCGATGTCGATGTCGAAGCCTTCCAGCTTGCCATCGGGCGTCAGCGTGTTGAAGGGCGGGTAGGCGCCTTCGGAGGCGATGGTGAGCTTCAGCTTGTCTTCCGCCTGGGCGGTATTCATTGCAATCGCGCCCATCGTCAAGGCAACGGCAGCCGCGGTCGCTGCAAGAGCGAAGCGCTTCATGATACGCATTTTGTCTAGACCCCTTTTGTTCATGCCCGGCTGTTCCCCGTCTTCTTTTTGGTTCAGCCTTCGGGCGGCTGGCGCGGTTGCCGCGCCTAGCGTGCAATAATCCCATTATTTTAAGATCAAAAGCAACAGCTATTCGTCGGCTTTTCCCCGACCGTGGGAGGCGGTGTCCGCGTGTCTATCGCCGCAATTTCAGCGCAGTCCGCTTTGAACCTCGACGAAATCGGCGATCCGGTTAATGTCGTTGAGGTCAAACACCGGCACGGTCTCGCTAGACACTGGGTGATCGGCGGCGACGGCGACGATATTGGGATCGCTCGCCGAGAGCGGCTCTCCCTTGCGGCCTTCAAGGCGGCGGACTTCGATCTTCTTGTGCGAATCACGCTTGTAGCCCTCCACAAGGATGAGATCGCACGGGCTCATCCGCGCCACGATGGCGTCGAGCGGCGGCTCGTCCTCGTGATCAAGCTCATGCACCAGCGCCCAGCGGCGGGCGGACACGATGGCCACTTCACCCGCGCCGGCCTTGCGGTGGCGAAAGGAGTCGGTGCCTTCATGGTCGATGTCGAAATCATGATGCGCGTGCTTGACCGTCGCGATGCGCCAGCCGCGCCGCGTCAATTCCTCGACGAGGCGGACGGTGAGGGTGGTCTTGCCCGAATTCTTCCAGCCGGTGATGCCGAAAATGCGTTGTTCGCTCATGGCCTCGCGTTTTGCCAGCAATTCTTCCGCCTGCGCAAGATCCTCGGGCGTGTTGATGTTGAAGAAGGCGGAGTCATCAGGAAAAACGGCTTCCGTCACACGGTATCGGCTCGCCCAAACACGCACTGCCGCTTTCTCGCCGCAGGTGAGAAAAGCGGCAAGGTCAGGCTCCAGCGCAACGGGCCAGAGGCCGATGACGGGGTAGACGTTGCCGCCTGCCGCCGCCAGCGCGATGTCCGCTCCGGTTTCCTCCCGCGCCACCATGAGGCGATTCACAAGATCAAGAGGAAGAAACGGCGTATCGGCGGGGGCTGTCACCACATGGCTCGCGCCGGTTTCAGCGGCATATCGCATCGCCGCGTGAAGCCCGGCGAGAGGGCCTTTGAAGCCGGAAATCCGATCTTCCACCACCGGCAGCCCGAATGACTGGAAGCGGGCGGGATCGCCATTGGCGTTGATGATGAGATCAGGCAGTTGCGAGCCAAGCCGCTCAATGACATGGGCGATGACAGGCTTGTCACCCAGAGGCAGGAGCCCCTTGTCGCCGCCGCCCATGCGCGTCGAGCGCCCCCCCGCGAGGGTCACGCCGATGAGCCTTGACGGCGCCGCCATCTTACGCCGCTTCCTTGACCGCCGCCGCTTCCGGCCCTTTATCGGCAAGTCGCGGCCGCCTGCTGGCGACGCTTTCACGATAGAGCATATAGATGCCGCTCAGGACGACGATGACGGAGCCGATCACCATCGGCAGGTCCGGGACGTCGCCGAAAATGACGAAGCCGAGCAGAATCGCCCAGAGCAGGCTCGTATAGCGGAAGGGCGCGACAAAAGAGATCTCCCCCGCACGCATCGCCAGGATGACGAAGTGGTAGCCGATGAGAAGTAGGATCGAGGCGACCATGAGGAAGCCAATTTCCTCCCAGCTGGGCTCGACCCAGCCGCCCATGGGGTGGATGAGGCAGGCGCCGGTCAGCGTGACGATGAACGAGGTCAGCGCCGAGATCATCAGCGTCGGCATCGTCTGAGGCACTCGCCGTGTGGCGAGGTCACGGCAGGCGGTGAAGAGCACGCCGACCAGCAGCACCCCCGCGTAAGGATTGATCCCCTCGGTGCCGGGGCGGATGATGATGAGCACACCGGCAAAACCGATGGTGATGGCAAGCCAGCGCCGCCAGCCGACCTGCTCTTTCAGGAAAAGCGCGGCAAGCAGCGTGACGGCAAGCGGAACGGACTGGAACACTGCCGAAGTGAAGCCCAGCGACAGATGCGCCAGCGCGACAAGATAGGTGATGGTGGCGCCGAGCTCTCCCAGCGCGCGCAGCAGCACCATCGGATGCACGATATTGCGCGGCGCGGCCAGCGCCTTTTGCTGCTTGGCGAGGAGCAGCACGACCGTGGTGGCGAGAATGCCGCGCAGGAACATAATCTGCCCGGTGTTCATGCTCTCGGAGAGATATTTGGTGATGGAATCGTTGACCGTGAACGTGGCCATGGCCAGCATCATGTAAACCGAGCTGCGAATATTTGGAGAAAGCGCCACGATGGGATGATTCCGAAGGAAGCCGTAGAAGACTATAGCGCAATATGCCTTTTATAGCGCGATGTCTTCCGCTTTTTACGGAAGAGCTCATCTGGAAACAGCGGGAAGGAGAAGCACTCTCAAACGTTGGCGAGCGCCACAAATTCTTCCACGCTCAGCGTTTCCGCTCGCCGCGTGCCGTCGATCCCGGTCTTTTCCAGCAGCGCCTCGCCGCCCAGCGATTTGAGGCTCTGCCGCAGCATCTTGCGCCGCTGGCCGAATGCCGCCTGCGTTACCCGGCCCAGCCTTGTGGCGTCGCAGGCAAGCGGCGTCTCGCGCGGGATGAGATGCGCGACCGAAGACGTCACCTTTGGCGGCGGAGTGAAGGCTTGCGGCGGCACGTCGAAGGCGATCTTTGCCTCGGTTCGCCATCCCGCCAGCACGCCCAGCCTGCCATAGGCATCGCTGCCAGGCTTGGCGACGATGCGTTCCGCCACCTCGCGCTGGAACATCAGCGTCATCGAGGCATAGAAGGGCGGCCATGGCTCGGTGAGCAGCCAGTTCAGCAGCAATTGCGTGCCGACATTATAGGGCAGGTTGGCGATGATGCGTGGCTTTTTGCCGTGGGCTGTCAAGTTGGCGAAATCCTGCTCCAGCGCATCGCCCGAGATGACATTGAGCCGTCCCGGATAATGCGCCGCGATCTCCTCCAGCGCTGGCAGGCAGCGCTCGTCGCGCTCGATTGCCGTCACCAGCGCGCCCTGGGCCAGCAGTGCGCGCGTCAGCCCCCCGGGACCAGGACCGACTTCGATCACCGGCTGGTCCGTGAGATCCCCTGCAGTGCGGGCGATCTTGGCCGTGAGATTGAGGTCGAGCAGGAAGTTCTGGCCGAGCGATTTCTTCGCCATCAGGCCATGGCGCTCGATCACATCACGCAAGGGGGGCAGGCTGTCGATGCTCATCCGGCGTTACGCGTATTGTCCGCGAGGGTACGGGCAAGCCGCAGCGCCGCAATCAGGCTATCGGGCTTGGCGATGCCTTTTCCGGCGATGTCGAAAGCCGTGCCGTGATCGGGAGATGTCCGGATGAAGGGCAGCCCGAGCGTGACATTGACCGTCTCGTCAAAGGCGAGCGCTTTGGCGGGGATGAGCGCCTGATCATGATACATGCACACCGCCGCGTCATAGGTGGCGCGGGCGGCAGGATGGAACATCGTATCGGCGGGGAGGGGACCGCGCACGGCGATGCCCTCAGCCGCCAGCGCCTCGATGGCCGGGCGGATGATGGCTTCGTCCTCTGCGCCCATCGCCCCGCCTTCGCCTGCATGCGGGTTGAGCCCCGATATTGCGAGGCGCGGATGGGCGATCCCGAACTTCTCGCGCAAGTCCCGCGCGGTGATGCGCGATACGGCGATGATGTCCTGGGTGGTCAATTGCTTCGGCACATCGGCCAGCGGAATATGGATCGTCACCGGCACCGCGCGCAATTGCGGCCCCGCCAGCATCATCACCGGCTTGCATGGGGTACCGGTCCGCTCCCCGGCAAGCGCGGCGAGGAATTCCGTATGGCCGGGATGCACAAAGCCTGCCTCATAGAGCGGCTTCTTGGCAATAGGGCAGGTGACGACCGCCGCCGCGCGCCCTTCTAAGGTATATGTCACCGCCCACTCAATCGCCTCGATCGTACCTGCCGCGTTTTGGGCTAGTGGCTTGCCGGGGCTGTCGATCTGACGGTTTTTCAGCGGCACGATAGGCAGCGCATCGGCAAACAGCGCCGCCGCTTCTTCCGGCTCGCAGATTTTAATCGGAACGGATTCGCCGAGGCTTTGTGCCCGTGCCGCGACAAGGTCTGGGTCGGCGATGAGGAAAAACGGCGGAATTGCCTCAGCCTCACGCCGTTTCCATGCGGCGATGGCAATCTCCGGCCCGACGCCGGACGGGTCGCCGCCGCTGACGGCTAGGGGCAGCATTTAGCGGTTAACAATGCGAGCCTTCGCCCGCAGTTCCTTCAAATAATCCTCGCTGAGCTTCTCGCCCGCATTGTCGCCACCACCGACTTTCTTCTGCGCATCCTCAATGGAGAATACGAGCTGCGCGACGCGGTCGTCCGAAACCTGGCGCGTCGAGCAGACGGCGAGGAATTCGACGCCCTTGTCGGTGTCGTGAACGGGGGTGGTGTGTCCGGCCGCAGTCTTCTTGACGTCCTCGGCCCAATCTCCGGGCAGGCGCGGCTCCAGAACACGCCCGAGATCGCGCACCGTCACGTCAAGCAGGCCCTTGGTCAACTGCCGCGTGGTATCGCAGCTCTGGAAGCGGGCGCGGAAGGCGTTGGCTTCCTGCCGGCGCCGCGGCGTCATTTCCTTGCGCTTGTCGGCGGGGATCACGAAGATCACCTGCTGCAGCAGATATTCGGTCGCGCTTGGCTTGGCTCCGCCCTGCTGCAGCATGCGCTGGACGGCGTCCTGCTCGCTGATCATGCCGTTGGAGCGCGCCTTCGCGGAGAGCACACGGCCCCAGCCCATCTGCACCATGATGAAGGTTTTGAAATGCTCGGGCGTGACGCCGGCCTGGTTCAGCACCTGCGAAAGCTGCGCCGGGGTCATCTTGTTGCGCGACGCAAATCCGGCAAAGGCCTCGTCGATTTCTTTCTGGGAAATGTCGATGCCGCGACGCTTCATCTCCATGCGCTTCAGCATGTCGTTGATCAGCTCTTCCTTGGCCATCTCGTTGAGATTGCCCGTCTTGCGCTGCAGCTTCAGGAAGGCGGCGCGACGTTGGATGTCATAGCTGGTGATCGGATTGGCATCGACCGTCACACGGATTTCGTTCGCTTCGGCCGGCTGCACGAAAGCATCATCGATAACCGCAACACCCATGCCGGTTGCCAGCAGGGCGGCGAAAAGTCGCTTGCTTCGTTTCATCATCTTAACTCTCGATCCCCGGATTATGGCCGCAAGATACGCATTTTCCAACCATTTATAAGTCGCGTAGTGCGGCGAAACGATGGCTTCCGCCCGTCCGGACCCCGCCGTCATTTATCATCCTGCGGGAGCATCGCCGTGCTCGAGCCGAAATCGCCCAGCGTCCGGAACGAGATGTTGAAGCCGATGGTGGTTTTGGGATCCTCATCTACGGAATTGTTGGTGCGAGGATTGCGGGTCTGGGTGACAGTCATCGAATAGGTGAAGCATTCGTCGTCATAGGCAAAACCCGCGGACGCATTGGTCAGCGTTTCCGAAACGAGGTCATAGGTGGTGCCGCCGAAAACCCTCCAATGCTCGGCCACTCTCAGCGACGCGGTGCCGCCGACTTCCTGACGGATCTGCGTATAGCCATATTGGGGCTGAGCATCAATATAGGCATAGCGCGTTGAAACGGACAACCGCGACCAGTTCTGCGCTGCCTCCAATTCTCCGCGCCGCAATTCGAACGTTTCTTCGTCGAACCGCCCGCGCGCCGCAAGCGTCAAGCCGTGCGCGTTCGAAGCTCCGATCATGCCGACATAATCCGAGCGGGCCGTCTCCAAACCGGATTCGGCTCCCACATTGACAAAGTCGCTTTCGGCAAAGGAATTGACGCCGCCCAGTTGGAATGACTGTCCGGCAAGCGCATAGAGCGCCCAATCATTGCCGATATTTCCGGAATAGCGGATGCCGAGATTGGCGCGATGGCCGCCTTCGACACGGTCATAACCCGAAAACTTGTCGCGCTGGAACAATGTCGTCGCGTCGAAGACGAAGCTCTGCGCGTCCTCATTCGGCAAGTGCCCGGCATAACGCTCATTATTACGCAAGAAAACCTGCGCAACCGGCTCGATGATATGCGTGGCGCTCGTTGTCGAGAACAGGATCGGCCAGCGCATTTCGAGGCCCGCCGTCGCCATGGCGCGGAACGCCTCGGAACGCATGACGACATCCGTGCCTACAGGATCGAAGCTGCTGTCGACACCGATGCCATCGCCACGCAGCGCCAGAAGCGGCGTGATGACGAGACCGCCCTGCGTGATGAAGGTGCGTTTCCACTCCGCCTCACCGGTGATTCTGCCGCTTGAGCCATTGACACCGGCTATACGTTCATAAGGGCTGCTGTAAGGATTATCAGAGTCCAGAGGATCGTTGTAATCGGCGCTTTTGCGATAGATTCCCTGGACGTTCATGTCGAAGTTCAGTTCACCGCCATAGACCGGCTCTGGCGCGGTATAGGAATAGTCTATGCTCGGCAGCACCCAAGGCTGCTTGGAGTTGATCTCGTAAGGGTTATCCGGCAGCACGCTTTCCTGCACATTGAACTTGTAGAAATGCAGGTCGAAATAATTTCTGCCGTCGAGGCCCTCTAGGTAAACCTCGTTCTTGATGACCTGGTCGGAATAGCCGGCCAGACCGTAGGTGCGGGCGAAATTCTTGTCCGACTGGGCGATAACGTCCCAGCCGAAGGTCCAGCGCGAGTTGATCTGGAATTCGCCTTCGGAGGCAATCATGCCCCGGTCGGTCCTATCCCGGTCGACTGTATTTAGATCGAACTCATCCTGCTTGTTCTGGTGAATGCCGGCTATGCGCAGATTATAGCTGCCATTCTCCAGCCGATGACGCCACTCGACCTCGCCCAGGAAGCCCTGCTGCGTATAGGCGGTGGTGGAGAAGGTCAGATCGTAATTGGGCGCGAGATTCCAGAAATAGGAGCCGCGCACGCCGAAACCCAAATCCTCATTGTAACTGAAGCCGGGGAACAGGAAGCCGCTTTTGCGCTTCACTGTCGGGTCCGCCATCTCGAAGGCTGGAAAATAGGCGAGCGGCATGCCGAACATTTCGAAGCGCCCGCGCTCGAAGCGCACGGTCTTCGTCGTGCCGTTCCAGATGATCTTGCGCGCCTTGATCTGCCAAAGCATCGGCCTGGTGGGGTCTTTCTTGCAGGCCTCGCAGGCGGTGTAGATGCCGTTGTTGAAGGTGGTGATTTCGCCATTGCTGCGCTCGGCGCTTTCGGCGATGAACCGCGTGTTATCAGTCGTCTCGACGCGCAGGCTATTGACGAAGCCGTCGCGGAAATCGTCGGTTACGTCGATCTTGTCGGAATAGATGCGGTTGCCGTCCTTCTCGACGATCTCCACATTCCCTTCCGCCATCATCCGGTTGGTGCGCTGGTTATAGGTCACCCGATCGGCAACGAGGCGGTTGCCGTCATATTCAATCCTTACCGCGCCCTGGGCCGTGACGGTCTGGTTGTCGTTGTCATAGACGAGTTCGTTCGCCTGCAACACCATCTTGGCGTTGGGGTCGGTTTGAAACGAGCTGCCGAGCTCGCTCTGCGACTGCGCATACGAGTCGGATAGGGCAGGGGCCGTGAGGGCGCATGCCAAGGCCGTCCCGCGTAACAACCACGCGAGCCGCGCCGGCAACACCGTGCGGGCTTTACTCAATCCCAACTAACCATCCTCCTTGTGCAGTAAAAAGGAGACCCCGAAGAACATTGCGATCACGACGGGAACCCAAGCTGCCACGAAAGGTGGAACGAAGCCAGCGGTCCCGAATGCTTTGACCAGAACAGTCACAACATAAAGCACGAAGCCAGCAATCACGCCACCCAGAATCATTGTTCCAGATTGCCCAAATCGCACAAATTTTAAAGACACGGTAGCGGCAATCAGCGTCATCGCCATAAGAAGTGCGGGTAAGGCCAGAAGCGATTGAAATTGCATGTCAAACGCGTTCGCCGAATACCCGAACGAGCGGGCCGCCCGGATCTTCGCGGGCAACTCGAAAAAGGGTATCGCTTCCGGCGCCGCGAGCCGCTCTTCCACGAATTCCGGGCGCAGATCGGTGGGGATGCGCATCTGCGCGATCTTCTGTGGCTCCTGCGCCACAGCGAATCGCGTCACGCCGGTGAGCTGCCAGTATCCATTCTCCAACTGCGCGGATTTGGCGTCGAAGCGCTCCTTGATCGTCTCATCCTTGTTGAGCACGATGAAGGTGGCATTGCCCAGCCTTGTCCCCCGGTTGAGAATGTTCTTGGCGCCGATGATCGTTTCGCCTTCGTCGGTCTTCTGCCGCAGCCAGGGGACGCGCGATGCGGAGGAATCGGCGGTCCGGGATCCTGTCCAGGAAGCCTGTATTTCCTCTGCCTTGGTGAAACCGTAGGCCGCCAGCGGATTGAGCACCGCGATTGATGCAATGCCAAAGAGGAATGCGCCAAGGCAGGCCGGCAGCAGGAATTGCCAGGCCGATACGCCGACCGAGCGCGCCACCACCAGCTCATATTTGCGGTTGAGCGAGATCAGTGTCGCCATCGCGGAGAACAGCGCCACGAAGGGAATCATCTGCTGCATGATGAAGGGGATGCGCATGGCCGAGATGGCGAGCGCGCCCAGTGTGGAGTAGTCGGGCAGGGCCGAAAGCTGGCCGGCATTCTCGGTGAAGTCGAGCAGCAGCGACAGCGCGAAGATGCCCAGCAGAAAATAGAGCGTCATCTTCACATAGCGCATGAAAAAATAACGCCCGAGCGTCCAGCCGATCATTGGCCGCCTCCAGCCCGCTTATGCCGCGGCCCGAACAGCCCGGTCACCGCAGCGCCCCAGGCGTCGAAACGGTCCTGGAGCCGGTCCGACCACCGGGTCGGAAGGCCGAGACGCCGTCCCGTCGCGAGCAGATAGATGGCCACCGCGCTGACCCCGAACGGCACCGCGTACATGAGATATACATAGTCGAAGCTCTTATCCGCGCGCTCCGAGGCGAAGTACCCCGCCCAATAGACCAGAAGCGACGTGGTGATGGCGGTGAAGGATGCCGAAACCCGCGCCTCGCGATGCGAGCGCGAATCGCCCGCCACCGCCAGCGCGATGAGCGCAAATACCATCGGATAGAGCCATTCGGTCAGCCGGCGATGCAACTCCGCCGTGAAACGCAGCGGCTTGCGCTGAAATTGCGGATCGTTCGGGTCCGGATGAAGCAGATAGTCGAGCGGGCGGTCCTTGGCGTAGATGGTCTTCTCATCTGCTTTCGAGGCGAACTGGCTCAGATCGAAGGCATAGGAGTTGAACTTGATGATCGAGACATTTCCGCTCTTCACGTCGCGCCGCTGCACCTCGCCATTTTCCATCAGCAGCACATCGCCGCTTTTGGTCTCGGCCACCCGGCCATCCGCCGCATAATAGATGAGATCGACCGTGGGCTCGCGCGAATCGGCGATGAACAGGCCGCCAATATCGCCATTCTCCTTGCGCTCGGCGATCTGCACATAAAGTTTGTCGCCGATCTGCCGGAACGCGCCGTCCTGCAGCACCACATTGATCACGTCCGCGCCTGCGTTCGCAATCATCTCGCGCATGTTCATGCGTGCGTAGGGGTCGACGAAATTGGCGATCATGAACGAGGTGATGGATATGGCGACGGCAAAGAGCAGGATCGGTCGCATCACGGCCGAGCGCGGGCTGCCGGCCGCGTTGATTACCACCAGCTCCGAATCCTGGTTCATGGTCGAGAGCGTCTGCGCGATGGCGATGACCAGCGCGAACGGCATCACCAGCGGGATGGCCGAGGGCAGCAGCAGCGAGCTGAACTGCAGGATCGTATTGAGGGTCTGGCCGCTGGTCGTGAGAAAGTTGATGCGTTGCAGCACCTGGACGGTCCAGGTGATGCCCACCGCCGCCCCCAGGACGGCAAAAAACATGAGCGCGACGCGGCGCAGGATGTATAACTCGATCAATCGCATGTGTTTTTAAGAGTTACATCCTGTCCCTGTTTGCGTATCCGCCGCGTTTTTCAGCGGATACAGTCCAGTCCCTGTTATCATACCTACCCGGCCTTTGGCTAAAAATGGACGAAGAAACGCGGTAAACGGATTACTAAAGCGTGATCGCTGTCACCACCAGCAGGATCCCGAAAAGTTGCAGACTTTTCGGATGAGATCATGCGACGAAAATCCTTGCCGTTTTGCCTGGCTTCTTTCACATGAAGTAAACATCCGCGACTCTTTATTCCATGCCATCAATGCCAAATTCCGGAGCTCTCATGTCCAAATACCCCGCAATCGGCTTTTCCGCGTTCGCGACCCCGGAAAAGGGGGCTGTCATCGTCCTCGTCACGCAGGATGGCAAATTTGCCCCGGAGGCCGAAACCACCGGTGGCGGTCAGCTCATTTCCCGTCTCGTAGAGATAACCGGCTTCAAGGGCAAGCTCGGCGCAACCGTTGAGACGATGCTATCAGGCGAGAAGGGCGCTGACCGGCTGGTTCTGGTCGGCGCAGGCGACCCGGCGAAGCTGAAGGCTGACGACTGGGTGAAGATCGGCGGCGCGGCATTTTCCAAAATCGGCAAGGCGAAGGCGGCTTCCGCCGTGCTTGTGCTGCCTGATACCGTCGTTTCGCCGCAGAATGCCGCCGATTTTGCACTCGGCATGCTCCTGCGCGCCTACCGCTTCGATAAATACAAGACGAAGAAGGGCGACGATAATGGCGACGAGCCCAAGCACAGCGTGAACGTCACTGTGCAGACCGCGGACCCTGAGGGCGCGGGCAAGGCCTTTGCTGATGCCGAGGCGGTGGCCGAAGGCGTCCGGCTCGCCCGCGACCTCGTCAACGAGCCTGCCAATGTGCTGGGTCCGGTGGAATTCGCCGAGGAAGCGCAAAAGCTGGGGAAGCTTGGCGTCAAGGTCGAGATTCTGACCGAGAAGGAATTGAAAAAGCTTGGCATGGGCGCGCTGCTCGGCGTTGCGCAAGGCTCGGTTCGCCCGCCCCGCCTCGCCATCATGGAATGGAACGGCGGCAAGAAAGGCGAGGCCCCCGTCGCCTTCATCGGCAAGGGCGTGGTCTTCGATACCGGCGGCATCTCCATCAAGCAGGCCTCGGGCATGGAGGAGATGAAGGGCGACATGGGCGGCGCCGCTGCCGTCACCGGCCTTCTCCACGCGCTCGCCGCCCGCAAGGCGAAGGTGAATGCCGTCGGCATCATCGGCCTTGTGGAAAACATGCCTGACGGCAATGCGCAGCGCCCGGGCGATATCGTCACCTCCATGTCGGGCCAGACCATCGAGGTGCTGAACACCGACGCTGAGGGGCGGCTGGTTCTCGCCGATGCGCTCTGGTATGCCAATGAGCGCTTCAAGCCTCGTCTCATGATCGACCTCGCGACCCTGACCGGCGCGATCATGGTGGCGCTCGGCCTGCACCATGCCGGCCTCTTCTCCAATGATGACGCGCTTGCGGACCAGCTTTATGAGGCGGGCCAGGCGACGGGCGAGAAGGTCTGGCGGATGCCGCTCGGCAGCGAATATGACAAGCTGATCGATTCCAAGGTCGCCGACATGAAGAACATCGGCGGCCGCAATGGCGGCGCGATCACCGCCGCGCAGTTCCTGAAGCGCTTCGTCGGAGAAACGCCCTGGGCCCATCTCGACGTGGCCGGCACGGCCATCGGCGCGCCCACCAACGAATACAGCCAGTCCTGGGCCTCGGGCTTCGGGGTGAGGCTGCTGGATAGGCTGGTGCGGGATAATTTTGAGGATAAGGGGAAATAATCGGGCAAGTCGGCGGGACGCGCTGTCCCGCCGTAATCTCCAATAAAAGGCTCTAACCGGGTTCCATGGCTGAAATCCTCTTCTACCATCTGACCGAATCGACTCTCGAAGACGCACTCCCCGGTCTCGTGGAGCGTTCGCTGTCGCGCGGGTGGCGGGTAGCGATCCAGACCGCCACGGAGGAGCGCCGCGATGCGCTGGATAACCATCTGTGGGTGTGGTCCGAGGAGTCCTTTCTGGCGCATGGAACGGACCGCGAGCCGCATCCAGCGGAGCAACCCGTCATTCTGACGACGACAGATGCCAATCCCAACGGCGCGACGGTGCGTTTCATCGTCGAAGGGGCGGAAATCTCCGGTGCGGGCAATTATGAACGCCTCGTCGTCATGTTCGACGGCCATGACCAGGACCAGCTTGAACGCGCCCGCGCGCAGTGGAAGGCGCTGAAGGAGGAGGGGCATCAGCTGACCTATTGGCAGCAGACGCCGGACCGCCGCTGGGAGCGCAAAGCCTGACCCTGCTTATTTAAAAAGGGCAGGGTAGGTGAAGAAAAGCGCGTGAACGAAGTTCAGCAGAAAATGCACCGCAATGGACGCTTCCACCCGCCGCGTTTTCATAAAGGCCGTGCCGTAGAACAGCCCTGCGATGGTGGCGAGCCACACATAGGTCCAACCGCCATAAACATGGGGCAGCCCGAACAAGAGGGCGCTTATCACCAACGCCGCATAGGGGGCCCAAGACCAGCCGAGGCGGGTAAATCCGGCGCTGAGGCTTTCCTGTATCATCCCGCGAAACAAAATCTCTTCCGAGAACGCGACAAAGACGAGGTTGTTCAGCGCCCAGATCCAGAAGAAGGGCATGATCTTTGGATCGAAGGCGATATAGCCGAGCGCCATCGAAACCGGAATCATGACGATAATGCAGCCGGCAAGGCACGCAGCGCCGATGGTAAGGCTCCGCCCCGCACCGGCCTGCTCCTTCGCCGTGCCGCGCACGCTGGCAGCGGTAGGGAAAAAGCCGCCGCATACGGCCAATATCCAGGCCGACGCTACCTTGTCGAAGTTGAAATACATCGAGAACGGTATGCCGCCCTCCGACATCACCATCTTGTCGATGATTTTCACATTGTGAAAGCCGGGAATGATGGTGTGCGCTGCAATGACGAGTGCTGCCGCCACGACCAGAAGCCCGGACAATACGGTCGCGCCGGGAAAAGCGAGAATTGTTCCGCCCCGGCGCAGGCTGAAGTGCCAAAGACACAGACAGAGAAATACCGCAAGGGCGATGACGCCTTCAATCGACACGACGCCGCTGGCAAAAGCGGCAACGAGCGAAAAGCATGCGCAGCCGATCGAGAGGTGTCGCTGCCGTGCCACGAGGGTGATGGCTGCAAGCGCCAGCAGGAAATATGTGGCGCCGGCGAGGGGGTGCTCCAGAAGATATGACATCCAAGCCTCTTGCGATGATTGTCATTCCCCTCAAGGCAGAAGATTAAGCACCGTTCCGCTAAGGAATCAACTTTTTAAATTGAAGATTGTTTAAAAGGAAATTTGAATAATGCGCGGGAAAGCCCAAAAAGCACGGAACACAGCTCCGTACTCACTGAAGTTTTGCTTCCACTTCACTCCGCCATCGCCTCTTCATACTCCGTCGAAAGCACCATCCATTTTTCCTCCGCTTCCGCCAGTTCGGCCTTTGCCTTGGCGAGGTCACGGGTGACGGAAGTCACCTTCGAGGCTTCCTGCGTATAAAGTTCCGGATCGTCGAGCTGCGCCTGCAAGCCTTCGATCTTTTTCGTCAGCTTCTCCACCAGCGCTTCGGCTTCATTGATCTTTTTCTGCAAAGGCTTGAGCGCCTCGCGCTTCTGGGCGGCGAGGCGGCGCTGATCGGCCTTGGAGACTTTCGGCCCCTGATCAGCGGGCTTATCGCCGCCATTGCCGGCGCGGCTGTCAGCCAGCACCAGCGAACGGTATTCTTCCAGGTCGCCGTCATAGGGCTTTACTTCGCCGCCGCGCACCAGCCACAGCCGGTCCATCGTCGCCTCGATCAGATGGCGATCGTGGGCGATGAGAATGACCGCGCCGTTGAAACCGTTGAGCGCGTGGACGAGTTCCTCGCGGCTGTCGATGTCGAGATGGTTGGTCGGCTCGTCGAGGATGAGCAGGTTCGGCCCATGGAAGGTGGCGAGGCCCATCAGGAGCCGCGCCTTTTCGCCGCCCGAGAGGTCGCGCGCAGGCGTCATCATCTTCTCGGTCGAAAGCCCCATCTGCGCCACGCGCGAGCGCACCTTCGCCTCTGGCTCTGTTGGCATCAGCTTGCGCACATGCTCGATGGCGTTGTCGTCGGGCACCAGATCGTCCAACTGATGCTGCGCGAAGAAGGCGACTTTCAGATTGGGCGATACTGTCACCCGCCCGTTCTCCGGCGCGAGCCTGCCGCCAAGCAGCTTCGCAAGCGTCGATTTGCCGTTGCCGTTCGAGCCGAGCAGCGCGATGCGGTCGTCATTGTCGATACGCAGATTCAACCCGCGCAGCACCGGCTTGCCGGGGGTATAGCCGACATCGGCATTTTCGAGCGCGATGATCGGCGAAGCGGCCTTCTTCTCCGCGTCGGGGAAGGTGAAGGGCTGGACATGCTCATCATAATGCACGGCGATGGGCTTCAGCTTCTGCAAGGCCTTCAGCCGCGATTGCGCCTGCCGTGCCTTGGAGGCCTTGGCGCGGAAGCGCTCGACGAAGGCTTCCATATGCTTGCGCTGCGCTTCCTGCTTCACGCGCTGCTTCTGCTGCAATTCGATCTTCTCGGCGCGCTGGCGCTCGAACTGGTCATAGCCGCCGCGCCAGAAGGTCAATTTCTTCTGGTCGAGATGCATGATCGAGTTGACGGCGGAGTTGAGCAGGTCGCGATCGTGGCTGATGAGGATGACGGTGTACGGATAACGCCGCACATAATCTTCAAGCCAGAGCGTGCCTTCGAGGTCGAGATAATTGGTCGGCTCGTCGAGAAGCAAGAGGTCCGGCTGCGCGAACAACACCGCCGCGAGCGCCACGCGCATGCGCCAGCCGCCCGAGAAGGACGAGGCCGGACGGCGCTGCGCCTCCGCGTCGAAGCCGAGGCCCGAGAGGATCGCGCCCGCTCGGGCCTCCGCCGAATGCGCGTCGATATCGGCAAGCCGTGTATGGATTTCGGCGATATGGTTGGGGTCGGTGGCCGTCTCCGCTTCTTCCAGCAGCGCCAGCCGCTCCTTGTCGGCCTTGAGCACGATTTCGATCAGCGGTTCTTCCGTGCCCGGCGCCTCCTGCGCGACCTGGCCGATGCGCGTGTTCTTCGGCATCGAGAAATCGCCGGTCTCCGGCGCAAGTTCGCCAGTGATGACGCGGAACAGCGTCGATTTGCCGGTGCCGTTGCGCCCGACAAAACCGGTCTTGGACCCGGCGGGCAGCGTCACGCTGGCGTGGTCGATAAGCAGGCGTCCGGCGACGCGCACGGAAATATCGTTCAGGATAAGCATGACAAGGGCTTTTGCACGGGAAGCGCCCGTTTCGCAAGAGAGGCAACGCCACTTCGCGCAAAGTGGCCCTGGCAATCATCTTTTCAGGAAGACAAGGCGCTCGTCGACGCGTCCCGGCGTCACCTCATGAATCTCGGCGTTCACCACGCCCTCGGCCACGAACGGGTCTTTCTGCACGAAAACATCAAGGCTCTCCCGATCGATATTATGCACGAGGATCGCTCCGCCCGCATTCGGCTGCAGGCTGCCGGCAAGAAGAAAAATCCCGCTCTCGAAGCCGCTCTTGAGCCACGCATTGTGGCCCTCCATGAACTGGGCGGCCTGTGCGCGGTTGTTCGAAAATCTCAGGAATATAATGAACATTTGCGCTCCGTTTTGAACTGTGAGGATTGGGATTTCAGACCGTCCGGATTCGCGCGGTTCCGCCGGAACGTCTAGCCGCAAGCTCGCGCAGCCAGTCCTTCATCTGGGCAACCTCGCGCTCGACGAAATCCTGATCGTGGAAGGCATTGAACAGCGTCGCGACGCCCTGGCTTCGCACGAGCAGATGCATGGCAAGCGCATCCGCATCAGCTTCCCGCCCAAGGGCGATGAACTGCGCACGAAGCCACGTGCGAAAAATTGTGAAGAGCCCGTTGGCATCCGCCTGCGCCACATGGTTCAGCTTCGCCAGCTCGCTTGTGAGCGTGCCAACCGGGCAGCCATAGTGCTTGATCTTCTCTCTATTGACGATGAGGATGTCGATGAACCGGCTGATCCGCTCTTCCGGTGTCTTGCCCTCTATCTCCCACCGGTCGAGCATTTCCCGCCGATCAGTCAAGCGCTTCTCGATCACCGCATCCAGAATGTCGTCCTTGGTCTTGAAGTGATGATAAAAATTGCCGCGCGAAATCTTCACGACATCGGCAATATCCGCAAACGAAGTGTGCTCGTACCCCCGGCGATAAAAGAGATCGTCCGCAACGCTGATGATCTCCTCACGCGTCGCGCGGTGTGGCATGGCATTGCTCCAATGTGTCTAGGTCAAATGTCCTAAACAGGATTAGGTCAACTGTCCTAACATGTCAATAGCCCATCGCGCCTTTCCGCCCTTGGCAACGCCGCATTGCGCCGCTATAGGAGCCGCACCTTCTTCCAACTGCCAGTACAAAGGTTTCCGATATGGCGATTGAACGCACTTTCTCAATGATCAAGCCCGACGCGACGCGGCGTAACCTGACCGGCGCGATTACCAAGATGCTCGAGGATGCCGGCCTGCGCGTCGTCGCGTCCAAGCGCGTCTGGATGAGCCGCCGCGAGGCCGAGGGCTTCTACGCCGTCCACAAGGACCGCCCCTTCTTTGGTGAGCTGGTCGAGTTTATGTCTTCCGGCCCGACGGTCGTGCAGGTGCTGGAAGGCGAGAATGCCATCGCCAAGAACCGCGAAGTGATGGGCGCTACCAACCCGGCCAATGCTGACGAAGGCACCATCCGCAAGACCTTCGCCCTCTCCATCGGCGAAAACTCGGTCCACGGCTCGGACGCTCCGGAAACTGCCGCCGAGGAAATCGCCTACTGGTTCTCCGGCACCGAAATCGTCGGCTGATTTTTTAAACCCGCCGTAAATGCCAAGCCCGCCGGAAACGGCGGGCTTTTTCGTGGGCATTGAAGCGATGAGCGGGCCTGGATGAGCCCGGGATATCGGCTATAATCCCCCTATGGTTGTTGTTCAGCAGGCCCATTCGCTCCCATAGGCCAAGGAGGCCGTCATGCAGCATCAGACACCTTCGCAGGCATTGGAGCATGGCCGAGCACTCATCCGTGCCTTGGCCAAGCAGCACCGCACGAAGAATCCGCGTGTGTTCGACATGGTTCTCACCGGCTGGGACACGGACAAGAGCGATCTTAATCTTCTTGTCGAGCCGCTGCCTGAAACGGACCCTCTTTGACCTCGGTGGGTTGCAGGAAGATTTGGAAGAGGCTCTTGGAGTTCGTGTCAATGTGAGGACGCCGCTCGGACTTCCTGCCGATATCCGGGCTGATGTGCTCCGCAAGGCGGTGCCAGTGTGACAGCCGGGAACCGGCTTCCACTCTATATCCGGCGCATGATCGATGTTTCTGCCGATGCCGTTGAGTTTATCGGGAGGATGAATGAAGACGAGTTCTTTGCGGATATTCGAACGCGGCGCGCAGTGGCCATGAGCCTCATAATCGTTGGCGAAGCGGCCAGTCGGATTGTTGCCGAATACCCAGACTTCGCTCAAGTCCATGCAGAGATACCATGGCGCAGCATCCGCGGCATGCGAAACCAGATCGTCCGACTATTTCAATATTGATTTTCATATCGTCTGGGCGACGGTTCAGGAAGAACTCCCGCCGCTGATCCAGCATCTGCGCGCGATTTCAGCTTAACGCCAGAGGCGCTACCCATTCTGCGTCAGCCGTAAAATCTCCTGCCCTTTGTCGTCGAGCAGCAGCAGCTTGCCCATATCGACCCTGAAAGCCCTTGTCTTGCCGAGCGCGTCGAAGAACTTGCTTTCCTGGTTCATCAGTGCGGGCGGGCATTGCAGATAGGTGGAGCCGACTTCGGCGAAGGAAAGCGTGTCGGCGGAGAATGAGGCCTTGGTGAAATAGCGGTTGCAACCGCTCGACCCGTTTACCTGGCCGTCATCGCCGATGGTCAGCGTGGTGCGGGCATCGTCCACGACGCCCGTGCCGTAGATGTCCTCGACAAGCCAGGTCGAGCCCTCGATCGGACTGTCAACAGCGGTGTCGGCATCCTTCCGCACCCCGACCAGCTTGATTTTCACCGGCTCCTGCAATGTCTGCAGGTCGACGCGGTATTGCTGGTCGTTGACGAACCATAGCGTGTCGCCCGCCGCGATGCGCGCCTGCAGCACATAGGTATGGCCGGGCTCCATGTCATCGCTGTCGAAATCCAGCGAAAAGGGTGTCACGCCGCTCTCGACAGGGGAAACCCGTGTCTCCGCGAGGATTTTTGTCCCTGCGTCGGCAGGCGAAACATCGGCAAGCTGCACATGGAGATCGGCTTCGGGCGGCAGATCGACCTTTTCCTTATAGGCGACCGCGCCGCGAATGGTTTTCTCCGCTGCCACGCCCGATGTCGGAAGCGAGGCGGTGACGAAAAGGATGAAACCGCCAAGGACGGCTACCCCCGCCGCCACAACGCCCATTATCGAAATCCTACCCGCGCGAGAGCGCCGCATATTCGTTACCCGGATTATTTTGTTTTAGAAAATCCCTCGACCCCGTGATGTCGAGGTTGATTCTCCGCTCCCATGGATGGAAAATCTTCGTGTGGAAATTGTGACATTGCAAGTTTTTGGTAATGATCCCCTAGGGTTTTTTCATCGCGCTTCGGTGCTGCGTGCCGTCCAGCGTGATTCCGCCTCGTCGTCCTGCACCTTCGCTTCCACCCAGCCTCCCGATCCTGTCGAAGGGCCGTCGCGGCGATGTTCCTTCTTCCAGAAAGGCGCGCGGGTTTTGAGAAAATCCATAAGGAACGAGGCCGCCTCGAATGCCGCCTGCCGGTGCGCTGAGGCAGTGACGACGAGGACGATGTTCTCGCCGGGCTGGATTTTGCCGTGGCGATGAATGATCCGCAGCCCCGTCAGCGGCCAGCGTTTTATCGCTTCTTCCGCGATCCGCCCGATTTCCGCTTCCGCCATGCCGGGATAATGTTCGAGCTCCAGCGCCGCCAGCGTTCCGCCCTCGTCGCGGCAAAGGCCGGTGAAGCTCACCACCGCGCCGATATCGCTGCGCCCTGCAGTCAGTGCCGAAACCTCATGCGCAAGGTCGAAATCCTCGCGCTGGACGCTGATATAGGGGAGGGGAGCGGTACCCATCTCAACCCCCGGTCATCGGCGGGAAGAGCGCGATCTCCCGCGCGCCGGTAATCGGCTCGTGATGCGCTGCGTGCTCCTGGTTAATGGCGACGCGGATCACTTTGGGGTTTTGCAGCGCGGCTTCATATTCCTCGCCGCGCGTCCTCAGATATTCCAGAAGCTCCGCCACCGTCCCCACCTCGGCAGGCAGAGTGATGTCCTCTTCCTCTTTGCCGATGCGCTCGCGCACCCAGGCGAAATAGACGAGCTTCGTCATCCTACCTCCAATCGCACGGTCTTCTCCAGAGCAGGCAGCTTGGCGCACATGCTTTAGTCCATCACATGCTTGAGCCCGGCGCGAAAATAATCCCAGCCGGTATAGAGAGTGACGAGCGCCGAAATCCACAGAAGCCCGATGCCGGTCGCGGTCGTGTAGGGGAAGAACTGGTCACCCGCATGGCCGGCGAGTAGGAAGCCGATGGCCACCATCTGGATGGTCGTCTTCCATTTGGCAAGCGTACTGACGGGTACGCTCACTTTCAGCTCGGCCAGATATTCGCGCAGGCCCGAGACGAGGATCTCGCGGCACAGGATGATGATCGCCGCCCACAGCGTCCATCCCGCGATGGTGCGGTCGGCGGCGAGCAGCAGCAGGCAGGCGGAAACGAGCAGCTTGTCGGCGATCGGGTCCAGCATTCGCCCGATGGTCGAGGTCTGCTTCCAGATGCGCGCAAGATAGCCGTCGAAGAAATCCGTTATGCTGGCGGCGGCGAATATGGCGAGCGCCGACCAGCGCGCGGTGTCGCTCGATTTGAGGCTGCCTTCGACGAAAAAGCACAAAACCACCAATGGCACAGCGAGAATGCGCCCATAGGTGAGAATATTGGGCAGGGACAGGGCGTTTTTCCGCATATTCGGCAGGTCTCCCGCCGCATGAGGCCGTTGGAGGAGCGTCACGCGGCAATTTATGAATGTATCGACACATCAACAGCGATGTGGGTAAAAAATCAACACTTAGCTCCGACGCGGCGAGTCGTAATTTGCCCGGCCACGCTCCCTGCCGCGCTTTAATGCGTATGGTCCGGTTTGATTGGCTGGACAGCCAGTCGCAGACCCATGACACGCAGGATGGCGCTCAGGCTGCGCACTTCCGGGTTTCCTTTTTCTGATAGCGTACGGTAGAGCTGTGTCGCGTTGAGATGCGCTTCCTTGGCGACCTTCGGGACGCCGCCGAATGCCTTGGCCATCTGACGCAACGTCACCAGCAGTTCATCCTGATCGCCATCGGCGAGGATTGCGTCAAGGGTGGCGGCTGCAAGCTTCGGATCATCCCGGTATAGTTCCGCCATTGCGTCGTCGTGGTGCCGGTCTTTCATCGTCATTGCTCCTTGCGGTTTTGCCAATCTCGCCCATATGCAATTGCCCGCTCAATGTCGGATGCCTGCGTCCTCTTGGTGCCGCCGCACAGCAGTGGCACTACCGTTTTGCCTGATCGCGCGTAGTAAATGCGATAGCCCGGTCCGATGTCGATGCGCAGCTCATAGACGCCTTCACGCAGCGGCTTGAAGTCGCCGAAATTGCCCAATTCCAACCGGTTCAGCCGCCGGATGATGGCGATTTTGGCCTGCATGTCGCGAAGCCGGCCCAGCCATTCGGCTACCAAATCCTTATCGTCCGCAGTGAGGTAATGGCGTATCTCGAACATAGTGGTTTTTCGTTTATAAACGAAAAACTGTCAAGAACAAAACTAGCATGACTTTCCTCATCCCCCTTCATGAAAATGATCCCGTATCGCCCGCGCCATCGCTTCTGAAATCCCCTCGACCCGCATCAGATCCTCCACTGCCGCGCGTGAAACCGCTTTGGCCGTGCCGAATTCATGCAGCAGCGCCCTTTTGCGCGCCGGGCCGATCCCGGCGATTTCGTCGAGCGGGTTCTTGACCATCTCCTTCTTGCGCCGTGCGCGGTGGGTGCCGATGGCGAAGCGGTGGGCTTCGTCGCGCAGGCGCTGGATGAAATAGAGCACCGGGTCGCGCGGCGGCAGGGTGAAGGCGGGCTTGCCTTCGACGAAGAAGCGCTCGCGCCCCGCATCGCGGTCGACGCCCTTGGCGATGCCGATGGAGGTGACGAGATGGCCGATGCCAAGCTCCGCCAGAATGCTGCGAACCGCGCCGACCTGTCCCTGTCCGCCGTCTATGAGGATCAGGTCCGGCCAGGCGGGGAAGCCTTCCCCCGCCAGATCGATGTCTTCCGTACCCTCCGGTTCGGTTGGATTCACCTGTGTCGGTAAACCGTGCTCTTTCACCAGCCGTGCGAAGCGGCGCTGGATCACCTCGCGCATCATGCCGAAATCGTCGCCGGGGGTGATGTCTTGCGAGCGGATGTTAAACTTGCGGTACTGGTTCTTGACGAAGCCCTCCGGCCCGGCGACGATCATGCCGCCGACCGCATTGGTGCCCATGATGTGCGAGTTGTCGTAAACCTCGATGCGCCGCGGCACGCGCGGCAGGCCGAAGGTCTCCGCGAGCCCCTTCAGGAGCCGCGCCTGCGATGAGGTTTCGGCGAGCCGCCGCCCCAGCGCCTCGCGTGCGTTGGTATGCGCGTGCTCGACGAGGCTCTTCTTCTCGCCCCGCTGCGGCACGGTGACCTGCACGCGATGTCCCGCCCGTGTCGAAAGCGCCTCGGCGAGCAGTTCCTGATCCTCCACCGTTTCGGAAAGCAGCACCAGTCGCGGGCATGGCTTGTCGTCATAGAATTGCGACAGGAAAGCGCCCAGCACCTCCGCATTGCCGAGCGAGGCGTCGGCCTTGGGGAAATAGGCGCGATTGCCCCAGTTCTGCCCGGTGCGGAAGAAGAACACCTGAATGCAGGTCATCCCGCCTTCCTGATGAATGGCGAAAACGTCGGCCTCCTCCACCGTCTGCGGGTTGATGCCCTGATGGCTCTGCACATGCGACAGGGCGGAAAGGCGGTCGCGATAGATGGCGGCGCGCTCGAAATCGAGCTCAGCCGACGCCTCGCGCATCGCCTGGGAAAGATGCTCCTTCACGCTCTGGCTCTTGCCGGAGAGGAAAGCCTTCGCCTCGCTGACGAGCCCCGCATAATCCGCATCGCTGATTTCGCCGGTGCAGGGGCCGGAGCAGCGCTTGATCTGATAGAGCAGGCAGGGGCGGGTGCGGATCTCGAACACCGAATCCGTGCAGGTGCGCAATAGGAAGGCGCGTTGCAGCGCGTTGATGGTGCGGTCCACCGCCCCGGCAGAGGCGAAGGGGCCGAAATAATCGCCCTTGCGCGAGCGCGCGCCGCGATGCTTGAAAATGCCGGGCGCGCGTTGGTCCCCCGTCATCAGGATATAGGGGAACGACTTGTCGTCGCGCATCAGCACATTGAAGCGCGGGCGCAGGCGCTTAATGAGGTTTGCTTCCAGCAGCAGCGCCTCAGTCTCGGTACGTGTAACGACGAATTCCATCGTTGCCGTCTCGCGCACCATCCGCGCGATGCGGTTGGTGTGGCCGTGGCCACGCGCATAATTGGAGACACGCTTCTTGAGGCTGCGCGCCTTACCGACATAGAGCACGTCGCCTGCCGCATTGAACATGCGGTATACGCCGGGCTTGTTGGGCAGGCGCTTGACGAAGGCGTCGATCACCTCCGCGCCGGAGAGTCCGGCCATCGCCTCGCTGTTTTCCTCCAGCGCCGACGCCCATTCGATGGAGTCGGCGAGGCCAGCCCGCGCGGGCTCGCCCGACTCCTCCGTGTCGAGCGCATCCTCCTGCGTCTCCGCCTCGTCGATGAGGAAGCCGGCAATATCATCCTGCCCGCCGCCCGGTTTCATTCCGCCGCTCATTCCGAAATTCCCAGGATATCCGGTGTCTCCCATGCCAGATGCTGCCCGCCGTCGAGCGCGATCATCTGGCCGGTCACTGATTTCATCTCCCATAGATAGCGAATCGTGAGGCCGAAATCAGACAGGGCAGGGCCTTTCCTCAACGGAATCGCCTCCACCTGCCGCTGAAAATCTCCTTCTTCCTGCCGCTCGCTCGGCAGCGTCGGGCCCGGGCCGATGGCGTTGACCCGAATGCGAGGCGCAAGCGCCTGCGCCAGCGTGCGCGTGGCAGTCCAGAGCCCCGCCTTCGACAGCGTATAGGAGAAGAACAGCGGATTGGGCTTCCAGACCCGCTGGTCGATCATATTGACGACGAGCCCGTCCTCTCCCTCCGCAAGCGCCGCCGCCATGTTCTCGGCCAAGAGCACCGGCGCCTTCAGGTGCAGGGCGAAGTGCCTGTCCCATATATCGTCGCCAAGCGCGCCGACATGGTCCTCCACGAAGACCGAAGCATTGTTGACGAGAAGCCGGATGGGAAGCGCCAGCGCGGATTGCGCCCTGCCGAAAAGCGCGCGCGCGGCATCCATGTCGCGGAGGTCGGCCTGAACCGTCACCGCACGGCCGCCGCCAGCCCTGATTTTTTCCGCCAGCGCCTCGCCCTGCGTCATCGAACCGTTGCAATGAATCGCTATGGCGAATCCATGCGCCGCGAGGTCCTCGACGATCGCTTTTCCGATTCGTTTTGCCCCGCCGGTGACCAGCACCCCGATGGGGGCGGAAAATGCGGCTGGAAATTTGGAGTTCACGGTAAACGAATCCTTATCTGTCTATGCCGTCCGATTTGGTGCCGTCAGCGATAGCAGAATGGGAGGCGGAATTCCTCTGAAGATACGCATCGACCCCCGGGAATGCTGACAATTTGGCGCAAATGCTCCGGGGTATCGGCCTGCAGTCGCAGCCCGCTGCGCCATAATATGGACCACCTTCGGCCATGTGGCCATATTGCAACATCATATTTTAGCCATATTGCGGACAGTTTTTTTTCACGGATCGGCACTGGTCGCGCCGCATTTCAGCACGATCTATTGTCCTGTCACAACGCGGTTTCTGCGAGGCCCCCACCTCTCTCCCAAGCTTGAAACGCGTCCGATTGTAAAAATATGTAAGTAAGGAGAATGCGCATGCGCACTCTTAAGACCCTCGCCCTCGCTACGGCTGCGCTGCTGCCGCTTACCATCTCCGCCATGGCCGCTGACGCGATCGTTGACCAGCCGCCGGAACCCGCAGCTCCCGTCGAAGCTGCTCCGCAGTACACCTGGGCCGGCGGTTACACCGGTCTCTATGGCGGCTACGGCTGGGGCAAGTTCGGTACCGATTCCGTTGGCGACATCAAGGACAACAACGGCAAGGCTGGCGCCTATGCCGGTTGGAACTGGCAGAACGGCAATATCGTCTACGGTGTTGAAGGCGATGCCGGTTACTCCTGGCTGAAGGAAGAAAAGGCCGGCCTCGAAGCCAAGCAGGGCTTTGAAGGCTCGCTGCGTGGCCGCCTCGGTTACGCCATGGATCCGGCTCTTCTCTACGTGACGGGCGGTGTCGCCGGCTCGAATGTCGAGCTGGATAACGGCCTCGACAATGAGAAGAAGTTCCGCGCCGGCTGGACCGTCGGTGCTGGCGCCGAAGCCTTCATCACCCAGAACATCGTCGGCCGCGTCGAATATCGCTACAGCGACTTCGGCAAGAAGGACTACGATCTGGGCGCCGCTTCGGTCGAGTCCGACCTGAAGACCCACGACGTCCGTCTCGGCGTCGGCTACAAGTTCTAATCCTTCCAAGATTTGAACACGGAAAAGCCGGGCGAAAGCCCGGCTTTTTTGTTGGATAGATCTGCTGGCAGAATGTTTACTTCGGCAGCATCCCCGCCAGTTCCGGATGCAATTCCCCGAACCGCTTGAGCCAGCGCTTCAGCTTCGGACGGCCCTTTTCCCATTGTCCTTCGAAACGAAGGCTGAGATAACCGAGCGTCGCCGCAAGCGCGAGATGCCCAGCATTGAGCTTGGCAGTCAGGCGCGGCGGGGCGGCTTCAAGGAGATCGAGCGCCCGCGTGGCCTTGCGCCATTGCCGTTCCAGCCAGGGCTCATGGATTTTTTCCGCCGGATGAAAGCGGCGCTCATAGACATGGGCGAGAAGCGCGTCGCATAGGCCGTCCGCCAACGCCTCGAGTTTTTCAGCCTCGAGCCGCTTGTCAGCATTGCGCGGGAAGAGCTTGTTGCCGGAAACGCGGTTCAGATATTGCGTGATAACGCGGCTGTCGAAGATGGTCTTGCCGTCATCGATGAGAAGGGTCGGTATCTTGCCAAGGGGGTTCACGGAAACCAACTCTTCCGGCTCGTCATTGGCGTTGACCGTCACCACCTCGACTGGAATGCCCGCATAATGCGCAGCCATCCGCACCTTGACGCTGTAGGGCGAGGCGGCGGCATAAAGAAGTTTTGTCATTTCCGTTGAAGACTCCCAGTGATTTTTTACTCGTTTAACGCACCGGCGGCATGGCGACGGAGCGACGGCGGCAGGCATTGGCATCGACCTCTCCGCAACTGCGGAATTCGAGGTCCTTGGTCATGCATATGCGCACGTCCTCCAGATGCCCGTCCTTGCAGGTGACTGCTATGCCGCCTGCGGGAATGCCGGGATTGGCGGCGATGAAGGCTTTCTCCACCAGCATCGGGTCGACATCGCGGTTGGCAGTGGCGTTGCGGAAGCTCGCCGGGATGGTTATCGCCTCATAGGCGCGGCGCACGGCAGAGAAATAGTCTGTTTGTGAGAGCCCGCTGCAGCTTCCATGCTTGCGCCATTCGTGACCCATCAAGCCGGCCGAGGGCATGATGTCGCGCATCTGCGAGACGAGGCCGCGCGGCACATAGGGATTGTCGGTCGGGCAGTCCTGCGGATAGCCGCTCTCATTTTGCGGCCACAGCCCATGCGCGACGAAGGCATAAGGCCGGCTCGACGAACATTGCTGCCGATCCGCGCGCCGGCCTTCCGTGGCGCAGTAGCTGGGCGACCAGGAAAGCGACAGCACATAAAAATCGAACCCGTGGCCGCCCAGTGAAGCGTCGCCGCTCTGGCCGGAGGAGGCAGGATCGCCGCTGCCCTCCGGCGATTGGGGATACGGCTTGTTTCCATTGAAAACGGACGTCGGCGAACCGCTATCCCGCGCAACCCGCGAGAGCGGATTGGGCGCCTCGTCATTGAGAAGCGAGAAAAGAAACCAGGCGATGGCGGCCAGAACCGCCAGGATCAGGAAGCTTCTTTCCTGCATTCTCTGTCTACCGCTCAGCGAAGAACGCGGCAGGCGCCGTCATACGCATTCCAGCGGTCGAAGCCGGCGACGCAGAACTCGACATTGTCGCCGATGGAGGCGAAGCCTTGGCCTTCCTCAACCATGTACCAGACCGCGCGTTGATCGCCGTCGGAAAGGACGGCAGTGCCGCGGCAATAATGGCGGGTGATCAGCGGAGGCGTCCCGCCGGGCTCGAAACGGTTCTGGGAGATGTTGCTGAAAGCCGAAATGCCGACCTGCGGCAGATTGGGCACATGCGTCACCTGATAGCTAAAGCGCGAGACGATGGATTTCAGCACCCGCTGGTCGCTGCAGACACCGCCGGTATCGGTATAGTCTGCGCGCGCCGCCAGAAGATCGGCTGCTGCGACGGGATTAGAGGAAAGGCCGCCTGCGGAAAGGACGGTGGCAAGGGCGAGTGCCGCAGAGGCAAGCATATGGCTGAATTGTCCGAAGCGCTTCATTGACCAATTCCTGTATCGGTAGTGGAGCATATGATTTACCTTCGGCTACCGCCGGGCTTCGGTCAAGCGGTAACCTGCTCGCCTCGTATCCACTCTATTGCAAACGATCCGCCTTTTGCTTCGCCAAGCAGGCCGGTGAGGCAGGGAAGCAACAGTTTCATCTCGCTTTCCAGCGTATAGGGCGGATTGACAACGATCATGCCGGTGCCGTCGAGCCGTGGCTCGGGCGAGGGCGGACGGATCGCCAGCTCCAGCCGCAATATTTTCGCAATGCCCGTTTCACGCAGCCTTGCGGCGAAGCGCTTCACCTCCTGCCGGTCCTTCACCGGATACCAGAGCGCATAGGTCCCGCCTGGAAAGCGCTTATGCGCCTTGATGAGCCCATCCACCAGCCGGTCGAACTCCCCCGCAATCTCGAAAGGCGGATCGACTAGCACGAGGCCTCGCTTTTCCTTCGGCGGCAGATGTGCGCCCAGCGCCAGCCAGCCGTCGAGATGGATGATGCGTGCCTGATGATCCCCGGCGAAGAGAGTAGCGAGCGTCTTGACATCTTCCGGATGAAGTTCCAGCGCCGAAAGCCGGTCCTGCTTGCGCATCAGCCGCCGCGCCAGAAGCGGCGAGCCGGGATAGGTGGTGAGGCTATCGCCCGCATTCTCCGCCCGGATGATATCGAGATAAGGCGCGAGAAGCTCCGCTACGGCGGGCGGGATCGATCCGGAAGACGCGCCGTCGAGAAGGCGAAGGATGCCATCCCGCCACTCGGCGGTCTTGCCCGCTTCCGTTCCGGTCAGATCATAACGCCCGATGCCGGCATGAGTGTCGACCACCCGGAACGCCTGCTCCTTGCGCTTTAGATATTCGATGATCCGGGTAAGCACGACGTGCTTAAAGACATCGGCGAAATTCCCGGCATGATAGGCATGGCGATAGTTCATGGCCTTGCCAATTCCACGCCTCAACGGGAACTGCAAGGGGATTCAGTGCGGTTGCTCATTCCAAGGATTGACCAGGGCCACGCCAGTAGGCTTAAAGTCGGCGACGTTGCGGGTAACAATCGTCATGCCATGCACGAGCGCCGTTGCCGCGATGTAAGCATCTCGTTCCGGTCGGGGATCAGGCACATGGAGCCGCGCGCAACGAAACGCGACGGCCATATCGACCGGCAGGGTGCGCTTCGAGAACTCGGGAATGACATGATCGTTCATCCAAATGCGTAGCAAAGCGCCTTGTGTGGGATCGCGTCTTTCCTTCCGTAAAATTCCTACGTCCAGTTCCATCAGCGTGACCGCGGAAATATAAAAACTTCCGATATCCTTGCTCGACAGCCAGGCAACAACATTGGGATTCGCTTTTCCCATACCTGCCTTGCGAAGTTCGGAAAGAACATTTGTATCGAGCAGATACATCAATCAAAATCCGCCGGGCGTGGCAGGTCTCCAAAGCGAGGAATGTCAAGCTCGATGTCCGCAAGTCCAGGCATTGCCAGAGCATCGACGATGCTGCGGCGTTGCTTGGTCAATTCCTGATATTCCTCGATGCTGAGAAGGACATGCGAAGGCTTGCCCCGGTCCGTGATGAAGACGGGGCCTTGCTTCGCAGCCTTTTTTGCGCGGGTCACATCCTGGTTCAGTTCGCGGCTCGATATGGTCGTGATTGACATGGCGATATCTCCTGGCTCCAAATATGTAGTAACGTTCCTATTTTTGCAAGCGAGCGAACGCCCATTCCTCCACCCCGCCGCTACTGATAAAATGACATCCCCATTTAGCCTCTGATTCCGGTGATCCCGCCATGTCCGGCACGGTTGTTCTCGTCGTTCTGTTCGGCGCTTTTCTTCATGCCAGCTGGAATGCGGTCGTCAAATCGAGTGGCGACAAGTTCCTGAACGCTGTCATCGTGGTGGGAGCGGCGGGATTGATTGCGGCGCTCCTTTTGCCTTTCCTGCCTGGGCCGGACCGGGCGAGCTGGCCGTTTCTCGGTATGTCGATGGTGTTGCAGGTGATCTATCTCTGCCTCGTCGCCGCTGCCTATGAGAGCGGGGACATGAGCCAGGCTTACCCGATCATGCGCGGCACGCCGCCGCTTCTGGTGGCACTCGTCAGCGGGCCGCTCATTGGCGAGGTGCTGCCTTTCGCCCGCTGGGTCGGCATCGGCTTCATCTCGGGCGGCGTGCTGGCGCTGGCTTTCGAGGCGCGGCGCCGAGCAACCCATGGCAATGGGTGCACCACCGCGATTGCGCTCGTCAACGCCGTCTTTATCGCCGGTTACACGCTGGTCGATGGCATGGGCGTGCGCAAATCCGGCGCGCCCGTCGCCTATACCATGTGGGTCTTCGTGCTGAACGCGGCACCGCTCGTTCTTTGGACGCTTTTGCGGCACCGGGAGCGCATCTGGCCGCATCTGCAAGGGCGCTGGTCGCTGGCAATCGTCGGCGGGGTGGGGACACTCGGCTCCTATGGCCTCGCGCTCTGGGCAATGACCATGGCGCCCATCGCCGTCGTTTCGGCCTTGCGCGAAACCTCCATCCTGTTCGCCATTCTCCTCTCGGCGCTTTTCTTGAACGAGCGCATCGGCTGGCAGCGCATCGTCGCGGCGGTGTTGATCGTCATCGGAGTCGTCATCATCCGCCTAAGCTGATATGCATCGGCGACGCCCCGCTGATTTGGATCAAGCCATGAACAAGCATGTTCTCCATATCGGGCATTCCGCCTGCCCGCACGATTGCCCCTCCACCTGCGCCCTTGATGTAGAGGTGCTGGACGCCCACACCATCGGGCGTGTGCGCGGCGCGAAGGAAAACAGCTATACCGATGGCGTCATCTGCGCCAAGGTGGCCCGCTATGCCGAGCGCATCCACCATCCCGACCGCCTACTGAAGCCTTTGATCCGCGCCGGCGGCAAGGGGGAGGGTGTTTGGAAGGAGGCTTCGTGGGAAGCGGCGCTCGATCTCGTCGCCGAGCGCTTCCTGAAGGCGGAAGCGGAACATGGTTCCGAAAGCATCTGGCCCAATTTTTACGCCGGAACGATGGGTCTGGTGCAACGCGATTCGATCCATCGCCTGCGCCACGCCAAGAAATATTCCAACCAGTTCGACAGTTTCTGCACCAATCTGGCCTGGACCGGCTTCTACGCCGGCACGGGCAGCCTCACGGGTGTCGACCCGCGCGAGATGGCAAAGGCCGATTGCATCGTCATCTGGGGCACCAATGCCGCCGCGACACAGGTCAATGTCATGACCCATGCGGTGAAGGCGCGCAAGGAGCGCGGCGCGAAGATCATCGCCATCGATGTCTATGCCAACGCTACGGTTCGTCAGGCGGATATGGGCATCGTGCTGAAGCCCGGCACCGATGGCGCCTTCGCCTGCGCCGTCATGCACGTTCTCTTCCGCGATGGACTGACAGACTGGGACTATCTCAACGCTTATACCGACGATCCCAAGGGCCTTGAGCGCCATCTCCAGACCCGCACCCCGGAATGGGCCTCCGCCATTACGGGCCTGCCGGTGGAAGAGATCGAAGCCTTCGCCCGCCTCGTCGGCACCACCAAGCGCACCTTCTTCCGCCTCGGCTATGGTTTCACCCGCCAGCGCAATGGCGCGGTCAATATGCATGCCGCATCCTGCATCCCCGCCGTGACAGGCGCATGGCTGCATGAGGGCGGCGGGGCGTTTCACTCCAATTCCGGCATTTTCCGGCTGGACAAGTCGGAAATCGAGGGCAAAGCCTTCAAGGATCCCGATATCCGCTATCTCGACCAGTCGAAAATCGGCCGCATCCTGACCGGCGACAGGGAGTCCCTCAATGGCGGCCCGCCCGTCATGGGGCTGCTGATCCAGAACACCAACCCCGCCAATGTCGCGCCGGAACAGCGCCTCATCCGGCAGGGCATGCTGCGCAAGGACCTGTTCATGGTCGTCCACGAGCAGTTCATGACCGATACGGCGAAGCTCGCCGATGTCGTGCTGCCCGCGACCATGTTCCTGGAGCATGACGACATCTATCGCGGCGGCGGCCAGCAGCATATCGTGCTGGGGCCGAAGCTGGTCGACGCACCCGGCGAGGCCAAGCCCAATCTCTATGTTCTCAACGAACTGGCGAACCGTCTCGGCGTCGGCCATATGCCCGGCTTCAATGTCGATGAACGCACGCTCATCGACAACATGCTGCGCAAGGCCGGACTGCCCGGCTTCAACGAGCTGAAAGAACTGCGCTGGCTCGACATGCAGCCGGATTTCGAGCGCGCCCATTATTTGAGGGGTTTCAACTGGCCGGACCGCAAATTCCGCTTCAAGCCGGACTGGACCGGCAGCCCGTCGCCCGACAAGCCGCCGCGCTCGATGGGACCGCAGGGACCCTATCAGGATCTGCCGGAATTCCCCGATCACTGGCAGGCAATTGAGGTGGCGGACGCTGAGCACCCCTTCCGCCTTGCCACGTCGCCGGCGCATAATTTCCTGAATTCCAGCTTCTCCATGACTGCGACCTCGCTCGCCAAGGAAATCCGCCCGCAATTGCTGATCCATCCGGATGATGCGGCGGCGCTGGGCATCCTAGACGGCGACCGCGTCGAGATCGGCAACCAGCGCGGTGAATTGGTCCTGCACGCGAAGCTGCGCGATGGCCAGCGCCCGGGCGTGGTGATTTCGGAAGGCATATTCCCCAATTCCGCCTTCGAGCGCGGCGAGGGCATCAACACCCTCACCGGTGCCGACGCTGCGGCACCTTATGGCGGGGCGGCGTTCCATGACACGAAGGTGTGGGTGCGGAAGGCGGGGTAGCTCTATACCACCAGATCGTCCAGCGTAATATTCAGCGCCTGCGCGATCTTCCGCATCGTGTCGAGTGTGCCCTCTCGCTTGCCCGTCTCGATCTGGGAGAGATAGGCGGGCGCGATATCGGCCGCGCCTGCAAGCACCTTGGCGGACATTCCCCTGTGATCACGCCAGACCCGAACGGGATTTTCGCCATCCAGAATCCGGTTGACGATTTCTGCCGGGATGCGCTCTTCCTCGCCACTCGCGATGCGGGCCTTCGCCCGGTCATAGGCAGCGATATCCTGCGCCATTTCGGCATCGGCGAGGAGTTGCTCATATTCGGCACGGGGCAGGATGACCATTTCGTCGCCGCTGGGGGTGGTGAAGGTGACGCTCATGCCATGCTCCTATTCGTAAATTCTGCCCCGAGGACCGATTGCCAGCACATCAATGACAGATCCGTTTTCATCGAAGATAACGCGCCAGTCGCCCACTCGGAGCCGGAAACCCTCCCGGCCTTGCAGCTTGATTATATTTTGAACCTGCGATGCCGGGTCAGCTGCATATTGTTCAATCTTGGCGCGGATACGCCTAGCCTCGTTCATCGGTATTCTGCGAAGCGTTTTTAGCGCTTCCTTGTGATACGTGACCTGCTTCATGGAAAAGCATAATAGCAAACAGCTAATAAAATAGAAGGATAAAAATAGCGAATAGAAAATTATTGGTGCATTGCGTTCAGAACGCGCCGATAGCCAGCCTGTCGGCCTTGGTAAGCTCCGTATACACAATGCCGCCATCGACCATCGCCACCTTCCCCTCCGCCACCAACTTCAGCGCCAGCGGATAGAGCTTGTGCTCCACCGTCAGCACGCGCGCGGAGAGGGTGTCTTCCGTATCGCCGGCTTCCACCGGCACCACGGCTTGCGCGATGATGGGGCCGCCATCCATTTCGGCGGTGACGAAATGCACCGTGCAGCCATGGACGCGCATGCCGGATTCGAGCGCGCGGGCGTGGCTGTCGAGACCTTTGAAGAGCGGGAGCAAGGAAGGGTGGATATTGATCATCCGGCCCTCCCAGCGGGCAACGAAATCCGCCGACATCAGCCGCATATAGCCGGCGAGGCAGATGATATCGGGCGCAACGCGCGCAAGCTCGGCATAGATCGCTTCCTCATGTGCGGCGCGCGAGGCATACTCCTTCTGCGGCACGGCGATGGCCTCGATGCCATGGCTGCGCGCCACATCCAGCCCTGCCGCGTCGGGCTTGTTCGAGAGTACGGCGACGATTTCGGCGGGGTAGGCGGGGTCCTTGCAGGCCTCGATCAGCGCGGACATGTTCGATCCGCGCCCGGAAATCAGCACTGCGACGCGTTTCTTCTGCATCACAGCGCCAGCGTGCCGCGATAGACAACGCCCGCGCCGGAGCGCGGTATCATCTGTCCCAGCATCACCGCCTTCTCGCCTTCGGCTGCCAGCAGCGCCGCCACTTCCGCCGCCTGCTCTGGTGCAACCACCGCAATCATGCCGATGCCGCAATTGAAGGTACGCAGCATCTCGTCACGCTCGACGCCGCCGGTCCTGGCAAGCCAGGAGAAGACGGGCGGCACGGCGATGGCCGAAAGGTCGATTTCGGCGGCAAGGCCGGATGGCAGCACACGCGGGATATTGTCCGGGAAGCCGCCGCCGGTAATGTGCGCCAGCGCCTTGATGCCGTCGCTAGCGCGAATAGCGGCAAGCAGCGGCTTCACATAGATGCGTGTCGGCGTCAGCAGCGCCTCGCCCAGCGTCTTTCCAGGGGCGAAAGGCGCATCCGCGTCCCAGCCGAGACCGGAGAGCTCGACGATGCGGCGCACCAGCGAAAAGCCGTTGGAATGGACGCCCGAGGAGGCAAGGCCGAGGATGATATCGCCGGACGCGATGTCCCCCTTCGGCAGCAGACGATTGCGCTCGGCCGCGCCGACTGCGAAACCGGCGAGGTCATAGTCGCCATCGCGATACATGCCCGGCATTTCCGCCGTCTCGCCGCCGATGAGCGCTGCGCCCGCCTGACGGCAGCCCTCGGCAATGCCGGCGACAATGGCCGCGCCCTGGTCCGGGTCGAGCTTGCCGGTGGCGAAATAATCGAGGAAGAACAGCGGCTCCGCGCCCTGCACCACGAGATCGTTGACGCACATGGCGACGAGGTCGATGCCGACCGTGTCGTGCTTCCCCGCGTCGATGGCGATTTTCAGCTTGGTGCCGACGCCGTCATTGGCAGCCACCAGCACCGGATCGCTGAAGCCCGCCGCCTTCAGGTCGAACAGGCCGCCAAAGCCGCCGATTTCGCCATCCGCGCCCGGACGCCGCGTTGAACGGACGAGCGGCTTGATCTTCTCGACCATGAGATTCCCGGCGTCGATGTCCACGCCTGCCTCAGCATAGGTCAATCCGTTCTTGCCTTCATGGCTCTGGCCAGTCATCGTTTGCTCCCGACGCGCCTGTTACACTGTCATATACTCAGGCGCGGGAAATGGCACGAGTTCGCCTGCCCCGCAAGGCCGAAAGGCTCGGTATAGCCAGAAAAGCCGGGAATCCACGGGTTTGCACAGTCAATGGCGGGACCTGCAGACACTTCACTTGACCGTGACTGAAACAGCAGCCTATCTCAATCACAGGGCTCGAACCGACGGTATCACATTTATGGCCAAGACAATGGTGAAGACAAAGCCTGAAGCGGACGTTCACGTCGATGTGCAGGTCAATACCCTTGCCGCCAATGTGCGCCGCCAGGCTCTATTCTGGCTGGGCGCGGTGGCGCTGTTCGGGCTGTTCCTCTGGATTTTCAGCCCGATCCTCCTGCCTTTCGTCGCCGGCATGGCGCTGGCCTATTTTCTCGATCCTGTCGCCGACCGGCTGGAGCGGCTCGGCTTGTCGCGTCTGGCTGCGACCGTCTTCATCTTGCTCACCTTTCTGATCGTCCTAATACTCGCGATCATGATTATAGTGCCGATGCTGGTGACGCAGGCGACCGATCTGGGCGCACGGTTGCCTGATTATGTGCGGCAGCTCCAGGCCTTTATTGCCGAGCGCGACTCGCCCTGGCTCAGAAAGCTCATCGGCGGCGACAACTCCAATTCCGTCATTCAGGACAATCTGAGCACGCTCCTGCAGCAGGGGACCAGCTTCCTGACGACCCTGATCCAGTCGCTGTGGAATTCGGGCAAGGCGATCATCGACATTGCGGCGCTCGTCATCGTCACGCCTGTCGTCGCCTTCTATATGCTGCTCGACTGGGACCGCATGATCAACCAGATCGATTCCTGGATACCGCGTGAGCATCTTCAGACCGTGCGCGCCTTGGCGCGCGCCATGGATGCGGCCATCGCGGGCTTCATCCGCGGGCAGGGCACGCTCTGCATCATCCTCGGCACCATCTATGCGGTGGGCCTCACCATCGTCGGGCTTAATTTCGGCTTGCTGATCGGCCTCTTCGCCGGGCTTATCAGCTTCATTCCCTATATCGGCTCGCTGGTGGGGCTGGTGCTGGCCTTGGGCGTTGCGCTGGTTCAGTTCGGCCTCAGCTGGATGGTGCTGGCCGTCGCCGCGGTCTTTTTCGTCGGCCAGTTCATCGAGGGCAATATATTGCAGCCGAAGCTCGTCGGCTCGTCGGTGGGGCTCCATCCGGTCTGGCTGATGTTCGCGCTTTTTGCCTTCGGCTCGCTGCTCGGCTTCACCGGCATGCTGATCGCGGTGCCCGCCGCGGCGGCGGTCGGCGTTCTCGTGCGCTTCGCCCTTGGCCGCTATCTGCAATCGCCGCTCTACCGCAGCCGCGAGAAGGAGCCCGCGCGGCTTAAGGATCGCAGCGGAGACGACGCTCTATGACGATCGCGATGCCCCGCCAATTACCGCTGGCGCTCGGACATGAGCCGGGCTATGGCCGCGAGGATCTGATCGTTGCGGCGTCGAACCGCGCGGCGGTGGATATCATCGACCGCTGGCCCAACTGGCTTTCGCCCGTGGTGGTGCTCGCCGGCCCGGCAGGCTCGGGCAAGACCCATCTCGCCGCAATCTGGAAGGCCGCCTCAGATGCCGCGATCCTCGACATCGCAGATCTCGGACCCGACGCCATCGAAAAAGCCAACGCCGGCCCCGTGCTGATCGACGATATCGGCACGGCCCCCTTCAACGAGACCGGGCTTTTCCACCTGATCAACGCGGTGCGGCAGGCGGGGACCTCGCTGCTGATGACGTCCCGCAGCCGCCCAGCAAACTGGCCGCTGACGCTGCCGGACCTCGCCTCGCGCATGAAGGCGGTGACGGTGGTGGAAATATCCGAGCCGGACGACGAGCTTCTCTCGGCTGTCATCTACAAGCTTTTCGCCGACCGGCAGGTGGCGGTCGAGCCGCCGCTCGTCGCTTATCTGGTCAGCCGCATCGAGCGCTCGCTCTCCACCGCCAACCGCGTCGTCGACCGGCTCGACCATGCGGCGCTGGAACAGAAATGCCGCATCACGCGGACGCTGGCGGCGAGTGTTTTGGCGGAGATGGAGAAAAGGAATAGCGAATAGTGGGTAGGAATTGGCACTATTCACTACCTCACTTCTTAAATATCGATCCCGTGAAGAACGGCGGCGAGGATGCGAGCTGGTTCTCATGCACCCAGCCGATCATGCTGGTGGAAGGCACGACGACGCGGTGCCATTTGCCGGTCTTGCCATAGGAGCGCATCTCGCGTCCGCGCTCGACCGTACCGATGGCGGCGGATTTGTCCCAGGCATGTTCGCGAATGACGACACGCTCCCTCGCATAGAAGGCGGAGGGCGTCGTCGCCGGATCGGGCTTCCCGACAGGAATATTCACCACCGATTTCGTCTCGGTTGCATTGATCGGGGCAGGGGGCCTCGGCGGCATTATCTGCGGGTCGGCATCGCGTGAGGGAATCGCAACCGGACGAATGGGAAGCGGCGGTCGCGGCGCATCGGCCTTGGCCGCGAGCGCTACGCTTGTCTTCGCACCGTTTTCCTGCGGCTTGGCCGGAGCGACGGGCGCCTTAAGTCTCGCCTTCGCTTCTTCCGTCTTCTTTAAACTCGGAAACTGGCTCAGAAGACGGGATAACTCCGGATGTTTTCCGTCATAGGCCGTCCACCACCCCGCCGCGCCCAGCGCCACGATAACAAGAAGCGCGCCGCCCGAGCCGATTCCGGACGAGCTCTTGGATGAACGTCTCTTCCTGGCCATGAAACTCTACCCGCTGATTCCCGCACGAAGGCCCATGCGGCGGGAAGCTATCAGCGGTGTGTTCGGATTTGGTTACCAGTGTGAGATGTATGCACAATGGCCTTTCAGCGGAAGTGTGGTGCTTCTAATTGCGGTGATGGACGAAATGATAAACCGCCAAAGTCATAATAAGGCTGCCAATCGGCCTGACCAAAAAGCGCGAATTGTTCCGAAAGTCATAAGTTATTCTTCCGAATATGAGCGATCATGACGACGCTCGTTCCAGTCCTTCAGCAACGCAATTCCCGTCCCGCTGGAGCAAGGAGGAGGGCAGGACGATCAGAAGAAAACGGGGCCGAACTCAAGGCCTGCCGCCCTGCAAATCAACGCGAGCGATGTTTCTCATCGGGATCCCGGGTGAAATAATACACCCCGAAGCCCATAATGAGAGCACCAATTGGCACCATCATGAAAAGTGCGAATTGCTCTATGGTCACGGCTTCAGCCCTCTCAAGGTTTGCCTTGCCAGTAAATGTAGTCCAGTTGCCGCTGAAAAACAAACGGCGATCCCCATCGAAACAAGGAGTCCGAGGGTTCCGGAGCTATAGATGCTGGAAAAGAACGGCGTCAGTGCGCCAATCGCAAACAAGGCAATGGAAATGCCATTGAGCCACGTCGCAGTTAATTTCGTCTGTGCATTGCGAACAGCAACATCACTCGCGCTTGTGTCCCCGTCCTGCATCCCTCAAGCCCCCAAGCTTCGGTGTCCGGACAAAAATAATGGCGATCCCGGCAGGATTCGAACCTGCGACCATCGGCTTAGAAGGCCGGTGCTCTATCCAGCTGAGCTACGGGACCGACGGGGACAAGCATTATACGCAGAGTTTCGCCCAGCCAAGCAAAAAGGCGTGGCTTATCAGCCTGAGCGGGACGAAAAACCGCTCAATGCGTCCAGGGCTGCTGGCGGTCGAAGCGGAAATTGTCGGAATAGGAAACCTTGCGCCGCTTCGCCTCTTTCGGCTCGAAGAGGCGGTAGGGGATGCCGTGCTTCTCGGCATAAGCGATGGCTTCTTCCTTGGTGTCGAAGAAGAGCTTGATCTGGCTCTTCATATCACCGGACGATGTATAGCCCATCAGCGGCTCGACCTTGCGTGGGCTTTCCGGTTCGAATTCCAGCAGCCAGGAGGTCATTTTGGCCTTGCCCGACTGCATCGCGGTCTTGGCGGGACGATATATGCGCGCAACCATTCTACACCTTTAAGTCCGCTTCCGCAGCATCCGGCAGCTCAGTACCAGATGCCTCTAAAAAGCTGGTCGGAGCGGCGTGATTCGAACACGCGACCCCCTGATCCCAAATCAGGTGCGCTACCAGGCTGCGCTACGCTCCGCCAATACTGATTTCCGTAGAGATTTCGTCCTTCCCGCGCAAGAGGGAAAAACATCTATTCTGCATTCCTTGCCGCCGCGAAGCCCTTTTCGATATCCGCGATCAGATCCGCCGTGTCCTCAAGGCCGATCTGGAGCCGGATGACCGGGCCCGGATAGTCCCTTCGGCTGACCGTGCGGTCGGAGAGGCTCACCTGCAAGGCGAGGCTGCTATATCCGCCCCAGGAATAGCCGATGCCGAAGAGCTCGAGCGCGTCGAGGAAGGCATGCGCCGTCTTCCTGCTGCCACCCTTGAGCACGAAGGAGAAGACGCCGGACGCGCCGGAAAAGTCGCGTTTCCAGATCGCGTGGCCCGGATGGCTTTCAAGAGCGGGATGCAGCACCTCCGCTACCTCCGGCCGCGTCTCCAGCCAGCGGGCAATCTCAAGCGCGCTCTTCTGATGCGCTTCGAGCCGCACGCCCATGGTCCTGAGTCCCCGCAGCACCTGATAAACATCGTCGGGCGCGGCGCACATGCCGAGCGTGCCATGGCCTTCCAGAAGCTGCGGCCAGCAGCGCTCATTGGCGGAGACGGTGCCGAGCAGCACGTCGGAATGGCCTGCCGGATATTTCGTCGCCGCATGAATCGAAATGTCCACCCCATGGTCGAGCGGGCGGAAATAGAGCGGCGTCGCCCAGGTGTTGTCGATCATCACGACCGCACCCGCCTCATGCGCCTTGGCGGCGATGGCTGGGATATCCTGCATCTCGAACGTGTTCGAGCCCGGCGATTCCGTGAACACGACCTTCGTGTTCGGGCGCATCAGCGCGGAAATGCCGGCGCCGATGGCCGGGTCGTAATATTCGACCGTCACGCCCAGTCGCGTCAGCATGGTATCGGCAAAATGCCGGGTGGGGTTGTAGATCGTGTCGACAAGAAGCGCGTGATCCCCGGCGGAGAGGAAGGCGAGCAGAGGGACGGTCACCGCCGCAAGCCCTGATGGTACCAGAACCGTCCCGGCGGAACCTTCCAGCTCGTCGATGGCCTTCGCCAGCGCATCGCTTGTCGGCGTGCCGCGTGTGCCATAGGTATATTTCTGCTTGTGCGTCACCTGGGTTTGCGCGTCGGGAAAAAGCACCGTGGAAGCATGGACGACCGGTGGGTTCAGGAAACCGTAAAAATCATGCGGGTCGTTGCCGCCCTTGACGAGGCGCGTGTTGACCCCGAGCGACGTCTGCTTGTCCGTGGATTTTCCCATCGCTATTTCTCCCGCTATGATCAGGCCAGCCTATTCGTGACAAAATTCGATGCAACGCTTAGAGCGGATGTTCGACACCGTCAAAGCCAATCTCCGTCTTGCCTTTCGCGCGCTCGCAGCCGGCCTTCGCCTGCAGGCGCCCGCCGATGCGCCGTCTTCCTGGACGCGGTCCATGACGGCGGGCGCCGTCGTGGCGATGCTGGTCCTATGGTTTCTGCAGCCCTTTGACGGCGTGATCCTGCGCGCCGTTTCCGCCAGCGATATGCCCGGCCTTTCGCTCCTGCGGCAATTGACCGATCTGGGCCGGACGCTGCTTTATCTGGCCATCCTCTTTTGCGTCCTCATCTGGACCACGGGCCGGAATCGGCAAGGGCTGGAAGCCCGGCAGCATGCGCGTATCCAGACGCTTGAGAGCCAGGCGGCGTTCGCCTTCGCCGCGATTGGGCTGAGCGGGCTCGTCGTGGAAATCCTCAAATATCTCGTCGGACGCCCGCGCCCGGCGCTGATCGATACGCTCGGCCCTGATATCATCCAGCCCTTCCACGGCGGCTATCTCCATGCGAGCTTCCCCTCGGGGCATTCGGCGACGGTCGGTGCAATCGCCGTCATTCTGGCGCTTTGGTTTCCGCGCTGGCGTCTGGCCGGTCTCATTGCCGCCATCGTGCTCGCCTTCAGCCGCGTTGCCGTCGCCGCCCATTATCCGACCGATGTGGTGGCCGGCTTTTCGATAGGCTTCCTCGTCACGCTTTTTCTGGCGCGCTTCCTCGCCAACAGGAAGTTGGGTTTTACCATCGTTCCGGGAAGGCTTTTGCCGGAACGCCGTCGCTTCCCTCTGGCATGAGCGCACGACTGCGCTCTTGCCCGGCGCGTTGCTGCTTTGGTTGAATAAGCGTTAAAAGCCTTGACCAGAGGCGAATTATCGCATTCGATAGAAATCGTGAATGGGAGCACGGCAGACGTGTCCATCGACCCGGTTCGCGCCTGGCGCGTGACGCCGGGGCATTCTGCTTGGAAGCCCTTCAAACGGGAACACGAAGGCAACACAAAAAGGGGTAGTAGCCAATATGAAAAAGTCAGTTCTCAAAGGTGCCTTTGGCATCGCCGCGCTTGCCTGGACCGCCGCGTCGGCGAGCGCCGGCACGCTGGACGACGTAAAAGCCAAGGGTTTCCTTCAGTGCGGCGTCAATACCTCGCTCGCCGGCTTCTCGGCGCCGAACGACAAGGGAGAGTGGTCCGGCTTCGACGTTGATTACTGCCGCGCCATCGCTTCCGCTATTTTTGGCGACCCCACCAAGGTCAAGTTCACGCCGCTCAACGCCAAGGAGCGCTTCACCGCGCTGCAGTCGGGCGAGATCGACGTGCTGGTCCGCAACACGACCGAGACCATCAGCCGCGACACCGCGCTTGGCCTCGATTTCGCGGGCATCAATTACTATGACGGCCAGGGCTTCATGATCAATGCGAAGAAGCTATCGGGCATCAACTCCGCCCTGCAACTGTCAGGCGCGTCGATCTGCGTGCAGGCCGGCACCACGACCGAGCTGAACCTCGCCGACTATTTCCGCGCCAACAAGATGGAATACAACCCCGTCGTGTTCGAGAAGCTGGAAGAGGTCAACGCCGCCTATGACGCCGGCCGTTGCGATGCCTACACCTCCGACCAGTCGCAGCTCTATTCCGTGCGCCTCAACCTCGGCAGCCCGGACGATCATGTGGTCCTGCCGGAAATTATCTCCAAGGAACCGTTCGGTCTCGGCGTCCGCCAGGGCGATTCGCAGTGGGCCGACGTGGTGCGCTGGACCCATTACGCGCTGCTGAACGCCGAGGAATTCGGCATCACCAAGGCGAATGTCGACGAGATGAAGAACTCGGCCAACCCGGAGATCAAGCGTCTGCTCGGCACCGAGGCCGACACCAAGATCGGCACCGATCTTGGCCTGACCAATGACTGGGTGGTGAAGATCGTCAAGGGCGTCGGCAATTACGGCGAAATCTTCGAGCGCAATCTCGGCGCCACCAGCCCGCTGAAGATCTCCCGCGGCCTCAACGCCCAGTGGACGAAGGGCGGCCTGCAATACGGCATGCCGATCCGCTGATCTCGGTGTAGTCGCAAGTCGAATAGCCTTGCCCGGGTCGGGACCGGTCCGCCGGTCCTGACCTGATGGCTATTGCGTGTAGGTGCAGGGGCTAGGCGGAAACGCGGATTTGAGCGTGGCCTGCTAAAGTTGAAGGGGCGCAAATCTCTTTTCTGTTGCCCTCCTTTAGCTTGACCCGTGGTTGACAGTGGAAAGCGAAGCGCTAGAGGCCTATCCCGCCGCCGTCTCAATCGAGAGCCCCGGAACCGCCCCGCTAACCCACAAAGCAAAATTTGCGCCAAATGCGATAAAGGCATAAGCTAAGGCAACGAGGCGGCGAAACGCCGTCTTCCCGAATAAACGACCCAAAAAAATAATAAATTGGGAACAACAGAGAAACTTGAAGTGAGGGGTGCATGGCTACGCAGGATATTGCACAATCCGGCCGTGAAAGCCCGGGCGTATCTTTTTTATACGACCCGAAAATCCGCGGACTGATCTATCAGGCCGTCGTTTTCATCGGCATCATCGCGCTGATCTATTGGATCGCCAACAATACGGTCACCAATCTGCAGCGCGCCCATATCGCCTCGGGGTTCGGCTTCTTGAAAGGCCGTGCCGGGTTCGATATCAGCCAGTCGCTCATTGCCTATACCAATGATGCGACCTATGCCCGCGCGCTGCTGGTGGGCTTGCTGAATACGCTCTATGTCGCGGTTTTCGGCATCATCCTGGCCACGATCGTCGGCTTTCTCGTCGGTATCGGACGGCTTTCGCGCAACTGGCTGATCGCCAAGATCTGCCTCGTCTATGTGGAAATCTTCCGCAACATCCCGACGCTGTTGGTCATCTTCTTCTGGTATTTCGGCGTCCTGATGGTCATGCCCGTGGTGCGCGAGAGCTATTCTCTGCCGCTGGGGGCCTATGTCAACAATCGCGGCCTGTTCTATCCCTCCGCCATATGGGGCGACGGCGCATGGCTCGTCGGCGTCGCATTCCTTCTTGCGCTGGTGCTGTCCTTCTTCGTCGCCCGCTGGGCGCGCGCGCGGCAGATGGCGACCGGGCAGATCTTTCCTGTCTACCGCACAGCCGCGGCCCTCATTATCGGCCTGCCGCTGCTGGCCTTCGTGTTAACGGGCTTTCCGCTCACTTTCGAATATCCGAAGCTCGGCAATTTCAACCTGTCCGGCGGTTCGCACATGAACCCGGAGTTTCTGGCGCTGCTGCTGGCGCTGTCCTTCTACACGGCTTCCTTCATCGCGGAGGTCGTTCGTGCCGGCATTCTCGGCGTCAGCAAAGGGCAGACCGAGGCAGCCTATGCGCTCGGCTTGCGTCCCGGTCCGACGATGCGTCAGGTGGTGGTTCCGCAGGCACTGCGCATCATCATCCCGCCGCTGACCAACCAATATTTGAACCTGCTCAAGAACTCGTCGCTCGCCATCGCCATCGCTTATCCCGACCTGGTCGCGGTGGGCGGAACGATCCTGAACCAGACCGGCCAGGCCGTTGAAGTGGTGGCGATCTGGATGGTGATCTATCTGGGCCTGAGCCTTGCGACATCGGCCTTCATGAACTGGTTCAACGGCAAGATGGCGCTGGTGGAGAGATAAGATGACAAATTCCGATCTCGGCTTCGTGCGCAAGGAAATGGCGGCGGTTGAGCCGCCTCCACGGGGCGAGCGCGGCCTCGTCCATTGGCTGCGCGTCAATCTGTTCGCCACGCCTGTCGATGCCGCCATGTCCGTCCTCGCGATCCTGGCGCTCGTCTGGTTCCTGCCGCCCGTCTTCAACTGGCTGTTCTTCAGCGCCGTCTGGACCGGCACGGACCGCACCGCCTGCTTGACCGTGGCGCAGGGCGGCGCGCATCCGGAAGGCTGGTCCGGCGCCTGCTGGGCCTTCGTCAACGCCAAATTCGAGCAGTTCATCTACGGGCGCTATCCGATCGACCAGCGCTGGCGGGTCGATATCGTGGCGGCGCTCTTCGTGGCGCTGCTGGTGCCGCTCATCATCCCGCGCGCGCCCTATAAGAAGGCGAACGCGCTGCTGTTCTTCATCGCCTTCCCGATTGTCGCCTTTTTCCTCCTGGTCGGCGGCTCGTTCGGCTTGAGCCATGTCGAAACCCCGCTTTGGGGCGGCCTCCTGGTGACGCTGGTGCTGGCCTTTGTCGGCATCATCGTTTCGCTGCCGCTCGGCGTCATCCTGGCATTGGGCCGGCGGTCGAAACTGCCCGTCATCCGGCTGCTTTCCATCATCTTCATCGAGACGGTGCGCGGCGTACCGCTGGTGACCGTGCTGTTCATGGCCAGCGTCATGCTGCCGCTCTTCCTGCCGCCCGGCGTCACCTTCGACAAGTTGCTGCGCGCGCTCATCGGCGTCGCGCTGTTCGAGGCCGCCTATCTGGCGGAGGTGGTGCGCGGCGGCCTGCAGGCCATCCCGAAAGGGCAGTTCGAAGGTGCGGATTCGCTGGGCTTGAGTTACTGGCAGAAGATGCGGCTGATCATCCTGCCGCAGGCGCTGAAGCTGGTCATCCCCGGCATCGTCAACACCTTCATCAGCCTCTTCAAGGATACCAGCCTCGTCTATATCATCGGCATGTTCGACCTGCTCGGCATCGTCCGGCAGAACTTCGCCGATACGAACTGGTCATCGCCGCAGACGCCGGCAACGGGGCTGATCTTCGCCGCCTTCGTCTTCTGGATTTTCTGTTTCGCGATGTCGCGCTATTCCATCTTTATGGAGCGTCGGCTGAACACAGGTCACAGAGCATGATCTCAGACTCGGGCAAGATCATGCAGCTAACAAAATGAGATAAGGGAACTCACCCATGAGCACACAACACAGCATCGTCGATCCGGCCGAGATCCAGGCGGATCGCTCCAAGATGACGGTTTCTTCCACCGACGTGGCCGTCGAGATCGTCAACATGCACAAATGGTATGGCGATTTCCATGTGCTGCGCGACATCAATTTGAAGGTCATGCGCGGCGAGCGTATCGTGGTCGCCGGGCCGTCCGGATCGGGCAAGTCCACCATGATCCGCTGCATCAACCGGCTGGAAGAGCACCAGAAGGGCAAGATCATCGTCGACGGCAAGGAGCTGACCAACGATTTGAAGAAGATCGACGAGGTGCGCCGCGAGGTCGGCATGGTCTTCCAGCACTTCAACCTCTTCCCGCATCTGACGATCCTGGAGAATTGCACGCTCGCGCCGATCTGGGTGCGCAAGATGCCGAAAAAGAAGGCGGAAGAGATCGCCATGCACTATCTGGAGCGGGTGAAAATCCCCGAGCAGGCGAACAAATATCCCGGCCAGCTCTCCGGCGGCCAGCAGCAGCGCGTGGCCATCGCCCGCTCGCTCTGCATGAACCCTCGCATCATGCTATTCGACGAGCCGACCTCGGCGCTCGACCCTGAAATGATCAAGGAAGTGCTCGACACCATGGTCTCGCTCGCTGAGGAAGGCATGACCATGGTCTGCGTCACCCACGAAATGGGCTTCGCCCGCCAGGTCGCCAACCGCGTCATCTTCATGGATCAGGGCCAGATCGTCGAGCAGAACTCACCGAAGGAATTCTTCGACAACCCGCAGCACGAGCGGACGAAGCTGTTCCTGAGCCAGATTTTGCATTGAGGATTGCGTACAAATAGAAAATGCCGGCGGGACAGTGGAGGTGTCCCGCCGGCGTTTTCATCTTAAATCGGCAGCGCTGCTCTATAGCCCAAACCCCGTCCCGTCATACCCATAAAGCCAGTCCAGATCGTCCAGAAACCGCTCCGGCGGCCGTGCGCGAAACAGCATATTCCGCCCCAGCGCCAAGGGCCCGGCCGCGTGATAGGCGAAACGGTTCAGTGACCCGCGCCGCGCCACCTTTGCGATGCGGGCCGTGCGCTCTTCGTTGAACCGGGCGAGCGCCGCGGGCCATTCGGCTTCCTCACCGGACAAGGCCGCCGCGAGCGCGCAGGCATCTTCGATCGCCATCGCCGCGCCTTGCGCTGCAAAGGGCGTCATCGCATGGGCGGCGTCGCCGAGAAGGACCGTGCGTGCGCTCAGGATGAAGCGGGGGGAGGGCATCTGGAACAGCGGCCAGAAGGTCCATTGCTCCGCCGCCGCGCGGATGACAGCGTGGATCGCCGGATGCCAGCCGGAAAAGGCCGCTTGCAGCGCGATGCTGTCGCCCTTCGACGACCATTCCCGCCCAGGATCGCGTCCCCTGGTGATGGCGACGAAATTGAACGCTTTCCCGGCCTTGACCGGATAGGCGATGAAATGCACGCCCCGGCCGAGCCATGCCGACACGCTGTTCCGCTCGCCAAGCGTTGTCATGAAGATGTCGGGTACAGACCCGGCGGCGAGGCTCGCACGCCAGGCGATGTGTCCGGTGAACTGCGCGCCATCTTGAGCGGAGACGGCGCGGCGCATCGACCACACCCCGTCGCAGCCTATGAGCAGCGCGCCTTGGTGCTCCTCGATTCGGTCTCCGGCATCGATCTGTGCCGTCACGCCGCTTTCGTTCACGCTATGGGAAATGACATTGGCGCCCAGCTTGAGGGTGATGGCGGGGTGCTTTTCCGCCGCCCGGACCAGCGCCGCCTGCAGATCGGCGCGGTGGCAGACGATATAGGGCGCGTTCCAGCGCGCTTCCGCTACCGGCCCCAGCCCCATGCGGGTCAGGGTTTTGCCGTTCGCACCATTCTTGAGATAAAGCGCATCCGGCGCCACCGCCTGCGGTAAGAGCCGGTCCATGACCCCGAGCCGGTCGAGCAGCCGCGTGGCGTTAGGGGCAAGCTGCAATCCCGCGCCGACCTCGGAGAGCTTGGGCGTCCTGTCGAAAATGCTGACGCTGAACCCCCTCGCCGCCAGCGCCAGCGCCGCGGTCAGCCCCGCAATGCCTGCACCGGAAATAATGATGTGTTTGGCGGCGGGTGTCATGCTCATGGAGCGGCGGTGGCTGGCGCTAGCGTCTCCATCTCAACGGGAAATGGCTCAAACGTTCGTCAGAACGTAGAGACAGCCCTCAGGCCTCGTCTCCGTGGCGTGGAGGGCCGCGTTATATTTATAATGCGTCGAGCAATAGGGGCACACGGTTTCGTCGCTATCGCCCATGTCGAGATAGACATGAGGGTGGTCGAAGGGCGGATTGGCGCCGACGCACATGAACTCGTGCACACCGATTTCGATGGCGCGATGGCCGGCATCGTTTTGGAAATGAGGAATGGCATGATCGGACATGGGCAGGCTCCGGCATTAACCGAGGACGATCCCGCCAAGCCCTGAGCTTTCGGGATCACGGGACAATCGCGCCACCTGTTACCGTGGACGATCTGTTTTCGAAAGCGGTTTGGATCAAATCGGCGGATATTTCAAGCCGAATTCCAGTCGAGCACATGGCGGAGGGGCGGCGTGCGCAGCGGCTGGGTGATGCCGACGATGAGGATGCCGCCGAAGAGACAGGCGCGCGTTTACCGGGCATTCGCCCTCCCATGCTATCATACTGTCATAATAGTTTCATAGGTTTCGTGCTTGTGCGGGCTGTTCCGGACGGCAACGGAGAGTGGGTGAGATGAACGAAGTGAACACGACCATCGTTGAAGAAGCCGCGACGCGGATCGAAGCGGAGGCGGCAGCTGCGCCGGGCGAATTGTCGCTCCTGGAAAGCCCGGACCGCTTCGTCAATCGCGAATTCTCCTGGCTGCAGTTCAATCGCCGTGTGCTGGAGGAAGCCCGCAATGAGAAGCAGCCGCTCCTGGAGCGCGTGCGCTTTCTCTCCATTTCCGCGACCAATCTCGACGAGTTCTTCATGGTGCGCATTGCCGGCCTTGCCGGGCAGGTGCGCGCTGGCATCGCCACGCGCAGCGCCGATGGCCGCACGCCGCAGGAGCAGCTTGATTTCGTCCTCGAGGAAGTGGGCAAGCTGCAGGCGGCCCAGCAGGAGGACCTCCATGTGCTCCTCGGCGAGCTTGCCAAGGAAAAGATCGAGATTGTCAAGCCGGACGCGCTGACTGACAGCGAGAAGAGCTGGCTGGAGGGCCATTTCCTCGAAACCATCTTCCCCGTGCTGACGCCGCTTTCCATCGACCCGGCGCACCCGTTCCCGTTCATCCCGAATCTCGGCTTCTCCATCGCGCTGCAGCTTGCGCGCCGCGCCGATAATCATCCCATGACCGCGCTCCTGCGTCTGCCCACGGCGCTCAAGCGCTTCATCCAGCTTCCCGCTGACAACGGCAATTTCCGCTTCATCTCACTCGAAAATGCGGTCAGCCTGTTCATCGGCAAGCTTTTCCCCGGCTATGAGGTGAAGGGCGCCGGTACCTTCCGCATCATCAGGGACAGCGATATCGAAGTGGAGGAAGAGGCGGAAGACCTTGTGCGCCTGTTCGAGAGCGCCCTGAAGCGCCGCCGCCGCGGCCAGGTCATCCGCATCGAGTTCGATAAGGAGATGCCGGAGGGACTGCGCCTCTTCGTCGCCACCGAGCTTGGCGTGCCTGATAACCGCATCAGCGTGCTCAACGGCCTTCTGGCGCTCAACATGATCTCCGAGATCGTTGCCATCCCACGCGCGGATCTGAAATTCGTGCCCTATAACCCGCGATTTCCCGAACGTATTCGCGAGCATGGCGGCGATTGCTTCGCGGCTATCCGGGAAAAGGACATCGTCGTCCACCACCCCTACGAATCGTTCGACGTCGTGGTTCAGTTCCTGCGTCAGGCAGCTCAGGACCCGGATGTGCTGGCGATCAAGCAGACGCTCTACCGAACCTCCAACGACAGCCCCATCGTCCGGGCGTTGGTGGACGCGGCGGAAGCGGGGAAATCCGTGACGGCGCTGGTGGAATTGAAGGCCCGCTTCGACGAGGAAGCCAATATCCGCTGGGCACGCGACCTGGAGCGCGCCGGCGTGCAGGTCGTCTTCGGCTTCATCGAGCTGAAGACCCACGCCAAGATGTCGCTGGTGGTCCGCCGCGAGGATGCGCGCCTGCGAACCTATGTCCATCTCGGCACCGGCAATTATCATCCCATCACCGCGCGCATCTATACCGACCTGTCCTTCTTCACGTCGGACCCGGTCATCGCTCGCGATGTATCGCATATCTTCAATTTCATCACCGGCTATGCCCAGCCGGCAGAGGAGATGAGCCTTGCCGTTTCGCCGCTGACGCTGCGCGACCGCATCCTGAAGCATATCGACGACGAAATCGCTCATGCCAAGGCCGGGCGTCCCGCCGCCATCTGGATGAAGATGAATTCGCTGGTCGATCCGCAGATCATCGACGCGCTCTACCGTGCCAGCATGGGCGGGGTGGAGATCGACCTGGTGGTGCGCGGTATATGCTGCCTGCGGCCCAACGTGCCGGGCCTTTCCGAGAATATCCGTGCCAAGTCCATCGTCGGGCGGTTCCTGGAGCACAGCCGTATCTTCTGCTTCGGCAACGGCCATGGCCTGCCCTCGGAAAAGGCGCTGGTCTATATCGGTTCCGCTGACATGATGCCGCGCAATCTCGACCGCCGCGTGGAAACGCTGGTGCCGATCACCAACGCCACAGTGCATCAGCAGGTGCTTTCGCAGATCATGCTTGCCAACATCATTGACAATCAGCAGAGCTACGAACTACTTGCCGATGGTACCTCTCGCCGGATAAAACCCGCCGAGGGAGAAGAAGCCTTCAACGCGCAGGAATACTTCATGACCAATCCCAGCCTGTCAGGGCGTGGCAAATCGCTGAAATCCTCGGCGCCGCGCCTTATTGCCCATCGCAAGCGCGCCCGCGCCGAGAGAAACCGCAGCGCATGAGTTTGCCCCAGGGTCAGGGGACGGTGGCGCAGGGGCGCCTGAAAGGGCGCCAGCCGGTCGCGGTCATCGATATCGGATCGAACTCGGTCCGCCTCGTCGTTTATGAAGGCATCGTCCGCTCCCCGACGGTGCTTTTCAACGAGAAAATTCTGTGCGGGCTTGGCAAGGGGCTGGCAAAGACCGGTCGCCTCAATGAAAAATCCGTGGAGAGCGCCTTGAGCGCCCTGCGCCGCTTCCGCGCATTGGCCGAGCAGGCCGGCGCGACGTCTATTCACGCCCTCGCCACCGCCGCCGCGCGCGAGGCGGAAAACGGTTCCGCCTTCATCGCGGAGGCAGAAGCCGTGCTGCGCGCGCCCATCCAGGTGCTCTCGGGCAAGGAAGAAGCCTATTATTCGGCGCTCGGCGTCATCTCCGGCTTCCACGATCCCGATGGCATCGCCGGTGATCTCGGCGGCGGCAGCCTCGAGCTGGTTGACGTGCGCGGCCATGCCATCGGCGACGGCATCACGCTGCCGCTGGGCGGCCTGCGCCTTCAGGATCTCTCAAACGGCAAGCTCACGGATGCGGTACAGATCGCCCGAACGGAGCTTGACCGGGCGACCCTATTGAAGGAAGGGGAGGGTCGCATCTTCTATGCGGTGGGCGGCACTTGGCGAAACCTCGCCAAGCTGCACATGAATGTAAAGCACTACCCCCTCCACATCATGCATGCTTATGAGATAGACCCGAAGGAGGCGCAGAGCTTCCTGATTCGCGTCGCCAAGGGCGATGTCGATCATATGCGCGGCATCGACGCGGTGTCGAAGAACCGCCGCCAATTGCTCTCCTATGGCGCGATCGTTCTGCTCGAAACCATCCGCCGCATGAAGCCTTCGAAGATCGTCTTCTCGGCGCTGGGCGTGCGCGAGGGTTATCTTTATTCGCTCCTGTCGAAAAAGGAACAACGTTCCGATCCGCTGCTGGCGGCGGCGGAGGAAACGGCCATCCTGCGCGCCCGTTCGCCGCGCCATGCGCATGAACTGGCGGACTGGACGGAAAAAGCCTTCGCCGCGCTGGGCTATGACGAGACGGAGGACGAGGCCCGCTATCGCCGTGCCGCCTGCCTGCTCGCGGACATCAGCTGGCGCGCGCATCCGGACTATCGAGGCTCGCAGGCATTGAACCTCATCGCCCACGGCTCCTTCGGCGGCATCGATCATGCAGGCCGCTCCTATATGGCGCTCGCCAATTATTTCCGCCATGAGGGCGTGGTGGACGACGCCGTCGCCCCTGAGATCGTCAAGCTCGCCACCCCGCGCCTGCGCGAACGCGCCAAGCTTCTGGGTGCCCTCCTGCGCGTCGTCTATCTCCTCTCCGCCTCCATGCCCGCCATCATTCCCCGCCTCGAATGGCGCAAGCTGGAGAATGGCGGCCTTGAACTCGTCGTGCCAAAGGAGCACGCCGATCTGGTGGCCGAGCGGCCCGAAGGGCGCTTGCAGCATCTGGCGAAGCTGGTGGGGAAGGAACTGCATCTGGTGGTGGGGGAAGAATAGGGGTAAAGGCTGCAATCGGGCTTTGTTACCAAATGCGATTTTAACGCCGACGGGACAGGAGGGCGCTGTTCGCCGGCATTTCAAATAGAAAAGTTACTGCGCAGGCGGCCTAGGTCATACCCCGACTCCGCGACGGCGGTGCCCCATGGATCCGGTTCCAGGCACGGCGGAATTGCCGGGTGGAGGCGAAGCCGGCCTTTTCGGCGACGCTTTCCATATCGAGCCGTGAGCCGGCGACCAGCTCGCGGGCGAGGGCGATCCGCAGCCGGTTCACATAGTCGGTAACGCTCATGCCGGTATGCTCGTTGAACAGGCGCGATAAGTTGCGCGGGCTGGTGGCCGCGATGTCGGCCAATCGTTCAACGGACCAATCCCGCGCCGGGTCGGCGGCGATGGCGTCCTGCGCGCGGTGGATGGCCGGATGGATGTGGTTGCGGCCTTCGAGCCAGGGCGAGAGCTGCGGGTCGCTGCCGCTGCGCCTGAGATAGACGACCAGATAGCGGGCAACGGCGAGCGCTGTGGCATGGCCCGCCTCTCGCGCCACGAGATGAAGCATCAAATCGATGCCTGCGGTGATTCCAGCGCTGGTCAGCCGCTCGCGATCCTCCACATAGAGCCGGTTTTCGCGCACCGTCGCCAAGGGGGTAATCCGCTTCAGATCCAACATCGATGCGTGATGCGTGGTGCATTCATAGCCGTCCAGAAGACCAGCGTGGGCGGCAAGCAGCGCGCCGGAACATATGGTTACCAGCCTGATGCCGGGCCGGATGGTGCGCTTCAACCACGCGACGATTTCCGCTTCCTGCCGCCGTTCCTCCTCCGCGTCGCGTTCAATACGACCCATCGGCTCGTCGGCGGACCCGGAAATGAGAACCAGCGCACCGTCAGGCAGCGCTTCGGGCAATGGCGAGATGCCCGCTAGTTGCAGCCCGATCGAACTGCCGATGACGGGGGAGGGGCCGATATAGGCAGCGTCGAAGGCGACGGCATGCTGATCGAGATTGGCCTTGCGCAGCACCTCCATCGGCCCGGCGATATCGAGCAGCAGCGCGCGCGGAGGCACCACCACGAAAACCGGGATGATCCTCCGCCCACTCATCATCATGCCGCCGCCTGTGGCGGACCAGCCAGCGCCTCGTCCACCGTGACGATGCGTGCGAAACGGTCCGCGAGCACCAGTTCCGTGCGTGCACGGATTTCATCGGCGCTCCAGATCCGGCCCGTCGCATCGGTCATGGGAAAAGTCAGCGTCGCCTCGCCGGCATAATCGACCTTGTAGCCGAGATCGGAAGCATGGCGCGTTGTGGTCTCGCAGCATTGCTCGGTGCGAATGCCGGAGATGATCACGCGGCTTATGCCGTTCTTCGTCAGCCAGACATCGAGGCCGGAGCCGACGAGCGCGCTGTGCCGCGTTTTCCTGAACACCGCATCCGGGACGATACGAAGGCCCTTGAGCGTTGTCACAAAACCTGATGCCTCGGAAAACGGGCCGCTTTCCTCGACATGGAAGACCTGCACCACCGGAATCCCGGCAGCCTTCGCCCCATCGATCAACGCCTGCTGGCGCTCGATATAGGCCGCGACGCTTTCCTCGCGGAAATAAGGCCGATGGCGAAAGGATTCCTGAGCATCGATCACGATCAAGGCGGTATCAGCGGACATTCTTGTCATCTCCAGATGGTTGATCCGAAATGGAGAATAAACAAGTACTATAGCCGGAAAAATGCCGGTTCCGGACCTCTAGGGGACAATTCGCGCCAGTGAGGGAGTGGTCCCCGCTTGTTATCTCGACACATCCTGCTCGATCAGAAGCCGAATATAGCGGGTGAAGGGAACGCCTGCGATCTTCTCGCCCATAGCTTTCTCGCTCAATCGAGCTCCACCGCCACGATCTTCCGTTTTTCGAACTTGATCCCGATCTTGCCGTCAATGAGCTTGAGCGCCTTCTCGCCAAAAACATCGCGGCGCCAGCCGTGAAGCGCGGGGACATCGGCTTTCTCGCCATCGATGGCGATTTTGTCGATATCATCCGATGTCGCGACGATCTTGGCGGCGACGCCATATTCCTCGGTCACGAGCTTCAGCAGCACCTTGAGCAGATCCGCCGCGGCGCCCGCACCTTCGGGCGAGTGCGCTTGCTTGGGCAGGCGCGGCATCTGATCCCTTGGGATAGCCAGCGCCGCATTCACGGCGGCGATGAGGCCGGCCGCCTGGCTCGAACGCTCCCAGCCCTTCGGGATGGAGCGAAGCTTGCCCAGTGCCTCGGCGTCCACCGGCTGTTGCTGGGCGATTTCATAGATGGTGTCGTCCTTGATGATGCGTCCGCGCGGCACGTTGCGCTCGCGCGCCTCGCGTTCCCGCCAGGCGGCAACGGAGCGCAGCACCGCCAGCTCCTGCGGCTTCTTAAGGCGAGCCTTCAGACGCTTCCAGGCATCGTCGGGGTGGAGGTCATAAGTTTCCCGCGCGGTGAGAATGCCCATTTCCTCGTTGACCCAGTCGGCGCGGCCCTCCTTTTCAAGCAGCGCCTTCAGGTGCAGATAGACATCGCGCAAATGCGTCACGTCGGCCAGGGCATATTCGAGCTGCTTCTGTGACAAGGGCCGCTGCCGCCAATCGGTGAAGCGGGAGGATTTGTCGAGATGCGCGCCGGTTACGCGGTTGACGAGCTGGTCATAGGAAATGGCATCGCCGAACCCGCAGACCATCGCCGCCACCTGCGTATCGAAGACCGGATGGGGAATGAGATTGCCGCGATGGAAGATGATTTCGATATCCTGCCGCGCGGCATGGAACACCTTCATCACCCGCTCGTCGCCCATCAGCTTGAAGAAGGGGGCAAGGTCGATATCCGGCGAAAGCGCATCCACCAGCGCCGTCTCGTCGGGCGACGCCATCTGAATCAGGCACAGTTCCGGCCAGAACGTCGTCTCCCGAATGAACTCGGTATCGATGGTGATAAAATCGGATTTCGAGAGGGCGGAAACGGCCTCTTCGAGGGCCTGTGTGGTCGTAATCAGCTTCATGGGATTTGTATAGCAGTGATTGATGGATAGTGAATAGTGAATAGAAGGCTCCCCACCGCTCTTACCATTCACTATTCACCAGTCACCCTTACGCCTTGACAAATCCCGGTCAAAATGCGCTTGTCCGCCCAAATTTCATGAGAAAACGACCATCGTTTTTTCCATTAGATTTCAGAGGCAGACATCATGCACCGTTACCGCAGCCACACCTGCGCGGCCCTTCGTAAATCGGACGTCGGCTCGACTGTCCGCCTGTCCGGCTGGGTCCATCGCGTTCGCGACCATGGCGGCATTCTTTTCATCGACCTGCGCGACCATTACGGCCTGACCCAGATCGTCGCTGACCCCGATTCGCCCGCCTTCAAGGTGGCCGAAACGGTGCGTGGCGAATGGGTGATCCGCGTCGATGGCGAGGTGAAGGCCCGCACCAGCGAAACGGTCAATCCCAACCTGCCGACGGGCGAGGTGGAGATTTTCGCGACCGAGATCGAAGTGCTGTCCGCCGCCAAGGAACTGCCGCTGCCGGTCTTCGGCGAGCCGGACTATCCCGAGGACATCCGCCTCAAATACCGCTTCCTCGACCTGCGCCGCGAGACGCTGCACAGGAACATCGTCAAGCGCACGCAGATCATCTCCGCCATGCGTCAGCGCATGGGTGAGGCCGGTTTCGCCGAATATACGACGCCGATTCTTACCGCCTCGTCGCCGGAAGGCGCGCGCGATTTCCTCGTGCCGAGCCGCATCCATCCGGGCAAGTTCTATGCCCTGCCGCAGGCACCGCAGCAATATAAGCAATTGCTGATGGTTGCCGGCTTCGACCGCTATTTCCAGATCGCGCCCTGTTTCCGCGACGAAGACCCGCGCGCCGACCGTCTGCCGGGCGAGTTCTATCAACTCGATGTCGAGATGAGCTTCGTCACCCAGGAGGAAGTCTGGGAGACGATGGAACCGGTAATGACGGCGATTTTCGAAGAGTTCGCCGAAGGCAAGCCGGTGACGAAGAACTGGCCGCGCATTCCGTATGACGTGGCAATCCGCAAATACGGCTCCGACAAACCGGACCTCCGCAACCCCATCGTCATGGAAGCGGTGACCGAGCATTTCGCCGGTTCCGGCTTCAAGGTCTTCGCCAACATGATCGCGGGCGACCCAAAGGTCGAGGTCTGGGCTATCCCGGCTAAGACGGGCGGCTCCCGTGCCTTCTGCGACCGCATGAATTCCTGGGCGCAAAGCCAAGGCCAGCCGGGCCTCGGCTATATCTTCTGGCGCAAGGAAGGCGACAAGCTCGAAGGCGCGGGACCTATCGCCAAGAACATCGGCGAGGAGCGCACCGAGGCGATCCGCACGCAGCTCGGCCTCGACGATGGCGACGCCTGCTTCTTCGTCGCCGGCCAGCCATCGAAGTTCTATAAATTCGCGGGCGAGGCCCGGACCCGTGCCGGCGAGGAACTCAACCTAGTTGACCGCGACCGCTTCGAGCTGGCCTGGATCATCGACTTCCCGTTCTACGAATGGGATGAGGACAACAAGAAGCTCGAGTTTAGCCATAATCCTTTTTCCATGCCGCATGGTGGAGCCGAAGCCTTCGACAGCAAGGATCCGCTGGAACTCAAAGCGTATCAGTATGACGCGGTGTGCAATGGCTTCGAAATCGCATCCGGCTCGATCCGCAATCAATCGCCGGAACTGATGATAAAGGCATTCGAGAAGGTCGGTTTGACACAAGCGGACGTCGAAGAGCGCTTCGGCGGCCTCTACCGCGCATTCCAATATGGCGCCCCGCCCCATGGCGGCTGTGCCTTCGGCATCGACCGCATCATCATGCTGCTCGTCGGCGCGAAGAATTTGCGCGAGATTTCGCTCTTCCCGATGAACCAGCAGGCGCTCGATCTGCTGATGGGCGCACCCTCCGAGGTAACCCCGGCGCAGTTACGGGATCTGCACATCCGGCTGAATCCGGGGAAGAAGGACGCATAGCCCAGCCATCCGGATTGCCGGATGCTTGAACCGAGTGGCGAAAAATAGTATATACGCCTTCGTAGATACGAACGGAGGCGTATATGTCCCATCTCGCGCGCGTATTCCAATCCGGCAATTCGCAGGCCGTCCGCCTGCCAAAGGAACTTCGCTTTGATGTTGATTGCGTGGAGATCACGCGTGAAGGCGACGCGCTTGTTCTGCGTCCCCATGTGAAGCCAGCCGAGCCTTGGGCGAACCTGAAAGCGGCAATGGCCCGTGGCTTTAGCGAAGATTTCATGGCGAACGGGCGTGAGCAGCCGGAACAGCAGGAGCGGCCAGAGCTCGACGAGCTCTTCCGGTGATCTCGCATCTCCTCGACACCAACGCGGTCATCTCACTGACAGGGCGTAAATCCGATGCCATGATCCGGCGGGTCGTCAGTAAACCTAAAGGCAGTATTGGCCTTTCATCGGTCGTGGCGTTTGAGTTGTATTTTGGACCTCTGAAAAGCGCGCGGATTGAATACAATCTCGAAACCGTGCGATTGATAATGGCGGATTTTCCGGTTCTCGACTTCGATCAAAACGATGCCTTTGTCGCGGGAGAAATTCGCGCTGCCCTTGCCGCCAAGGGTAGGCCCATCGGCCCTTATGATTTGCTGATTGCTGGGCAAGCGAAAGCGCGGGGCTTGTCGCTGGTTACCAATAATACTCGAGAATTTAGTCGCGTCGAAAACCTTCGCCTGGAAGATTGGTCGCTCTGAATATTATAGAGGGATGCCCCGTAGGGCCTCCCTCTACCCACCAATGCTTACTTATCCGCCGTCACCGTCACCCCCAGCACATCCGGCAGCCTCTCCGGCTGGGCCGAGCCTGTGGCGGTCAGCACGGCGACCGGGACGGGTGAGGGCGGGGCGGCGCGGATTTCGATCGATTTCGGGTTGTCGAGATAGGCACCGACGGCCTGCGTCACCTGGGCAGCGAAGGCGGCGTTCTTCAGTTGTCCGGCGAAGAGCGGCAGCGCCGCTTTCGTCAGGTTGACGATCGTCGAGCGGTCCGTGTTCTGCTTCTTGGCGTAATAATCGAGGATTTTGCCGGTCAGCGAGGCATCTTCGAACCGGATCGACGCGCCGTTGACCGTCAATTGCTGCATGAGGCCGAGCGTCGCCATTCCCGCCGTGTTCTTGTCCTTGGTGGCGGCGAGTTCGGTCTGCGCCTGCTGCATTTCCTTGACGAAGTCGAGCGTATAGCCGCCCATGTCGAAGGTCGCGCTGAGCTTGCCGCCCTCATTCATGGTAAAGTTGAACTGGTCCAGCTTGAAATGCCCGTCCGATGGCGTCCAGCTCGCCTTGGAGACGATATTGCCGGTAATCTTCTTGTAGCCCATCGCCTCCAGCGCCTTGGTCAGCTCCGAAGGCTTGGTCTTGGCGACATCCACGGTCACATTCTTGATGTCCCAACCGGTGTCGATGGGGCTGCCCTCCTTATAGGGCGAGACGGTGGTTGTAATATCCTTCAGCAGGGCGAATTCCTTTCCGTCCTGGGTGAGGGTGGCCTCTGCGATTTTCGCCGTCTGGTAATAGACATAGCTGGCGAGCGGGTCCGACGAGCCCTTGGGCGCCAGATGCATCTTGTCCATCTCGATGCCCTTGGCGGCGATGGTCAACTCACCCACGGGGAAGATCACGTCAGGCATGGTCGCCTTGGCGATATCGTAGCCGCCATCGGGCGCATCCGCGACGCCGTCAAGCGTGATGTCGCCGAGGTCGAAGGGCTTCTGTTCCGCCGGAGAGCCCGGCATCTTCAGCGTAGCGTCCTTGAGTACGACAGTCGCGCCGCTGGTGGTGACCTGCCCGTAGCTGAGCTGGCCCCCCTGCTCGGCATAAAGCTCCTTCATGCGTTCCGCCACGGCATTGCCTTCGAAGGCGAAAGCGGAACTCGCCATCAGGAGCGACAGGGCCGATGCAACCATCAGGCTGCGTGCCGTGGATTTCAAAGTGACGGGCATGTTGTTTCCTCGTTTTTCGACGTGATTCTCTTTAGCCAAGAGATAAACCGGCGGATTGCGTCTAAATCGCGTTCATAAAGCTTCGCTTCAACTGGAAAATATAGGGAGCATTCCGCCTTTCCGCCAATGTTGACTTGCCGTGGAATCACCCGCTTGCTAACCCATGGCCCATGGGAAAAAGCCTGATTCCGCCTGGGGGCGGCAAAGACAATCACATTGAGCCGATCGATCTGAAATCGGCGCTGGAAGAGCGCTATCTGGCCTATGCGCTCTCCACCATCATGCACCGGGCGCTGCCTGATGTGCGTGACGGGCTGAAGCCGGTGCATCGCCGCATCATGCATGCCATGCGGCTGCTGCGGCTCGACCCTAACCAGGCCTATGCCAAATGCGCCCGCATCGTTGGCGATGTCATGGGTAAGTTCCACCCGCATGGCGACCAGGCGATCTATGACGCCTTGGTGCGCCTCGCGCAGGATTTCGCGGTGCGTTATCCGCTGGTCGACGGGCAGGGCAATTTCGGCAATATCGACGGCGATAACGCCGCCGCCATGCGCTACACCGAAGCGCGGATGACCGATGTGGCAACGCTGCTCCTCGATGGTATCACCGAGGACGCCATCGACTTCCGCCCGACCTATAATGAGGAGGACGAGGAGCCGGTCGTGCTGCCCGGCGCGTTCCCGAACCTCTTGGCGAACGGCTCCTCCGGCATCGCCGTGGGCATGGCCACCTCCATCCCGCCGCACAATGTCGCCGAACTCTGCGATGCGGCGCTGCATCTCATCAAGCATCCAAACGCCACCGTCGACGATCTGGTGGCCCATGTCCCGGGACCCGATTTCCCCACCGGCGGCATTCTGGTCGAGCCGGCGGCGCAGATATTGGAAGCCTATCGCACGGGCAGGGGCGCATTCCGCCTGCGCGCGCGCTGGCACAAGGAGGATGGCGGACGCGGCACCTGGGTGCTGGTTGTCACCGAAATCCCCTATCAGGTGCAGAAATCCCGCCTCGTCGAGAAGATCGCCGAACTGCTGGTGGCCAAGAAGCTGCCGCTGCTCGACGATGTGCGCGACGAATCGGCGGAAGACATCCGCATCGTGCTGGAGCCGAAGAACCGCTCCGTCGATCCGGAACTGCTGATGGAATCGCTGTTCAAGCTGACGGATCTGGAGACGCGCTTCCCGCTCAACATGAACGTTTTGTCGCAGGGCAAGGTGCCGAATGTGCTCTCCCTGCGCGACGTGCTGAGGGAATGGCTCGAGCACCGCAAGGAAGTGCTGATCCGCCGCTCGCGCTACCGGCATGCCGAGATCGAGAAGCGGCTGGAGGTGCTGGGCGGCTATCTCATCGCCTATCTGAACCTCGATGAGGTGATCCGTATCATCCGCGAGGAGGAGCACCCGAAGCCGGCCTTGATGGCGGCCTTCGACCTCACCGACAATCAGGCCGAAGCGATCCTCAACATGCGCCTGCGCTCTCTGCGCAAGCTCGAGGAATTCGAAATCCGCAAGGAGTTCGACGCGCTTAATGAGGAAAAGACGCAGATCGAGGAGCTTCTCGCCTCCGACGCCAAGCAATGGCAGACCATCGGCTGGGAAGTCGCCAATGTCCGCAAGAAATACGGCCCCGACACGCCGCTGGGCAAGCGCCGCACGACCTTCGCCGAAGCGCCCAATCACGACCACGAAGACATCCAGCAGGCGATGATCGAGAAGGAGCCGGTGACGGTCGTCGTCTCGGAAAAGGGCTGGCTGCGCGCCTTGAAGGGCCATCTGGCCGATTTCTCGACGCTCTCCTTCAAGGAAGGCGACAAGCTGAAGCTCGCCTTCCACGCCGAGACCACCGACAAGATCCTGATCTTCACGACAGGCGGCAAGTTCTACACCATCGGCGCCAACACCCTGCCGGGCGGCCGCGGCCATGGCGAGCCCGTCCGCATCATGGTCGATATGGAAAACGACCAGGACATCGTGACGGCCTTGGCACATGACCCCGCCGCCAAGCTGCTGCTCGTCTCGCATGAGGGCAACGGCTTCATCGTCCCGGAAACCGAGACGGTCGCCAACACCCGCAAGGGCAAGCAGGTGATGAATGTGAAGGCGCCCGACGAGGCCAAGCTCTGCATCCGCGTCGCGGGGGACCACGTCGCCATCGTCGGCGAAAACCGCAAGCTGCTCGTCTTCCCGCTCGCCCAGATTCCGGAGATGACTCGCGGCAAGGGCGTGCGGCTACAGAGATATAAGGACGGCGGTGTCTCGGACGTGCGCACCTTCACTCTCGAACAAGGGCTGACCTGGCAGGACGCGGCGGACCGGACATTTACACGCAAGAAAGAAGAACTCGCCGAGTGGCTGGCCGATCGGGCCGGAGCCGGACGGATGGTACCGAAGGGGTTTCCGCGGTCAGGGAAGTTCTGAGGAGGACAATATTGGAATTCCGGCCCGCGAGATCAGATGAAGCAGAAAATATCTGCGATGTTCTGAGGCGCTCGATCTCAGCGTTATGCGGGTTGGACCACGAAAATAATGACGAGCTTCTGCTGCCGTGGCTCGCCAATAAGACGCCTGAAAATGTGCGCAAATGGATTGAAGCGCCTGGCCAATTGCTCGCGGTGGCCTTGATCGGCGGCAAACTGGCGGGTGTCGGGTTGGTTACGGCAAAAGGCGAGATTCAGCTCAACTATGTCTCGCCGGATTTCCGGTTTCGTGGCGTAAGCAAAGGCATGATGCGCTATTTGGAAGCCTATCTTATTGAGCACGGCGTTACCGCAGCAAGCCTTGCCAGCACCGAGACCGCAAGGGAGTTCTATAAATCGCTGGGGTATGTAGCCAGCGAGCCGCAGCCCTGGCGAGGCGGAAAGTTCAGCTACCCGATGCGGAAAGAGCTTAATCTTTAAAACGTTCCCATCCCTTCGGCCCCAGATGCTCCTGCGGCGTGAAGCGGATTTTGTACTGCATCTTACGTGATCCCTCGACCCAATAACCGAGATACACATGCGGTAGGCCCTGTTTCACCGCGCGCTGGATATGGTCGAGAATCATAAAGGTGCCGAGCGAGCGGTCGGGCATGGTCGGATCGTAGAAGGAATAGACCATCGACAGACCATCCGACATCACGTCAGTCAAAGCGACTGCGATAAGCTCACCTTCAGCCTTACCCGCCGAACCCTCCGGTCCGTCCGCCGGCAAGCGGCGACGATATTCGATGATGCGCGTATCGACATGGGTATCCTCCACCATCATCGCATAGTCGAGGACGCTCATATCGGACATGCCGCCCTTGCGGTGGCGGGCGTCGAGATAGGTGCGAAAGAGCGAATATTGTTCGGTCGAAGGCTCGGCCTTGTGGCTTTGGCCTACGAGATCGGCATTGCGCTTCCACACCCGCTTCATCGAGCGGTTCATTTCGAATCCATTGGCGAGGATGCGCACGGAGACGCAGGCGCGGCAGGTCTCGCAGGCGGGGCGGTAGGCAATGTTCTGCGACCGGCGGAAGCCGCCTTGCGTCAGAAGATCGTTGAGCTCATTGGCCTTCTCGCCGACCAGATGCGTGAAAACCTTGCGCTCATATTGGCCGTCGAGATAGGGGCAGGCCGAGGGAGCGGTCAGGAAGAACTGCGGCGATTGTTGCGGTTGATGCTTCATTCACATCTGGTCCATGCCTGTCGATCTCGAAGATGAACTTGAGGCAGGGGAAACGTCAATAGAAATCAGGCCCTCAGGAATTGAAATCAACCTGCCATGCTTTTTGAGTGGTAAAGTAAAGGGGAGATTTACCAGGCATGGCAGGGATTTAAGGAGACGGCTTAATAGCCGCCGCGCATTATCTGTCCGTCCGCACCACAACCGTGCCCAGCAGCATATCATGCACGGTGCGCTTGCGGTCGAGGAACAGGGTTGCGAGGAGGATGAGCGGCGTCAAGATCACATTGCCAGCCCAGAACAGCACCGTATGCACGATGGCGAGCATGCCGTCGACCGGCTTGCCGTCGAGCCGCTCCAGCTTGATATCCATCACCCGCATACCCAGCGTCGCCTGGCGGGGGCCGCCGAGCGTCAAAGCCACATAAGGCAGGGCAATGAGCGGTATCATGATGCTGTAAAGCAGCCAGCCAAGCCCCAGCGTGACGATCCCGAGGATGGCGATGATGAACGCCACGGGGATGCAGAGCAGAAGGACAAAGATGTAGTCGATCAGGAAGGCAAAGACGCGGCGCGTCCTCACTCCCTGGTAAAGACGCCAGTCATCCCGTTGCGTGGGGATGATATCGCCGTGAAGGATATTATCGGTCATCTCGGTATTCCCGTCCAGGCAAGCCCGGGAAAAGTGGACCCCGGTTTTCCGTCAGGGCTTGCGCCCAAAAAAACACTCCATTGTTGGAGGAAATGGGATAGCGAGCCAGCTTTTTCAAGAATAACCTTATCAAGCCCGCAGCTTTTCGGCGACCTCAATTGCGAAATAGGTCAGGATTCCGTCGCAGCCGGCGCGCTTGAAGGCGAGCAGGCTTTCCATCATTACCTTGTCCCCGTCGATCCAGCCATTGGCCGCTGCCGCCTTGATCATCGAATATTCGCCCGACACTTGATACACATAGGTGGGCATGGCAAAGGCGTCCTTGAGCCGCCGGGCGATATCGAGATAGGGCAGGCCCGGCTTGACCATAATCATGTCCGCGCCCTCAGCCAGATCCTGCTCCGTCTCGCGCAGCGCCTCGTCGCTATTGGCGGGGTCGATGTAATAGGTCTTCTTGTCGCCCTTGAGCAGGCCCGACGTGCCGATGGCTTCGCGATAGGGGCCGTAAAAGGCGGAGGCGAATTTCGTCGCGTAGGACATGATCGCTACATCGCTGAAGCCGTTGCGGTCGAGCGCCTCGCGGATCGCGCCGATGCGCCCATCCATCATGTCGGAGGGAGCGATGATATCAGCGCCCGCTGCCGCCTGCGCCAGGGCGCCGCGCACCACCATATCCACCGATTCGTCATTGACGATGATGCCGTCGCGCAAGATGCCGTCATGCCCGTGGGTGGTGAAGGGGTCGAGCGCCGCATCGGTGATGATGCCGATCTCGGGCACTTCCTTTTTGACCGCGCGCACGAAGCGGTTGATGAGATTGTTGGGGCTGGCGATGTGCGAGCCGGTCTCGTCCTTGATCTCCATGCTCTCGCGCGGGAAGGGCGCGATGGCGGGAATGCCAAGCTTCGCCGCCTTTTCCGCCTGCCGCACCGCCATATCCACCGAGAAGCGCCGCACATCAGGCATAGCGTCGATCGACTCGCTGTAATTCTCGCCCTCGCAGAGGAAAATCGGCAGAATCAGATCGTCCACCGTCAGGCGGTTCTCCTGCACGAGCCTGCGCGACCAGTCGGCCTTGCGCATGCGGCGCAGCCGGCGGCCTTGCGTGATCTCATCGACGCTGCGTGCACGGATGGTTTCGGAAAATGGCTTGTTCATTTGGGTCTCCCCGCGAAGATAATGGGCAAGGTTTATCACGGTAAGGATGGCGAAACCAAGTTCATTGACCCGCGCGCCATTGACGCGGCGGCTTTCCCTTTCTACCCCTGTTGCGGGCAGGGAATGGAGCCGGATGGTGGAAGTCGATTTTGGCGGTGAAAATGATGTCGTTTTCGAGCGCCGCGGTTGCGCGGGCCTCATCCGCCTGATGCGGCCCGCCGCGTTGAATGCGCTGACCCACGGCATGGTCAAGGCGATGCGGCGCGCGCTCACCGCCTGGGAGGCTGATCTGGATGTCGCGTTGATCATCGTGGAGGGCGAGGGGCGTGCCTTCTGCGCCGGCGGCGATGTGGCCGCGGCCTACAGGGCCCGCCTCGCAGGCACTCCCGCCCATGATTTCTTCGCCGACGAATACCGCCTCAACGCAAAGATCAAGCGCTACACCAAGCCATATATCTCCTTTCTCGACGGCATCGTCATGGGCGGCGGCGCAGGCATTTCCGTGCATGGCTCCCATCGTATCGTGACGGAGAATACGCTTTTTGCCATGCCGGAGGTCGGAATCGGCTTCTTCCCGGATGTGGGCGCCAGCGCCTTCCTGCCGCATCTGCCCGGTCATTTCGGGCTCTATCTGGCGCTCACCGGCAACCGGATTCGCTGGGGCGATTGCCTTGGAACCGGCATCGCTACCCATGCAATCGCTTCGGAGGCCACAGGGCGCGTGCGGAATATGCTCATCGAGACAGGTGATGTCGCGGCGGCTCTGGCCGATACGGCAAGCCCCGATTTCGAAACAGGCGGCGAAACCCGGCAACTGATCGCCGAATGTTTCGCCGAAGCGACGCTGGAGGACTGCATCGCGGCATTGCAAGGCAGTGCTGACGCAGGCAGCGATGCAACTGCCGCCATCCTGAAAACCATGGAAAGCCGCTCGCCGACGAGCCTTTGCGTCACATCAAGGCAAATGGCGGAGGGCAGGGCGCTTTCCATGGACGATTGCATGCGGATGGAATATCGCATCGTCACCCGGATGCTCGCAGGGCATGATTTCTATGAAGGCGTGCGCGCGGCGCTGATCGAAAAGGACGGCAAGCCCCGCTGGCAGCCTTCACGGCTGGCGGATGTCTTGCCCGGTGATATCGATGCCTATTTTGCGCCGCTTGGAACGAGGGAACTGACGCTGCCATGATGGAGGAGCAACTGCGCCAGCGCGCCGAGCCCACGCTCGCCGAAACCGGCTTCGTCTGGTTCATGCGGCTTTTGTCGATCTATTCGCTGGCGCTGGGGGTCGCTTACTGGATTAGGCTCATCGGCCTCCATCCGGGACTGCTCTGGCGCTTCGACCTGATGCCCTGGCAATGGCAGGCCGCGTCCGTCTCGCTGGCGGTGTTGTTCCCGGTGGCGGCAAGCGGCCTCTGGATGCGCGCGCCCTGGGGCCCGGTCGTCTGGTTCGCGGCGGCAATTTTGGAAACGGCGATGTACACCGTCTTCGAGCGCGTCTACGCCGCCAAGCCCATGGTCGGCGTCACCAATGGCCTGATCCTGGCCGTCTATATCGCGTTTCGTGTAATGCTGGTTCTTCAGGAGCGCGAGCGCCGTAAGCCATGAGTACAGGCTACATAAGCAATTCATTAAGCCTGAATTTGCTTCTTCTTCGGTAAGCTCCTGTTAAGTCTGTGTTTTAATTCGAATTTTATGCGTGTCGATTATTGTCTGTCTCAACGGTGAGAAAAAATACACCGACGCAACAGAGAGGCATAAGACGATGATCAATACCCAGCGCAAGTCGGGCGCGGATACGCGTTCGCAGAATGAACAGACGGCTTTGCGGACGCTCTATCTGGAAGCGTTGCAGCTTGTAGAGCGCCTGCATCGCCGCCTGCTCGATGTCGTCAAGGACGAGTTCGAGCGTAACGGCCGCAGCGATATCAATGCGGTTCAGGCACTGCTGCTCTTCAACATCGGCAATGCCGAGCTGACGGCGGGCGAGCTGCGCAGCCGCGGCTATTACCTCGGCTCCAACGTGTCCTACAATCTGAAGAAGCTCGTCGAGATGGGCTTCATTCATCACCAGCGCTCCCGCGTCGACCGCCGCTCGGTGCGCATCAGCCTGACCCCGAAGGGCCAGGAAGTGGCCGATCTGGTGGCCAAGCTCTATGAGCGCCACGTCGCTTCGATCGAGCAGGTCGGCGGTATCCGCGCCGAAGAGTTCCAGAATATGAACAAGTCGCTGCAGCGCCTCGACCGCTTCTGGAACGACACGATCGCCTACCGCATGTAATACTCCTGGCATATAATTGTTGCACAAACGTCACATCGACAAAAAGTCCGGCTGACCAGCCGGGCTTTTTGCCGTTGGCGCGCTTGCTGCAGCCCGATGCGACATGATTAAGCCATAAACGCGGGCCTGATGCATGGGCAGGGAAACTCCGCGATCAGCTTTAAACAAGGGGTTTGGGTGCCAGTCTCCCCGCGTGTCCTAGGGGATGCGCGGTAGGAGAAAGTTGCCGTTTGTTAACGCTGTTCTGGATAAAGTTTGAATCAGTTTGCGTCGATAAACGGCCGGAGAACTTGAGCTAAAGATGAGCAATTCAGGGAATGCACCGATGAACAATCCTCGGAAGAATCTCGCAGCTTCCATGATGGATCGCCGCCTGTTCCTGCGCGGCGCGGCGACCGCCGGACTCTCGGCATTCGCGACGGGGGCGTTTGCCCAGCCCGTCATCAATGAAGTTCTCGCCGCCCCGCGCCGCGGCAACTGGAACGACCAGTTCGATGCCCGCGTTTCCGGCGCGCAGAAGGTGGCGACGAACCAGCCCATCATGAGCCCGGCGACCCTGTCCTATGTGCAGACGGCAATCGGCCAGTACAGCAACATCGTTGCCCAGGGCGGCTGGCCGCAGGTGCCGGGCAATGCCAAGCTGCGCCTCGGCGCGGTCGATCCCGCAGTATCCATCCTCCGCCGCCGCTTGATGATCGCCGGCGATTTGCCGGAAAGCTCGGGCCTTTCCAACGCCTACGACACCTATGTCGACGCGGCGGTCAAGCGCTTCCAAGCCCGCCATGGCCTGCCTGCCGATGGCGTGATGGGGCAGTTCACCTATGCCGCCATGAATGTGAGCGCCGATGTCCGGCTGGGACAGCTCAACACCAATCTCCAGCGCTTGAGCGAGATCGCCAACATCACCGATCCGCGCTTCGTCATGGTCAACATCCCGGCCGCGCAGATCGAGGCGGTGGAAAATGGCCGCGTCGCCCAGCGTCATACCGCCATCGTCGGCAAGATCGACCGCCAGACCCCGCTGCTCGTGTCCAAGATCCATGAGGTCATCCTCAATCCCTACTGGACCGCGCCGAAGTCGATCATCGAGAAGGACATCATTCCGCTGATGCGGAAGGACCCGACCTATCTGACGCGCAACAGCATCCGGCTCTTTGATGCCCAGGGGCAGGAAGTGCCGCCGGAAAGCGTGGACTGGAACACCAATGACGCGGTCAAGCTGATGTTCCGGCAGGACCCGGGCAAGATCAACGCGATGGCGTCCACGAAGATCAATTTCCACAACGCCCATGCGGTTTATATGCATGATACGCCGCAGAAGAGCCTGTTCAACAATCTGATGCGCTTCGATTCGTCGGGCTGCGTGCGCGTGCAAAATGTGCGCGACCTCGACGTCTGGCTGCTGAAGAACACGCCCGGTTGGGACCGTCAGACCATCGAGGCGACGATCAAGTCGGGCGTCAACACGCCGATCCAGCTTGCCGATCCGGTGCCGGTGCATTTCATCTATGTCACCGCCTGGTCCACCGGCGACGGCGTCGTCCAGTTCCGTGACGACATTTATCAGCGCGACGGTGCGATGGAATTGGCGCTCGGCACGGATATCTGAGCCAAAACGGATAGCTGAAATTGATAGCGAACAGGGTCATCCCTGTTCGCTATTTTTAATTGCATCGCGCCCCGCGATTATAGAAATTGTCTATGGGCAAGCGTGGGGGCGCGGGGAATGGTGGTCAAGCGGGAGCATTTTACGCAATCGGTGAAGCCGGGCACCTTGCCGGACGATGGCACAGATGTCATATCTTCAACCATGAGTGAGGTTGACGCCAAAATCGCTGCTTCTGAAGCCCGGACGGATACCAAGTTCGCCCAGGTGATGGGCGAGTTCCGGCTTCTCAACCAACGCTTCGACCATTTCGACCAGCGCTTGGGAAAGGTCGAACAGCGGCTGGATCATCATGAACTCGTCTTTTCCAGCCTGCGGCTGAACATCTGGCTCGCTTCCGCCACCACCGTCGGTCTGGTCATCGCGATATTGAGTTGGGGGACATCCATGTTCGGTGTCGGTCTGGATGCCCAGACCATCGCCGAGCAGGCCGGCAAAAATGCCGTGCAGCAGGTCCAGCCAAGACTGGACAATATGGAAACCAGACTTGGCAATCTCGAAAAGCAGGTGGGCGAGATTCTGACCACGCTCCAGGCTCTGAAAAAGGAACAACCTGTTCCTCCTCCGCAATAAGCCCAAGACATTAGACACAGTCCTGCCCCCCATGCCGCTTTCCAGCCACTGCTTTTCGCGGCTGCGCCATTGGCCTTGGGCGTGTGAATATGATAATGCGCCGTCATCCATTGATGAATGCCCGGCAACCCGGAGGGATAGCTATCATGTCGCAGGCCAACGCTGCCTCGGAAGTCTTTTTCAACGCTCCCCTTGAGGAGACAGATCCCGAGCTTTTCGGTGCGATCCGCAACGAGCTTGGCCGCCAGCGCCATGAGATCGAGCTGATCGCCTCGGAAAACATCGTCTCCCGCGCCGTCCTTGAGGCGCAGGGCTCGATCATGACGAACAAATATGCCGAGGGCTATCCGGGCAAGCGCTATTATGGCGGCTGCCAGTTCGTGGATGTGGCCGAGGAACTGGCTATCGAGCGCGCCAAGAAACTGTTCGGCGCCGAGTTCGTCAATGTGCAGCCCAATTCCGGCAGCCAGATGAATCAGGCCGTGTTCCTGGCGCTGCTCAACCCCGGCGACACTTTCATGGGCCTCGACCTCAATTCTGGCGGTCATCTGACGCATGGCTCCCCGGTCAATATGTCGGGCAAATGGTTCAACGTCGTCTCCTACGGCGTGCGACAGGACGATAACCTCCTCGACATGGACGAGATCGAGCGTCTGGCGCAGGAGCATAAGCCGAAGCTCATCATCGCCGGCGGCACCGCCTATTCGCGCTTCTGGGACTGGCAGCGCTTCCGCGCCATTGCCGATTCCATCGGCGCCTATCTCATGGTCGATATGGCCCATATCGCCGGCCTCGTCGCAGGCGGCGTGCATCCGTCGCCGGTTCCGCACGCTCATGTCATCACCACCACGACTCACAAGTCGCTCCGCGGTCCGCGCGGCGGCATGATTCTCACCAACGACGCGGAAATCGCCAAGAAGATCAATTCGGCTGTGTTCCCTGGTCTGCAGGGCGGTCCGCTGATGCATGTTATTGCCGCCAAGGCCGTGGCCTTCGGCGAGGCACTCAAGCCCGAGTTCAAGACCTACGCCCGCAATGTCGTGGACAATGCCCGCGCGCTGGCGGATGTTCTGAAGGAAAACGGGCTTAACATCGTCTCCGGTGGCACCGACAATCACCTGATGCTGGTCGATCTTCGCCCGAAGAACGCCACTGGCAAGCGTGCGGAAGCCGCTCTTGGCCGCGCCAACATCACCTGCAACAAGAACGGCATCCCCTTCGACCCGGAAAAGCCCTTCGTCACCTCGGGCGTCCGTCTCGGCACTCCCGCCGGCACGACGCGCGGCTTCGGCGTGGCCGAGTTCCGCGAGATAGGCAATCTGATCTCGGAAGTGCTCGACGGTCTCAAAGCCGCCAATTCCGATGAGGGCAACGCCGCAGTGGAAGAGGCCGTGAAGCAGAAGGTCATCGCGCTCACCGACCGCTTCCCACTCTATCCGTATCTCGGCTGATCACGCATCGGTGTATAGGACAACTGTGTGTTTCATTATGAAGTTCTTATGCCATAGTCTGGCTGGGCGTGATTCCGAAAAGTGTGAAGCGGTTTTCGGGTGAAATCACGTCTCAGAGAATCGATCACGGTGAAAGAACTCCATGCGTTGTCCCTATTGCCAGTCGGAAGACACACAGGTGAAAGATTCCCGCCCCGCTGAAGATGGGTCGGTGATCCGCAGGCGTAGGGTATGCTCGGTCTGCGGCGGGCGCTTCACCACATTCGAGCGCGTGCAGCTGCGCGAGCTTCTGGTTATCAAGAAGAGCGGGCGACGCGTTCCTTTCGACCGCGACAAGCTGATGCGCTCGGTCGAGGTGGCGCTGCGCAAGCGGCAGGTGGATCCCGACCGCGTCGAGCGCGCCATATCAGGCATTGTCCGTCAGTTGGAGAGTTCCGGCGAGGCGGAGGTGGAATCCGAGGAGATCGGCCGTCTTGTCATGGACGCACTCAAGGGCATCGACGACATCGCTTATATCCGCTTCGCGTCCGTCTACCGCAATTTCCGCCAGGCGCGCGATTTCCATAGCGTCATCGATGAACTGACCGCCCAGGATAAGCTGCCGGACGGCGATTTCGTCGAGGAGTAAACCATATGGCGGGGGCCGATACACACATCAGCAAAGACGATCTGCGGTTCATGGCTGCTGCCATCCGCTATTCCCGCCGTCATCTGGGACTGACCGGGACCAATCCCTCGGTCGCCACCCTCATTGTCCGTGATGATGGCAACGGGCCGGTCATTGTCGGGCGCGGCGTCACGGCGATAGGCGGGAGACCCCACGCCGAGACGGAGGCCATCGCCGAGGCCGGCGAGAAGGCGAGGGGAGCCACGGCCTATGTGACCCTCGAGCCCTGCGCCCATCATGGCCGTACGCCGCCCTGCGCCGAGGCTCTCGTTGCCGCGGGCGTGACACGCGTAGTCGCCGCCGCGACCGACCCTGATGACCGCGTTTCCGGCAAGGGATATGCTATCTTGCGCGCCGGCGGCCTCGAAGTGGTTGGAGGCGTTCTTGCGGACGATGCCGCTGATGTCATGGGCGGATATCTCATACGCTCGCGCAAAAAACGCCCCGAGGTGACGCTGAAGCTCGCCATTTCCGCCGATGACATGATCGGGCGCCGAGGCGAGGGGCAGGTGAGAATTACCGGACCTGTCTCATGGGGGCAGACCCATATGATGCGCGCTGAAAGCGATGCAATCCTCATCGGCATCGGCACGGCGCTTGCCGACGATCCCATGCTGACCTGCCGCCTGCCGGGCCTGGAAAGACGCTCGCCGGTCCGTATCGTGCTTGACAGCGATCTGCGTCTGCCGCTGTCGTCCGCGCTGGTGGTCTCCGCTTCCGCCGTCCCCGTCTGGATCGCATGCGACGCCAATGCCGATCCCCGCAGGAAGCAGGCGCTGGTCGATGCCGGCTGCCGCATTCTGGCGACGGAGAGCGCCGATGGCCGTATCGCCCTGCCGGAACTGCTGGAGGATCTGGCCGCGCAAGGCATCTCCACCGTTATGGTGGAGGGCGGTGCCGAGATCGCGGGCCAGTTCCTGAGCGAAGGGCTGGTCGACCGCATCGCGCTTCTGGAAGGGCCTGAAGCCATTGACGGCGAAAGCGGGGTGGCGGTGCCTGGCCTGCGTTCCCATATCGACAGTAGTTTTGTGATAAGCCGTGAGGCGCGTTTCGGCGCCGATTGCTTCACCGAGTTCAAGAGGAAGCCCTGATGTTTACAGGTATCGTGACTGATATCGGCAAGGTTGATCGCATCAAGCGGCTGAACGAGGGCGTCCAGCTGCGTATCGAGATGAATTATGACCCCGAGACGATCGCGCTCGGCGCATCCATCGCCTGCGCTGGCGTATGCCTGACCGTCGTCGCCCTACCGGAAAAAGGCTCGAATGCCCGCTGGTTCGAGGTAGAGGCGTGGGAGGAGGCGCTGCGCCTGACGACGCTTGGGACATGGAAATCCGGAACGCGCATCAATCTCGAGCGCTCGCTGAAGCTGGGCGACGAGATGGGCGGGCATCTGGTTTCCGGCCATGTCGACGGGCAGGCCGAAATCATCGAGCGGAAAGAGGAGGGCGACGCCGTCCGCTTCCGCATCCGCGCGCCGGAGGCGTTGGCGCCCTTTATTGCGCAGAAAGGCTCGGTGGCGCTCGACGGCACCTCCTTGACGGTCAACGGTGTCGACGGCAATGTGTTCGACGTGCTCCTGATCCGCCACTCGCTTGAAGTCACTACCTGGGGCGAGCGTAAGCTGGGCGACAAGGTCAACATCGAGATCGACCAGCTCGCGCGCTACGCTGCGCGGCTCGCGCAATATTCGAAAGAGGCGCAATAGGCCTCGCCGCTGACGCAGAATGCTGAAGGCGGGCGAGGGCTGTGCGTATCCGTCCCTACAGGAATCGCGCCCCAAACAACATGCCTCATTGAAATTCATCGCATCCTGCTCTAGAGCGGTTGCCAATATGCGGACCTGATTTCCGCCCCCAATTTTGCGGCCCTGTCGCTGGCCGCGCGAAACCCGTCATGGAGCCACTCATGTCCGAGAACAAGGCGCGCGCGCCGCATTTGCTTATTGTCGAAGCCCGGTTTTACGATGATCTGGCCGACGCCCTGCTGATCGGCGCGAAGGCGGCCCTCGATGAAGCGGGTGCGACCTATGATGTGGTGACCGTTCCGGGCGCGCTGGAAGTCCCGGCGGTCATTTCCTTCGCCCTCGATGGCGAAACCGATTATGACGGTTTCGTCGCGCTCGGCTGCGTTATCAGGGGCGAGACCTATCATTTCGACATTGTCGCCAACGAATCGGCCCGCGCTCTGATGGATCTCTCCGTCGAGGAAGGCATTGCCCTCGGCAACGGCATCCTGACGGTGGAGAATGAGGAGCAGGCCTGGGTTCGCGCCCGCCGCGAGGAGGGGGACAAGGGTGGCTTCGCCGCCCGCGCCGCGCTGACCATGATCAAACTGCGCGAAAAACTGGGAGCCTGACGAAATGGCTTCTGCCCCCGAAGGCCGGCCCGCTCATCGACCGGCCAACAAGCGCGGCGCCGCCCGGCTCGCCGCCGTGCAGGCGCTCTATCAGATGGATGTCGCCGGTACCGGCGTGCTTGAGGTCGTCGCGGAATATGAGGCCCACCGGCTCGGCAAGGAAGTGGATGGCGCGCAATATCTGGAAGCCGATCCGCAATGGTTCCGCGCCATCGTTTCGGGCGTCGTTACCGACCAGTTGAAGCTCGATCCGATGATCCGCGATGCGCTGACCGAGGATTGGCCGCTCTCGCGCCTCGATTCGACCCTGCGCGCCATCCTGCGCGCCGGCTGCTGGGAGCTGAAGGACCGCAAGGACGTGCCCACCGCCGTCATCGTCTCGGAATATGTCGATATCGCCAAGGCGTTCTTCACCGATGACGAGCCCAAGCTGGTCAACGCGGTTCTCGATAGGCTGGCCTTCCGGATACGGGGAGAGAGCCGTGGCGTGAAGGGCGCGTGAGCCCTCTGGAATTGACGGATGGCCGCCACGGTGCGGTCCGAGTTAATTAAGATCCGCCGGGCAGCCGGGACCATGAGGCGTTCATGGCGAGAAATGTTGAAATTAAGGCTCGCGTCTCCGACCTGACCGCAATTGCCGCTGCGGTCAAAGCTCTGTCCGCTGATTTGCCTCAGACGATCGAACAAACGGATGTGTTCTTTCCAACGCGGGAAGGGCGATTGAAACTCAGGATCCTTTCGCTCGCTCGCGGCGAGCTTATTTTTTATCAACGTCCTGACCAAACCGGGCCAAAGACGAGCACATATTCAATCAGTGCGACAAATGAGCCTTTCACTTTACGCGCCGTCCTGTCCGCGGCATATGGCGAGGACATTGTCGTACGGAAGGTGAGAACGCTCTTCATGCTAGGGCGAACGCGCGTTCATCTCGATAGGGTGGATAATCTGGGAGACTTCCTTGAACTGGAAGTCGTGCTTAAGGGCGAGGACCAGATCGCCGCTGGTATCGAGGAAGCTTATGCCATCATGAACAAGCTCGGCATCAGGGAAGCGGACTTGATAGATGGCGCATATGCCGATCTTCTAAGGTCGCGAGCCTGAAAGGCTGCCGTGCAATTTTCTAAAGCCACAATAAGCAAAATATTTCAGGGGGCCGCATTGTCTTTACCGCAAGTGACCGCCGCCGAAACCGAAGCAAAACGAACCGCCTTCATTCTGGCAGTGGCGCAGGCGGTTGTCGGCAGCGCCTCGCCCATCGCCATCTCCATGGGCGGGCTGGCGGGTTATTACCTGCTGGAACTGGACAAATCCCTCGCCACCGCGCCCGTGACCGGCTTCAGCCTCGGCACCGCATTGGGAATGCTCCCCGCCGCCGCGCTGATGCGGCGGGTCGGGCGGCGCTATGGCTTCATGGCCGGGGCGGCGGTGACGTCGCTGGGCGGCATCCTTGCGGCGCTTGCCCTGTTCCGGGGGGATTTCTGGCTGTTCGTCGCGGGGCTGCTTGGCATCGGCCTCGGCACCGCCTTCGTCCAGCAATATCGCTTCGCGGCCACCGACGATGCACCCTCGGCCTTCAAGCCCAAGGCTGTGTCCTGGGTGATGACGGGTGGCGTCTTCGCCGCCGTCCTTGGTCCCATGGCCGTGATCTACACACGGGACCTCTTCGAGCCGATCATGTTCGCCGGTGCCTTCCTGACGGTCGGCGTCATCGGCGTGGCGGGCATCGGCATTCTGTCGCTGCTGCGCTTGAAAAGCCATGTCGCGGCGGTAATGGAGGAGGATACTCTACCGGCCCGTCCGCTCAAGACCATCATTTCCCAGCCGCGCTTTTTCGTGGCGCTTCTCTGCGCCATCGTCACCTATGCGCTGATGAGCTTCGTCATGACCGGCGCGCCGCTCGCCATGGTCGGCTGCGGCCTTTCGACCGACGAGGCCACGCTCGGCATCCAGTGGCACGTGCTGGCCATGTTCGGGCCCAGCTTCTTCACCGGACGCCTGATCGGCCGCTTCGGCAAGGAGACGGTGGTCGCTGCCGGGCTTGTCTTGCTGCTCGCCTGCGCGGGCGTTGCGCTCGCCGGCATCGCGCTCTGGAACTTCTGGCTCGCCCTGATCCTGCTCGGCATCGGCTGGAATTTCGGCTTCATCGGCGCCACGACCATGGTAACGGAAACCTACCGCCGCTCGGAAAAGGGCAAGATCGAGGGCTTGCACGATTTCCTCCTGTTCGGCACCGTCGCCATCGCCTCGCTCATGTCCGGCACGACGCTGACGGTCTATGGCTGGGATGTGCTGAACTGGATCGTCGTTCCGGTTAGCATCGCTTGCCTCTTCGCGCTCGCCGGGCTGGTGATGCTTGAGCGGCGGCGTGTGCGGGCCCCGGCGGAGTGAAAAGTGCGAGCAGGCCGCGGTTGCGCTTCTGCCAGCCTTTCCATCCCAATATACATAGCTTTATTTCTTGGTGATTGTCCCGCCGTTTCGCGTGTTTATGGAAGGCGGAAGAATAAAACATAAAGAACGATAGAAAGACTCAGCCTCGTCAACAATCTCGTCCGTTCTTCATGTGCGATAGATCAAGTAAGTTTTGAAGTTAAAAGATATTAGAATAATACATATAAAATAATGACGAATATGCCTATATTTAAGCATAATTAAATCACATTTTTATTAAAAATCTAGATATCGCACCTGACGTTACATAAATACAGGCGACAGTCAGGGGGCGAATATTAGGGCGGGACCTCAGAAGGAGAATGTCATCATGAATCACAAACTTTTGGCTACACTCTTAGCAGGTGTTCTCACCCTCGGCCTGAATGGGATCGCTTCAGCCGGCACGACCACAGTCAAAAACGGCGGTACGCTAGTGGTAAACGGAAAAACAATAACTACCGGAGACGGAGCTACGGTAACCTTCCCGTCGGATTGGCTGGGTCTCTGATCTCTAGGAAACCGGCCAAATGGCCGGTTTCCCTTTCGCCTGAAAAGGATGTGAGCGGCGCCACGACCATGGTGACGGAAACCTATCGCCGCTCGGAAAAAGGCAAGATCGAGGGCCTGCATGATTTCCTTTTGTTCGGCACCTCGCCATCGCCTCGCTCATGTCCGGCACGACGCTGACGGCCTATGGCTGGGAAAACGCAAACGTCCCCACCCCCATCCGCCCGCTAACGCGAACACCTTCCCCGCATGGGGAAGGTGTGCGTGCGCCCATGTCCAATATACATCGCTTTATTTCTTGACGATTGTCCCGCCGTTCCTCATGTTTATTGAAGGCGGCGGAATGAATATTTTATGCCGCTTAAATACAGGCCCGGGAGGAGCTTTGGGTCGGTAAATAATTGAAAAATAATGGGAGTTGGCATGACAGTTCTTCTTTTCGTCATCGCCTGCGGCGCGGCGGCAGTCATTTATGCCGTATGGGCCACCAGATCGGTGCTATCGGCCGATCAGGGCAACGCGCGGATGCAGGAAATCGCGGCGGCCATCCGTGAGGGTGCGCAGGCCTATCTCGCCCGGCAATATACGACCATCGCCATCGTCGGCATCATCGTTTTCGCCCTCGTCTGGTATCTTCTGTCTGCCTCGTCGGCGGTCGGCTTCCTCATCGGCGCGGTGCTGTCGGGCCTTGCCGGTTTCATCGGCATGCATGTCTCGGTCCGCGCCAATGTGCGCACCGCGCAGGCCGCCTCGCGCAGCCTTGCCGGCGGGCTGGAAATCGCGTTCAGGGCAGGGGCCATCACCGGACTTCTGGTGGCAGGCCTCGCGCTGCTAGGCGTCGCCGTCTATTATCTCGTGCTCACCCAATGGCTGGGCTATCCGTCATCGGGGCGCGAGGTGATCGATCCGCTCGTCTCGCTCGGCTTCGGCGCGTCGCTCATTTCCATCTTCGCACGCCTCGGCGGCGGCATCTTCACCAAGGGCGCGGATGTGGGCGGCGATCTTGTCGGCAAGGTCGAGGCGGGCATTCCCGAGGACGATCCGCGCAATCCAGCCACCATCGCCGACAATGTCGGCGACAATGTCGGGGATTGCGCGGGCATGGCGGCGGATCTGTTCGAGACCTATGCGGTGACGGTCGTCGCCACCATGGTGCTCGCCGCGATCTTCTTCGGCGCGGTCCCCATGTTCGAGATGATCATGGTCTATCCGCTCGCCATCGCTGCGGCCTGCATCCTGACCTCCATCGCGGGCACCTTCTTCGTCAAGCTCGGCGCCAACAATTCCATCATGGGCGCGCTCTATAAGGGCCTCATCGCCACGGGCCTTCTCTCCATCGTCGGCCTCGCCGTCGCGACGTCGATGACCATAGGCTGGGGCGAGATCGGCTCTGTCGCGGGCAAGGCGATAACGGGAAGCAACCTCTTCATCTGCGGGCTGATCGGCCTTGCCGTGACGGGGCTGATCGTCCTCATCACCGAGTACTACACCGGAACCGGCAAGCGCCCGGTCAATTCCATCGCGCAGGCCTCGGTGACCGGCCACGGCACCAATGTCATCCAGGGGCTGGCGGTTTCGCTCGAATCGACGGCGCTGCCCGCGCTCGTCATCATCGGCGGCATCATCTCCACCTACCAGATCGCAGGCCTGTTCGGCACGGCCATCGCCGTCACCGCCATGCTCGGTATCGCCGGGATGATCGTCGCGCTCGACGCCTTCGGCCCGGTGACGGACAATGCAGGCGGAATCGCCGAAATGGCGGGGCTCGATCCCGATGTGCGCAAATCCACCGACGCGCTCGACGCGGTCGGCAACACCACCAAGGCCGTCACCAAGGGCTATGCCATCGGCTCTGCGGGCCTGGGCGCGCTGGTGCTCTTCGCAGCCTATTCGAATGACCTTGCTTATTTCGCGTCCAACGGGGCGACCTTTCCCTATTTTGCGGACATAGGCCACGTCTCCTTCGACCTCTCCAACCCCTATGTGGTGGCGGGGCTGATCTTTGGCGGCCTCATCCCCTATCTCTTCGGCGGCATCGCCATGACCGCCGTGGGCAGGGCAGGGGGCGCGGTGGTGCAGGAGGTGCGCCGGCAGTTCCGGGAGAAGCCGGGCATCATGACCGGAACCGACCGACCAGACTATGCCCGCGCCGTCGATCTTCTGACCAAGGCGGCGATCCGGGAGATGATCATCCCGTCATTGCTGCCGGTGCTGGCGCCCATCGTCGTCTATTTCGGTGTTTTGCTGATCTCGGGCTCGAAAGCCTCCGCCTTCGCCGCGCTCGGCGCATCGCTCCTCGGCGTCATCGTCAACGGCCTGTTCGTGGCGATTTCGATGACCTCAGGCGGCGGCGCATGGGACAATGCCAAGAAAAGCTTCGAGGACGGTTTTGTCGATAGCCAGGGGATCAAGCATCTCAAGGGCTCCGAGGCGCACAAGGCTTCCGTCACCGGCGATACGGTTGGCGATCCCTACAAGGATACCGCCGGCCCGGCGGTCAACCCTGCGATCAAGATCACCAACATTGTCGCGCTGCTGCTGCTGGCAGTGTTGGCGCATTGAAACAGCGAGCTTGAGCAGGGTGTCGCGCTAAACTTACCGGGCATCCTGCTCAAAAAATCGTAGGCAGAAGCAGCTGTGCGGTGATTGAACCAGGCGCACGCATCCGGCGAATTGGCGTCCGGGCTGAGGCAGGACACAGCCTTGTCTGCGAAGGAGACGATATGATGTGGTGTATACCGCTGATTATCACGCTTGAGATAAAGAAAACCCGCACGGCCTGGATAATCACCGTGCGGGTCTATATCGAAATCTAAGCGTCCGACCTGCAGCGTTCCTGCGCTGCAGGTCACTTCTTATATAGGCCAAACCTCGTATTTTTACACGAACCGGCAAAGCCTGCGGGGCCGATCACCGCCCCGTCGTGGGTACACCCATCGGCATCTTGCCGGCGCCGGCGAGGATCTGGCCGAGGAAGGTCTGGTCCTTGCCGCCGGTCGGCGTTGTCCGCGAGATGAAGTCGAACACCTTGCCGTCCTGCAGGCCGTAATGGGCGATCCGCTCGACCTTGCCGTCCTTGTTGAAATAGACGGCGAGGATGCGCCGGTCGATGGTCCGGGGCGTCAGGAACTGGGCCGGGCGATAGCGTTTCTCGGAGATGTAATAGAACACCTCATTGTCAAAGGTCGCCGTGGTCGAGGGCGAGCCCAGTGCGAGCAGAACCTGTTCGCGGCTCGAGCCCACCGGCACCGTATCGAGCGCCTGCTGATCAAGCACATAGCCCTGCGTCAGCGTTTCGGCGGGGTTGAGCGAGGCGGCTGTGTTGCACCCCGCTAGGCCGGCCGAAAGCAGGATGGTGCTCGCGATGAGGAATGCCTCTCTCGTCTGGACACTCTTGAAAATCCGCTGCGACAACGACATCTCCATCTTCATCTGTAATCCGGCACTTCCGCCATCGGGTGAACTTCGGTAAACCACCTTGCTTCTGGATGCAACAAGCGCGGGTCCCACCCGGATGATTCTTAAATTATTCAGCCGCAAGGCAAAGGTAAACGAGGCAATTACTCTTGCCGTTTATGAAGCGATCGTGGCAGCGGCGCGGCAGCCGCATTTTTATGCACTGCTTTCTGTGCCCGATACCCCCATCGGGCGCTATGAAATGCTCTCGCTCCACATGTTTCTTGCCCTGCACCGGCTGAAAGGCGAAAATGAAGCGCTCCGCGCCATCGCCCAGGAGATTGCCGATGAGTTCTTTAGGGATGTAGACCATTCGCTACGCGAGCTCGGAATCGGCGACCAGGGCGTGCCGAAACGGATGAAGAAGCTGGCGCGCATGTTCTATGGCCGCATCGAATCCTATGAGTCGGCCTTTGCAATTGGAGACCGGGAGGCCTTCGCCGCGGCCCTGACGCGCAATGTCCGGCCCGATCTGGAATTCTGGCCGGGCGCTGCGCCGCTGGCGGCCTACGCCTTCGAAGCGAAGGATCAATTGCACAGGCAGCCGGACGAGGAACTGGTGCGGGGGCATATCCTGTTTCCCGATGCGGAGCGGCCCGCCATACCGGCCTGAGTAAAAAGAAAGAAGACGAAGATGAACGAAACGCCCGCACTGAAATTTCCTGTGTCCGTGCAGCATGTGCCGCAAAAAGGCCTGACCGTCACGATCAAGGCCGACGACCGGGAACGCGTCGCCCTCGCCAGGGACCACGGCCTGGAGGAGGTGAAATCCTTCGAGGCGGAGTTCCAGATCATGCCCTGGAAGAAGCGGGGCCTTAAGGTGCATGGCCGGATCGATGCCGACGTCGTCCAGTCCTGCGTCGTTACGCTGGAACCCATCGAAGCCAGGATTGCCGAAAAGGTCGAGACGATTCTCGTCCCCGAGGATTCGAGCCTCGCCCGCATTCGGCTTGATGAGAGCGGCGAAATGCTGATCGATGCCGAAGGCCCCGACATGCCCGAAACCTTTTCCGGCGACCATATTGACGCTGGCGCCATTGCCGAGGAATTCTTCGAGCTTGCTCTCGATCCTTACCCTCGCAAGCCCGGCCTGCCGGAGGAAACGATCATAGAAGTGGGCAATGCCGAGCCGGAAAAGCCGGTTTCGCCTTTTGCAAAGCTGGCGGATTGGAAGAAAAAGTAGTGACATCCGGTTCCGCTTCAATCGGCTGAAACGAAATTCCTGTTGTCTGCGATTGCAAAAACGCTATTTTCCCCGCGATTGCGGGGATCGGTGCAGGCGGAGCGGCTGGCGCCGGACTTACGTTAAAGCAAAAGGGCCGGGAACACTCCGGCATTCAATAAGCATAATCAAGCGGCCGGAAAGCCGCGGGACCGGGACAGGACAAAAGTGTGATCAGAATCTCGATCGACGCGATGGGAGGCGATTTCGGCCCAGAAGTTGTCATCCCCGGCGCGGCCATTGCGCTTGAGCGCCATCCGGACATCCGGTTTGTCATCTATGGCTTGGCGGATCGGGTCGAGCCCGTTTTGGCGCGTTACCCCAAGCTGCAGGCTGCATCCACCTTTCACGCCAGCGAAATGGCCATCCGCATGGATGAGAAGCCGAGCCAGGCGCTGCGCAACGGGCGCGGCAAATCCTCTATGTGGCAGGCAATCGAGGCGGTGAAGGAAGGCGAGGCGGATGTCTGCGTCTCCGCGGGCAATACCGGCGCGCTGATGGCCATGTCGAAATTCTGCCTGCGCATGATGGCCAATGTCGAGCGCCCGGCCATCGCGGGCATCTGGCCAACCTTGCGCGGCGAAAGCATCGTCCTCGATATCGGCGCCAGCATCGGCGCCGATGCAGTGCAGCTTGTCGACTACGCCGTGATGGGTGCCGGCATGGCGCGCGCGCTGTTCGAGATCAAGCGCCCGACCATCGGTCTCCTCAATGTTGGCGTCGAGGAAGTAAAGGGCCTCGATGAAATCCGCGAGGCGGGGCAGATGCTGCGCGAGACGCAACTGGACGGCCTCGAATATGCCGGCTTCGTCGAAGGCGACGATATCGGCAAGGGCACGGTCGATGTCGTGGTGACCGAAGGCTTCTCCGGCAATATCGCGTTGAAGGCAGCCGAAGGCACGGCCAGGCAGATGGCGCAATACTTACGCGCCGCGATGAGCCGGACGCTGATGGCCAAGATCGGCTATCTCTTCGCCAAGGGCGCATTCGAGATGGTGCGCGAGAAGATGGACCCGCGCAAGGTGAATGGCGGCGTCTTCCTAGGGCTCAACGGCGTGGTCATAAAGAGCCATGGCGGGACGGACTCGGAAGGCTTCGCCGCCGCGCTGGAAGTCGGCTACGACATGGTGCGCAATGAGCTTTTGAAAAAGATTTCCGCCGATCTCAGCCAGTTTCATGACAGCCGCCCTCTTGCCGCCACGGTTGCAGGCGAGGCCGAAGCTAGGGAATAGCAATAATTGCCGCGGCGAGCTTAAGGCTCCGCAGGACAGGGACAACAAAGCATGATCAGATCCATCGTCAGGGGCGTCGGCTCGGCAACTCCGGCCCGCATCATGAAGAACGCCGATTTCGAGGGAATCGTCGAAACATCGGACGAGTGGATCGTCCAGCGCACCGGCATCCGCCAGCGCCATATCGCGGGCGAGGGGGAGACGACCGTTTCGCTCGGCGCCGCCGCGGCGCGGGCTGCCCTGGCCAATGCCGGTCTTGAGCCCGCCGATATCGACGTGATCGTCCTTGCGACCTCCACGCCCAATCATACCTTCCCGGCGAGCGCCGTGGAGATCCAGCGTGAGCTCGGTATAACCCATGGCTTCGCCTTCGACGTGCAGGCTGTGTGCAGCGGCTTCATCTATGCGCTCACCACTGCCGATCTTTACATCAAGGGCGGGCTGGCAAGGCGGGTGCTGGTGATCGGCTCCGAAACCTTCTCGCGCATTCTCGACTGGAACGACCGCACGACCTGTGTGCTTTTCGGGGACGGCGCGGGGGCGCTGGTGCTGGAAGCCGGGGAGGGTAAGGGTCTTACGTCCGACCGGGGCGTGCTGGCGGCCAATCTGCGCTCCGACGGCTCGCACACCGAAAAGCTCTATGTCGACGGCGGCCCTTCGACCACCCAGACGGTCGGCCACCTGCGCATGGAGGGCCGCGAGGTGTTCAAACATGCTGTCGGCATGATAACGGATGTGATCGAGGCTTCCTTCGCTGAAACTGGCGTTACGGCTGAAGATATCGACTGGTTCGTGCCGCATCAGGCCAATAAGCGCATCATCGACGCCTCCGCCAAAAAGCTCAACCTCGCCGAGGAGAAGGTGGTCATCACCGTCGATCGTCACGGCAATACTTCCGCCGCGTCGGTTCCGCTGGCCCTTGCCACGGCGGTTGCCGATGGCCGCATCAAGGAGGGCGATCTCGTGCTTCTAGAGGCGATGGGCGGCGGATTTACCTGGGGCGCGGTGCTGGTTCGCTGGTAAAGCGGGCCTTTTCCACCTTTCGGCCTACATAAGGCGGCTTGACCCAGCCGGAAATGATTGTGTAACGTCCTGACCCTGTTATCTTATTGTGAAAAGCTAACCAAGCAGGTTCCGTCATGGGGGGAAAGACTGTCACCCGCGCTGATCTGGCCGAGGCGGTTTACCGCCGGGTCGGCCTCTCGCGAACCGAGTCCGCTGCGCTGGTCGAGATGATCCTTGACGAGGTTTGCGACGCAATCGTCAATGGCGAGACGGTCAAGCTTTCCTCCTTCGCCACCTTTCACGTCCGCGACAAGAACGAGCGTATCGGCCGCAATCCGAAAACGGGCGAGGAAGTGCCGATCCTGCCGCGCCGCGTCATGACCTTCAAGGCCTCCAATGTGCTGAAGCAGCGCATTCTGGAAGCACACCAGGCACGCAAGGCCAAGGTAAGACCGGCTGAGCAGGCGCCGCAATAAGGAAGCCCATGGACAAGAGCCCGGATGCCTTCAGGACCATCAGCGAGGTTGCCGAAGAGCTGAACCTGCCTCAGCATGTGCTGCGCTTCTGGGAAACGCGGTTTACCCAGATCAAGCCGATGAAGCGTGGCGGCGGGCGGCGCTATTACCGCCCGGTCGATGTCGAGCTCCTGAAAGGCATCCGCCATCTTCTCTACGATCAGGGCTATACGATCAAGGGCGTCCAGCGCCTGCTGCGCGAGAACGGCCCGCAATTCGTCATAGCGCTGGGCAATGGCGATCTGGCGGCGGTGGAAGCGATCGCGCGGCAGAAGCAGGCAGCGGCGAAGGATGCCGAGGAAGACGAGGCGGACGCCGTCCTGCCCGCCGGCATCGCTCGCCCGCAGCCCAGCCGCAAGCTCTTTGGCCTCCTGAAGGGCGAGGACGATGGCCCGGTTGGTGCCGACGATAAACGCCTCTCCAAGGACAATCGCACGCTATTGCAGGAAGCGCTGTTCGATCTACTGGAGTGCAAAAGACTGCTGGATCAGGTGCGGTGAGAGGCAAACCTCTCTTGCGCAATTGAGCTCTCTTTTCTTGTACCTCCCTCCAACCGTCCGTGGGATCTCTCTATCCTATTGAGGAAATGGCCAGGGGCGACTGGGTCTCTGCACATGGGTCAGCGTAAGTTTCTCAGGAGAGTTGCGCAAGTTAAACTCTATGATAGGTTCCCGGCGCTATCGGCTCGGTGAGGTTGCCGAGCCTAAGGAAGAGGGTTGAAAATGCGAGCCATATTGGCTTTGGGGATATCTTTTGTACTTCTGGGCGGCAGCGCTCATGCTGCTGATATGAGCGTTTCATTCGAATGGGGGCCGACGAAGAAATGCTTCGATCCTAAATCGCCGCCATTCAAGCTCGCCAGCGTTCCGGCAGAAACAAAGACGCTTGAATTCCGGATGGTAGATATGAACGCACTCGCCTACAACCATGGAGGCGGGAAGCTTCCATACAATGGGCAAGCGGCAGTTCCTTACGGGGCATTCCGTTATCAAGGACCATGCCCGCCATCCGGAAGTCACACCTATTCATGGACTGTCAAGGCGCTTGATGCCAAAGGCAAGGTGCTGGCGACGGCAAAAGCGAGAAAGATGTTCCCCTAACTACAGAATGGGAATCACGGTCCGTTCCAATGGGGCGGACTGTTGCTCGTCTTCAAAAGACGGAATGTGAGTGGCGGCGAATTGTTTGATTTAATGGTCGGAGCGACTGGACTCGAACCAGCGACCCCTTGACCCCCAGTCAAGTGCGCTACCAGGCTGCGCTACGCTCCGAACCGGTGAAAGCCTTAGAATGATGAGGGTTTTTCCGCAAGCCCTAAAAATCAGAAACCGGCAGAAAATGCACATCGGGGTACAGCACACCGCGCCTAAAAGCCCACCCCCATGAGCTTCGCGGCTCAACGGGGCAGGCCGTGGCCGAGCCCATATGGGATGGCCATGACGGTCAGAGCATATCATTGTAGGGCTCTTTGGTGCTTCCTACCAGACGTGCGAGATCGGAGAATGTCCAGGGTCGCTCGGGCTCAGTGCTGTTTGCGATCTGAAGGACGCGGATCGGAAAGCAGATCGCATCCCGATTGGACGGGTTGAGATCCTCGACAAAACGATCGTCCCCGCGGGCGGTCGCTTCCGCCTCCCGCAAGGCCTCGTCGATTTCGGACCGGGAAAGAATACCCTTCTCGACGAGTTTCTGGTTGAGGGCCGCGATGGCAAGGCACAATCCCTCGATTTGCAGGTTGGCGACATTCATGGCTAGCTTCCTCTGATTTCGGCGTTCCTCTTCAAACGCTGCAGCTGGAGCTTCGATCCATGAATGGAAACGGCCAAATTCAGTTTCCTCCGCTCGGTTGAGCCTGGCAGAGGGATTGGCTGTCTTGAAATGATGGGGCGTCGTGGTAATATATTTTGCAGAAGGAGGTGAGACGGATCTTTTACCGGTTGAGGACCGGGCCGAAGCCCGATTCCCATTTCTTACTCTTTACTGATCGTCAGGGTGAACCGCCAAGTCCTGAACCTGACTATCAGAGTAAGCCGGTGTTTCAAACGTCTCACCTCCTTTCAGTTTCGCTGGATCGATAAAAACTCAGCGGTCAGATCATAATTATACTTTCAAAGAAATTTGAAGCCCGGCTGGGGCGGCCGATTCGAAAAATTTAACGGGCTATTTTTCGAAAGCAGGTTGGGGCATTTTTGCCTTGTGCCGTACCTCCAGCGCAACGCATCCCCAGATGATCCCGATCAGAAGATAGAAATGCCGCCAATGGTCGGTGTCGATGACATTGCCGACCATCACATGGGTCAGGTAGGTTACATAGGCGCAGATGAGATAGGGTTGCCAAGGCCGGTTGCGCAGTAGGAGGCGCAGCCCCATGCCGAGGGTCAGCATGGTCATCGTCAGGAAGGCCGCGAAGCCGAGCCAGCCATAGTCGAGCAGGGCTTTCAGCCACATATTGTGGGTGTCTTCACCGTAAATCGGGCCGAACTCCAGCGGGCCGATGCCGAGCGGATGCTGCGCCGAAAGCACGAGCCCATACCAATGCCGTGCGAAGCGCCCGATGCGATCGGTGTCGTAGGATTGCACCAGTTGCGCGCGCTGCGAGAAAAGCTCCGCCACCTGCGGGATTTGCAGGGCGGCGATGATGGCGAGCCCGATGATGAGAAGCGCCAGCCCCGCCAGCACGATGAGCTTCACCCGGAATCTGTTGCTGGGATTCTTGAGAGCAAGGATGAACGGAACGAGCACCATCGCCACCAGCATCATCCCCCAGGCGGCGCGGGAAAACGAAAGGAAAAGCCCCAGAACCAGAACGAGCAGGGGAGGGATATGCATAAGCAGCGCGCGCGGCTTGCCCGTCAGGATCTGGTGAATGCTCCATGCCGCGGGCAGGATCAGGAATGGCCCGAAGACGTTCGGGTCCTGGAACGCGCCCTTCGCGCGGCCGTAAAGCGTGAAGACATCTGCGCCGGGAAAGGCGTTGAAATAGCCTAAAATGCCCAAGGCCGCGGTCATGAGAGCGGCCAGGTAATAGCCATGGAAGATCGTCGCCAACCGCCGATAATCCGCCTCGATGATCGCCGCGAAGAAGACGGCGGTGAGGGCCAGGAAAAGCGATACGCCGATATAGAGCGGCGCGCTTTTCAGGTCCGGCATCTGGCTGGCCGAAATCACCCCGCCGAAATTGAAGAGCACCAGCAGGCCCAGAAGCACCGCCGTCACACGCGAAATCCTAAGGCCGAACAGCGCCCAAACCGCAATGAGCCCCACCATGTAGAGCTCATAAGGCGCGGGCTCATCGATGACGAAGCCGGAGAGAAAAACGCCGAAGCCGACTGCGCCCTTCGAAATCAGCCGGACAAGCGCCCGGTTGACCGCCGCCCTGGTCGGAGAGGCGCTTTCAGCGACCGCGCTCAATAGGCGTTCTCCGTATTGAGGAGGCGGATCGGGGTGAGGAGCAGGATTTTCAGATCGAACCAGAGCGACCAGTTCTCAATGTAGTGGAGGTCGAACTCCGTCCGCATCTTGATCTTCTCCTCATTGTCGATCTCGCCGCGCCAGCCATTGATTTGCGCCCAGCCGGTGACACCAGGCTTCACCTTGTGCCGTGCGAAATAGCCGTCCACCACCTCGTTATAAAGGACATTGTGCGAGTGCGCCGCGATGGCGTGGGGACGAGGCCCGACGAGCGACAGCGTGCCCATCAGTGCGTTGAAGAATTGCGGCAGCTCGTCGATCGAGGTCTTGCGGATGAAGCGACCGACCTTCGTCACGCGCGGGTCGTTCTTGGTCACGGCCTGGCGCGCGGTCGGGTCGCACTGCTCGATATACATGGAGCGGAACTTCCACACCTCGATGACCTCGTTATTGAAGCCGTGGCGCTTTTGCTTGAAGATGACAGGCCCCTTGCTCTCCAACTTGATGGCGAGTGCCGTCAAAAGCATGAAGGGCGAGAAGAGGGCGATGCCGATGAGGCTGAAGACGATATCGAAGGCGCGCTTGGCGACATAATCCCAATCGTTGATCGGCTTATCGAAGACATCGAGCATCGGCACGGAGCCGATATAGGAATAGGCGCGGGGGCGGAAACGCAGATGATTGGTGTGCGCCGACAGGCGGATATCGACTGGAAGCACCCAGAGCTTTTTCAGCATCGACAGCACCCGCGCCTCAGCCGTCAGGGGCAGGGAGACGATCAGCATGTCGATATGGGCGATGCGGGCGAACTCGATCAGTTCCGACACATTGCCGAGCTTCGGATAGCCTGCCACGATGGGCGGCGAGCGGCGATTGTCGCGGTCGTCGAATATGCCGCAGATGCGGATATCGTTGTCGGGCTGTTGTTCCAGCGAGCGGATGAGATCTTCCGCATTCTTGCCGCCGCCGACGATGACCGCCCGCCGCTCCATCGTACCGTTGCGCGCCCAGCCGCGGATTTTGCGGGCGATGACGAGGCGAAGTCCGACGAGCAGCACAAGACCCGTGAAGAACCACGTGATCAGCCAGAGCCGTGAAAACTCTTCCGAGATTTTCAGGAAAAATCCTGTCAGCGCCAGTAAGGCGAAGACACCGATCCAAGAAAGAACCAGCCGCCCCAGATAATTGATGGGATTGCGCAAGGCCATGATCTGATAGCCATCGGCCATCTCGATCAGAAGCACGTAGAGAATCGCACCGCACAGGATAACGAGGGGATAGATATAGGCCAGATTATGCTGGAGGCCGACATAACCCAGAAAGATGGCGAGGCCGGAAAGGAACACGATCCCGAACTCGGCAATGCGCATCAGCCCGCTGACCATGACGGGTGAAATGGTGTCGCGGCGATATTGATGGGCAACCTGGCTGGCCGTCGGGTTGAGCGTGACCGGCTCCGCCGTCACGCCCCCGCCGCTGCCTGCCCCCTCCATGCGGGTGACTGCCTCTCTGCTGAAAGGCCCGTTCGGTTCTATGTGGTTCATGGTCGCGTCTCGCCCCGAGGATCGCAAAAACAGGTCGCTCAGAATACTAAGCCGGTCGCCTATATATTATCGGTCGCTCCCGGAAGGAAGGCTCAATCCGCCTGAAGCGCCGCCCGATAAAGGTCTTCTATAGCTTTTGCCATGGCAGTAACGCCAAATCTTTGACGAATCTGCTCATGAGCGGGCATTTTTTCGTGATATCTAGAAGGATCGGCAGCAATTTCCGCCATTTTTACTGCCAGCGCCTCGATATCAGGCGTTACCATGGTAGAAGGCTCGGAGCCGAGAATCTCCGGTATGCCGCCGACATGGGTAGCGAGGACCGGCCGTCCGGCCGCGAGGGCCTCCAGCACGATATAGGGCAGCGCTTCAGCACGGGAGGGAACCACCACCGTTCGTCCTAGAGTGAACGCCTCGCGGATCGGCATGGGATCGCGAAAAATCACCCGGCCTGCTAGCCCCAATTCCTCTACCATCCGGATGTAGCGCGGCTTTTCGGCTCCGTCGCCAACCATCGCCGCCGAAAGCTTGCGCCCGGCCAATCGCTCCGCTTCCGCGAGGGCACGGATCAGCATGTCCGGCCCTTTCAGATCGCGCATCATGCCGACATAAAGGAAATCGGCGGCTTGCGGGGCCGCCTCGATCCTTTCGAAATCCGTGTCGCTCAATCCATTATGGATGATAGTGCCGGGGCATTTCGGCTGTCCGATTTTCCTGATGTAGGAATCCTGCTCATATTGCGAGACGAAGATGATGGCGTCGGTCAACGGCTCCATCATCCTTTCGGCGGCGAAGACGAGCTTTCCGGGCCACTCGTCACGCATGAAATGCAGGCTGCCGCCATGCGGTGAATAGAAACGGGCTACGCGAGACCTGAAAACCCGTAAGGCTGAGCCGAATATGCGCGAGTGGACGCCGCCCTTGGCGCCGTGCCCGTGCAGAACATCCGGCTGCAATTTCTTGATAATGCCATATGCCCTGGCGCCGGCGAGGAAATCGCCCGGCCCGACATGGCGCTGCATCGCGATGCGATGCACACCCAATGCGAGATGATCGCGAATGCCGTCGAACAGATGGTCCTCATAGGCGCCGCCCGTCGACGAGTCGCAGATGATGCCGACATCGTGTCCCGCCGCCGATTGCGCGCGGGAAAGGTCGCGCACATGCCGGAAAATGCCGCCGACCGGCGAACGGAAGCAATGGACGATACGCAATGGCCGGGCACTCGCGACATGGATCATCGATCACATTTGGAAATTAGAACAAACGCTCGCGGACATAGATGGTGTCGCCCGGCAGAAGCGGGTCGGTGATGAGAACCCGCCCGGTGATGATCTTGCCGTTCAGTTGCCGGGTAATGTCCACATTGGCCTGTTCCGCGCGGGGCGTGAAGCCACCGGCGGCGGCAATCGCCTTCTGTGCGGTCATCCCCGGCACGTAGGAATATTGCCCGGCAGCGCCCACTTCGCCCATGATGAAAACGGGCCGGTAACGGTCCATCTCGACCGAGACGTCCGGGTCGCGCAGATAGCCGCCGCGCAGCTTCGTGGCGATGTCGCTTTCCAGCTGCTGCAGGGTGCGGCCCCGCGCCGGCACCTTGCCGATGAGCGGGAAGGAGATATAGCCGGACGGGTCGACATTGTAGGTATTGGTGAGATCGGGCTGCTCGAACACCGTGATGCGCAGGCGATCCCCGGCGTCCAGTATATAGGGCCGGTTCAGCGCCTCGTGGAAGGCGGGAGGGGCAGGAACATAGCTCGCGCATCCGCTGACGGCCATGATGGCCGAGCCGAATGCCGCCATGAAGATGCGCCCAGAAATACGCCTTGTTTCTCGCACCGCTTGCAACCTCAGTTTCCGCCGTCACGTCTTCCGCCGCCGGCAGGTATCCCACAATCGTCATGCTGTTATCGAACGGTTAGGGTTAATGGCTGGTAAAAGCTAACCCTGCAATACCGACATTTTTGGGAACCCGCTGTTTAACCTGATGGTTACCATACGTATTTACCATACTTGCCAGCCCCAAGCGTGGGGGCGGTGTGGAGTATGAGTTCATGTCCAGTGCGGCTTCGGCGGGTAATGATGTCGATATTGATTTGGGCGCTCTGTTCAGCAGCCTCCGGCGCCACGCGCTCTTTATTTTCTTAGGCGCGCTGACGCTTGCCGCCCTCGCTCTCCTCTTCTGCATGCTTGCGACGCCGCAATACCGGGCCGAAAGCCGGATATTGATCGAAACGCGCGAATCCGTCTTCACCCGTCCCAATGCCGAAACTGCGGCCGACCGTCCGGCCATCGACCAGGAGACCGTCAAGAGCCAGGTGGAGGTGATCTCTTCCTCCAATCTTCTGAAGAAGGTGGGCGACAAGCTGAAGCTTGCAGAGACCGACGAATTCGGGAGGCCGTCGCCGCTGTCGCGACTGCTGATTTCCCTGGGCCTGAAGCAGGATCCAACGCAGGTTTCGCCGCAGGATTATATGCTGCAGGAGATGCGCGAGCATCTGCAGGTTTACAGCATTCCGGAGTCGCGCGTGATCGTCGTGCAGTTCTCGTCAAAGGACCCGGCGCTCGCGGCCAGCGTCTCGAATGCGATTGCGGATGAATATATCGCCCTTCAGCGCGAAGCCAAGCTGCAATCCACTGACGACGCAACCGCCTGGCTTCAGCCGGAAATCGCCGATCTCAGCAAGCGTCTCAAGGAATCCGAGGCCAAAGTCGCTAACTACCGCGCGTCCACCGATCTTCTGCAGGGACAGGGGGAGGAGCCGATTGCCTCGCAGCAATTGTCGGAAGTGTCATCCGAGCTTTCGCGGGTTCGCGCCAGCCGGGCCGCGAGCGAGGCGAAGGCGGAGAGCATCCGCAACGCGCTGGCGACCGGCGCTCCGCTCGATACGCTGCCGGATATCGTCGCCTCGGGGCTGATGCAGCGCCTGCGCGAGCGGCAGATCCAGTTGAACTCGCAGATCGCCGACCTCTCCACCTCGCTTCTTCCTGGCCACCCGCGCATTCGCGCCTTGCGCTCGCAGCTTGCCGACCTGAACCAGCAGATCCGTGCGGAAGGACGCAAGATCCTCGAAAGCTTTGAGAATGAGGCGTCAACCGCGAAGCTGCGTGAGACGGAGCTCAATCGGGAGTTGAACCGGGTGAAGGCGCAGGCTGCGCAGGCCGGTGGCCAGGCGGTGGAGCTGCGGGCGCTGGAGCGCGAGGCGGCGGCGCAGCGTGAGTTGCTCCAGACCTATCTCACCCGGTATCGCGAGGCTGCTTCCCGAACCGACCGCAACTATCTACCGGTGGATGCGCGCGTTTTTTCTCCGGCGGACATCCCGGCGCAACCCTATTTTCCCAAAACGCTCCCCATCGTGGGCGCGACATTCTTTGCGGGGCTTCTCTTGCTTTCGATCTTCGTTCTCTTGCGTGAGCTTTTCAGCGGCCGCGCCATGCGTCCTGTCGATGGCGCTGCGCAGCCGCCTGCCGATGAAATCCGTATGCCTGTAGCCGCCGCTGCCGCAGCGCCTGTTGCTGCCGCAGCCGTGCCGGATGATAACGAGGAAAAGACGCCCCGCCGCGCCCGGCCAGACCGTCCGCTGCCAGCGGCTGAAACCGTGCAGGAGATTTACGACAGCTACACCGCCATCGGCGACGACCTGCCGGAAAATCCGCACAGCGTGCCGACCATCGCCAAGCGCCTCGTCGAGCTTGGCGCCACACGCGCCCTGATCGTCTCGCCGGAAGGCGATGACGGCTCCGCCGCCTCGGTGCGCCTCACGCGCGAAATGGCCGACCGGCATTTGCGCGTCATCCTCATCGATATGACCGGCACGGGCGCGATCAGCCGGGCGATGCTCGACGGAAGAACAGTCTCTGGTATCACCGACCTGCTCGCCTCGGAAAAGCAGTTCACAGACGTCATCCATAGCGACCATTATTCGGATGCGCATGTGATGCCCTTGGGGCTCGCCGACCCCGAACGCGCCATGCGCGCCATCGACCGGCTACCGATCATTCTCGACGCTCTGGAAGCGGCCTATGACATCGTCGTGGTCGAATGCGGGCCATCCAACGCCGAGGCCATCAAGCGACTTTATGGCGCGGCGACGCAGATCGTTCTCAGCATCGTCGATATCGAGGATAACGCCGTGGCGCTCACTGCCCTCGATCTGGAGGATAACGGCTTCGAGGACGTGCTCATCCTGATGGGTACGGAACCGGAAGCACCCATTCCACCCTCGGGCAAAGGGAAAAAAGGCTCGCGGCTGGCGTTGTAAGATAAGCCGGCATGTGGCGCTGGACACGACCTATGCGTTTGTTATGAATAACGGGTCGAGGGGGAAATCGCAGTATACGCCCTGTCCAGCCGGCGTGCCGATGAAGATGGGCTACATCGGCATTGGCGAGTGCCTCGCTCTCGAACCCGAAGTGAAATTATGGGCTATTTTTATCCGCCTGTAATCATCACGATTGAGGTAAGAAAAACCCGCACGGGCTGGACAGTCATCGTGCGGGTTCAGATATTACCCTAGTCGAAACGCCTCTCGCAGTTAGCCGCTGCGAGGGGCACTTTGGAAATATACTGCCTCCGTTCGCCTGTTTCAAGACATCCGCGCCCGCAGCTTCTTCGCCAATTCCCAGAGTTTGGGGTTCCCCTTCACTACCGCCGTGACGGCATTGCGTGCCCGCCAGGCGGAAGCATAGGCGTGGCCTTTCACCGTAAAGCCCAACACGCCGTCGTAAAGCGCTTCTTCGATATCGCACCAATCGCGTTTGTAGGGCTCATCGCCAATGCCGAAGCTGTACACGGCGATGCCTTCCGCGCAGCTCTGCGCGATGTCTTCGAAGAACAGGTACTCGCCGGGGCTTGCCGAGACCATATCGTCATCGGCGATGCCGGCGAAATCGACCGTCAGCCCATCCGTCCAAAAGGATTTGCCCATCACCGCACGGATGACGCCGCCGACTTCCAATCCCTTGATCTCGAAGGTTCTAGGCGTCTTCCCCACGCCTTCTCTAAAGAGCGCATGAAAGAACTGCTGCACGCCGGGCTCGCCGAACACATTCTCGATGCCGCTTTTCGCAAAGCGCTCCGCCTTGATGGAGAAGAACCGGTCAAGCAGCGCGCGTGCCTCGTCGGCGGTCGCCGCCGTGACGATGCGGTAACCGCCCGCTTCTTCATAGCGGCGGGTATGCTGGCGATGCTTCTTGCGCTTACGCTTGGAATTGCTGCGCTCGAGCACACTGTCAAATCCGCAGCCGAGCGAGGCGGACAAAACCGGATTGGGATTGCGCGCATGACGCAGGCAGAGGAGGGGATTGCCCGTCTGTGCAAGAGAACCGAGCTGCCGCGAAAGCAGGAGTACGTCGATATCGGGTCGCGCCGCGCGAATGGTGCGTAGAAGCGAGCGGATATCATCCTTGCCGATCAGCTTCGCAACCCCACGCCTCAAGATGGGAAAATTGCCGTTGGCATGGCTGCCCCCGGGAAACCGCGCCAGCCGGACGGAGCGGGATGTCACCACCTCAAGCGGCAGCATCAGCACCGGCGTATCGCCATCGTGGAGCGCCGCGATGAAGCAATCTTGATTGGCGTGTTCCTGCCAGTTGCGCACAAAGGAAGCCGATTGCGGGAGTCCGGCGGCATATCCATCAAGGCTCGAAGGCAAAAGACGAAACGCGGCGTCCACATCGTCGATGATACGGGGCGAAAAGCGGATGCTCATCGGAGACTTAGCCGTCTTTCCGGCGCGGCGGCTTTTCCATCCAGGAAATGATCCACATCGCCGGAAGCACCCAGAGGATACCCGTGAAGAAGAAATAGGCCAGATGCACCCAGCCGCTCGACTCCGCCAGATGGCCGACCGCGATGATCGTCGCTAGCACCGCATAGATCATCACCAGCGCCACCAGCAAAAAGGTTCCGATCAGTTTCTTGAGCCTCACCCGCATCGGCCGCACCCCACTTGTCCTGCCGGTTTAACTACTGTTTCTGGCGCGCTAGGAAAAGGGGAAAGAAGGGCGACGGCGTGTCGCGCGGGTTTTGCTTGTCTTGCGGGCAGGGATGCGGCAGGTACTTGTGCGGATTTTAACGCGGAGTGAATGGCATGTCGGTAACAGCGATGGGCGGCAAACTTGTTTCGCTGGGAGAGCAGGAGAAGCGCAACCGCCGCGCCGTGCGCATCTGGCTCTATGTGGTTTTCGCCGTGCTCATCGCCATCGTCATGGTCGGCGGCGCGACGCGGATGACCGGCTCCGGCCTTTCCATCACTGAATGGAAGCCGATCCATGGTGTAATTCCGCCCCTCAATCACGCCGAATGGCAGGAAGAATTCGAGAAATACCAGCAGATTCCCCAGTATGAGCAAATCAACAAAGGAATGACGCTCGATCAGTTCAAGGACATCTTCTGGTGGGAATGGGCGCACCGCCTGCTGGCGCGGGGCGTCGGCTTTCTTGTCGCGATCCCGCTCGCCTTCTTCTGGATCACCGGCAGGCTGCAGCGGGGGTTGAAACCGCGCCTGCTTGGAATATTGGCGCTGGGCGGCCTTCAGGGCGCGATCGGCTGGTGGATGGTCTCCTCCGGCCTTGTCGAGCGCACGAGCGTCAGCCAGTACCGGCTCGCGACGCATCTGACGCTCGCCTGCATCATCATCGTCGCCGTCTTTTATGTCGCGCGCGGCCTAGCCACTTATACCGAGCGCCCCGCCGCCCGCTCCATCCAGCGCTTCGCCGGCTGGATGGTGGTGGCCGTCTTGGTGCAGATCTATCTCGGCGGCCTCGTCGCCGGTCTCCATGCCGGCCTTACCTACAACACATGGCCGCTGATGGACGGCTCGATCATCCCGTCCGATCTTTTCACGCAGGTTCCCTGGTGGCGCAACCTTTTCGAGAACCCGAAAACGGTGCAGTTCGCCCACCGCATGTTCGCCTATACGGTGCTGGTCCTGGCCGTCCTCAATGCTGTTCAGGCTTGGCGGATCGCGCCTGGCACGACCCATGCGCGCCGCACTTTGATGCTGGTCGGGCTGATCATGATACAGGCGGCAATCGGCATCGTAACGCTTCTCACCAGTGTTCCCATCCACTGGGGCCTGACGCATCAGGCCTTCGCGCTGGTGGTGCTTGCCTTCGCCGTAGCCCACTGGCGGGCGTGCAAGGGGGCTTACGGGGACTGAGTTCGCAGCTCAGCCTTCCCATGGATTGAGCAGGGTTACACCGGTTTTCTCGAAATCGGTGACATTGCGCGTAACGAGCGTCATACCAAAGACGAGGGCGGTGGCTGCGATGAAGCTGTCCGCATAGGGCCGCGGATTCGGGACATGCAGCATCGCGCTCCTTCTTGCGACCGCCGTATCGACCGGAAGAATCCGGTTGTGGAACATAGGTATGACGTGTTCGTCCAGCCAGTTCCGTAGAACCGCGCCCTGAACAGGGTCTTTGCGCTCCATCTGAAGCGTGCCGATTGCGAGTTCTTGTACGACAACGGCCGAAAGATAGAGGCTCGCACCGGGCACCTCGCGGCTCCATCGAGCAACGTTCAGGTCCGCTTTTCCAGTACGGACTTTGCGGAACTCAGAGATGACATTGGTGTCGAGGAGATACATCAGGACAAATCCACCTGGCCCGGCGTTTCGCGCGAGCGAGGGAATTCAATCTCAATGTCCTCGATGCCCGGCGGCAGGCCGAGTTCATCGACGATGCTTCGCTGCTTGCCCAGGATGCGCTGGTATTCTTCAAAGGACAACAGGACGTGAGCGGGCTTACCGCGATCCGTGATAATGACCGGGCCATCATTGGCCGCACGCTTGGCGCGGCCAATATCCATATTAAGCTCGCGGCTGGATAATGTGGTAATGGCCATAAGGAACCTCCGCTTTGCTGCTGGTTCAATGTTGCTACCGTTACCACAAAACACCCTATTGCCCAAGCGGCTAGTAGGCAGACAGCCGCAAATCGCGCAGCGCGGCAGCGATTTTCAGCTCCCGCGCCTCATCCTTCTCATTGCCATCCTCCCGGTGCCATGCGGCGGAAAGGCAGCCATAGGCGAAGGCGTAGTCGAGAATAAAGGCCGGGTGCCGGTCGATGATCGGCGCGAAATGTTCTGCCATATGCCGGGCGCGCTCAAGATCGAGGCAGAGATCGTCCCGGTCGAGTGGATTGTAGAAGATATTAGCCGCATCGAATGCCGCGTCCCCAACGAGCCCGTGCGGATCGATCGCCAGCCAGCCGCGCGGGCTTTCGATGATATTCTCGTGGTGAATGTCGCCATGCAGCGGGATGGCCTTATGCGGCACTGCCAGCAGGCGCTTGGCGAGCTCGGCAGCTTCCGCATAGATCGGCCTTTTACCCGTCACGGCGAACAGCCCGGCAAAATGTTTTTCCAGCGGTTGCAGATCGGCGGGGATAGACGAAGGGGAGGGCGTGTGCAGCGCGGCGAGGACTTGGCCGAAAATTTCGATGCACTCCGCATCCTTGCCCGCCTTCAGATGCTCTTCGAGATGATAGTTGCCCGCATATTCGAGCAGCATCGACGTGCCCCTCAGATCATGAAGCCGGGCCGCGCCATGGCCGTCCCGCCAGCGAAGATAATGCGCGCCGCGCAACTCCTCCATTCCTGCAGGCTTCAGTTTCTTGACCACCAAGGGCTCGCCCGGATGGTCCCGGCTCTCCACCTTCCACACATGGCTCGAATGCGTGTCGGCCAGCGGCTCGGACGAGAGGATATTCCACTCGGGCGGAAAGACCGGTTTTGCATCCATCACGCTTTACCGAGCATCAGATCCATGTTCTGCACCGCCGCCCCGGACGCGCCCTTGCCGAGATTGTCGAGCAGCGCGACGAGATTGACCTGCCCGTCGCCTTCTGTGCCAAAGACGAAGAGCTTCATGCGGTCGGTGCCGGCCAGTTCCTCGGCATCGACGCGGGGCAGCTTGGCGCTCGTCTCCAGCGGCACCACCTCTACGACATCCTGCCCGGCATAGTGCTCCACTAGCACCGCATGGATATTTTCCAGCGAGGGCGTACCGGCCAGATCGCTCGTGTACAGCGGCACCTGCACGATCATGCCCTGCGGGAAACGCCCGACGCTGGGGCTGAAGATGGGCCGCCGGTCGAGCCTTCCATGCAATTGCAGCTCCGCGACATGCTTGTGCCGCAGCGGCAGACCGTAGAGGAAACTGTTCGCGGTCAGATGCTCAGGGTGATTCTCATCTTCCATCTGAGCGATCAACTGCTTGCCGCCACCCGTATAGCCCGAGACGGCATTGACCGTGACCGGGTAATCGGCAGGCAGCAGCCCGGCATCGCGCAACGGGCGGATGAGGGCGATGGCGCCGGTCGGGTAGCAGCCGGGATTGGCGACGAGCCGCGCCTCGGCGATCCGCTCGCGCTGGCCCTTGGCGAGTTCCGCAAAGCCATAGGCCCAGTCCGGATGAACGCGGTGCGCCGTCGAGGTGTCGATGACGCGCGTCGAATTATGCCCGTCGAGAAGCGCCACCGCCTCGCGCGAGGCATCGTCGGGCAGGCAGAGGATGGCGATATCGGCGGCGCGCAGATAATCCGCGCGCAGATCCTTGTTGCGCCGCTCGACCTCAGGGATAGAGATCACGTCCAGATCGTCGCGACCGGCAAGCCGCGTCCTGATCTGCAGCCCGGTGGTGCCATGCTCGCCATCGATGAAGATTTTCGGTTTCATTGGCTTTTGCCCATAGTTTCAAAGCGATACGGATATTTGCAGAATCTGTTTTAGAGGGAGTTGAATCAAAGTCCGAAGTTCATCGTCGCGTCTTCTTCTCCGCCAGCAAGCCCAGATAATACATGGCAATCGTCGCTCCGGCGATGGCGGTTATATCGGCATGGTCATAGGCGGGCGCAATTTCCACCACATCGGCCCCAACGATATCGAGCCCGCCAAGCTGGCGTAGAACTGAGAGCATTTTCGCCGAGGACGGGCCTCCCGCCACCGGGGTTCCCGTGCCGGGCGCATGGGCCGGATCGAGGCAGTCGATGTCGAAGGTCAGATAGACCTTTCGGCCTGCGGTCCGCTCGACGATGGCCCCGGCAATGGCCGCCGCGGACATTTCTTCTACCTCATATCCATGGATGAGCTTGATGCCGCAATCCTCCGGCGCATGGGTGCGAATGCCGATCTGGATCGAATGATCTGGATCGATGACGCCGTCCCGCACAGCGCGCCCGACGAAAGAACCGTGATCGATGCGCCTGCCATCGTCGAACCATGTGTCCTGATGCGCGTCGAACTGCACCAGCGCCAGCGGGCCATATTTCGCCGCATGCGCCCTCAAGAGTGGCCAGGTGACGAAATGATCGCCGCCGAGCGAGAGCAGGAACGCACCGGATTTCAGAATCTTTGCCGCTTCCCGCTCGATCGTGGCAGGCGTCTTCTGGTGGTTGCCATAGTCGAGCAGGCAATCGCCATAATCGATCACCGCCAGCGCTTCGAAAAGATCGCGGCTGAAGGGATATTGCGGGTCGTTGTCGAAAATCACCGAAGCGCGCCGGATCGCCTGCGGCCCGAACCGTGCGCCGGGCCGGTTGGAAACCGCCGCATCGAACGGAATGCCCCACACCACCGCATCCGCACCATTCAGGTTCTTGCTATAGCGCCGCCGCATGAAAGACAGCGCGCCCGCATAGGTCGGGTCCGTTGCCGCGCCGGTCAGACTGCGTGCGGTAAAAGCATGATCGATGGTTTTAGAAGGCATGGTGTTTCGATATCCGCAAATTTGCTGCTTCGGCGAGGGGTGGAATCATCGCTGCCATCGGTAAAGCACGTCCGGTTCTTTTTCCTCATTTTCGCGGCCATCGGTAACGTCGACCGCGACGAAGCCGCGCTTTTCATAAAAGCGCCGCGCGGCATCGTTGCGCTGGAACGTCCAGAGCTGGAGCAGGTCGAAACTCTCTTGCGCTTTCTCTAGAAGAGCGCTCCCGATGCCGGCCGCTTGAAAGTCCGGCAGCACATAGAGCTGATCGATCCAGCCCGGCCTGAAAGCGATGAAACCGGCCAGCGTGTCCGTCCAGGCCCCCCATAGGGTGCATTTAGAAAACAGATGGTCTCGGAAAAAGGCTCTATCTTCTTCAGGCGTATGCAGGCCCGTGAGCCAGGGCAAAGCTTGGTCGAAGGCGATACGGTGCACCCCAGCCGCCACGTCCATATCGTCCAGCTCCAATTGCCTGATCGTGTAGCGCATGTTCCCGAAGCCCGTTATGCTAGGTTAAGCTTCCACCGTTCTTGCATCGAACCCATAAGCGCGTTCCACGCGGGCGATGCGGACGCGATAGGCTTGATACCATTGCTGGCGGCCCATCTTCTGCGCCATGAGATGGTCGACGTCGCGCTTCCATGCGCGAATGCTCTCTTCATCCGCCCAGAACGAGTTGGTGATGCCGAAACCTTCGGCGTCCCTCGCGCTCTCGACACCCAGATAACCGGGCTGTTTCGCGGCAAGTTCCGCCATGCGAACGGCCATGTCACCATAGCCTTCATCGCCCGGCACGCGCTGCGACGAAAACGCAACGACGAAATAAGGCGGCTCCGGCGTGAGAGCGAAGCGGTTGGAGGACATTGCATTAACCCCTAAAGATCGATTCTCGTCATCAATAACAAAAAAGCGGACCCGAAGGCCCGCTTTTCCGTGGGTTCCGCCCGAACGCCAAAACTTAACGCTTGGAGAACTGGAACGAACGGCGGGCCTTGGCCTTGCCGTACTTCTTTCGCTCGACCACGCGGCTGTCGCGGGTGAGGAAGCCGCCCTTTTTCAGAACCGCACGCAGGCCCGGCTCATAATAGGTCAGCGCCTTGGAGATGCCGTGACGCACCGCACCCGCCTGGCCGGAGAGACCGCCGCCGGTGACGGTGGCGATGATGTCGAACTGGCCGGCGCGGTTGGTCGCGACGATCGGCTGCTGCAGGATCATCTGCAGCACGGGGCGCGCGAAATATTTGTCGAATTCCTTGTCGTTCACGACGATCTTGCCGGAGCCCGGCTTGACCCAGACGCGGGCAACCGCGTCCTTGCGCTTGCCGGTCGCATAGGCGCGGCCATGGGCGTCGAGCTTCTGGACGTGAACCGGCGCGGCTTCCGCCTGTGCCGCGGCTGCGACAGTGCCGAGTTCCTGGAGCGAGTTGATCTGCTCAGCCATGATTATGCAGTCCTCTTGTTCTTGCGGTTCAGCGCGCCGACATCGAGCACCTCGGGCTGCTGGGCTTCATGCGGATGGCTGGCACCGGCATAGACGCGCAGATTCTTCATCTGGCGGCGGCCGAGAGGCCCGCGCGGAATCATGCGTTCCACGGCCTTCTCGACGATGCGCTCGGGGAAACGGCCCTCGAGGATTTGGCGCGCGGTGCGCTCCTTGATGCCGCCGGGATAGCCGGTGTGCCAGTAATATTTCTTGTCCTGGACCTTTTTGCCGGTCAGGACCACCTTGTCGGCATTGATGATGATGACATTGTCGCCATCGTCCACATGCGGGGTGAAGGTGGCTTTGTGCTTGCCGCGCAGGCGGTTGGCGACGATGGTGGCGAGACGACCGACGACGAGACCCTCGGCGTCGATCAGCACCCACTTCTTCACCACTTCTGCCGGCTTCTGGGAGAAGGTTGTCATGGTCAGGTTCCTTGAAAAATCCTTGGCATGGCAAGGCATTTTTTGTTGCTTGCGTTGTTTCGGAAGGCGTAGCCATCCGGACAACAATAGATGCAAGATATCCAGTATCTCATATCTGGTATTTCACACCTTGCGCGGCCCAATACAGGGGAATTGGCGGCGCGTCAAGCGGTGATTTCGAAGAGTGTTCGGAAAATAGCAATTAAAACAATGGTTTATAATATTGGTATTATAATACCGCATTAAAAATGAACCCTCCGCGCCCTTCCGGTCGTCATTCTCGGGCTTGTCCCGAGAATCTACAGAGGTCGAATCTGTCTGGACGGTAATCGCTATTCCGCTGTCTTATGGCAGATTCTCGGGACAAGCCCGAGAATGCGGCGGAGAGGAGGAGAGGGCGGTCGAATAACCTAACACCCGCATCTTTTCCGAATGAATTTGCTTTGATTCCGCCGCGCGGCTGGTCATAGATAGCGATAACGAAACAGAGACCATCGAGTGGAGGAATCATGGCTCACCGCACCCCCGGTATCGAAACTCTTGCTGTTCATGCCGGCGCGAAGCCCGACCCGGCGACGGGCGCGCGCGCAACGCCGATCTACCAGACGACATCCTTCGTCTTCGAGGACGCGGACCATGCCGCCGCGCTTTTCGGACTGCAGGCTTTCGGCAATATCTATACCCGCATCACCAACCCGACCCAGGCGGTGCTGGAGGAGCGCATCGCCGCGCTTGAAGGCGGCACGGCCGCACTGGCGACGGCGTCCGGCCATGCGGCGCAGCTTCTCACCTTCCATACACTGCTGCAGCCGGGCGATAATTTCATCGCCGCCAACAAGCTCTATGGCGGCTCGATGAACCAGTTCGGCCATGCCTTCAAATCCTTTGGCTGGGAGGTGCGCTGGGCCAATACGGATGATCCCGCCTCCTTCGAAAGCCTCATCGACGGGCGCACCCGCGCTATCTTTGTCGAAAGCATCGCCAATCCCGGCGGCATCATCGTCGATCTGGAGAAACTGGCGGAGGTTGCGCAAAAGCACGGCCTGCCGCTCATCGTCGACAACACGCTCGCCTCGCCCTATCTCATCCGCCCCATCGAGCATGGCGCGGATATCGTCCTCCACTCGCTGACGAAATTCATCGGCGGTCACGGTAATTCCATGGGCGGCATCATTGTCGATGGCGGCACGTTCGACTGGTCGAAATCCGGCAACTATCCGCTGCTGTCGGAGCCGCGCCCGGAATATGCCGGTATGGTCCTGCACCAGACCTTCGGCAACATTGCCTTCGCCATCGCTGCCCGCGTGCTGGGCATGCGCGACCTCGGCCCCGCCATTTCGCCCTTCAACGCCTTCCAGCTCTTGACCGGCGTGGAGACACTGCCGCTGCGCATGCAGCGGCACTCAGACAACGCGCTGAAGGTCGCCGAATGGCTGCAAAAGCACGACAAGATCGCCTGGGTCTCCTATTCGGCACTCCCCTCGGACAAATATCACGCGCTGCAGCAGAAATATTCGCCCAAGGGCGGCGGCGCGGTGCTGACTTTTGGGCTGAAGGGCGGCTACGAGGCGGGCGTCAAGCTGGTCGACAGCCTCGAGCTCTTCTCCCATCTCGCCAATATCGGCGACACGCGCTCCCTCGTCATCCACCCCGCCTCGACAACGCACCGCCAGCTCTCCGACGAGCAGAAGATCGCCGCCGGGGCGGGGCCGGATGTGGTGCGCCTCTCCATCGGCATCGAAAATGCGGAGGACATCATCGCCGATCTTGACCAGGCCTTGGCAAAGGCGGGCTGATTCCTGTGACGTTGCGCGCGCTCTTCCTCCCCATGGATATCGATCAGACAACAGTGGAGGAGGGCGCGCCGCCCGCCCATCGCATCCTCTCCGGCGCCCCGAAATTCCGCACCTGGAATATCGAGGAAGCCGAAGGCGGCCTCTACGTCGGCATATGGGAGGCGACACCAGGCAAATGGCGCGTCGAATATGACGAATGGGAATTCTGCCACATCCTCTCCGGCGTCTCCGTCATCACCGAGGAGGGCGGCGACCCAATCACGCTGCGCCCCGGCGACAGCTTCATCCTCCGCCCCGGTTTCAAGGGGACGTGGGAGGTGATCGAGACGACCCGGAAGGAATATGTGATCAGGGTTTGAACCACACGGCGACGGTGGCGACCGTCAGCCCAATTGATACGACAGACGACAGGCCGTGGCTCATGGCTTTATCCTTTCCGGCCATCACGTGATCGTATCATATTATGATACATCGACGAAGCGAAAAAGGCGGAGGCCCAAGCCCCCGCCTTCATCTTCACATACTCCCGTCCCCTATTTCGCCGCGTCCGGCTTCATCAGCACCGGCTGTGGTGTGTCGGGGCTGCTGACGGGCAAGAGGGGGTAGGTCACGTCGGGCTGTTCGCCGGTCAGCGTGTCGAGGAAGGCGACGATGGCTTCCACTTCATCGCCCTTGAGCTCCGTGCCGAGCTGTGAGGACGACATGATCTCCACCGCCTGCTTCAGATCCCACACCCGTCCGCTGTGGAAATAGGGCGCGGTGAGCGCCACGTTGCGCAAGGAGGGCGCGCGGAAGACATATTCGTCGCTCGCCGTTTCGGTAACGGCGAAGCGGCCTTTGTCGTCGGGCGGCAAGATTTCCGAGCCCGGCTTTTCCACCACGCCGAAGGCATAATAATCCCCGCCGCCAACATTGATGCCGTTATGGCATGAGGCGCAGCCGCGATCGATGAAGAGGCGCAGGCCCTTCTTCTCCTTGTCGTTGAGCGCCGCGACATTACCTTCCAGATATTGGTCGAATCGCGCGCCCGGCGTGATCAGCGTCGTCTCGAACGCCTCGATGGCCTTCGCGACATTGTCGAAGGTGAGCGCCTGCGTCTCGCCCGGGAAGGCAAGATCGAATCGCTTGCGGTACTCGGGCATGCTTTCGAGCACGGCCAGCACACGGTCCGGCGTGGCGTTCATCTCCACCGCGGCCTGGATCGGCCCCTTGGCCTGTTCGCGTAGATCCTGCGCGCGTCCGTCCCAGAACTGCGCGACGTTGAAGAAGGCGTTCAGCACCGTCGGCGCGTTGCGCGGGCCGCTCTGCCAGCCATGGCCGACCGAGGTCGGCAAGCCGTCGACGCCGCCCAGCCCAAGATTATGGCAGGTGTTGCAGCTGAGCAGATGGCTGGACGACAGGCGCGGCTCGAAGAACAGCATCTTGCCCAGTTCCACCTTTTCCCGCGTGATGGCGTTGTTGGGAGGCGCGGGCTGGACGGTCGGGATCGGCTTGAAGAGGGCCGTTGCGTCCGTACGCAGCGCCTCGTCGTCAATAGATTGGGGATCACCCTGCGCCCCAGCCGGTCCGCCGAGCAGGACCGCGGCTGCAAACGCCAATGCTAGCTTGGATTTCATCATCCTCTCCATTGTGGTTATGCCACGCAAGCCACGATAGAAAGGCGGGGAGGGCGATGTTTTGCGTCAGATCAGCAGGCGCCCTCCAGCGACGGTTTGTCGCTAGTTTGTAGTGATTCTAAATCTTGCAGGCGTTCTGCCGCACCGCCGAGGCGGTCATTCGGTGGGGGAATAAAAAGCGTTTCAGGCAGATTTGCCGGAAATATGGTGGGCGATGAGAGACTCGAACTCCCGACATCTTCGGTGTAAACGAAGCGCTCTACCAACTGAGCTAATCGCCCGCTCGCGTGAAGCGGCTGTGGTCAAGCCTTTAGGCAATTCGGCTTGTAAGCGCAAGAGGCAATGCGGCGGAGGACGTGCTGCGGTGAGGTTCTCCGGGGAGCATTTTCGCAACAGAAAATATTCTCAAAAATTTTCGAATGAGGTCGTTGACAGGGGACGGCGAACCCCTTAGAAGCCCGCTCATCGCCGGACGGAAACGCCCCGGCGGAACGAAGAAGAAAGTACGCGGGTGTAGCTCAGTTGGTTAGAGTGCCGGCCTGTCACGCCGGAGGTCGCGGGTTCGAGCCCCGTCACTCGCGCCACTTTTCTTCAAGCAAAATCAAGGCTTTGATTGGTTTGATGAAGAGTGGCGCCCCGCCATGCGGTTTAACTTTCCTCTCTCATTCCATTCTCCATTGCCTGGTCAAATGCGATTGCGGCTAATGCTCGTGCTTTATTCCGAGCTGCTGTTTCTTCATCGAGCTCGGTGCTTAGCCGCCCAGTCAGTCGCTCCTCATTTTTCTTCAGGTGTGCGGTTGACGTTTGAGGGTGCGCTGCGTGACGATCCCTTCATGAACAACGACGAAATCGTCTGGCGCTGATTCTCGCAAATCAACCAAGCCTGCTGCTTCGGTCCTTTTGCTCCGAATCCCGTTTCACAAACATTTGAGACGCCGCCCTGGATCCCGGCACGCGCCCCCGGCCCACTTCCGCCTAAATTGCTGGCTTCCCTCGCTTTTTCCGGCTTCACGCTGCACCGCCAATAACCGTCCGCGTCTGGTTTTATGGGGTCTTCCGCCTTATATGCGGCCATGAGCGGCACATTATTAAGCATATGGCAAAAGGTGGGCGGCTGTTTGGCGGTCTTTTGCCTTGCACCTTTAGCCTCTCTGCGCTAACCCTCGCCGCGAAATCGCACGGTATGCCTTTTGAAGCTGCTTGGGCGAGGGGTCTCTTTGCACAAGGCATGTCTCCCAAAAGTGGGAACCGGTTTTGGGATAAAGACATGCTGGCGAATGCATGTCTCCCAAAAGTGGACACCGGTTTTGGGTGAAGACATGCCAGCGAGATGCAATGTGTCGCATGGCCGTAGCCGGTAAAAGGGCTATAGACCCCGGTGCGAGAACAGCCTCGTGTCAAAAGGCGGAAACAGGATCATGAACGAGCTTTTGAGTTCCTACCTGCCCATCGTCATCTTCATTGGCGTGGCGCTGGTGATCGGTCTGGCGCTTCTCGTCGCGCCGTTCCTTGTCGCTTACCGGCAGCCGGACCCTGAGAAGTTGTCCGCGTATGAATGCGGCTTCAACGCCTTCGACGATGCGCGCATGAAATTCGACATCCGGTTCTATCTGGTGTCGATTCTCTTCATCATCTTCGACCTGGAGGTCGCCTTCCTGTTTCCGTGGGCGGTTTCCTTCGGGTCCATCGGCTGGTTCGGCTTCTGGTCGATGATGGTTTTCCTCGCCGTGCTGACCATCGGCTTCATCTATGAATGGAAAAAGGGAGCGCTGGAATGGGATTGACCGATAGCAACACCACGCTCGTCGCGCCCCAGCCCAAGGGAATCATCGATCCGAACACGGGTAAGCCCGTGGGTGCGGACGATGCGTTCTTCAACGAGATCAATGCGGAACTGTCCGATAAGGGCTTTCTCGTCACCTCCACCGACGCGCTCATCACCTGGGCGCGCACCGGCTCGCTGATGTGGATGACCTTCGGCCTCGCCTGCTGCGCGGTGGAGATGATGCACATCTCCATGCCGCGCTATGACGCCGAGCGCTTCGGCATTGCCCCCCGCGCGTCTCCGCGCCAGTCCGACGTGATGATCGTGGCGGGCACGCTGACCAACAAGATGGCTCCCGCGCTGCGCAAGGTCTATGACCAGATGCCGGAGCCGCGCTACGTCATCTCCATGGGCTCCTGTGCCAATGGCGGCGGCTATTACCATTATTCCTATTCGGTGGTGCGCGGCTGCGACCGCGTCGTGCCCGTCGATATCTATGTGCCGGGCTGTCCGCCCACCGCGGAAGCGCTGCTCTACGGCATTCTTCTTCTGCAGAAGAAGATCCGCCGCACCGGCACCATCGAGCGATAGGAGAGGGGCGGCATGAGCACTCTTGAAGATTTCAAACTCTATCTATCAGAGCGCCTCGGCGATGTGATCGACGATATCGCCATCGAATATGGCGAGCTCAATCTCGTCGTTCCCGCGGAAAAGATCGTCCCGACACTGACTTTCCTGCGTGACGACGATCTCTGCCAGTTCGTGTCGTTCACCGATCTCAGCGGCGTCGATTATCCCGAGCGCGCCAAGCGGTTCGATGTGGTCTATCAGCTCCTGTCGCCGCGCCGGAACCTTCGCATCCGCGTCAAGGTACAGGCCGACGAGACGACGCTCGTTCCGTCCGCAACTGCGGTCTATCCGGGCGCGGAGTGGTACGAGCGCGAAGCCTACGACATGTACGGCATCCTCTTCTCCGGCCACCCGGACCTGCGCCGCATCCTTACCGACTACGGCTTCGACGGATACCCGCTGCGCAAGGACTTCCCCCTCACCGGCTATGTCGAAGTGCGTTACGACGACGAGCTGAAGCGCGTGATCTATCAGCCGGTCGAGCTTCGTCAGGAATTCCGCAACTTCGATTTCCTCTCGCCATGGGAAGGTACGGATTACGTCCTGCCCGGCGACGAAAAGGCCAAGGCGAACTGAGGCGATAAAGAATGGCTGAAACACAGGTTCGCAATTTCAATATCAACTTCGGCCCGCAGCATCCGGCGGCGCACGGCGTTCTTCGCCTTGTGCTGGAGCTGGACGGCGAAGTCGTCGAGCGCGTCGATCCGCATATTGGTCTGCTCCATCGCGGCACCGAGAAGCTGATGGAGGCGAAGACCTATCTGCAGGCGGTGCCTTATCTCGACCGCCTCGACTATGTCGCGCCGATGAATCAGGAGCATGCCTATGCGCTTGCCGTCGAGCGGCTGCTGGGCATCGAGGTGCCCCGTCGCGGGCAGGTCATCCGTGTGCTGTTCTCCGAGATCGGCCGCATCCTGAACCATCTCCTCAACGTCACCACGCAGGCCATGGACGTCGGCGCGCTCACCCCGCCGCTCTGGGGCTTCGAGGAACGCGAGAAGCTGATGGTCTTCTACGAGCGCGCTTCGGGCGCGCGCATGCACGCCGCTTATTTCCGTCCGGGCGGCGTCCATCAGGACATCCCGCAGAAGCTGGTTGAGGATATCGGCAAGTGGATCGATCCGTTCCTCAAGACCTTGCAGAATCTTGACGATCTCATCACCCCGAACCGCATCTTCAAGCAGCGCAATGTCGATATTGGCGTCGTTTCGCTGGAAGATGCCTGGGCCTGGGGCTTTTCCGGCGTCATGGTGCGCGGTTCCGGCGCGGCGTGGGATCTGCGTAAAAGCCAGCCCTATGAGATTTATCCCGAGCTGGATTTCGATATTCCCGTCGGCAAGAATGGCGACTGCTACGACCGCTATCTGATCCGCATGGAAGAAATGCGCCAGTCCGTGCGCATCATGCGCCAGTGCGTCGATCTCCTGCTCGGCAAGGATTCCTCCGGCCCGGTCTCCAGTTCCGACCGCAAGATCGTCCCGCCGAAGCGCGGCGAGATGAAGCGCTCGATGGAAGCGCTGATTCAGCACTTCAAGCTCTATACCGAGGGCTACCACGTGCCGACGGGTGAGGTTTACGCTGCCGTGGAAGCGCCCAAGGGCGAGTTCGGCGTCTATCTCGTCTCCGATGGCACCAACAAGCCCTATCGCGTGAAGCTGCGCGCACCGGGCTTTGCCCATCTCCAGGCCATGGACTTCCTGTGCCGTGGCCACATGCTTGCCGACGTCTCCGCAATCCTCGGCTCGCTCGATATCGTGTTTGGTGAGGTTGACCGCTGATGTCCGTACGCCGTCTCGCAGATGATTCCGTTCAGCCGCTCGCCTTCTCGTTCAATCGTGCGAACCAGGTCTGGGCTGAACAGCAGATCCAGAAATATCCGGAAGGCCGTCAGCAATCGGCGGTTATCCCGCTCTTGATGCGCGCGCAGGAACAGGATGGCTGGGTCACGCGCGCGGCCATCGAGTACATCGCCAAGATGCTCGATATGCCGCTGATCCGCGTGCTGGAAGTGGCGACCTTCTATACGCAGTTCCAGCTCGCTCCCGTCGGCACCCGCGCCCACATTCAGGTCTGCGGTACGACGCCCTGCATGCTGCGCGGCGCGGAAGAGCTGAAAAAGGTCTGCCAGCACAAGATCAATCCCGAGCCGTTCGTGACCAACGAATCCGGCACGCTGTCCTGGGAAGAGGTCGAATGCCTGGGGGCTTGCGTCAACGCGCCCATGGTCTTGATCTTCAAGGACACTTATGAGGACCTGACGCCGGAGCGGTTGGAAGAGATCATCGATGCGTTCGAAGCGGGCAGGGGCGATGAGATCAAGCCCGGCCCGCAGATCGACCGCATGTTGTCGGCCCCGGTGGGTGGCTTCACCTCGCTGAAGGAAGAGGTTACCGCCACGCAGCAGGCGGCGCCTCAGGGCGCTGCGGCGGAGACCGAGGTTCCGCCCTCGCAGGCGGGGCGGCCCAAGACCCATGCGGAAGAGACCAATGCCGCGCTGAAAAGCCCGTCGCCGGAAAAGGTGAGCGAGGCCGCGGAAAACAATGCTTCGACAGAGCCTGCCCCGAAGACGAAGAAGTCTAGGCCCGGCCCCAAGAACCCGGCATGACCAGGCGGAATGCGATGATGAAACGGATTGATCGGGATAAGAGGTGAGACATGCTGGCTGACAAGGATCGCATATTCACCAACATCTACGGCCAGCATGGTCATTCGCTGAAGGCGGCGATGGCGCTGGGCCGTTGGGACAATACCAAAGCCCTGATCGAGAAGGGCCGCGACTGGATCATCAATGAGATGAAGGCGTCGGGCCTGCGCGGCCGTGGCGGCGCGGGCTTCCCGACCGGTCTGAAATGGTCCTTCATGCCGAAGGAGAGCGACGGACGCCCCCATTACCTTGTCGTGAACGCGGACGAGTCGGAGCCCGGCACCTGCAAGGACCGCGACATCATGCGCAACGACCCGCACACGCTGCTGGAAGGCTGCGTCATCGCGGGCTGCGCCATGGGCGCGCATACGGCCTATATCTATATCCGCGGCGAATATATCCGTGAGCGCGAGGCGCTGCAGCGCGCGGTCGATGAAGCCTATGAATATGGCCTGCTCGGCAAGGACAACAAGACCGGCTGGGACATGGATATCTATGTCCACCACGGCGCCGGCGCCTATATTTGCGGCGAGGAAACCGCGCTTCTGGAAAGCCTCGAGGGCAAGAAGGGCCAGCCGCGCCTGAAGCCGCCATTCCCGGCCAATATGGGCCTCTATGGCTGCCCGACGACTGTCAACAACGTTGAATCCATCGCCGTTGCCCCGACGATCCTTCGGCGTGGCGCTGCCTGGTTCTCGTCCATCGGTCGTCCGAACAATGTCGGCACCAAGCTGTTCATGATCTCCGGTCATGTCAACACGCCCTGCACGGTCGAAGAGGCGATGGGCATCACCTTCCGCCAGCTGATCGAAGAGCATGCGGGCGGCATTCGCGGTGGCTGGGACAATCTGCTCGCGGTCATTCCCGGCGGCGCGTCCTGCCCGGTGGTCAAGGCCGAGGACATTATCGACTGCCCGATGGATTTCGACGGTCTGCGCGAGGTGAAGTCTTCCTTCGGCACCGCCGCTGTCATCGTGATGGACAAGTCCACCGACATCATTAAGGCGATTGCGCGCCTGTCGCAGTTCTTCAAGCATGAAAGCTGCGGCCAGTGCACGCCCTGCCGCGAAGGCACCGGCTGGATGTGGCGCGTCATGGAGCGCATGGTGACAGGCAATGCGCAGCGCCGCGAGATCGACATGCTACTCGACATCACCAAGCAGGTGGAAGGCCACACGATCTGCGCGCTGGGCGACGCTGCGGCATGGCCGATCCAGGGCCTCATCCGCAATTTCCGCCCGGAAATCGAAAAGCGGATCGACGAATACAGCCGCAATGCCGTGAACAGCAAATTTATCGCGCTGGAAGCGGCAGAATAAGGGGCGAAAAGATGGCGAAGATAAAGGTTGACGGCAAAGAGATCGAGGTTCCCGATCACTACACGCTCCTTCAGGCAGCCGAAGAGGCGGGCGCGGAAGTGCCGCGCTTCTGCTTCCATGAGCGTCTTTCCATTGCCGGCAATTGCCGCATGTGTCTGGTCGAGGTGAAGGGCGGTCCCCCCAAGCCTGCGGCGTCCTGCGCCATGGGCGTGCGCGACCTGCGTCCAGGCCCCAATGGCGAAGCGCCGGAGATTTTTACCAACACGCCGATGGTCAAGAAGGCCCGCGAAGGCGTGATGGAGTTCCTGCTCATCAACCATCCGCTCGACTGCCCGATCTGCGATCAGGGCGGTGAGTGCGATTTGCAGGACCAGGCCATGGCCTATGGTGCCGAACACTCGCGCTATCGCGAGAACAAGCGCGCCGTGGAGAACAAATATATCGGTCCGCTGGTGAAGACGATCATGACACGCTGCATCCACTGCACGCGTTGCGTCCGCTTCACCACGGAAGTCGCCGGCATTTCCGAGCTCGGCCTCATCGGTCGCGGCGAGGATGCGGAGATCACCACCTATCTCGAACGCGCCATGTCGTCCGAATTGCAGGGCAATGTGATCGACCTCTGCCCGGTCGGTGCGCTGACCTCGAAGCCCTATGCTTTCCAGGCCCGTCCGTGGGAGCTCTCCAAGACCGAGTCCATCGACGTGATGGATGCCGTCGGCTCCAACATCCGCGTCGATACCCGTGGCCGCGAGGTGATGCGCATCCTGCCGCGCACCAACGAAGCGGTGAACGAGGAGTGGATCTCCGACAAGACCCGCTTCATCTGGGACGGCCTCAGGACCCAGCGCCTCGACCGCCCCTATATCCGCCGCAATGGCCGGCTCGTTGCCGCCACCTGGCCGGAAGCCTTCGCCGCCATCGCCGCCAAGGTCTCCGCGACGTCGGGCGACCGGATCGGCGCGATTGCCGGCGACCTCGCCAGCGTCGAGGAGATGTATGCGCTGAAGAGCCTGCTGTCCTCGCTGGGGTCGAAGAATATCGACTGCCGCCAGGACGGCGTGGTGCTAGACCCGTCTCTAGGGCGCGCGTCCTACATCTTCAATCCGACCATCGAGGGCATCGAAGACGCCGACGCGCTTGTCATCATCGGCTCTGACCCGCGCCATGAAGCGGCGGTGCTCAACGCCCGCATCCGCAAGCGCCAGCGTCAGGGCCATTTCCCCATCGGCCTCATCGGCACGCAGGTCGATCTGCGCTATGATTATGCCTATCTCGGCTCCGGCCTCGACACGCTGCGCGATCTGGCCGATGGCAAGGGTGAGTTCTATTCGGTGCTCGAAAACGCCAAGCGTCCGCTGATCCTCATCGGCCAGGGCGCGCTGCAGGGCGGCAACGGCAAGGACGCGCTGGCGCTCGCCGCCAAGCTCGCTGCCAATGTCGGTGCGGTCACCGACGAGTGGAACGGCTTTGCCGTGCTGCACACCGCCGCAGCACGCGTCGGCGGGCTCGACATCGGCTTCGTGCCGGGGGAGGGGGGCAAGATCGCGGCCGAGATGGTCGGCGGTCTCGACATCCTGTTCCTGCTCGGCGCGGACGAGCTCGACCTTTCGAAAAAGGGCGACACCTTCATCGTCTATATCGGCACCCATGGCGATGCCGGCGCGCATGCGGCGGATGTCATCCTCCCGGGCGCAGCCTATACCGAGAAGTCGGCGACCTATCTCAACACGGAAGGCCGTGTGCAAATGACCAATCGCGCCGGCTTCGCGCCGGGCGAGGCGAAGGAGGATTGGGCGATTCTCCGCGCGCTGTCAGACGTGCTCGGCCACAAGCTGGCCTTTGATTCGCTCAGCCAGTTGCGCGGGCGGCTTTATGCCGAATACCCGCATATGGCGGAAATCGACGCCATCAAGCGCGGCGACGCGCAGGATATCGTCGCTCTGAGCAAGAAAAAGGCGGGTTCCGGCAAAGGCGCGTTTGCGTTGCCGATCAAAGACTTCTATCTGACGAACCCGATCGCGCGGGCATCCGCCATCATGGCCGAGTGCTCCGCGCTCGCTCAGGGCGGCTTCCAGCAGGCGGCCGAATAGGGCCCGAGGAAAGAAACGGAAAATGGACGGTATTTTAGCAACATACGTCTTGCCCGCGATTCTCATCGCGCTGAAGTCGATTCTCCTGCTCGTGGTGCTGCTCATCTGCGTGGCCTATCTGCTTTTTGCCGACCGCAAGATCTGGGCGGCAGTGCAGCTCCGCCGTGGTCCGAACGTTGTCGGCCCCTTCGGCTTGCTTCAGTCGTTCGCCGATTTGACAAAGTTCCTCTTCAAGGAGCCGGTCATTCCGTCCGGCGCCAACAAGGCGGTGTTCCTGCTCGCCCCGCTCGTCTCCGCCGTGCTGGCGCTGGCGACCTGGGCGGTGATTCCGGTCAATCAGGGCTGGGCCATCGCCAACATCAATGTCGGCATTCTCTATATCTTCGCCATCTCCTCGCTCGAGGTCTATGGCGTGATCATGGGCGGCTGGGCGTCGAACTCGAAATATCCGTTCCTGGGCGCGCTGCGCTCGGCGGCGCAGATGGTGTCCTACGAAGTCTCCATCGGCTTCGTCATCGTTACCGTGCTGCTCTGCGTCGGCTCGCTGAACCTGACCGACATCGTCATGTCGCAGGAGACCGGCCTCGGCACCATGCTCGGCCTGCCGGCATCCTTCCTCGACTGGCACTGGCTCGGCCTGTTCCCGATGTTCATCATCTTCTTCATTTCGGCGCTGGCGGAGACCAACCGTCCGCCCTTCGATCTGGTGGAAGCGGAATCGGAACTCGTCGCCGGTCACATGATCGAATATTCCTCGACGCCGTTTCTCCTGTTCTTCCTCGGCGAATATGTCGCCATCACGCTGATGTGCGCCCTCACCACCATTCTCTTCCTCGGCGGCTGGCTGCCTCCGGTCGATGTGTGGTTCCTGAACTGGGTGCCGGGCGTCATCTGGTTCGTATTGAAGCTGTGCTTTTGCTTCTTCATGTTCGCGATGGTGAAGGCATTCGTCCCGCGCTACCGCTATGACCAGCTGATGCGGCTGGGCTGGAAGGTGTTCCTGCCGATCTCGCTCTTCATGGTGATCGCGACCGCCTTCTTCCTGAAACTGACCGGTCTGGCTTAAGGAGAAAGACAATGGCTTCCCTTGCTCAAGCCGCAAAATCGCTTCTTCTGCAGGAGTTCGTGGGCGCGTTCTTCCTTTCGATGCGCCAGTTCTTCGCGCCGAAGGCGACGTTGAACTATCCCTTCGAAAAGGGACCGACTAGCCCGCGCTTCCGTGGCGAGCATGCGCTGCGCCGTTATCCCAACGGTGAAGAGCGCTGCATCGCCTGCAAGCTCTGCGAGGCGATCTGCCCGGCGCAGGCCATCACCATCGAGGCCGGCCCGCGCCGCAATGACGGCACCCGCCGCACCGTGCGCTACGACATCGACATGGTGAAGTGCATCTATTGCGGCTTCTGCCAGGAAGCCTGCCCAGTGGACGCCATCGTTGAGGGCCCGAACTTCGAATTCGCGACTGAGACGCGCGAGGAGCTTTACTATGACAAGGAAAAGCTCCTGGCGAACGGCGACCGCTGGGAGCGGGAGCTGGCGCGCAACATCGCAATGGACGCGCCGTACCGCTGAGTGCGGTTCGGACAGTAAGAAGAAGGGGCAAAGTGCCCCCAATACCCCCAAACCTCCCTGCGTAGGGTAGGAGAGGGGGACGAAAATCGAACGGATGTCCCTATCCGTCGGGCCTTTTGAGGCTCGGCGGGAGGTGACGTTGAAATACAAACAATCGCGCGGGCAATCCGTCGCGAATAGAGGAACAGTCGGGGTATCCCCATGCTGACAGGTCTAGCGGCGGCGTTTTTCTACCTATTCGCCTTTATCTTGATCGCGAGCGCCTTCATGGTGATCGCGGCGCGCAATCCCGTGCATTCGGTGCTGTTCCTCATCCTCGCCTTCTTCAACGCCGCGGCGCTGTTTCTGCTGGCGGGCGCTGAGTTCCTGGCGTTCATTCTGCTGGTGGTTTATGTCGGCGCCGTGGCCGTGCTCTTCCTTTTCGTCGTCATGATGCTCGACGTCGATTTCGCTGAACTGAAGAGCGGCGCGTTGCAATATGCGCCCATCGGCGCGCTGGTCGGCATTGTGCTGGCGGCGGAGTTGATCATCGTGCTCGGCGGCCATGCCTTCTCGCCGCAGCTCGCCACCAGTGTCGCGCAGCCGATCCCGGATCTGGCGACGCGCACCAACACCGCCGCGCTCGGCGATATCCTCTATACCAACTATGTCCTCTTCTTCCAGATTGCGGGTCTCATCCTGCTGGTGGCGATGATTGGCGCGATCGTGCTGACCCTGCGCCACAAGCATGGCGTCAAGCGCCAGTCGATCCCGCAGCAGGTGGCGCGCACGCCGGCCACCGCGATCGAGATCAAGAAGGTCGAGACGGGCAAGGGACTTTGACGGGAAACTTATGATGGAAATCGGTATCGCACACTATCTGACCGTTTCGGCCGTTCTGTTCACGCTCGGCGTCTTCGGCATCTTCCTGAACCGCAAGAACGTCATCGTTATCCTGATGTCCGTTGAACTGATCCTTCTTGCCGTGAACCTCAACTTCGTCGCCTTCTCGGCGGCGCTGGGCGATCTGGTCGGTCAGGTCTTCGCGCTTTTCGTTCTGACGGTCGCAGCCGCCGAAGCGGCCATCGGCCTCGCAATTCTCGTTGTTTTCTTCCGCAACCGCGGCTCCATCGCGGTGGAAGACGTCAATGTTATGAAAGGTTGACGGGCAAATGCTCTATCTCGCAATCGTCTTCCTTCCGCTTCTCGGCTTCCTGATCGCCGGCCTGTTCGGTAACAAGATCGGCGCCAAGGCCAGCGAATTCGTCACCTCCGGCTTCCTCGTCATCGCCGCAATCCTCTCCTGGGTCGTCTTCTTCCAGGTGGCCATGAACGGCCATGGCGAGACCGTGCGCGTTCCGGTCCTGCAATGGATCCATGTCGGCTCGCTCTCCTTCGACTGGGCGCTGCGCATCGATACGCTGACGGCGGTGATGCTTGTCGTGGTCAACACAGTTTCGGCGCTCGTGCATATCTACTCCATCGGCTATATGCACCACGATCCGCATCGGCCGCGCTTCTTCGCCTATCTGTCGCTCTTCACCTTCGCGATGCTGATGCTGGTGACGTCCGACAATCTGGTGCAGATGTTCTTCGGCTGGGAAGGCGTCGGCCTTGCCTCCTATCTGCTCATCGGCTTCTGGTTTCAGAAGCCCTCGGCCAATGCCGCTGCCATGAAGGCTTTTGTCGTCAACCGCGTCGGTGATTTCGGCTTCCTGCTCGGCATCTTCGGCGTGTTCGTCCTCTTCAACGCCGTCAATTACGACACGGTCTTTGCCGCCGCGTCGAATTATGTCGGCGGTGCGGATGCAAGCCAGACCGTTCTCACTTTCCTCGGCTATTCGCTCGACCGGCAGGGCGCGGTCACCATCGTCTGCCTGCTGCTCTTTATGGGCGCGATGGGCAAGTCGGCGCAGTTCCTGCTTCACACCTGGCTTCCGGACGCGATGGAAGGCCCGACCCCGGTTTCGGCGCTCATCCATGCCGCGACCATGGTGACCGCGGGCGTGTTCATGGTGGCGCGCATGTCGCCGCTGTTCGAACTGTCGCAGACGGCGCTGACCTTCATCACCATCATCGGCGCCACCACCGCCTTCTTCGCGGCGACGGTCGGCCTCGTGCAGAACGATATCAAGCGCGTCATCGCCTATTCGACCTGCTCGCAGCTCGGCTATATGTTCGCGGCGCTCGGCGTCGGCGCGTTCGGCGCGGGTGTGTTCCACCTCTTCACCCACGCCTTCTTCAAGGCGCTGCTGTTCCTCTGCGCCGGCTCGGTCATCCATGCCGTCTCCGACGAGCAGGACATGCGCAACATGGGCGGCCTCAGGAAGCTGATCCCGACCACGTACTGGACCATGATCATCGGCACGGTGGCGCTGACCGGCCTCGGCATTCCCTTCACGGAAATCGGCACCGCCGGCTTCTTCTCCAAGGACGCCATCATCGAGTCGACCTTCGTCTCGCACAATCCTGCTGCCGGCTACGCCTTCTGGCTGCTCGTCATCGCTGCGCTGTTCACCAGCTTTTATTCCTGGCGCCTGATCTTCATGACGTTCCACGGCAAGCCGCGCGCTTCGCACGAGGTCATGCACCACGTCCATGAATCGCCGCCGGTGATGCTCTTCCCGCTGTTCGTGCTTTCCATCGGGGCGCTTCTGGCCGGTTTTGTCTTCCGCGAATATTTCTTCGGCCATGAATATGCCGAGTTCTGGAAGGGCGCGCTCTTCACGGCTCCGAACAATCACATGCTCGAGGAACACCATCATGTTCCGGCCTGGGTGGCAGCTTCGCCCTTCGTCGCCATGCTGCTCGGCTTCCTGATCGCGTGGCAATTCTACATCCGGTCGCCGGAAACCCCGAAGGAGCTGGCCCGCCGTCATCCCGGCCTCTACCAGTTCCTCCTCAACAAATGGTACTTCGACGAACTCTATAACTTCCTCTTCGTCCGTCCTGCGCTGTGGCTGGGCCGGGTGCTCTGGAAGGACGGTGACGGCAAGATCATCGACGGCCTCGGGCCCAACGGCATCTCCGCCCGCGTCGTCGACGTCACCGACCGGGTCGTCAAGCTGCAGTCCGGCTATCTTTATCATTACGCATTCGCGATGCTTATCGGCGTCGCCGCGCTCGTCACCTGGATGATGCTCGGGAGCTCTTTCTGATGACCGACTGGCCAATTCTCTCTACGGTCACGTTTCTGCCGCTCGTCGGCGCGTTCCTGATCCTTTTGATCAAGGACGACAGCGACGCCGCGCGCCGTAATATCCGCAACATCGCGCTGCTGACCACTCTCGTCGTCTTCGTGCTCTCGCTCGTTCTCTGGGCCAAGTTCGATCCTTCGAATGCAGGCTTCCAGTTCGTCGAAAAGCATGAATGGCTCGGCTCCGGCATTTCCTACCATATGGGCGTGGACGGCATTTCGGTGCTGTTCGTCGTGCTCTCCGCCTTCCTGATGCCGTTCTGCATCCTGGCGAGCTGGGAATCCGTCCAGCACCGCGTCAAGGAGTACATGATCGCGTTCCTCATTCTGGAAACGCTGATCATCGGCGTGTTCTGCGCGCTCAACATCGTGCTCTTCTACGTCTTCTTCGAAGCAGGCCTCATTCCGATGTTCATCATCATCGGCGTGTGGGGCGGCAAGCGCCGCGTCTATGCCAGCTTCAAGTTCTTCCTCTATACGCTGCTCGGCTCGGTGCTGATGCTGATCGCCATCATGGCGATGGCCTGGCAGGCCGGCACCACCGACATCACGGAACTCCTGAAATATAATTTCCCGGCCTCGATGCAGACCTGGCTCTGGCTCGCCTTCTTTGCCTCCTTCGCGGTGAAGATGCCGATGTGGCCCGTCCATACCTGGCTGCCGGATGCGCACGTCGAAGCGCCGACCGCCGGTTCCGTCATCCTTGCGGGCATTCTCCTGAAGCTCGGCGGCTACGGCTTCCTGCGCTTCTCGCTGCCGATGTTTCCGCTCGCTTCGGCGGAATTCGCGCCGCTCGTCTTCGCGCTTTCGGCCATCGCCATCATCTACACCTCGCTCGTCGCGCTGGTGCAGGAGGATATTAAGAAGCTCATCGCCTACTCCTCCGTCGCCCATATGGGCTATGTGACGATGGGCATCTTCGCGGCCAATGAGCTCGGCATCCAGGGCGCCATTTTCCAGATGCTGTCGCACGGCATCGTCTCGGGCGCGCTCTTCCTGTGCGTCGGCGTCGTCTATGACCGCATGCACACCCGCGAGATCGCGGCCTATGGCGGGCTCGTCAACAACATGCCGAAATATGCCGTCGCCTTCCTGATCTTCACCATGGCGAATGTCGGCCTGCCCGGCACGTCAGGCTTCATCGGTGAGTTCCTGACGCTGTTCGGCGTGTTCCAGGTCAACACCTGGGTGGCCTTCTTCGCAGCGACCGGCGTCATCCTGTCGGCGGCCTATGCGCTCTGGCTCTATCGCCGGGTGGTCTTCGGTGCGCTGACCAAGGATAGCCTCAAGGGGCTGCTCGATCTCTCGCTGCGTGAGAAGATCATCCTCTATCCGCTCATCGTTCTCACCATCTTCTTCGGCGTCTACCCGGCTCCGGTGTTCAACGTGACCGCCGCCGCCGTGAGCGCGCTCGTCAACCAGTACCATGCATCGCTGGCCGCCGCCGCCAGCGTTGCGCTCGCACATTAAGAGGCTAGAGCCTGATGCAGACCGATCTGATTGCACAACTGACGCTTCTTGCCCCGGAGCTGGTTCTGGGGGTAGGGGCGCTTGCGCTGTTGATGGTGGGCGTCTTCGCCGGCGAGAAGGCGAGCGCGACGGTGAGCGGCCTCGCCGTGCTGGTGATGCTCGCGGCGCTGGCATTGATCATCTTCTGCCCCACCGAGGGCAAGGCCTTCGGCGATGCCATCGTCAATGACGGCTTCGGCAGCTTCATGAAGGTGCTGACGCTGATCGGCTCCATCGTCACGCTGATCATGTCCATGGGCTTCGCCAAGCAGGAAAAATTCGACCGCTTCGAGTTCCCGGTGCTGGTCGTGCTTGCGACGCTCGGCATGCTGCTGATGGTATCGGCCAACAACATGTTGACGCTCTATCTCGGCCTCGAGCTGCAGTCGCTCGCGCTTTACGTGATGGCCGCCATCAACCGCGACAGCGTCAAGTCCACGGAAGCGGGTCTCAAATATTTCGTGCTGGGCGCGCTTTCATCGGGCATGCTGCTTTACGGCATCTCGCTGATCTACGGCTTCACCGGCCATATCGGCTTCGACCAGATCGCCGCGGCGCTCTCCAGCGGCAAGCCGCAGCTTGGCCTGATCTTCGGCCTCGTCTTCCTGCTCGCCGGCCTTGCCTTCAAGATTTCGGCCGTGCCGTTCCATATGTGGACGCCCGACGTCTATGAAGGCGCGCCGACGCCGATCACCGCCTTCCTCGCCGCAGCCCCCAAGATGGCGGCGATGGCGCTGGTCGTGCGCGTGACCATGGGCGCCTTCGGCTCCGCGACGCATGACTGGCGTCAGGTGATCGTCTTCATCTCCATCGCCTCCATGCTGCTCGGCGCCTTCGCCGCCATCGGCCAGCACAACATCAAGCGCCTGATGGCCTATTCCTCCATCGGCCATATGGGCTATGCGCTGGTCGGCCTCGCCGCTGGTACGGCGATGGGCGTGCGCGGCGTTGCGCTCTATATGCTGATCTACCTCGTCATGACGCTCGGCACCTTCGCCTTCATCCTCGCCATGCGCGGAAAGAACGGCAATCTGGAAAGCATCAGCGACCTCGCCGGCCTCTCGCGCACCAATCCCGTCATGGCGACGATCATGACCATCTTCCTCTTCTCGCTGGCAGGCATTCCGCCGCTCGCGGGCTTCTGGGCGAAGTGGTATGTCTTCCTCGCCGCCGTCGATGCGGGCCTCTATCCGCTCGCGGTTATCGGTATCGTCACCTCGGTCGTCGGCGCGTTCTACTATCTGCGCCTAATCAAGATCATGTGGTTCGACGAGCCCGCGGAAGGCTTCGTGCCCGTCTCCGGCACGCTGCGCGTGGTCCTCGGCCTTTCCGGTGCTTTCGTGCTGTTCTACGTCCTGATCGGCGGCCCGCTTGAGGCGATTGCGCAGGCTGCAGCGAAGCCGTTCTTTTAAGCGGATATGGCGGTGCTCACCCCCCTCTGCCCTGCCGGGCATCTCCCCCACAAGGGGGGAGATCGGCCTTCACTGATGACGGTGCTTCGTTCTGCAACGTTGACGATTGGCGAAAGCGGAACTGACAGCCAATCTCCCCCCTTAAGGGGGAGAAGCCCGGCAGGGCAGAGGGGGAGTACCGTCCCGCCGGCCTTTCCGCTATGACCTTCTCCCTATCCCCCCTAGCCTCCCAAAGCGGCTACCGCCTCGAATCCTTCGAAACCGTCGGCTCCACCAACGCCGTCGCTCTTGAGCGCGTGCAATCGGGCGATCAGGGCAAGCTCTGGCTCGTCTCCAAAAAACAGGAGAGCGGACGCGGGCGCCGGGGCCGGGCATGGTCGACGCCATCAGGCAACCTCGCCGCCACGCTTCTTCTCGTCGAATCCTACGAACTGACCACCGCCGCGACCCTCGGATTCGTTGCCGGCCTGTCGCTGGCCGATGCGCTCGACGCCGTACTCACCGGCACCCCTGATATCCGCCTCAAATGGCCCAATGACGTGCTGCTCGATGGCGCGAAGCTCTCCGGGATCCTGCTCGAATCGACGCTGCTGCCTGAAAACCGCTTCGCGCTCGCCATCGGCATCGGCGTCAATATCGTGTCACACCCGGATGACCTGCCATACCCCGCCACTTCGCTGAAAGCGCTCGGCAGCGCTTGCGACGCGGAGACGCTGTTCGTCGCCCTCTCTGACGCTTGGCGCGAGAACCACGCGCTGTGGAACGAGGGCAGGGGCCTCAAAACCATCCGCGCCCGCTGGCTCGAGCGCGCGGCGGGGCTGGGCGGGGAAGTGGCGGTGCGGGTGGAGAACCGCGTGGTGCGCGGCATCTTCGAAACCATCGACGAGGATTGCCGTTTCGTCATCCGCGATGCCGAGGGCACCCGCATCCGCATCGACGCCGGCGACGTGCATTTCGGCGCGGTGGCGTCGGCGGGGGCGGCGTAGAGCACAGCCTTCAGTCTAAAAATGAACTATAGTTGCGGGGGAGGGTAGCATTGGATGATCCCCCAGTGCTAAACGTTTGAACAACAATGCGAAATACTAAAAACTTTCCGTGAGGATATTGAATGCCCCAGCCTAAATCGGCCCAACTCGTCTTCCTGCCGCTGGGCGGAGTCGGCGAAATCGGGATGAATCTCGCCATGTATGGCTACGGGCCGGAGAACAACCGCGAATGGATCGTGGTGGATATGGGCGTCAGCTTCGCCGGACCGGACTTGCCGGGCGCCGACCTGATCCTGCCGGACATCCGTTTTCTGGAAGCCGAGCGTCGCAACATCCATGGCATCGTCATCACCCACGCCCATGAGGACCATTACGGCGCGCTGCTCGATCTCTGGCCGCGCCTGAAAGTGCCGGTCTACGCCACGCCCTTCACCGCCGGCCTTCTGGAAGCCAAGCGTCAGGGAGAGCAGAGCGCCCCGGAAATCCCGGTCACGCTCTACCGCACCGGCGAAACCTTCACCGTTGGTCCCTTCCAGATCGAGGCGATCCCCGTCACCCATTCGATCCCTGAGCCCGCATCGCTCGCCATCACCACGCCCCTCGGCACCGTCATCCACACCGGCGACTGGAAGTCCGATCCCGAACCTTCGCTCGGGCCGCTTCTCGATGAAGACCGCTTCCGCGCTTTGGGCGAGGCGGGCGTGCTGGCGCTCATCTGCGATTCCACCAATGCCATGCGGGAAGGGGACTCGCCCTCGGAGCGGCAGGTTGGCGAGAGCCTGCGCGAGCTCATCGAAAACGCCCGCGGCCGCGTGGCGATCACCACCTTCGCCTCCAATGTCGGCCGTATCCGCTCCATCGCCGAGGCCGCGCGGGATGCGGGCCGTCAGGTGCTGGTGCTCGGGCGCTCGATGAAGCGGGCGATCGAGGTGGCGACGGAACTGGGCTATATGGATGGCCTGCCGCCTTTTCTTAGTGAAGACGATTACGGCTATATCCCGCGCGAAAACGTGGTGATGATCCTGACCGGCAGCCAGGGCGAGGCGCGCGCCGCGCTGGCGAAGCTTTCCCGCGACGAGATGCGTAGCGTCGCGCTGTCAGCCGGCGATACGGTGATCTATTCCTCCCGCACCATTCCCGGCAATGAAAAGGCGATCATCGAGACGAAGAACCGCCTGATCGAGCAGGGCATCAAGATCATCACCGATGACGACGCGCTCGTCCATGTCTCCGGCCACCCGCGCCGCAACGAGCTGCGGCGGCTTTATTCCTGGGTCAAGCCGCGCGTCCTCGTGCCTGTGCATGGCGAGGCCGCGCATCTGGTCGCCCATGGCTCGCTCGGCGCCATGGAAGGCATTCCCGAGGTGGCGCAGGTGCGCAACGGCGATATTCTGCGCCTTGCGCCCGGCCCGGCTGAAATCATCGACGAAGCGCCCTTCGGCCGGGTCTTCAAGGACGGCAAGCTCATCGGCGACGAGGACGAAGTCGGCATCACCGAGCGCCGCAAGCTCTCCTATGTCGGCCATGTCGGCGTGTCCGTCATCATCGACGGCAATTACAACATCATCGGCGACCCTGATCTGGTGGCGGTCGGCCTGCCTGAGGAGGACGCAACCGGCGACCTGATGGAGGACATCCTCTTCGACGCCGCGGTCAGCGCCTTCGAAAGCATCCCCCGCGCCCGCCGCAAGGATCTGGAAGTCCTACGCGAAGCCATCCGCCGCGCCATCCGCTCCGCCGCCAATGAGGCCTGGGGCAAGAAGCCGGTGGTGACGGTGTTTTTGACGAAGGTGTAGGGATATTTTCGGTGAAGTGTTCGCTTGACGACACCCCCCTCTGCCCTGCCGGACATCTCCCCCGCAAGGGGGGAGATTGGGCTGTCATTGCGGTCTCCATCAATCACCAACGTCGAAGGAAGAGTGACGCGGACCATATCAGCCAATCTCCCCCCTTGAGGGGGAGATGCCCGGCAGGGCAGAGGGGGGTGGTTGGCCGAGGGGCGGGACATTAGACGGCCATGCTCACCCGCCTCAACCATGTCGCCATAGCGGTGCCGGATATCCAGGCGGCAATCCTGCTCTACCGCACCGCCTTCGGCATGGAGCCGGGCGCGCCAAAACCGTTACCCGAGCACGGCGTCACGGTTGCCTTCGTCGATGTCGGCAACACCATGATCGAACTGATGGAGCCGCTCGGCGAAGACTCCCCCATCCGCGCCTTCCTCGACAAGAATCCATCTGGCGGCATCCATCATCTCTGCTATGAAGTAGAGGATATCGCCGCCGCGCGCGACCGCTTGAAGGCCGAAGGCGCGCGTGTCCTTGGCGATAGCGAGCCGAAGACCGGCGCGCATGGCAGGCCGGTCCTGTTCTTGCACCCGAAGGACTTCAACGGCGTGCTGATCGAGTTGGAGGAGGTGTAATATATGGCAATAGGATCAGCTCTTGCGATCTATTTCATCATCTGGTGGGTCACGCTCTTCGCGCTGCTGCCGGTGGGCCTGCGCACCCAGGCTGAAGAAAACGACGTCACGCTCGGCACCACCGCCTCCGCCCCCGCCCGCCCGCGCATCGGCCTTGCCTTCTTCCGCACGACTGTGGTGTCGGCGATCATCTTCGCGGCGTTTTATTATCTGACGCAGATTGCAGGCTTCGGGCTGGATGACATCCCGCATTTCTTCCCGGATTTGAAATAGCGCCCTCCTTCCCCCTTGCGGGGGAGGTGCGCGCGTTAGCGGGCGGATGGGGGTGGTGACGGGTGCGCTTTTGCTGGAGAGAGTGGCGCAAACGTCACCACCCCCACCCGACCCTTCGGGCCACCCTCCCCGCAAAGGGGGAGGGAAACTCCAAAAAAAAAGCAAGGCTTGCGCCTTGCAATTCAATACGCGTCCGATCTCTCTCCGTATAGTCGGCGGCAGCGGAAAATCGCGCCGAGATCGCATCCTCCCAAGACTTTGACCGCGTAGGAAAGCAGTTTTATACCCGCTTTCTCTTTATGATTAAAAAAATAGCGGAATGCTCACGGATTGTCACGCAAATTTTTCATTCCAGGCTATTGTGGTGAATCAGAGTGCAGGGGGCTGAAGCCTTTGTCCGGCTGCGATTTGGCGCGCTTATGTGCAGCCGGGTTTGCAACCGCATGAGAAGCCGCTAAGAACCCTTTAGCTTTGCTCATGCTTTCGCCTGATTCTGCAAGCATTCAGGTTTCTTAAGGTCGGTGGTCCCATGCGTCTTTCGCGTTATTTCTTGCCCATTCTGAAGGAAAACCCCAAGGAGGCGGAGATCGTCTCGCACCGGCTGATGCTGCGCGCGGGCATGATCCGCCAGCAATCCGCCGGCATCTATTCCTGGCTGCCGATTGGCCTGAAAGTGCTCAACAAAGTCTGCGACATCATCCGCGAGGAGCAGAACCGGGCAGGGGCGAACGAGATCCTGATGCCGACCATTCAGTCAGCGGACCTCTGGCGCGAAAGCGGTCGCTATGATGCCTATGGCAAGGAGATGCTGCGCATCAAGGACCGGCAGGAACGCGACATGCTGTTCGGCCCGACCAATGAGGAAATGGTCACCGACATTTTCCGCTCCTATGTCCGCTCCTACAAGGACCTGCCGCTCAATCTCTATCACATCCAGTGGAAGTTCCGCGACGAGGTGCGCCCGCGTTTCGGTGTCATGCGCTCGCGCGAATTCCTGATGAAGGACGCCTATTCGTTCGACCTCGACTATGAGGGCGCGAAGATGGCCTATTACCGCATGTTCGTGGCTTATTTGCGCACCTTCGCCCGCGTCGGCCTGCAGGCAATCCCGATGCGCGCCGACACCGGCCCCATCGGCGGCGATTTGAGCCATGAATTCATTATCCTCGCCGATACCGGCGAGAGCCAGGTCTATTGCGACCGCGCCTATTTGGACCTCGATGTTCCCGGCGCCGATACGGATTTCCGCAACGACCGGCAGCTGACCGATATCGTCACCAAATGGACGACGCCCTACGCCGCCACAGACGAGATGCATGACGAGGCGGCCTGGACGCAGGTGAAGCCTGAGGATCAGGTCTCCGCGCGCGGCATCGAAGTCGGCCACATCTTCCATTTCGGCACCAAATATTCCGAGCCCATGGGCGCCAAGGTGCAGGGGCCAGACGGCAAGGAGCATCTGGTCTCCATGGGCTCCTACGGCATCGGTCCCTCGCGCCTCGTCGCGGCGACGATTGAGGCTTTCCATGACGAGAACGGCATCATCTGGCCGAAGTCGATTGCGCCCTTCGGCGTCGGCATCGTCAACATGAAGCCGGGCGATGAAGCCTGCGACGCGGTTGCCGAAAAGCTCTATGAAGCCTTCACCAAGGCCGGGCTCGATCCGCTGCTCGACGACACCGACGAGCGCCCCGGCGCGAAATTCGCCACCATGGACCTGATCGGCCTGCCGATGCAGGTCATCGTCGGCCCGCGCGGCGTTGCGGCGGGCGAGGTCGAGCTGAAAGACCGCGCGACCGGCGAACGCGAGACGCTCTCCGTCGAAGCGGCGATCAACAAGCTGGCAGGGCAGGCATGAGCGAGGCGGCAGCAGCCGAGACGAGAAGGGGCTCCGGCCCCTTTTCCGCATTCGAGCGGATGATTGCGTGGCGTTACCTGCGCGCGCGCCGCCGCGAGGCGTTCATCTCGGTCATCGCCGGCTTTTCCTTTACCGGCATCATGCTGGGCGTGGCGACGCTCATCATCGTTATGGCCGTCATGAACGGCTTCCGCGCCGAGCTTTTGACCCGTATCCTCGGCATCAACGGCCATCTGGTCATGCAGCCGATCGACCGGCCTTTCGATGATTATGCCGACCTCATCAAGCGCATCGACGGCATTCCCGGCGTCACCTACGCCATTCCGCTGGTGGAGGGGCAGGCGCTCATTCAGGGCAATGTCGGCACCCCCACCGGCGCGCTCGTGCGCGGCCTGCGCGGCGAGGATCTCGCCAAGCTCAAGATGATTTCCGACAATGTGAAGCAGGGCACGCTCCAGGGTTTTGATGAGAGCGGCGGCATCGCGATCGGCACCGGCATGGCCCAAAGTCTCGGTGTCTCAATCGGCGACAGCCTGACCATCATATCGCCGGATGGCGATATCACTCCCTTTGGCGTCAATCCCCGCGTCAAAGCCTATAAGGTCGTGGCGATCTTCGAGATCGGCATGTCGGATTTCGACAAATCGGTCGTCATCATGCCGCTCACCGAGGCCCAGCTCTTCTTCAACCAGGACAACAAGGTCCAGTCGATCGAGGTTTATGTCAATAACCCTGACAATGTCGACGCGCTGAAGAAGCCGATTGAGGAGGTCGCCGGACGCCAGCTGCTGTTGACGGATTGGCGTCAGCGCAACCAGGCTTTCTTCTCCGCGCTCAATGTCGAGCGCAACGTGATGTTCATGATCCTGACGCTGATCGTGCTGGTGGCGGCGCTCAACATCATCTCGGGCCTCATCATGCTGGTGAAGGACAAGGGCAGCGATATCGCCATCCTGCGCACCATGGGCGCGACGAGCGGTTCCATCCTGCGCATCTTCCTGATGACGGGCGCCGCCATCGGCACCGCCGGCACGGCGGCGGGCGTGGTGCTGGGAATTGTCGTCTGCCTCAACATAGAGCGCATCCGCGAGTTCTTTTCCTGGCTCACCGGCACGGTCATCTTTAATCCGGAGTTCTATTTCCTGAGCCAGCTGCCGGCCAAGATGGATCCCGGCGAAACCATCTCGGTCATCGTGATGGCGCTGGGTCTCTCCTTCCTCGCCACGCTCTTTCCAGCATGGCGGGCGGCGAAGCTCGATCCGGTCGAAGCCCTGAGGTATGAGTGATGGCGCGCAAGCCGGTTAAAACGCCTATCCTTCAGCTCTCCGGTGTCGACCGCGCCTATTCGGAAGCCGGGCGCGAGCTGGCGATCCTGAAAAAGGCCGATTTCGCGCTGGGACGCGGCGAGATGGTGGCGCTCGTCGCTCCCTCGGGCGCGGGCAAGTCGACGCTTCTGCACACGGCGGGCTTGCTCGAGCACCCCGACGGCGGCGATGTAATACTGGATGGGCGCTCCTGCAGCGGCCTTTCCGATGAGGAGCGCACCGCCATCCGCCGCAACGATGTCGGCTTTGTTTACCAGTTCCATCATCTCCTACCGGAATTCTCGGCGCTGGAAAATGTGATGATTCCGCAAATGGTGCGCGGCTTGACGAAAAAGGCCGCCGCCGAGCGGGCGCAGCAATTGCTTGATTACATGAAGATCGGCCAGCGCGCCGCGCATCGTCCGGCGGAGCTTTCCGGCGGTGAGCAGCAGCGCGTGGCAATCGCCCGCGCAGTCGCCAATGCGCCCTTGGTGCTGCTCGCCGACGAGCCCACCGGCAATCTCGACCCGCAGACGGCGGGGTATGTCTTTGACGCGCTGGAAGCCCTGGTGCGCCAGTCCGGCCTCTCGGCCCTCATCGCCACCCACAACCACGAACTCGCCGCCCGCATGGACAGGCGGGTGACCCTGAAAGAGGGCAAGGTGGTGGATGTGTGAAGACTGTCCCTCCCCCTTGCGGGGAGGGTGGCCCGTAGGGCCGGGTGGGGGTGGCGACGTTTGTGCCTCTGCTGAAGAACGTGGCGCAAACGTCAGCACCCCCATCCGTCCGCTCCGCGGACACCTTCCCCGCAAGGGGGAAGGGGGCGCTTAATTCTTAAAGCCCCTCCAGCATCTCCCGCTGCTGCACATGCGCGAACTCTATCGCGATGCCGTCTTCGAAATGGCGCACGACGGTGCCGCGCATTTGGCCCAGCGTGACGGGCGTGCGCAGCGCCGGGCGCACATCGATTTCGATGGCGGCGCCCGAGAGTGAAAGGTCGATGATCCGGCAGGGATATTGCCGTCCGTCTGCGAGGGTCAGCACATTGTTCGGGTTGCGCGGCGCGATGCGCTCATGGCGGCGGTCTTCAGGCAGATCCAGCTCATGCTTGTTGGCAAGCCAGGTCAATTGCGCCGCAAGCTTGTCCTTCTTGCGCTCCGACGCAGTAAGCAGCAGGAGAAAGCCATCCGGCATCTGGCGCAGCACATTGCCCTCGATGCGGCCGACATGATCGACATAGGCGATGATTCGCTCGCCGATCCGCCCGACGCGGTTGCCAAGAAGCAGCGCGCTGCCTGGCGACATCTCGGCGACGATGCAGGAATATTCCGTCCGGTCCTCGAGCATGTAACGCCCGTGAAGGTTTACCTTCACCGGATTGAAATTCTTGTGCGGAGCGTCGTCCCCGGTGCGGCTGTCCGCCTGTGCGTGCATCTTTTCCTGCGCATGTGCTTAATTACTGCTGGGACATGGTAAGCGGCGCACGTTAATATCGGGTAAGGAATATTCTCACGCCTTCCCGCCCTTGAGGACGGTCAAATGGCCGAACCTTCGGGACGCAGGGCTGGTGACCTGCAAAGGTTCCTGCAGATAGACGGGGGGAGCGCCTGCGCCGGCGGCGGCCTTGAGCGGGACCTGTAATGCTTCGCGGCGTGGATCGATCAGATCGATCGCGCGCACGCTGTTTTCGGTGATTCTGTCCGCCCCGAGCCAATAGGGGGGATCAACGGCAATCATAGATCCGATCAGGCGGTCGTCCGCCAGGGGGAGAAGCAGCGTTTCGAAAGCCGCGCTGCGCCGTGACAGGCTTTTTCCTTCCTGGTCGATGACAGCGGCGCGCTTGTTCAGGAACACCGTCTGCAGGACTTGCCGGATGCCCGCGCGATCTTCCTGCGACCAGAGCGAAAGGAATTCCGAATTCTTCAGTTCGCCGCCATAGATGGTGCAAAGCCGCGTTCCGGCCAGCCGGAAGCGCGCGTCCACATTGTCAGGCAGCTCCAGGATAAAGACATCGGGCAATTGCCGTGCGATTGCGCCCGGTTCTATCTCGGCCTGCTCCGGGGCAGGGCGCTTCCCGCGGATGCGGTTCCAGTAAGCCAGAAGCGCTGCTGTGCCATCATGCTTCATCGGTATGTCTCATTTCCGGATCATGTGCCGTGGCGGCACATCTTTGGCTTTGGATTTGTCGTTGCCAGACTCGGGGTGCAGGAACCGTGCCATCCGGAAGGGTTAATGGCTACCTTAACCCTTTATTCATCCACCGCGCCGGCCGGTTAAGGTTAACAAATGCTTTCCATTGCATCGGCGGCTGATCTATGGCTAAGGTAGCAATCGGAAGAAGCCTTTGTCATTACAGCACTTTCTCCAGACTTACGTGCACGGGTGGGGGCCCGGCCAGGCCGTTCAGGTTTTCCTGAACGGCCTTTTCTTTTACCATGGGCGTCCATAATTGAGCATCAGCCGAAAAAGGTGCAGAATTTTCGGAGCCGACCCAATCCACCGGAGAATCACTTGAGGCAAGCGCGGACGTCCGAACCGGTTTTCAACATTCCGGGCATCATCCTCATCTTCATCGCCCTGTGTGTGGCGGCCTATCTGGCCCAGAACTATGTGCTGGATAGCGGGCAGAATCTCTGGGTGATGGTCAATCTGGCCTTCTGGCCCGTGCGGTTTTCGCTGGCCGGAGGCTTTGCGGACCCGGCGGCCTGGGGCTCCGCCGTCACCTATTCCTTTCTCCATGGCGGCTTTGCCCATATCGCCGTCAACATGGTGTGGCTCGCCGCCTTCGGCTCTCCGCTCGCGGGCCGCATCGGCACGGTGCGGATGGTGATCTTCTGGATCGTGACGTCCATCGCCGCGGCCTTCGCCCAGTACATCGTCGATCCCGCCATGGCGGCGCCGCTAGTCGGCGCTTCCGGCGTCATTTCCGGCATGATGGGCGCCGCCGCCCGCTATGGCTTCCGCCGGGTGCCCGAGCCTTCGCACCGGAACAGGTCGGAATTTGCCGGCCCGCTGCTGCCCATCGGCGCTGCATTGACCTCACGCACCGTCCTCACCTTTCTCGCCGTCTGGTTCATCACCAATCTCCTGGTCGGGCTAGTGTCGCTGACGCCATCGGTCGAAGCGGCAAATATCGCCTGGGAGGCGCATATCGGCGGGTTTATCGTCGGCTTCCTCGGTATTGGCCTTCTCGACCGTCCTAGTCCGCTCGATGTTGCAAGATATCGTTAAAATAGTTCTGGCGCCCAGCTTTACCGCGTGCTTCTCTGCACCATATTATTCTATCAGGCCGGAAGAGGAGGAGGGATCATGCGGCTGATAAATACTTGGTGGAGGAAGCCATGACGGTGAGATCTATCCTCGAAAGCAAGGGGCGCAATGTCATAAGCATCAGGCCCGAAGCCACGCTGATGGAAGCGGTGGCGATTCTGGCGCTGCACCGCATCGGCGCGCTCGTCGTCTGCGATGGCGGCAGCGCGATCAAGGGCATCCTGTCGGAGCGCGATATCGTCCGCGCCATCGCGGGGGAGGGCGCCCTGGCGCTGGAGCGCAAGGTTTCGGAGCTGATGACCAGCAAGGTCCATGTCTGCCATGAGAATCACACCATCAACGAGGTGATGGAAACCATGACGACCAACCGCTTCCGTCACCTCCCCGTCGAGCGCGACGGCCGCCTCGACGGCATCGTCTCCATCGGTGACGTGGTGAAAAAGCGCATCGAGGAAGTCGAGCGCGAGGCGGAAGAGATCAAGGCGTATATTGCGACGGCGTAAGGCTGGCGCCGTCCTTCCCCGCAAGGGGGAAGGAGGGGCGAGCCTATCGCCCTAAATACCTACGCACCGCATAAAGCGAAATCGCCGCCGCATTCGACACATTCAGCGATTTGATCGCCCCCGGCATATCCAGCCGTGCCAGCGCGGTCACCGTCTCGCGCGTCTTCTGCCGCAAGCCCTTGCCCTCGGCTCCGAGCACCAGCGCGATTCTATCACCGGAAAGCGCTGATTCCATCTCCATCGGCCCTTCCGAATCAAGGCCGATGGTGGTGAAGCCGAGCGCGTGAAGTTCGCCCAGCGCCTCCGCCAGATTGCGCACCTCGATATGGGGAATCATTTCCAGCGCGCCGGACGCGGCCTTGGCGAGAACACCTGATTCCTGCGGGCTGTGCCGCGCCGTGGTGATGAGCGCGCCCGCGCCGAACGCCACCGCCGAGCGCATGATTGCGCCCACATTATGCGGGTCGGTCACCTGGTCGAGCACCAGCAGCAGTGAGCTTTCTTCGAGATCGGCAAGCTTTTTAGCGGGCAACGGCTCCGCTTCGATCATCACGCCCTGATGCACCGCATCCGAGCCGGTCTCCTTATCGATCGCCTTCGGCTCCACGATCTCAACAGGGAAGGGGAGCTCCTGCGGCTCCGCGATTTCCAGCCGCGCCAGCGCGTTCTTCGTCACCAGCATCCGTAAAATTCGCCGCTCGGGATTATCGAGCGCGGCCCGGACGGTATGAAGGCCATAGAGCCGGATCAATCCTTCCGGCGCGGCGGTTCCTTCGATCGCCGGGCGGGCAGGGCGGGGCCGTTGACTGCTCGCACCAGCCTTCTGGTCGCGGTGCTGGCGGCGCAGGCGCGCATAGTGGGAATCCTTGGGTGATTTCGGAGGCTGTTTGTCGTTCATGGGCGGGTTATAACCATGCCTGCTGTCTACGCAAATGCCTGGAGCATTTTGTTTTTGACGGAGAGTTTCTTCAGCCTCGCGGCGAAGGCAATGTCGAGGCATGGATTCCTGTGACAAGCACAGGAATGACGGATTACTTTGATTGTCGCTGATAATCTTCAACCTCGCGGCATGCACAACGGCTTTCATTTAAGGGCAGCCATCCCCACTTCCGTCATTCCTGTGCTTGTCACAGGAATCCATGCCTCGCCACCTCCATCGCAACAACTGTACAGAACGGGTCAGAATGATTCCGTCGAAGCACGATTTGCTCCGGACGGCTTCAGATTAGAAAAACGTACCTTTTCGGCCTTCCGCCAATCCACATAATCGCTGGAATCGTGACTTTCCCAGAAAGCCCGCTCTTCGGCTTTATCCGCAACGGGCGGCATGGTTTTAAGCGGCCTATTCATATTTCCAACCTTCCGATGTCTTCGAAAGTTAAATCGTGTTGCTACCATATAGCACGGACAGGGTGGGTATACCGAACTTTTCCCCAATCCCCTGTTGACAGGTGAGGGGCTTCTCTGCATAACGCGCCCCACGGATGAGCCACCTGCTTCCAAGGCGGAGCGCCCGTGAAAAATGCCTAGTCGCTCGACTCCGCTGGCAGTGACCGGAGGGGTGCCCGAGTGGTTAAAGGGGACGGACTGTAAATCCGTTGGCTTGGCCTACGTTGGTTCGAATCCAACCCCCTCCACCACTGCCGGAGTTCGGAGTCGTTGAGTGTGCGGGTATAGCTCAATGGTAGAGCAGCAGCCTTCCAAGCTGAATATGCGGGTTCGATTCCCGCTACCCGCTCCAGATTTTGAGAGCGGTTTGGCCGAGAGGAAGTAACGGGCAGGCGGCTTGCCGTTCTGTCCGATGTATTTATATAACAGGGCCGGGTAAACCGGTCGGACGCAACCGGTTCTAGAAGACGAGAGAACGACGGCGATGGCGAAGAGTAAGTTTGAACGTACGAAGCCGCATGTGAACATTGGCACGATCGGTCACGTCGACCACGGCAAGACGTCGCTGACGGCAGCGATCACGAAGTATTTCGGTGAGTTCAAGGCGTATGACCAGATCGACGCCGCTCCGGA